>CAINFC010000036.1 GCA_903847975.1 uncultured Acidobacteriota bacterium | reverse complement strand
TGTCCTCCCTGATGGCTTCGCAAAAAGTCCTAAAAACACCCGAAAACAAACTTACAAACCAAAGCCGTTTTGAGTTCAGCCTTCAGGCTGCGTGCTGCAAGCAGAATTCCGCTTGTGCTGCGCAAGCTGAAGCTTGTACTCGGAACAAAGAAGACTTTTTACGAGGTTGTCCTCCCTGATGGCTTCGCGAAGGAATTCTCGCGGAAGCCCCGAAGTGCTTT
The DNA here is from genome assembly GCA_903847975.1 of uncultured Acidobacteriota bacterium. Lineage (GTDB taxonomy): Bacteria > Acidobacteriota > UBA6911 > CAINFC01 > CAINFC01 > CAINFC01. The sequence goes on along the minus strand of CAINFC010000036.1, from coordinate 84,188 downwards.
CCCAAAAGCTCCCGGACTTTTGTGAGATTGTCCGAGCTGGGCAACGCCGTTTCATTTGGCGCGAACGAACGCGGGGGTTAGCGCTCGACGATATACTCCACGGCATAGTGTCCATTGGCTGGTAAGTCGGGGCGCCAGGGAGCCAGTGGGGTGACTGTCCGGCCGCCCGGGAGACGAACCCGCTCGTAAGACCTGCTGGCGGCTGTTTTCCCGTCGATATGGTTGACGTGGATCCTCACGGTGACTTCGCGGGCCTCGCCCAGGTTGAGCACCACCGGTGCGATCCGGTCGCCCGGTCCGTACACCACGTCCACGTCGGCGCTTCCCGCAAGCACATCCTGGTTGGCCATCCGGACCGCCCAGTAGGCGAGCTTCGCATGGCCGTAATTATCCAATAGCGGCTTCTGGTACGTGCCGGAATTGGCCCCGCCGTGCAGGCTGCACCACGAGAAGCCGTCGATGTCGAAAATGCGCTGTCTGCGCATGGACTCATACGCGCTGAAGGCCTGCCAGGCCTGGCTGGTCTGCCACTCGTCCGCTGTAAGCTTGCGTCCGATGCTGCCCTCATCGTACGGCCACTCATACGAGAAAAGCCTGTACGACGGCTTCCCCCTGTCGAAGGACCAGTTGGGCTGCCCGATGGACTCCTCATGCTCGGTGTTGAAGTAGGCGCGGTCGTTGCTGTCGAGGAAGCTCGACTCGGCGCCGGGCCAGGCGCGCAGCGCGGTCCACTCGGCTCCGTAGCCCGTGAGGTGAACGTGGTGGGAGCGCGTCACCCGGCTGGCGGTCCAGGCGGCGGCGTGCGGATAGGGATTGGGGCGCCCCTCCATGTCCACCGTTCCCGTGTCATTGCCGGAAAACCGGGAGTGCTTCAAATTGGTGTTCAGGCAGATGAGCCGGCTCCGGTCGACGGCGTAAAGGGTGGCGTAGGCCCGGGTGTAGAACCGGTTCAGGTGGTCGTAGTCTTTGACGGACGGCTCGTTCACCACCTCCCACATAATAATGCTCGGATGGTTGTAGACCTGCCTCATGTACGCCGGGTAGTTGGCGAAGTCCACCGCCATGGGATCCCCCCACCAGCGGCCGGCGGCTGTTTCCCAGAGGAACATCACCCCGAGCTGATCGCCGATTTCGGCAAACCGCGGGGGTTCGGCCCGCAGAAACCCGGTCCGGGCGGTATTGCCGCCCATGCGCCGGATCTGGAGAAGCTCGCGGACGATCCAGTCGTCCGGGCTCCAGGCCCGGGTGACCACCAGCTGATCGATCGGCATACGATAGCCGAGCAGCAGCGCGCCGGTCGAAAGCGCCGGCTCACCGTTGATGCGAAAAGTCCCGCCCCCCTGGCCGACGGTGCGGATGCCCGTGGTGACCACTTCGTCGTCAACCGCCTGCTGCCGTTCGTCCCGCAGCGTTGCGCTGACCTTGTAGAGGTTCGGAGACCTGGGCGTCCACAGCAGCGGCGCCTTCACGGCGACCACCTGCTGGACCGTAACCGAACCGCCGGCGGGAATGGCAACCGGAACAACTGCCTCCCCCGACGGCCCTACCGCTTCCTCGGGAAACCACCGCGCGGCTCGAATGGCCAGGAAGCCCCTGAACTCCGAGGAGCCTTCGTGCCGCAGCGTTATCCTTGGCTGCAGGCAGGCGGGATCGCCTACGGTTTCGGCATGCACCAGCAATTCCTCCACAAAGACGGGAGCGGTGAAATCCAGCCACATACGCGCCGCATACCAGCCGACGTGGGTATCCAGCGGGGAATGGTGGCTGTCGGGCTCGGTGTGTCTGAAATGGCTGACCCGCAGAGCCAGCGTATTGCTTTCCTGCGGCCGCAGAAAGCGGGTGACATCCAGCCGGGTGGGCACCGGCGCCGGGATGTGCCCGGCATGCCGGCCGTTGATAAACAGGTCCGCCTCGGGCTCCACCCCCTCGATGCGCAGCACCGCCCGCTCATAGGGCCCGACGGCGACCTGGGTGCGCAGGTACAGATCCTCCCCGGCATGACGTTCGCCGCCATGGATGATGGGTGTGCTCGCAATCGCCCAGCCGGAATCGTCATAGCCGGGAGCCGCCCAGCCCTCCGGATCCGGCTTGAGCGCAAAGGTTTCATCGATAAAAGTGCGGATCGCATACGGCTGCCTCGGCTCCCGGGTGGGCACATAGCCCACGCCCCAGACGTCATCGAAGCTCGTGCCGGGCGAGCCCTTCACGAGAAAGGCATCCACTTTCTTCACCGCCGGGGCGGCCAAAGGAACGAAGTCGGCAACGGTTGTGCCGTCGACCAGGAGGTTGTAGCGCTGCTCCGCCAGGTCGATCTCCAGCTTGAACGCGTGCCAGGCACCGGCGGCGCAATCGCCGCCCTCAACCGCTCTGCCGCCGCTGCGGTATGTGATCCGCCGGCCGGCCACGGACACCGCCGCGGCATCGCCGACCGCGAGCTCATGACGGCCATCCGAAGGCCAGCGGGCCCGCCAGGTGAGGAAGAAGCGCCACGGCTGCTCCGGGATTCGCCTCTCGATGCGGACATCGCCGGCCAGGAATTGCAGCGAGCCGTCCTGTACGTCCACACCGGCCACCTTCCAGGATTCCATGGCGCAGGCGTGCAACCGGTTTTCGTCCCGGCGGTAGCCCAGCCAGTGCCACGCCGTCAAGGGAACCCGACGTCGGACCTCGGGCGATGGCTGCGGCTTGACGGCCTTCAGCCGCTCGCGCGCTTCGGCCATGGTTACCACGTCCTTGTCAAGCCCGGGGTCCTCAAAGTAGCGTTTGGCGTAAGAGGCGTAGCGTTCGAGAAAAGTGATGCGCTCCTCCGTGTTGAATACCTGGGTTTCTCCCTTGAAATCCGTAGGGCCCGAGCCGCGCGGGTCATCCGTAACGTAGCGCAGCTCGAACGACTTCGAGATCACTCCGACTTCCCCGGCGTACGCGCCCCGCCACGGCAGAGTCATCCATGCCAGCCAGACCGCCCACCAACGTATCTTCATCCCTGCCCCCTCCCGTGTGAACAGGCAATATCTTTCCTGCCGTTTTTTCCTCTTGCGAGTTTAAGGTATGGCGGAGCAGGAAGCAAGCGACGCCGGCACCTAGCGGCCGAAAGCGCGGCCCTCCCCGGAAAGCGGAGCGTGGCCGGTGTGCCGGAAAGGATCGAGGAATGCGGCAGCCGCCGGATCGGAGCTCCCCCCAAGGACCCGCCTGGCCTGTGAATCCTCCGTGCGGAACAGCGTCCTTCCCGCCCTGTTTCCCCTTGATTTCGCGGTCCACACGTCGTATGCTTGCGAAGTGGTAAGGGAACGGAACAAAGCGTTTCCCCTGCGATGGAGACATTCGTGGTGTTGCACTCACGAATGACGAAGGGATTCTTTCGCAGGCTCTCCGAATGAACCTTCCGCCCGCAATTCCAGCCCCTCGGGGTGTGGGAGACACAGCGTCGGGCCACCGGATGGGAGAAACAACGATGAACGAAAAAATGAGTCCGGGGACAGTGAGCCCGGGCCGGTTCTGCCTTCTGACGGCGGCGGCCATGACGGTGGGTTGGGGTATCCGCGGTGATATCGGGCATGAGCGCGGCGCAATGCTGGCCGGGGCCCTCCTGGGGATGGCCCTGGCTCTGGGGTCAGGACGGAAGGACTGGCAGCGGCGGACCCTGGTAGCGGGCCTCTTCGGTGCACTGGGGTGGGCCTGGTACGGAACCGTGTCCATTATGGAGCACACCCTTTATATCGTTTCCGATTCGTTTCCGGACGTCCTCTACGGCTATGCGGCCCTGTTCTTCCTGGGGGGGCTGACGGGCGGATGCGCCGGCGCCGGGCTGGGCCTGGCACTCACCGAACCCCGCTCCAGTCTCGACCGTATCGTGCGGGCGTTGACCGCCATGGCCGCAACGCTCTTCCTCAGCGATCTCTATTGGTTTTTCTTTCCGGAACAGCTCGAAACCCTGGAGCTGTTCGCTCAAAATCATCTCCATGGAGTTGACTGGCTGCCCGCTACGCTTGCCATGATCGCCGGCGCCGTCTACGGGGTGGTGAGGCCCGGGGACCGGCCGGCGGCGGCATTGATCTTCCGGTGCGCCGCCGGCTGGTGGGCCGGATATCTCATCCTGACCCAGTGGGGCGGCCTGCTCCTGGCTCCTCCCAACCGAAGCGAAAGCTGGGGTGGAGTCGTGGGAGTGCTGGTGGTGCTCATGATTCACCTGAAGAGCCGTTCCAACCGCGCCGCGCTGTTGTTCTGCCAATACGGCATTCTGGCGGGAGGCCTGGCCTTTGTGGCCGGATTCATGCTGCGCCATCCGGTGTGGATGCGTTGGGGTATGTTCACCCTTCTGCCGGAAGGACTTCACCTGAAAGTAGCGGAGTTTGCCATCGGCGGCATACTGGGTCCGGGCTTCGCCTGGGGCACCTGGCGATTGTTGCGCGGAGGGCTGGCATTCCCGGAAGAAGACTGCCCCCGCGAACCGCTCGACGTGGCCAGCGCCGCCGCCCTGTTTATTGTGCTGATGTGGATGTGCTTCCAGGAGCCCTATATGGCCTGGACCCGACGGGCCGAAGATATCCTGCTCAGTTCGCCGATGGGGGTGCCCCTTTGGGTGTGGTACGGCCTCGGAGGGCTCCTGGCAAGCGTGCCCGCCCTGATCCTGCTCTGCCGCTACTATCGGGGCGACCGCACGTTCGTGCCGTCCACGGCCTATGGCAAGGGTGTCATGGCCTTCCTCCTGTTCCTCCTGCTGGTCAACACGCTCAAAATGGCCAAGCACATGCAGCTGGCCCTGGCGGTGGAAACGCGCGGCATGATCCTCTACGAGTACGAAGTGTACTGGCTTTGTTCCGCGATGGCTGCCTGCCTGGCGCTGACCGGTATGCGTTTTAAGCCGCCCGCACCCGCGGCGGATGGAAGCGTCGCAGCCTCCGACCCTCGGTGGCGGGCCGGCCTCGGTTACGTAGCGCTGTGGGGACTCACTCCCCTGCTGCTGCTCGGGGCTACGGCGGCGAACATGGGCCTACAGGAGGGATCCCATGACTGGGGACGCAGGCGGTTTGGTCCGGGGGCCCACTGGCGCCAGGTGCAGGGCATGCCGGGGCTCTGGAAGCCGGTCTCCCTGGTTTCCGACCTCGCCGAATCCGGGCGCCGGGAGGAACCGCCCCCGATCCGGAGCATGGAGTTCTCCCCGCAGGGAGATGCCACCCTCACCATGGCGGACGGCTCTCGCCTGGAAGGCGTCCACCGCTGGACCCTGGAGAATCCCTTCTTTCGGCTGCATTGGTACGGCCGCATTCCCGGGCATCCCGAACGCGACCGGCTGACCCTGCGCTTCAAGGACCATCGCCTCTTTGTGCCCTGGCCGCCGGCGCCGCCGGTCCGGGATGGCGGTTCGGGACTTCGCAGCAATCTTACCGATAACGAGGGGCGTCTGTATTATATTGTGTTTGAAAAGGTACCCGCTGGAGTCCGGCTGCCCCGACGAATAAGGGAGGACAACGCATCGAAATGACGACCCGAACCGTTTCGCGCAGGAAATTTCTGGCCGGGACCACAACCGTGGCGGGCGGATGGGCGATGTCCGACGGGCAGGCTGCGAAAAAGCAGAATCCGGAAAGGCAGCGGCGCAGCTGCTACAACAACTTTGCGGAGCATCTGCTCAACGCCTACAACCCGAACATGTTCTACCCGGAGCTGCCGTACCGGTGGACGGACGAAAGCTGGTTCCGGTTCATAGACATGCTTGGCGACTTCGGGTTTACGCACTTCGAATTCTGGCTCGTGCCGCGCCTGTTCTGCCGGGCCGGGTTGGAAAAGCCGTTCGGGGAGGCCTTTGCGCGCCAGATGAATGCCGTCATCGCCCACGGCAAAGAACGCGGCGTGGGGGTCAAGCTGCTGGCGGCGCTCACCACGGTGGGCGCCGACTGGCACACGCATTGCCCCCGGGTGCCGGCGGAATGGGATGAGGTGGTGATGCTGTGGGACCGCTGGACCAGGCGGCTGCCGGGATTGAGCGTCGTCGGTATTTTTCCCGGCGATCCGGGCGGTTGTTCCCGGAACGGCTGCACCGCGCAGACCTTCATCGACGGCGCCCTGGAGATCGCCGGGGTCGTCCGGAAGAACCAGCCCGAAGTCGAGATTGAAATCGGTACGTGGGGCACTCCGTTCTGGGGCTGGGGCACCATCCAGGGGCCGCCAGGTTGGAAAGGCGAGTTTATCCAATCCATCCAGGGCACGGCATGGAAGTTCGACCGGAAGCGGGCGGAGGAGGCGATGGCCTATTTTCTCAAGCGCCTTCCGGATTTTCCCCATGAGACCTCGGTCGCGATTAATCTCGGGTTCAACAGCGACGGCAACCCTGAAAAGGACGGCGGCATGGCGGATGCCCGGGCCTGGGCGCGCGAGATTGCCAGGAAGAACCGGATTGTGACCTGGGACTTCAGCCTCACGGAAGGCGAGAATGCCATTCTTCCGCACGATCGGTTCGGCCGCCTGTATGCGCAGCGCAGGCGCGAGCGGGAGGCCGCGCCGTACCAGGGCGGAATCTGCTTTACGATGACCCCGCTGCTGAATCAGCTCAGCCTGTACCAGTCGGCACAGTCGTTCCTGAACCCGGATGCCGATCACGCGGCCCTCAGCCGCGGATTTTACCGGCGGCTGTTTGGCGCCGATGCGGAGAAGCTGGTCGGCCTGCTCCCGCTGTTCGAGATCATTCCGGACTGGGGAAACTACAACCGGGTCGATTTGCCGCGGGTGGACTTCCACGCCCGTATGAAAGAGGGCGCGGACCTCCTGCATTCCTTCGCTGGCCGGGAAAATTCCAACGTCCCGTTCCATCCTTCGGTCGCCGAATACCGGAAAGAGCTGCTGTTCTTTTTCGAGCTGTTCCGGGATCTCAGCGGCGATTCCCCGGACTTCGATGCGCTCTCCCGGAAATACTGGCAGCGGGTTTACGCGATCTACGACCGGCTGCCGAAGCACGTGGATCCGCGCCCTCACGGGGCCACCGAAAGACTCATCCGGTTCTTCGATCCGAAGTGGAAGGGCGCCCGCAGCGGCCCGCTGCCCGGCCAATGGAGCTCCTGATCCGGCGGCGCCGGGCTTTATCGAAGGACCATCGGCAGGTAGGAGAGGCTGTTTCCCATGGCTGCCATGTACAGCTCCACGGCAGCCGAGTCGATCTGACCCACATAGACAACCCGGCGCTGGCCGGGAACCAGCCGGAAAACGAGTACCCCCGGGTAGCTGGTGCTGACACCGCTCAGGTTGATACTCCCGGCGGCCGGGCCCCGGGACGGCACCTGCAGAAGGTCGGTGCGGTTGGCGGCGGTCTGGGCGGTATAAAAAAGCCAGCTGCCGTCGGGGCTGTAAACCGGGTTCTGGCAGATGGCATAGCCGCTGCTGCCCTTTACCTGGGGCGGGTTGAGCCGGATGGCGGCCGAAGCGGGCCCCAGCCGGGGAATGCTGTACAAATCGATATAATCAGGCGAATCCTGCATGGAGTTAAAGGCGATTCGTGCCCCATCCGGACTGAAGACCACGCTGTTCAGCCATCCATATCCGGAGGAGGTGGCAGCGAATATCGGCTTGCTCAGCGGGATATTTTCAGACAGCGGGCCGGCGATCGGCACGGTGAACAGGTTGTGTTCCCAGCACCAGTCGCCCGCGGAGTAGACCACCCGCTCACTGTCCGGGCTGATGATAAAGCTGCTGTCGCTGACGTCCTGGTCGTCGGCGATCGGTACGTTCAGTTTCACCGGGCTGGCCGGCCCGGGATTGGGAGCCTCGAGGGGGTAGCTGTACAGTTCTCTTTTGCCGACCGCTTCCCGGATGGCGCTGAACACGACATGGCGGCTGTCGGGGCTGGCGGAAAAGTTCATGACCCCTACAAAGTCGACTCCCGGGCCGCCGGTGATCATGCTGCCGCTGCAGTCCAGGTAGCTGGTCGCCGGTCCGCTGATCGACACCGCATACAAATGCGCCGTGGCGGTCGTAGGTGAATCTTCCACATAGCGGTAAACCAGCTTCCGGCCATCGGCCGTCACCAGAAAATTCATGGCGTATTTTGGGATGGCAGGGCGTGACAGCCGTATAAAGCTGCTGCCGTCGCCATCGACGGGCAGACAGTAAATGCCCCAACCATCCAGCGGAAGCATATCACCCATATACAGGAAGTGCCGGCTGTCCGGGCTGATCTGCATTTCGCCTATGGAAATCGGCCTGGCCCCTGGCGGGGTGATGTCCACCGAAGAGTCCGCAACTCCCGATGGGGCAGCGCGCAACAGGCGATAGGGGAAGTTTCCATAGCTGGAAAAAATGACCCAATGGCCGTCCGGCGACATGACAAACTGGATCACATTCTCTTCGGCTTTGCTCAGGCGCACCGGAGGACCTCCCGAAATAGGAACGGAATAAAGGCTGCAGACCGTGCTTCCCTCCGCGCGGCCCGAGTAGACGACCCGGGTTCCGTCGGGGGTGATCTGATAACGGAAAGAATAGTAGGGTGCCTGTTCCGCGAATTTGTCGGGGGCCAGACTGACCGGCTCGGATCCGTCCAGGGCCACGCTGAAAAGGTGGGGCACCCAAGGCACTTCGGTTTTCCAGGCGGAATAGACCGCGTACTTTCCCGTGGAAGAGACCTGGAAATCCCGGACCTCGCCGTCGGTGTCGGCGGCCCGGCTGATGCGCACACCGGCTCCGGAAGCGACACGAGGCACCCAGGCAATCAGCAGCAGAAAGGCGGAGAAAAGCGGAAGGCGAAGTTGGAAAAATATCATAGGCATTGATATCCCTCTGCAAATGGCAGGAAAGAGTCACCCCATCCAGGGATCGATCCATGCTTCATGGTTTCATAGTCTATTGCTTTTTCCGAGTCCGTCAAACATGGTTCGAATATACAGTGTTTTCGCCTGGGCAACAAGCGGGCCGGGGAAAATGAGCCGCCACCAGGCCGGTGACCGTTTTCCACTGCCCGGCCGGTTGTTCCAACCGCCGTGGTACGAATGAAACGGGTAATCGGCAGGGGCGCATGGCGGGTTCCCCAAAAAGGATCCGGGAATGGAGAGACACGGGTTCGTTTCTGTATCTCCCTGCTTTCCGGATCGGAAGCGGACCGTCCCAAGGAGACCTGCTTGCAGGCCTTTAGCTCGCCGATCACGTTCCTTGATAATATGATTTTATTGCTTGTATTCTCCCGCGATACATCCAGGTAAAAATGATCTTCTCACCCGAGGGCGTTACCGACGAAAACCCGTTCAGGCTGAACCGATGCTGGCAGAGAGGCCCAGCCGACTCGAAGACCTTTTCGGATGACCGCTGGGGCTCGGTCATCCAGTGGCGACAGGAATAAACTTGCAGAACAAAACATCCAGCGCCCTAGGCGCCCAAAGAACCGCCCCAACATCGACCGCTCTGCGGAAACCTTTTCCATGGTTCTCCAGGCGAGACTTGTTCCTGTTGGCCGGGTTTGGACTGGCCTATTTCGTAGCGCACCAGATTGCCTTCTTCTTTCCGGATTCCGAGAAGGTGATCATGCTTGTCTGGCCGGCCGGCGGGCGGGGTGGCTCACGACCTGAACAACCTGCTGACCCCGATCCTGGGCTTCGGCGAAATGCTCCTATATCCTGGAGTACAGGCAGACCGACTTGAACCGTATTGTTGCCGGTCTGATCGGCATGCTGCGGAGAATCATTCCGGAGGATATCCGCATGGAGGTCCTTCTATCCTCCGCGGACCTGCCGGTGACTGTGGATATCGGCCAGATCGAACAGGTGATCATGAACCTGGCGGTCAACGCCGCCGACGCCATGCACGGCGGGGGTACCATGACTATCGAGACCGCCGCAGTCCATCTGGGCCAAGCCTATGCCGAAGAGCGCAATGGGGTAAAACCGGGAGTGTATGGTTTGCTGGCCGTCAGCGATACGGGCCACGGCATGGACCCGGCAACCCGGTTGCGGGTTTTCGAGCCGTTTTTTCCACCAAAGGCGAGCATGGCACGGGACTGAGCATGGCCACTGCTTACGGCACGGTCAAGCAGCACGGAGGAAATATCTGGGCGTACAGCGAACCGGGTCATGGGGCCACCTTCAAAGTTTACCTGCCGCTGACCGAAGCGGAGAGTTCCCGGCCCGAAAACCAGGCCGGCAGGTCCACCGCCGCCGGTCATATGGGAACCGAAACCATTTTGTTAGTGGAAGACAACCAGCAGGTCCGGGAATTGTCGCTGACTATTCTCCGCCAGAAGGGCTACCGTGTCACCACTGCGGAGAACGGCCCGGAGGCTCTGGCCTATCTGGAGCGGCAGGAAGAGACCGTCCATCTGCTCCTGACCGACATGATCATGCCCGGAATGACTTGCAAGGAATTGTACGTTCAGGCCGCTGAAAAGCAACGGGGCCTGAAGGTACTTTTCATGTCCGGCTACACGGACAACGTGATCGCCCAGCGGGGCGTACTGGACCAGGGAGTCGCTGTCATTCAAAAGCCTTTCAGCATCAACGCCCTGGCCGCCAAGGTGCGCGAGGTTCTGGACGGATAGTCCGACGACCGGCATTCCCTCCGCTGTGCAAACCCGCACTTTCTCTTCATACCAGACCGGAAAAACCAAGCCTCCGGTCGGAGGAGAATTCCCGCGAAATCAGGCTCCCCCAGCAGGGGCGAATGCCGATCCTTAGGAACGCGTCAAACGATCCTGCTTCCGGCTCTGCAGTTTAGGGAGCCCTGGTTTCCTTTTCCGCCGGCACCCAACCGACGAAGCGCCATGCCAGATAATTAATGAGTACCACCGAACCGGCCATGAGCACGATCAGGCCCGTTACCCCAACCCAGACCGGGACCTGGACGAAAAGTATGTTTCGCCCCAACAGAAAAGAACATAGGCCCACGACCGCCATCATGACCAAAAGATAAATCCATACAACCGGACTTCTCCTGAGATTTGCGCCGCAACTCCCGCACGGGGAAACCTTGTAAGGTTCGGCTTCACGAAGAAAGCGTGAATAGGGCATCACTGCCTTTCCACAGAGGGGACAAACATTGCCACTCATGTCGTAACTCCTATTGAGTCATCGGTGAAAATAAAAGGAACTGCCGAGAAATGTTTTCAATATCCTGCTACGTGGTATAAGCTTAAAGCAGAACGAAAATGGATGTCAAGGATCAGGGCAGTTATTCCCATGGGAATGTCGTGACGCTGCATTGCATCCATTCCGGCACCTCTGTCTCCGCTTGCCTGCTCCGGGGCGACGCCGTATAATTGCGAAGCGGTAAGAAACCGGGAAAAAGCATATACCTGTTGTGGATCCTACCGGCATGCCTGATAGTGATTCCGGGCCGCTGGGAAAGAGGTGGAGTGCGATGAAAACATTCGGAATAATAGCCTTGGGTCTCTGCGGCGGCGGCAGCATGATGATGACCGCACAAAACCCGAACCGCCCGCGGGCCAGGGAGCTGGGCCTGGCAATGGGTCGGTTCAGCCCGGGCGCGCACAATGCGATTACCGATGTCCCCGGTGTTCGGGTCGGCCACAGCACGCTGATTCGGGGGGATCGCGTTCGCACCGGGATCACCGCCATTCTCCCCCACGGTGGAAATTTGTTTAAGGAAAAAGTTCCGGCCGCAGTTTTTGTCGGAAACGGTTTCGGCAAACTGGTGGGCACGACGCAGCTGGTCGAACTGGGGCAGATCGAAACTCCCATACTGCTGACCAACACCCTGAGCGTCTGGGACGCGGCCAATGGGGTTGTGGATTATATGCTGGGGTTGCCCGAAAATGCAGACATCCGCTCCATCAATCCCCTTGTCGGGGAGACCAATGACGGTTCGCTGAACGATATCCGCGGGCGGCATGTGACCCGCCAGGATGCCATCGATGCTATCCGGGCGGCGGCTTCCGGCCCGGTTGCCGAGGGCAGTGTCGGTGCGGGAACCGGAACGATCTGTTTCGAATGGAAAGGAGGCATCGGAACCAGTTCCCGCCGCCTTCCGGAACCCGGCGGCGGATTTACCGTCGGCGTGCTGGTGCAGACCAACTACGGCGGGCGTTTCGAAATGGCGGGAGTGCCGCTCTTCCAGGAACTGGGGCGGACCGGCATCCGCCGGGGTACGGAAAAAACAGGCGACGGATCCTGCATGATCGTGGTGGCCACCGATGCCCCTCTTCTGGGCCATTCCCTGCAGCGCCTGGCCCGGCGGGCCACCCTGGCGCTGGGCAGAACCGGTTCGGCCATGAACCACGGCAGCGGCGATTATGTAATCGCATTTTCCTCCTCGCCCGAGGTGCGCATCGTGACGGGCAACCGGCGGATCCCCCTGTCCTCCATGCTCCGGGAAGAGGATTTGTCTCCCTTCTTTCAGGCGGTGGTGGAGGCCACGGAGGAAGCCATCTACAATTCTCTTCTGCAGGCCGAATCCATGAAAGGCTTTCAAGGAATGGAAGTGGAAGCGGTTCCGATCGATGAAGTCCGGAAAGCCTTGCGGAAATACAGGAAAATCAGGTAGAAAACCGGGGCCTCCGGAAGGGGCCGCGTGAGATCTCTCCTGCGGAAACATATCGTTGGAAACAGAACAAGAATACAGGAGTTATTGCGTATCAAGGAATCGTTAAAGGAGAGCGGATCGATCTATGGAACCACGGAGCAACGGCACCTTCCCGGAAAGAGCCCGGGCTGCTTTTTTGGGGCTGGCTTTGGGCGACGCCTACGGGGCTCCCCTGGAATTCATCCGGGGAGAAGCGGTTCGCACCGCACCGGTGGCTTTGGCGCGGGGCCAATTCCGGTGGACGGACGACACCCATATGTCCCTTTACCTGGCGAAAGCTATTTTAGACCTGCCGGCCGGACCACTGGATCCGGACCGCTTCGGCCACGCCGTGGCAAAGCGGTTTGTCGAATGGTCCCGGGACCCGCTGACGCCCGACACGGCTCCCGGTTTTACGTGCATGAAAGGAGTCGACTATTATCGCATGACCGGCGACTGGGCCACCAGCGGCCTTCCCTCCTCCGACGGATGCGGCGCGGTGATGCGCATCTGCCCGCTCCCCATGGTTTTTCAGGGAGAGGAACTGCTTCAGGCGGCGGCGATTTCCGCGCAGGTGACCCATGCGCACCCGAATGCCGTCGATTCCGCGGTGGCCGCCAGTTTCCTTTTGCGCCTGGCCCTGGAAAGAGGCGAGCTTCATGCCGGTATGCTTCGGGAAACCGTCAGCCTGGTGGGGTGCCGTCCCGGCCACGGAGACTCCGTGATCCGTGCCCTGGAGGCAGCGATTGGCCAGGCGGAGTTCCGTCATCCCTGGCTGGATGAGGCTGCCATCCCGGATGGGGATGGCGGATGGCGGTCCCCCAGCTGCCTCGGCCTGGCGGTCACCGCTGCGCTTGGCTGGGAGGGAAGCTTCGAAAAAGTCGTCGACCGGGCCGCACGGATCCATGGAGACAGCGACAGCGTGGCCTGCCTGGCAGGAATGTACCTGGGTGCGGCCTACGGCCCCGGCATTCTGCCGGAGCCATGGCTGGAAGTGCTGCCGGAGCGGCAAACCATCGAATCGCTGGCGGACCGTCTGTGCCGGCGTTCGCGGTAACTCCGGCACATAAGCCATCGGCAGGAACAGGAAGAGCAGGATGAAACATACGGCGTTTCGAACCAGCGACACCGATCCGATTCAGGTCCATTGGCTTCAGGGACTGGAAGACCGGCTTCCTCCCGGCAGCGGGAAGATCGGGTTGACCTTTGCCCCCGGGAAGAAGGGCCCTTCCTTTTACGGCAATCCATGGGAGCGCGATCTGGAAAAAGACCTGATCCGCCTTCGCAACGAGTTCCGCACTTCCCTGCTGATAACCCTCCTGGAGGAATGGGAAATGGATCGTTATAAAATCCCTTCCCTTCTGCAGAGGGCACAGCAGCATGGGATAAAGACCATGCACGAACCGGTGGTGGACCAGAGTACGCCGACCATCGAACAGGCCAGACGGGTAGCCGATCAGGCATTCATGACCGCGAGGAACGGCGAAAACGTCGTCATCCACTGCCTGGGCGGCCGCGGCCGGGCCGGCACCATGGGCGCCTGCTGTTACATCGCCCTGGGCCTCAACCCGAACCAGGCGCTGGCCATGGTTCGCGCTTCCCGGAAAGACGCCGTGGAAACCGACTCCCAGAGAAGTTTCCTGTTCCGCTTCCACTCTTCGATCACCCGGCCGTAAGCCCGGTTTCATGGAGCTTTCCTCCCGATGGACCACAAACTTCCACGGATCGCCTTTTTTCCGAAAACGGGCGATACGCAGCGAACCGCCTTCGGCGCCCGCTTCCAGAAGGATCTGCCAGGCAGATTCTCCCCTCGCCTGCTGATTCATAAGGTCGCTTTCATTTTCGTTTCAGTGTGGCCTTCAGCCAGGCGATCATTTTTACCTGGGTGTCCGGAAAGTTGGTTATGACTCCCATACCGTGTGCCCCGCCATCCACGGTGATCAGGTCGCAGACATTTCCAGCCTGTTTCATTTTCTGTTGCATATTCACGGATTGCTGGTAAAGGACGGTTTGATCTTTGTTGCCGTGTATCAGCAAAAAAGGTGGAAGGCCTTTCCGGATGTAGGTGGTCGCAGAAACTTCCCGCATCCGTCGGATGGCTTCCGGCGAATCGCCGGAAGGAACTTCGAAAAACTCCCGCCAGATGCTGGCGGAAATTTTGCCGGCGGCTTCCTCTTCCGCCCGCTCCTGCCAGTCGTGAACGCCATAGAACGGCACGATGGCAGCCAGGCGGAGGGCGCTCCGGTTCCGGACCCCGACAAAAGAGACCAGGGTTCCTCCCGCCGACTCGCCCATCAGCACCACCCGGCGCAGGTCGACCTTGTATTCTTTGGCATGCTTGCGGACGAATGCGATGGCGGCCTCCACATCTTCCACAGCGGCAGGAAACCTGAATTGCGGGTGCATGCGGTAATTGATGGTGAACCAGGCGAAGCCGGCCTGGCTGAGGGGCTCAAACAGCGGCGGCACATAGGTCTGTTTGTCTCCCCGGGCGAAGCCGCCCCCATGGACGATGATCACCGCCGGAAAAGGACCGCGACCTTCCGGCACAGAGGCATCCAGAGTTAATGAGAGTCCCATCGGCCTGGCAAACTCGATATCTTTGCGCACTTCGGCCCGGCCATCCGAAAGGAAAAACGCGCAGAAGAACCAGGCCACCGGCAAAAACGGTCGTTGTACCAATTGCTTCCTCAGATCGGCTTTCATGACTGCCTCCTTCTTATATGCGATACTCACTTGGAAGGAACCAATTCTACCTGCATTCGACGGTTTTTTGATTCCTGTTCTTCCGGATCGTCTGTCAGATCAGGTGCGGAGCGATTGGCTGATTTGAGGCATCTCAGGTTTCTTTTTTTTCGATTGCCTCATTTGCGGCAATTCTAATTCAGGTTGGGAGCCCTCGAACGGGCGATCCGGGATCTTCCTGCTTTTTCCGGATAAAGAATTCAACCGGATTTCCTTTCGCCCCGCCCGTGCGGGGTGGCCACAACATGCGCAGGAATGCCGGCTTGCCGGAAGCCGGCGATGGTCCTTTTCCGGCAATCGTTGTGGTCCGGCAAGCCTGTTTCGATTCTTATTCCCATTGGTTTCATTCTGGCCACTCCTTTGCATATCCGGGCTATAGAAGATAGTAGTTTCGTTGAAAAAAACATCTAAAAAGAAAACACAGGAGGTTTACAAAGCAATGACCGGTAGAACATCTCGAAAAGAATGGACCCTGGCTTTCTGTTTCGTACTTGTATTGGGCTCCCTGGGCTTTGCGCAAGGTATGGGCAGCGGTTCGGGCAACAGCGGTATGAGTGGCGGTATGGGCAACGGTATGGGCAGTCAAAATGGCAACAGGATCGACCAGATGGACGACAGCATGACCGGCCAAGCAATGACCATGTCCAACGGCGCTTTTACGGTCAGCGCCGACGGCAAGATCCTCTATACATTATCCAGAGTCGTCCCCGCAGCCTCCATCGGCAGCAATACTTCGGTAAAAACCAGGCTGACCGCCTTTGACGCTGGCAGTGTCGGTTCACCGAAATGGTCCCTGGTTTTCAATGAAACCTGGCTTACCCGGCCGGTGGAAGGACCCGACGGCCGTCTGTTCCTGGTTTCCATGAGCCAAAATCATAATGCCGGCAGCACGATGTCCGGCAGCAGCGGAGCGGAGGATTCCGCTACGCTTTACATCGTCAGCAACGGCACCCTGGTCCGGAAAGACGGAGTGGCACTGGACGGTGAAGTCGCTTCCGTGCCGACGATTGCCGGAACCGATAAAAATGCCTACATGGTTTATATCGTGACCTTTGACATGGGAACCAGACTTCAGGGCATGGGATCCATGGCCGGCAATTCCCGGGACTCCAAGCTATCCGCGTATGACAAAGATGGAAAGCTGTTATACAGTCTCCCGTTGGAATAGACATCTGTCCAAGAAATTCGTAGAGATGTGCGAAGGGCACACCAACGCCATAACCTTACCAGCCGATTCCTCCGGGGAGCAGCCTATCCGCTCGCAGGCCGGTTCTCGTGCAGGATTTTTCCGGACCGGATAATCCTTGGGGCGCGCGGCGCGCGCCCCTCCTCCATTAGCCCGGCCAGCCGATTCCTCCGGAGAGCAACCCATCCGCTCGCGGGCCCTCTCTTCGGCAAAAATGCTTCTTCCGCCGCCGGCCCGGTACCGCATGGTCCGGTACCTACTTGGCCGACAAGCCGCGCAGCATCCCGGCATAATCATCGAAGATTCTGGCCATGGCGGAAAACTCGCGGGCCGCCGCCTGGTACTGATTTGCCAGCTTTTCGCAGTGCTGCCGGTTGGGAACGATGGTGGACATTTTCCCCATGTCTTTTCTCTCCAGGTACCAGGAAGCCATTTCGCGATGCTCCTTTGCCTTTTCTTCCGCTTTTGCCGCCTCCTCCTTGTAATATCGGGCGATCTCCTGGTAGTCCTCCGCCGTGCTTGCAGCAGCCACCCTGTCCATGATTTTTTTCCGGTTCCCTTTCCGGGACTCCGCCAAAGATCCGGAAGGGGAGGAAAACATCGTACCGCACAGGATGCTGAGAACGATTAAACCGGTCCATAGCTTCCGGTTCATTCGGGTGTTCATACTTTTTCTCCTTTTTTCATTTTATGTTTCATTCAGGCCCCATAGCCTGGCGCCTGTGCGAGTGCAATTGGCTTTCCAGAGAGGAGAAAACTGCTAAATGATCCAGACAAAAGAGATATTCGTTTACTTTGCTCCTGCGCCTAAGTCATAATGCTGGTTGAACTCGGGAGGACTGCCCCATTTCAGGCAGTGGAATCGAAATTCATGGCCGGCAAAGAAAAGCAAAAGAAACAATGGAACGTGGGCCTGATCGCTGGTACCGTTGCCATGATAACCCTGGCCCATTTTTATACCCCCCACGAAAACATCCTGTTGCACAATATTTTCCAGCGCCTGTATTACCTTCCGATTATTTATGCGGCGATATCGTTTGGATTGCGGGGGGGATTGGCTTCCGCCTTTTTCGCCGGAATCTGCTACGTTCCGCACATCCTCATTACATGGCATATTTACGTCGGCTATGCGATTAACCAATACGCGGAAATCGTGCTCTTTTTTCTGGTAGGATCGCTCACCGGATTATTATCGGACCAGCAGCGCAGGCAGCAGTCCGAGCTGGTAGCTCTGACCGCCCGGCTGCACCAGGCCAATCGGGAGTTGAAGGACAGCTTTGAGCAGATCAAGCGAGCCGATCGGCTCTCGGCCATCGGCCAGCTTTCCGCCGGGCTGGCCCACGAAATTCGCAATCCGCTGGCCAGCATTGAGGGGGCGGCCGGGATTTTGAAAAAAGGGTCCATCCGCGAGGAGGAGCGGGTCGAGTTTCTCGCCATCATCGAAAAGGAGTGCCGCCGGTTGAACCGCCTGCTGACCAGCCTGCTGGACTTTGCCCGACCCCGCGACCCTCAGCGGGAAGAGGTCGATGTGGGTCGACTTTTCGACTCGACCATCCGGCTGGTGGAACACCTGTCGGCCAAACAGGGAATTTCGTTTCGAAAAATATTGCCGGAAGGCGGCCTGCAGGTTCAGGGGGACGAGGAACAGTTGAAGCAGGTGATGCTGAATCTGGCCCTCAATGCCATCCAGGCCATGCGGGAAGGAGGAGAGATTCAGCTGGCTTCTTTCCGGCAAGGAAACCAGGTGCTGATCCAGGTGGTGGACCAGGGAACGGGAATCGAAGGAGAGGATCCGGACCGCATCTTCAATCCGTTTTATACCACCAAGGAACAGGGCACCGGGCTCGGCCTGGCGGTCGCTTTTCAGATCATGGAGCGCCATGGCGGCGCTCTGCGGGCCGACCGCAACCAGGACCAAGGTATGACTTTTTCCATCCGGCTGCCAGGGCCGTCACAGGAATCGCGATGAGCGCCGGAAAGATTCTGGTAGTCGATGATGACGACAGCCTGCGGCGCGTCGTTCAGTTCCAACTGCAAAAAGAGGGATTCACGGTTTCCGTGGCGGCCAACGGGCGAAAAGCCCTGGAAGAGATCGAGGCAAACCCTCCGGACCTGGTTCTGACCGACCTGAAAATGCCTGGCCTATCCGGGCTGGACCTCCTGAAGGCAGTCAAAAGCAGATACCCGGAAATGACCGTCATCCTGATGACGGCTTTCGGCACCATCGAAAATGCGGTGGAAGCCATGAAGGCGGGCGCCTTCGATTACATCATCAAGCCGGTGCACGGGGAGGAGCTGCTCCTGGTCCTGCAGCGTGCCTTCGCTCATCAGCATCTGCTGGAGGAAGTGGGGTATCTGCGTCGCAGCCTGGATCGGAAGTACGGGTTCGAAAACATCATCGGCCGCTCCGGCGCTTTGCTGCACGCGCTGGATCTGGCTTCCCGCGCCGCCCAGGCGACCTCGACGGTTCTGATTTATGGTGAGACGGGAACCGGAAAGGAGCTGGTCGCCAAGGCCATTCACTTCAACAGCCCGCGCAAGGAAAAGCCTTTTATCACCATCAACTGCAGCGCCATTCCCAAAGACCTGCTGGAGTCGGAGCTGTTCGGGCATGTGAAGGGTTCCTTTACCGGCGCCGTGGGGCATAAGAAAGGCAAGGTGGAATCGGCGGATGGCGGGACTTTATTCCTGGACGAGATCGGGGAAATGCCCCCGGACCTGCAGGTCAAGCTGTTGCGATTGATTCAGGAGGGGGAAATCGAAAAAATAGGCGCGGCGGAAGCCTTGAAGGTTCAGGTCCGGATTCTGGCGGCCACGCATCGCAACCTGAAGGCCATGACCGAAGACGGGACCTTCCGCGAGGATCTCTATTACCGCCTGGCGGTCATCCCGCTGCAGCTGCCTCCTCTGCGGAATCGATTGGAGGACATCCCCGAACTGGTCGAGCATTTCTTCCGGCATTTCCAGCAGAAAGTCGGTCGTCCACACCTGCGCCTGTCTCCTGCACTGATGCCCTATTTCTGCAACTACCGCTGGCCGGGAAACGTCCGGGAGCTGGAAAACGCCATGGAGCATATGGTGGTTCTGGCCCGGGGGGAGGAAATCACCGTGGAAGATCTTCCGGAGGCCCTGCGCCGGAACCGCCCCGGCATGAAAGAGGAATTTATCCTTCTGTCTCCCCAGGGAATCAGCCTGGAGGCCATCGAAAAGGACCTGCTCCTCTGGGCGCTGCGAAAAGCGGAAGGGAACCAGACCCGGGCCGCGGCCCTGCTGGACATCAGCCGCAAGACCTTTCTTTACCGACTCGAAAAGTACGGCATCTCCCGGGAAACCACCTTGTCGGAGTGATCCGGGGAAGGGCCGCGGACTGCGACGCCGCGCGGGAGCATTCTGCCGGCCCGGCTTCGCCCTTGATCGGAACAGGCATTATCTGTAAAATTGCCTCAGGACTTTAATTGGAGTGAACGATCCGGTTATGCGGAGGAACCGAGCGTTGACCCGATGAAGCCGGAATGAATTTTCTCCGAGCTCGCTGTACTAAACCGAACTGTCGGCAGGCGGAGCGGGCCGCAACCCATGAGGATTGCCAGGGTTAGTTGGGAAACCTTCTAGCCTCCCGTATTTGGAAAGGAGACTGGATGGAACGCTTAACGGATATTCACGGTCGCAACCTCGCCTACCTTCGGGTCTCCCTGACCGATGCCTGCAACTTCCGGTGTCTCTATTGTCTGCCTGACAGGCATCCCAACCGGCAGCCAAGCGGCGATCCCTTTGAAGACCAGTCCCTAAGTATAATGGAAATCGAAAATCTGGTTGCCGGCTTTTCCCGTCTCGGGTTCAGGAAAATTCGACTCACGGGCGGAGAGCCTACCCTGCGCGGAGACCTGGTCGATATAGTACGAAAGATCGCCCTGGTGCCGGCCATTCAAACGGTTGCTCTTACCACCAATGGCCACCGCCTGGCGGAATTGGCGGCACCGCTGCGCGAGGCCGGCCTTACCGCGATTAATATCAGCCTCGACAGCTTGAATCCCCGCCAGTTTGCGCGGATTACCGGCTCGAGGGATTTCGAGCGGATCCACCAGGGAATTCAAACAGCCTTACGAGTGGGAATAGAACATGTCAAAGTAAACGTCCTGCTGCTCAGGAACTTCATTTCCGCGGAGTTGGATGCCTTCTTCGAGTGGGTGCGGGAAACTCCCGTCCATGTGCGTTTCATTGAGCTGATGCAAACCAGGGATAATAGCCCGTTCTTTCATTCGGAATATTTGCCGGGAGATGACCTACTGGCGCGGTTGGAAGGTCACGGATGGGCGGAGCGGATGCGGGGTCCGCTGGATGGACCCGCCCGGGAGTTTACCCACCCGGGTTTTGCCGGACGCCTCGGGATCATCTCTCCCTATTCTCATCCGTTCTGCAAAGAGTGCAATCGCCTGCGCATCTCCTCCCGTGGGAAATTGAAGCTCTGTCTCTTTGGAGGAGGGGAGTATTCCCTGCGGCACCTCCTGCAAAGCCCCGACCGGCAGGAGGAGCTGATACAAACAGTTTTCTCCCTCATGAAAGACAAACAACTTTCCCATATGCTGCATGAGGGGATCTGGGGCAGCACCCGCCATCTGGCGGGGATTGGCGGCTAGGAGGCCGGCGGTGCGTCTTATGATTCTCCCTTATCCAGGAATAAAGGTCACTCTATGATTTCCTACAATGAAGCGCTTCGCCTGGTGGCCGCCGAAGGGGCCCGTCACCGAGAGCATTTACGTTCCGAAAGGCTGTCGCTATTGGATTGCGTTGGAAGGTATTCCGCCGCCGACCTCGATTCGCTCGACAGCAATCCCCGGTTTGACAATGCTGCCATGGATGGCTATGCGGTGATTTCATCGGAAACCCGGCATGCCACACAGGAGGCACCCGTTCGAATTCCGGTGACGGGGTGCCTGGCCGCCGGGGAAGCATTTGTCCGGGCCACAGCCGGTAGCGGGTCAGGCAGCTGTATCGAGATAATGACCGGTGCCGGTATTCCGGAGGGTCCTTACGATGCGGTCGTAAAGATGGAAGAGGTGGAGCCGGACATGGACCCTGCCGGACGCGTTTCCGCAATTACCTTGCGCTCTCCCGTCCAGAAGAACGAAAATATCCGCCGTGCAGGGGAGGATTTCCGCAAGGGCGACCGCCTGTTATCGCGGGGAACTCGGTTCGGTCCGCAGCATGTATTGGCACTCGCCATGGCCGGGCATTCCGAACTCGACGTTCTGGTGCCGCCTCGTATCGTGGTCTTTTCCACGGGCAGCGAACTGGTCCCCTTCGATTCGCCTGCCATTGCCGCGCAGCAGATCCGTAACTCAGCGGCCCCGTTATTATGCGCGGCATTGAAACTCTATGGAGCAGAGACGGTTTTTCATGGCATCGTTTCCGACCGGCCGGAAGGGATTCGCCAGGCGATTTTGCAGGCCAGGGAAGCGCGACCGGACCTCATCGTCACCACCGGAGGCGTATCCGTCGGAAAATACGATCTCGTCCGGTCCGCACTTGTCGAATGCGGGGCGGTTCTCCGGTTTCACAATGTAGCGGTCCGACCCGGAAAGCCTGTCCTTTTCGGCAGCTTTCCCCATGGCGGCCCCGCATTCTTCGGGCTGCCGGGAAATCCGATGGCCGTCGCGGCTGGGGTCCGCTTTTTTGTGCGTCCTTTTTTATCGGCAATCTGCGGGGAGGCGCCGGAAGCTCCCCACATCCTGCCATTGACGGCTGAAGTTCGTAAACCGTCCGGCCTTTCTTTTTTCCTGCGGGCCGTAAGAGACGGTCAGGGGGTCAGGGTCCTCTCCGGCCAGGCTTCTTTTATGGCCGCCTCATTTCTCACGGCGGAGGGTTGGGCGGTTGGCCGCTCCGAAGCCGCGGTCCTCCAACCGGGCGACCTGGTGGAATGGTATCCCTTATGGTAAGAGAATCCCGCTGTTTCCGCTTTGTGCACCATGACCGTGTTTGCTGAAACCTGCCTTTGGGGATTGATCGGGGGAGTGGCCTTTCTCTATTCCAGCGTAGGGCATGCGGGGGCCTCCGGCTATTTAGCGGTCTTCAGCCTGGTCGGCTGGGCTCCTGCGCAAACACGCCCTCTGGTCCTGCTGCTGAATGTTCTGGTTGCCACGGTGACTTCCCTGAAATTCTACCGGTCCGGACATTTTCGCCCTGCCCTCTTTATTCCCCTGACCCTGCTCTCCATACCGGCTTCCATGCTGGGAGGCTATGTTCGAATCCCTACTCCCCTGCTGTCCGTTTTTCTGGGGGCCGTTCTGCTTTTTTCCGCTCTATGGCTGCTGACGGGCAAACGGGAACCCGCCGAATGTTCCCCGCCGGGCAAAAGCGCTTTCCTCCTTGCGGGAGGGGCCATCGGTTTTCTGGCGGGAGCGAGTGGAACCGGGGGCGGAATTTTTTTGAGTCCGTTAATGATTTACCTGCGGTGGGCAAAACTGGCGGAGATCTCAGCCATTGCCGCACCCTATGTTTTAGTGAACTCGGTAGCCGGCCTTGTCGGATTAAACCTGAGCGGATTTTCGCTGCCTGCCGGTTGGCTGCCCTATGTGCTGGCAGCGGTCGTCGGTGGCGCAGCCGGGTCCAGCTTCGGGATCAGGCTTCTCAACGGCCGTACCATCCAAATCCTGCTGGCAGCCGTACTCTCCATTGCCGCAGGGAAGCTTTTCCTGTCGTTTCGCGGGTAATCACAGAAGATAATCTCGCAAAAAGTCCCGCACCTATGGATTTCCGTTGGGGAAAGTCCTGGAAGGGCTTCGGAACCCAGCCCGGGGTTGGCGCGCTTCGCGCCTACCCCGGGCTGGGACACCCGCAGGCGACAACCCGGAAAGGGTTGCGCAAAATCCGCAATGGCCTTTGTTTGCGCAGCCCTTTCCGGGCTGATTTTAAAACAAATCCGTTTGCCCGGGGTTGCGCCGCAGGCGCTACCCCGGGCTGTGTTCCGGAACCCCTTCAGGGTTCCCGTACTTTTTGCGAAGCCATCACAGAAGATGGCCCGGCAAAAAGTACGGAAAAGTCGTTTAGGGGCGAAATGCTTCCTTCCCGGGGCTTCGCCTCGGGCTGAGGATAGGGGAGGCTTTCAGCCTCCTTCAAGGCCTTTTACCGCTTCATCATAGAACCTTACGGGACTTTGCCTCGGAATAACAGTCCGGTGCCGGTTTGCGCCGGGCATCCCAAGGCCGTCGCGGAGCGCAACGGTACGACATCCGCCATTTCGCCATGCGTGCCGCGCACGCCAGTCCTGTAAAGGACGTCAGAGCATAGCAAAAAAAACTTTTAGCACCGGCATCCAAGAGAACCGCCGATTATCCCCGGCTTTCCGAAGACAGTGCCACGAGGTCTTCCGGGGTATTGATATTTTGCCATGCTTTTTCCAATTCCGCCGGAACCACCGGGGTGGCAACCTGCGGCCAGCGAACAATATCCGCCGGACAGCGACAGAACTCCAGAAGGGCACCCGAACGGAAGTCGTAGTGGGCCAGGAGGGGTTCTACCCCGTTCCCCTTCTCCAGACGAGGCAGAGTCGCCCAGATGCCCGGACGCGGCTCAGCCAAAAGCCAATGGAGCGCCGCTTCGGAAATGGCTGGCATGTCACAAGCCACAAACAGCCAGGAGGCCCATGGATTCCAGCGCATGGCACTGAGCATCCCTGCCAGAGGCCCCGGCACGCCAGGAGCGTCCGGTATAGCCGGCAAACCCTGTAACGATTCCGGCAGCCTGTTTTTTCCGGCACAAATGACCTCCGAAACAAAGGGTGCAACCGTTTTCACGATTTGCTCCATCCAGGTCCGGCCTCCGAATTGGTTCAAATGCTTGCTGCCCCCCATTCGGCTTGCCTTGCCGCCGACGAGAATCCCGGCATACAGGGGAACGCGGCGCCAGATCTTTGCCAAATGGTCCTGAATCCAGCCGGAAACGATTTTCAAGCGGTCCGCATCGCGGGCAAGAGCATGCTCCAGTTGGCCCGCTTCCCGGGGCGGGCTGGTTTCCTTATCGCCCAAAAGCCAGACTTTGTGGGGTAGCGGGGAAGTTTTATGGCCTTCCACCAGGACCAGATCATAGCGCCGGCAAAGATGGGGAAGCATCTCCGACAAACGGTCCTGCGGGCCATGAATCCGGAAGAACGCCTGGCCGGGCCCCTGGCTAAGGACATCCGCGCCGGCGTTAAAGAAACGATCCGAATCTTTCCCCGGGCAGTCGATCTGAAGCCCATGGCAATCATGTTTGACCACGGCAACCCGCAGGCATCTGGCCTTGAGGCCCGGAATCATCGCTTCAATCAGTGTGGTTTTCCCGGAGCCGCTGTAACCGCAGATACCGAAAACCGGCAGATCGCTCATCACCGGCGATGTACCTCATGGGGCCGGCCGCAGTCCTCCGGATCCCCACGGAGCTTGCGCAGTCCATGTTCCAGCGCCGGTATAACAGCTTCCAGGTTTTCCACAGCGGCCCGCCGGGAGCCCGGCAGGCTGATAATGAGCGTGCTTTGCCGAATTCCGGACATGGCCCGGGACAGAATGGCGTGGGGGGTAAGTTGCCGGGAGGCATGACGCATGGCTTCATCCAGACCGGGCGTGGGGCGTTCAACAACATCCCGCACCGCTTCCGGAGTTACGTCTCGGGGTGCAAATCCCGTCCCCCCCACCACCAGAACCAGATCGATGGAGTGGCCTGCGCTGTAGTGCTTCAGCCGATCGGCGATTCGCTCGCGATCGTCGGGCAGGATCTCCCGAGTATAGATATGTGCGGCCAGCTGCTGCCGCAAAAGCTCTTCCACCGCCGGACCCGCGGTATCTTCCGCCTCCTGCCGCGAGCAGCGGTCGCTGGCGGTCAGAACCACCACCTGCCATCGATCGGAGGGAACAGGATGGAGCAGGGACACCCCGTCGCCAACGGCAATCAGACCCCCGACCGTGACCCGGGCGAAAAGGCCGTAACGCGGCATGATGCAATCGCCGGTCTGGTAATAGATCGCGCAGGGCGTGTGGCACACCTTTCCGAGCTGGGTGACGCGAACCGTGGCTTCCGGGCCCAGGCGCAGCAAACTCCCCAGCCCAAGAGCGCGGAGATCCATTCCGGACACGACGACGTTTTCCGCAAAATCGCCCGGAGCCAGGCCCGGCAGACCTTGCGCTCGCATCCTTTCCACATCTTCCGCCGCCAGAAAACTGACCTGCCGGTGCCAAGGCCCGGCATGCGCGTCCCCTTCGATCCCGTGATTGGCGATCAACCGCACCGAAGGCAAAGGTTTCTTCTTCTCTCCCTTTTCGGCACTGATGCAAATGGATTCAATTTTTCCCATCGGTTGCTCCTAAGATTCGGACGGTACCGGCGCGGCTCGCCAGTGTCCGGACTTTCCGCCTTTCTTCTCCAGAAGGCGGACGGACCGGATCTCAATTCCCTTATCGGCCGATTTGCACATGTCGTAAACCGTGAGCGCAGCGACGGCAGCCGCCGTCAAGGCCTCCATTTCAACCCCGGTTACCCCATGACAGCCGACCTCCGTGGTGATCACCAGATCGCTCCGGCTGACGACGATGGAGATCCGGATATGATCGATCGGCACCGGATGGCACATGGGTATGAGGTCGGCGGTTCGCTTGGCGGCCATCATGCCGGCGATGCGCGCTGTCTCCACCACTCCTCCCTTGGCCAGGCCGCCCTGGCCGGCAATCAAACGGGCAATTTTGGCCCCGACCCGCACCACCGCTTCGGCACGCGCTTCCCGAGCGGTAACCGCCTTATTGCCGACATTCACCATTTTGGCTCCGCCTCCCGGCTCCAGGTGAGAAAACGGAAAAGGCTTCATCCTCGATTTTTTCATTTTATCGCTTGTTTCCCTCCAATTCCCTCCATTATAATACACTCATTCCGTCCGGCACCTGAGCGGGAGGAGCAGATACATCGTGGCTGGATTCATTTTGATTTTCCGGACTGCCCAGGTGAAGAGGGGCCAACTCAATTATGGGGAGATGCTCGTCATCCGTTGAGAGACGGCAATATTTTCACTAGGAGTGTGAACGATGGAAGAATCCAATCGGGAAAAAAGTCAACCCGGGAAGGAGACGCACCGCAGGGGTTTCCTGGGCGCCCTGGCGGGAGCAGGCGCGTGTGCCGTCGCCGGCACCGTGACCCAGCAGGCCCTGAACATGGGGCAGGGGATGGCGGCAACGCCCGCCCCGCTGGCAGAGCCTACGGGAAGCGTGATCCTGCGCATGCAGCGAGATCTGGAGGAGTCTCTCGCTGCCAAACGGCCTATCGACTGGCATATGGTAGTGGACACCCGCAAGTGCATCGGCTGCGATGCCTGCACGGTGGCCTGCCGGGCCGAAAATCCCTGCGGCCCCGCAGGGCAGTTCCGCAAAGTGGTACAGCTGGAAGTTCGTTTCTGGCCCCAGCCGTGGGTCATATTCAAACCGTCCAACTGCCTGCAGTGCGATAATGCCCCCTGCGCTCGCGCCGTTCCCGCCGGTATGATTACCCGAAGACCCGACGGCATCGTCGAATTCAACCGGGACCAGCTCAAAGGCAACTACGCCAAAGCGGCAGCTGACGCCTGCCCCGTTGGGGCCATTCATATCGACGACGGTAAAACTTTCACGCAGGATTCCCCCCGGCCGCAGGAATATGAGCGCCGGAGTTTTGTGGAAAACGGCAAAGCCTGCAGCCGCACGCCTGGAGCCAATCCCCTGGCCGGTTCTGCCCGCAAGTGCACTTTCTGCAGCCACCTTCTTGACACCGGCATGCTTCCCGCCTGTGTGACTACCTGCGTGGGAGGGGCCATGTACTTTGGCGATGCCAACAATCCCAACAGTCTGCTGTATGAGATCACCCAAGGCCGGCACTACTTTGAAGGGTACCAAAACCAGGGGCTGAAGCCGCGAGTGATCTATTTTACGGAATCGATGCCGGACACCCGGGAAATCCCGTGCCTTGCCTGTCATGAATCAAGGAGCCAACAATTATGAGCCGCCATGATGCCAAGAATTTAACCCGAAGCTCCCGGAGCGAGACGAAGACTCCCAGCCGGCGCGAGATGATCGGCAGCGGTGCTTTGCTGGGCGGGGCCTGCCTGGCTCTCCTGCAGGAACGTACCGCAGCGCAGTCCGGAACTCCGGTCACACCTCTTCCGGCTCAGCCGACGGACTACATATATTCCACCTGCCTGCAGTGCAACACCGGGTGCGAAATCAAAGTCCGAGTCCAGGAAGGCCTGGCCGTCAAGATCGAAGGCAATCCCTACGCCCCCCGCACCATGGACCCGCACATCGGTTGGAATACGCCTGTCACCCAGGCGACCCGACTCAAAGGAGTTCTGTGCCCCAAAGGACAGTCCGGAATTCAAACCGCCTATGATCCCTATCGCGTCATAAAGGTACTCAAACGGGCGGGGCGCCGGGGGGAAGGCAAGTGGACCACCATCGCCTTCCAGGATGCCATTCGCGAGATTTGCGAGGGCGGAAATCTTTTCCCCCAGGACGGCGTCGGCCCGGTGACGGGCATGCGCGATCTGTATGCCCTGCGCGACAAAGCCGTATTTGCTTCCATGACGGCCGACGTTTCCAGCATTCAGAGCGGCAAGATGACCGTGGCTCAGTTCAAAGACAAATATAAAGATCATCTGGATAAGATGATCGATCCGGATCACCCCGATTTTGGACCGCGCAACAACCAGTTCGTGTTCAACTGGGGCCGTCTCAAGGCGGGTCGTCAGGACTTTTTCCTGCGCTTCGTCAAAGACAGTTTCGGCAGCACCAACGGCCACGGTCACACCACCGTGTGCCAGGGATCGATTTACTTCGCCGGCAAGTCCATGTCCGATCAACCCAGCGGCGGCAGCTGGACCGGAGGCGCCAAGGCATACTGGATGGCCGACACCGCCAATGCCGAATTTATCCTTTATTGGGGCGCCAACATCCTGGAGGGCAACTACGGCCCGCCCTTGAAGGTGCCCAAAATCACCCGCGGACTGGCGAGCGGCAAGCTGCGGGTGGCAGTCATCGATCCCCGCTACAGCAAGATCGCAGCCAAGGCGTGGAAATGGCTGCCGATCAAGCCGGGCGAAGATGCCGCCTGCGCCATGGCCATGATTCAGTGGATCATCGGCAAGCAGCGATTCGATCGGCGTTACCTGGAAAACTGCAATAAAGCCGCAGCGGCAGCCGACAATGAGCCCACCTGGTCCAACGCCGCCTGGCTGGTCAAAATCCGCCCCGACGGAACCGCCGGTGCCTTTTTACGGGGCTCGGAAGCGGGCCTGGGGGGCGATGCCGACACGTTTGTCTGCCTGCGCGCGAACCAGCCGGTGGCTTTCAAATCCGACGACAGCGCTAAAGCGGTGGAAGGCGACCTGTTGGTGGACACCGTCGTTAACGGCATTATGGTCAAATCGGGGCTCCGGCTTCTGTATGAAGAATCCATGCGCAAGACCATGGACGAATGGGCCGAAATCGCCGGTTTGGAACCGGGCGATATTGTCGCCCTGGCCGAGGAATTTACAGCCCATGGCAAGAAGGCCGTGGTCGAGATTCATCGCGGAGTATCCCAGCACACCAACGGCTTCTACAATGTGCTCGCCACCATGGGGGCGCTGAACACCCTCATCGGCAACCTGGATTGGAAGGGCGGATTGGTTTATGGCGGCGGAGCCTATGGCGAAGCGGGCGGCACCGGACGTCCTTTCCAGCTCAGCGACCACCCCAGCAAGATTACCCCCTTCGGAATCGACATCATCCGCGGCGGAGCCAGCTATGAGAAGAGTACCATCTTCTCCGGCTATCCCGCCAAGAGGCCGTGGTACCCGCTGGCCAGCGATGTCTATCAGGAAATCATCCCCTCTGCCGGCGATGCCTACCCATACCCCATCAAGGTCCTGTTTCTGTACATGGGATCCCCCGTCTATGCCCTGCCGGCAGGGCATTCGCTCATCCCGACCCTGATGGATCCCGGGAAGATCCCGTTGCTGGTCTGCAGCGATATCGTGATCGGCGAGACCAGTCAGTATGCCGATTACATTTTCCCGGACCTGAGTTACCTGGAGCGCTGGGAGTTCCACCGGACGCACCCGTCCATCGTGCATCGTGTTTCTCCGGTTCGGCAGCCGGTCATTGCTTCTCCGAACGAGACCGTGAAGGTCTTTAACGAGGAAATGCCGGTTTCGATGGAGAGCGTCATGCTGGCTATCGCCGAGCGGCTGCAGCTGCCGGGCTTTGGTCCCAAGGGATTTGGAACCGACAGTCTGTCCCGGCCGGAGGAATACTACCTGCGCATGGTAGCCAATATCGCCTTCGGGGATTCCGCCACGGATGTATGCCCGGACGCCGATGAGGAGGAGCTGAGAATTCTGCGGGAAGCGCGCAGGCATCTGCCTAAGACATCGTTCGACGAGGCAAAATGGTCGGCCATTGTCGGGGACAAGTGGTGGAAAAAGGTCGTCTACGTGCTCAATCGCGGAGGACGCTGGTGGAGCTACAACGATGGCTGGTCTGGCGAACAGGTCAAGGCCAAGTATGGAAAACTGGTGAACCTGTATCACGAGAAGCCGGGTACGACGCGCAATTCCCTGACCGGTGCCTACATGAAAGGGATACCCGCCTATCTGCCCATTGTCGACGGATTGGGCAAATCCCTGGATCAGAAGAATGCCCCATTCACTCTGATCACCCACCGGAGCATGCTGGCCACCAAAAGCCGAACCATCTCCAACTACTGGCTCACCAAGGTCCAGCCCACCAACTATATCGAGATGAATACCTATGACGGGCAGAGGCTTGGGCTCAAAGAGTACGACTTAGTGCGTCTTCACTCTGCCGACAATCCCAAGGGCCAGTGGGACCTGGGATCCGGCCGGACCAAGGCCCTCATCGGGCGCGTGCATCTGACCAACCGAATTCGCAGCGGGGTCATCAGCTTTGAACTGGGTTACGGCCACTGGGCGTACGGTTCGGAGGACCAAACCATCGACGGGAAAAAAATTGCCGGAGAAGCGAGTCGCGGCCTGGGGCTGCACGCCAATTCCCTGATGGTGGTGGACAGCCATTTACGTTCTCCTCTGAGCGATGTGGTCGGAGGCAGTGCCGTCTTTTACGACACCAGGGTCTTCGTCACAAAACTCTAACCGGATCCTTTCACCGCCGGGTGGGAGTTGTCTCCCGATCTTCTCCCACCCGGCCTGAAAGGTCACGAAAGAATCCGCGTCCGGCGGCTCGGATTCTCGACCGACGGCCTAATAAAGTCCGACTACGTGCATCCGCACGTCCATCAGGAATAATAATCTCGCAAAAAGTGTTTGTTCATGGGAGTACAAGCTTTAGCTTGCCTGGCACGAGCGGAAACCTGCTTGCAGCACGCAGCCTGAAGGCCGACTCGAAACGGTTTTCGTTTGTAAGTTTGTGTTCGGGTGTTTTCTTTTTTGTGAGAATATCAGGAATGATGGCCCGGCAAAAAGTCTGGAACCCCGTGAGGGGTTCCGGATCACAGCCCGGGGTTGCGCCGCATAGGCGCTACCCCGGGTAGGCGGATCTGTTTAAAACCCAGCCCTGTAAGGGCTGCGCTAACACCTGCCATGGCTGCATTTAGCGCAACCCTTTCAGGGTTGCCTCCTACGAACATTCCTACCCGGGGTAGGCGCGAAGCGCGCCAACCCCGGGCTGTGGTTCGAAGCCCTTGCAGGGCTTTTCCAACGGAAATCCGAAGATGCGGGACTTTTTGCGAGATGATCAGGAATGATCGGGGCTCCGTTTCCCGCTCTGCGAAGAGAAAAGCGGGCGGGAAGTCATTGACATCCGATTCCGCTCTATCCTACAATCTTCCCGTGACCCAATCCAGAGAAAATACAGTTCACGCGCCAGGTCGGGGAATAAGGTGGTTTCCCGGCCTGACCTTGGTACTGCTCATACTTGGCGGACTCATGTGGTTGCCGGGAACCGGAAGCGATAACCGGGATCTGCCCTGCTCCTGTTGTCCTGCCGATTCGACGGGACCGGCCGAGTGTCCGCAGGAAGGCGGAACTTGTCCGTGTAACGGATGGGCACGAACTTTTTCCATCGCCCAGGCAAAAATCTTTTCCATACCTCGTCTTTCCTGTACCGGTTACACCGGTCAAAAACCATACTCCGTTTATTCTTTCCTCGCAGAACAGGACATCTTTCACCCTCCGGAAACATAATATTTTGTAATTCGCCTTCACTGACACAAATTACAATTTATTATGGAGATTTTTTAAATGAAGAAGTCCGTTTTACGTTTTGCCTTATTGGCGCTTGCTCTTTTTCTGTTGATCGGCGGATATGCCCTGCAGGCCTCCGACAGCTGCTGTTCCCAGGCATCCGGTAAGGAGGGGAAAGCCGCTTGTTGTGCCTCCGAACCTTGTGCCTGCTCTTCCGACTGCTGCCCGGCAGCGGGGAGCTGCCAGGAAGGCGGGTCCTGCCCATGCGAAGGGTGCCCATCCGGCGACTGTGCCGGTAAGGACCATTGTGGTTGCAAGGATGGCAAGGCATGCCGGAAGGGAAAATGCGATTCCTCCAAGGCCTGCTCGCCCAAATAGTCCCAATTCGGCTCTCTTTGCCGGAAGGGTAAAAAAGGGAGACGGCTTCGGCCGTCTCTCTTTCCGGATTTTTCCGGACTTTTCGGGGGCAATCAACCGGCGCGCATGGAGTTACCACACCGTATCCGCCGGGTTTACCCTCTACCGGCGGTTGCCGCTCCGATAGAATGGGCGGTGGGAAAGGGATAGGAAGGCCTCAAGCCCAGAAAAATCATTCCGGGCCGGCATTCCCGGGTCGGATGCCACCGGGCGGGTGGGCCCGGGCGCTTTCGGCGGCGGATGGTCCCACATTTCGATTGTGTCCCAGGTACCGTTCATGGGGATTTCGGCAGCCTTTTCCTCCGGGCCGGTCACCGAGCCGGAATGGCCGGTGACGGTCGTACGCCAGTACACCGTTCCGACGACGTTATGAATATAAATCGTGCTCGAATAAGGGGCCGCCCAGGAACCGGGAGGAGTGCAGGGGCGGTCTTCTACACGGACAACGGTGAGCCCGCTGGTGTTGTTCCAGGTGGCCACATACATATACTTTACAAATGGCCCCACCCCCATACTATTCCAGGCGGAGGTAGCCAGGTCAATGTCCGCACGGGCGGGACAGGCGGTTCCCGTCAGCGCAAACGGCATCACATTGCTCTTCAGGCCGTTGACGTAGACGGAGAGATTGACGCTGCCGGAGACGCCTTGCGGTACGGCAACGGAGAGTTCGGACGATTCGTACCGGCTGACTACGGTTGCAGCGACGCTGTCCAGAAAAACCTGCAGGGATCCCTTCGGGAAGAAACCCGTGAGAACCAGGGTATTGCAGCCGGCAACCGTTGACACACTTTCTATCCACGGACCGCCGATGGCCAGAGTCACCGTATTCGTGGCTGCCGTGCTCATCCGTGCGGCGGCTCCCGGAGTGCTCGAATCCACGAAAAGAAACGTAAGATAGGCTGGGCTCAGAGCGTTAAAGTCAGGAATGAGGGTAACGCTGGCTGTACTGGTAAGGGTCGGAAGCGGCGTGAGGGTCGCACCGGAGATTCTGTTTATGAAGACCTTCTGGCTGGGCAGCAGGCCGATGGCGTGAATGGGTACCGGAAGAGGTTTCCGCGAGCTGGAAAACGGATTGAGGACTATTTCATAAGGATAAGCCGAAAGCGGGTAGGCAGGAATGGACTGGGAAATCGGGAAGGCATTTTCATCGCCGGCTTTTGTCTTGAAATTGCTTACTGCCATTCCGGCACTGGACGCCAGCGTGCTGATCAATCCGTCTGGCGTGTCCCGGCAGGAAAAGATGGGATCGTTAAAAAAATACTTGACGATGAACTCTTCCCAGATGGTTCCCATGCAATTTGTGCAGCTCCAAAAGGGCTCTGCCGCATTTTTCACGGCGGTATAGGTGTTGCTGCCGGTGCGCAGGGAATTCCATATGGTGTGGAAGGAGGCAGCGCTCCTCTTCACGAAATATTCGAGAAGAGGAGCCGAACCATAACCGTGGCGAACACCCGGCGAAACCCGGCCGATGTTGTACCAGGGATCCGCCAGGCAGGCGGTCTGATCCGCATTGAAAACGCCTTTGAGCATGAAGCACGGATAGGCCCGCACCAGATCGGGACAGGTCGTGGGGGTCAGAACGGTTTCCAGTGCGTTGGAGGAGGCGTCGCCGATCCAGTCATCCGCCCCTGCCGCATAGACCACCTGGATCATGTGAAATAACTCATGCGCCATGGTCATGCGAACCCGGAGCGGCGTGTTGCTGCTGTTGGTGTTAATCCGGATTCGATCGCTTCTCCAGGCGGAATTCTGCGCACACGGGTCCCAGCCGGTAATCGATCCCCGCACATACTGTCCTTCGTCGCCGGCACCGCTATCCTGGAAATAGACCGGTATTTTAGTGTAGACCCCGTTGTGCATCCGGCAGTTGTTGATCGTCCAGTTAAACCCGTCTGCCGCCAAGGCGGCATAGTACTGTTCCATCTGGTTCAGGCTGGCGCTCATGTCACTGCCCGACATCGTTCCGTACCCGACAAAATGGCTGGTCTCCATCGTTCTCTCTCTGACAGCCGCAAAATCCATGGCTGCTTCCGATTCATCCTCTCCGATCTGCGGTCTTGCCCGGGTGATGGACGGAACCGGGTAGGCCTTAATCAGAGCCTTCAGGAGATTACCGGAAATCGTTCCTTCCAGGCTGGTAACCAGGTGGACCGGCTTTTCGGTACTCTTCAATCGCCCGCCTTCGCGGATGCCCAATCGAACAAAGAGTTTCTCGTCTGCCTCCAGGGAAGGTATGCCGGGGATGGGGATCTCCACCAGAATGTCCTTTAAAAAATTCTTTTGCAGCCCGCTCAGGAGATAGCCGGCGGACAGCTCCTCCGATGCAGCCAGGAGTTCAACCGGATGGAGAGATTTTGCCTGAGCACCCGGGAGGTTCCGTATCCTGGAAAGCACCACCGCCATAGTCGAAGTGAAAGCGCCCGCGGGGACGGTAACCGTCGCTCCGTCGACGGACACTTTCCCGCCGGAGCTTCCGATCAGGGCGACGGTCCCTTCGCACTGGCCTTTCAGGAAAGACAAATACAGGAACGAGGCGGCTTCCGATTTGGTAACCTTTCCCGCAGGACAGTAATTGCTGCCGCCGCAGCCCGGCGCCCCTCCCAATTCTTTGAGCTTTTTGATATAAGGACAAAAAGTGCTGCCGGCCGCCACATCGCCAAAAGGCGCACCGCTGCTGCAGTAATCGGTCGGCGGTTCCCCGTAAACCGCCCTCACCAGGTAAGCGGCCAGCTGCTCCCGGGTAAAATCGGCGTTCGGGCAGAAATTGCCATTCGTGCAGCCCGGAGTGATATTCAGTTCCTTCAATCGCCTGGCATATTTGCAATATCCGTCGCCGGCGGGCAAATCGCCGAAGGGAGATCCGGCGGCGCAGTAGTCGGCGGGCGGTTCTCCTTCCTTCGCCCGGACCAGATATTGAGCCATTTGCGCATGGGTGATTGCAGTGGCCCCGCAAAAATTACCGCTGCTGCAACCGGGAATGATTCCCGCACAGGCGATGGCAAAAACGGCTGCCTGGGTTCCATCCTCGGGGACATCGCCGAAACGGATCGAACAGGACCCGCACGACAGGGTAGCGTTTTGGTTCACAGGGACCGAGTTGTAAAGAAAGGCCGATTTTTCGGCGGGGATGCTCGCCGGGGCAACCGAGCCGCCAGCCGGCGCAGAGAAAACGCTTTGAGAGGATGAGCCGGACTTGATCAGTGGGAGAAAAACGCTCCCACCCGCCTTCTCGAAAAGGATATGCCCGCTGCGGGCCGCTCCGCTGAAGTTGCCTGCAATTTGGAAGGCGACCGTTCCATTCCCGCTTCCATAGGCCTTGGAACCCGATGCGATGCCTCCGGACAAAGAGCTGGCGGGGAAGGAGATCCAATGGACATCCGACGATACCTGCCATGGGCCGGTGCAGTCGCCGGATAGAGTCAGAATTCCGGATGCTCCGCGGCTGCTGAAAATGGAACCGGATGCGGTGGCCGCACACGGCACGGATTCCGCATGGAGCCATGCGTCTTTTCGCCCCGGAACCAGGACGCCCAGGAAGATCAGAAAAAAAACGGGAATTGCCATCAGGAAATTGTAAGGCTTCATCATTGGATAGCTCCACCATGGATCGGAAAATGCTTTTCCGAAATTTCTGACCGATTCGCAATGATACGTCTCCGGGCCGGAGAAATCAAGCCGATAACGGGGGGGGGCTTGATGAAGCCACTTTTGTCCTGAAAATCGAAAAGGAGCGAGCGGGCGGGAGCGGAAGAGCGTGCCGATGAATAGCGCGAAAACCATACCACGGGAAGCGCTTTTGGAGTACAACTTTAGGGAGTGCGGCATAACGGTCGGGGAGATCATTTTATTAGTTGCCGGCCATCATGGTGCCTTCCCTTCCGGGGGCAGGTTTTTTACGGGATAAGGAGAAATTATGAGACGATTCCCGCTGACCTGTGTGTGGGTGTTTTGTTTCAGCTTGATTCTGCCCTGGGCCGTCCGGTCGGCCGGAAAGGACAGCCCGTCCAACTGGCCCGGCTTTCGCGGCCCTTCGGCAAACGGGGTGGCGGATGGTTTCCCTGCCCCGGTGTCCTGGGACGTGGATGCCCCCAGAAATATTGCCTGGAAAACCCCGCTACCCGGGCTGTCCCATTCCAGCCCGATTGTCTGGGGAGATCGACTGTTCGTGACCACGGCCATCCCGACAAAAGGAAATCCGGAATTGAAAGTCGGGCTGTATGGCGACGTGGAACCGGTCGCCGAAGACATCGTCCAGCAATACAAAGTGTACTGCCTGGACAAGCGGACGGGGAAAATACGGTGGGAACGCCTGGCCTACCAGGGCGTCCCGAAAGTCAAGCGGCACCCAAAATCCACACACGCCAATTCCACTCCGGCTACCGACGGCCGGCACCTGGTGGCCTTTTTCGGCTCGGAGGGGCTCTACTGCTATGATCTGGAAGGTCGGCTGCTCTGGAAAAAAGATTTCGGGATTCTCGATTCCGGCTTCTTCACCGACCCCTCCGCCCAGTGGGGCTTTGCCTCCTCGCCGATCATTCATGAGGGCACCGTTCTTCTGCAATGCGATGTGCAGAAAAATTCCTTCCTGGCCGCCCTGGATGTGAGCACCGGCCAGGAGCGCTGGCGCACCCCGCGAAAGGATGTGCCGACCTGGAGCACCCCGACCGTTCTGGCGGGAAAGGAGCGGACCCAGGTCCTCGTCAACGGCTATAAGCATATCGGCGGGTACGACTTCCGGACCGGGCGGGAACTATGGAACATGTCCGGCGGCGGAGATATTCCCATCCCCACCCCGGTCTTCGCCGACGGCCTCATTTTCATCAACAGTGCCCATGGACGCCTGTCGCCGATTTACGCCATTAAGCCCGATGCCGCCGGCGATATCTCCCTGCCGGAAAACCAGTCTTCCAGCGATTACGTCGCCTGGAGCGTGGGACGGGGCGGCTCCTATATGCAGACCCCTCTGATCTACGGCGATTGGCTCTACAACCTGCAGGTAAACGGAGCTCTGACCTGCTACCGGGCCCGAAGCGGGGAGAAAGTATACAGCCAGACCCTGGGAAAGATGACCGCCTTTTCGGCCTCCGGTGTGGCCGCCGACGGGAAATTGTATTTTACGGCCGAAGACGGCAGCGTTTTCGTAGTCAAGGCAGGCCCGGAGTATCAGCTGCTCGGCACCAACTCCATGAAGGACGTCTGTATGGCCACGCCGGCAATTTCCGAGGGGACGCTGTTTTTCCGGACACAGCATTTTCTGATTGCCGTTTCCGGAAAATAAAGTGTTTCCGGATAAAACGATCCCGCCGGGTCAGCGCGGACGGACCGCCGGCTTCCACCAGCCGATAAAACCTGCACCGGGCGCCAGATTCAATTCGATTTTGGCTCCCGGGGGGAGTGCTTTGCCGACCTCGACCGCCACCTTACCGGCTGCCCCCGGCTGGTCCAGGTAAGTCGTGCCTACGTAGTCTGCAGGTAAAAAGGAAAGGTCCAGGGACCAGGGGCGAGGCTGATCCTCGCAATGGATGGCCGCCGTGAACCATTCCCGTCCGGAGCGCCGCGCCACGGCAATACGCTTGCCGATTTCCGTTCCTTGCAGGACGCGGGTTTCGTCCCATACGGTCGGCATGGCCTGCACCAGCCCCAGAAACACACTTCCCCGGTAATCTTCCGGATGGTCCGGCCAGCAAAGGAAGGGCGAGGTGGCCGTTATCGCCGTGCCCATCTGGAACACCGCGGAGGTATTGCGCAGGTACCTGGCGCGCACATATCCGGGCAGAAAATCGCCGGGGCCGGCCACCAGCCGGGTGAAGGGCAGAGCGGCATAATGCGGGAGGGGCAGCTCTCCCCAGAGTACATACTCCTGTTCGCGAATTCCCTCCCGGGTGATCTGGTTCGGCCAGGTGCGGCTCTCCCCCGTCGGCTTGTTGGCGCCGTGGAAGTTGATGGTCATTTGATTTTCAGCCGCCCGCCGGGATAAATCCTCCCAGGCTTCCACCACCTCCCTGCTTTCGGAATCGAAGAAGTCGATCTTAACCCCCTGCACTCCGGCCTCCCGGCACCGCAGGAAGAACTCATCCCGCGCCTCTTTTCGGGTCAGGCCCGGCCCGTCGTTGCGCCCTTCCGGATAGGCATGCCAGACCAATATGCCCACCCCCCTGGTTCGGGCATACCCGCACAGCTCCTTCAGGCGTGCCCATGGATCGGCGCCGTCAGCCAGAAATCCCCAGCGAGCCGATCGCCAGCCTCCGTCCAGCAGCAGGAATTCGCAATGCAGGGCGGCGGCCTGATCCACAAACCACTTCTGCAAATGCCATTGGGCCCCGTCGTTGCCAAACACGCACCAGGTGATCAAGGCGCGCCCGGGGCGAATCCATGCCTCCCGCCCTCCCAGGGGAAACAGTCCGGGGTCGGGCGGATCCGCCAGGGCCGCTACAACATCGCTTTGGATCAGGGCATCCAGGTCCGGAACGGTAACCGTCACCCGCCAGGGAGTTATGATTTCCCCCTCCACAGGAAAGCCGCTGGGATCATCCTCAAAAGCCGCCTGCAGCCGGGCCGTGCCGGTCGGACGCAAAGTCATGCCGCTGTAGCGGCGCAGATTGGCCTCGGTAATCAGGGCGTATCCTCCTCCCGGGAGTTCCAGGGTTACCGGAGGGCCGAGGTGCACCGGTATCTCCCGGTCCTTTGCCTTGACCTGCAGCGGAATTTCGGGAATGAGTCTCCGCTGGTAGACCCCTTCATAATTTCGCGTGTCGGTCTGGTACCAGGCCCAGGCCCCTTCGGGAGCGGTCCAGCTCGAGGCCTCTCCGGAAACGGTTCGAACGCCGTGGCCCGGCACACGGTAACGCCAGGCGAAGCCGTCATCGAAGACCCGCGCCTCCAGGGTCCACCGCAGGCCGCTCTTGTGGTCCATGGGAATAGGGAAGACACGGCAGCGGTTGAAGGCTTCGGATTTTCCTCCGCGCCAGAAGAAGCTCTCATTCACAGTCTCGGCCCGGGGGACACCCGGGGTCGTTCCGCGACCCAGATCCGTTCCGTCTACGGTAAGGCCCAGCGGCGACGCTTCCATCACCCGCCTGGCCCCGTGCATCAGCGACCAGACGAGCCGCCCCTCCCGGTCGGTTTCCACGCGAGCCCGTACGAGGCCGGAAGGACTCTCGCAGTCGATGCCGACGGCATGGAGGGAAAGGCTTCCCAGGAGAAGCAGGGGCAGCATCCGGCAAAATGGCCAGGGTCCTGGCGGGAAGGGAGAACAGGGCCGGTGGTGGTGATGCGTGCATCGCGGTTTCATGGCATAGTACCTCATTCTTGCGGTTCGGATTCGTGTCGGGACCCGTTGCGAACCGATTGTGCCTGCCGTTTTTGCGCATCCGCCGCAATCGGGCCGCACTCCAGGAGGATCCCAAGAGAAAGTATAGCGAAGCTGACTCTCCGGATACGGACCCCTGGATGGATAAGGCAACAGGCGGCACTCCGACATCAACGACTTAATGTAAACACTTCACTTTTCACCGGCCGGCCTTCCGGCGTCATCCCTTCCAGTCTGAATTGAATGACTTCCGAGGAGTCATCCAAGGGGATGCTGTATTCAAAGGGAAACTGAACATCTTCCATGCTCCGCCACTCCTGGTCCATTTTGTAGTAAAGGACGGCCTTTTGGAGCACGCTTTCATCCGCTTCCAGCCAGACATAAGCATGAACCAGGCCGGCCCCCATGGAAATGATCATTCCGGTCGCTTTCCCGAAGGGTGTGGTCCCTTGGAGATGGCTTTTGCTGTTCCAGGCGACAGCTTCCCGGCTGAAAAATTTCTTCTGAAACTTCGGAAGCACTTCCAGACCCTCCACGGCAACAGCCACCAGCCCTTTGGGAGGAATGGACGTTTTCAGCCTGGCATCCTGCATGGAACCAAAAGTCAATTTTCCTTCCTTGTCCCACATCCGGACCTTATAGATCTTACCTTCGTCCACCGGCACCAGATCGGGCTGCAAGGAAACGACGGGTTCAATGCTTTCATCGCTCTGGTTCATGAGAGCCAGGTACAGGTTTCCGTTTCCGTATCCGCTGACATAATTAACCTGTATATGGTCGGATCGAAGTAACTTGGCCGGCATCCAGAGCCTTACATTCCGGTCGGAGAAAAAAACGCCCTCTTCACTCC
The DNA here is from genome assembly GCA_903847975.1 of uncultured Acidobacteriota bacterium. Lineage (GTDB taxonomy): Bacteria > Acidobacteriota > UBA6911 > CAINFC01 > CAINFC01 > CAINFC01. The sequence continues at coordinate 44,002 of CAINFC010000036.1, read as the reverse complement.
CGTACACCTTGCTTTGCATATAGGCATAGCCCTGCGCATACTGGGAAGGAAAGCTTATCTTTGCTCCGGACCGGTACATGGCTTCGGTGACCAGAAAATCGGTCAGCAGGGCAATATGCGGCCATACGTGGTTGTAGTAAATCTGGTTGTAGGTCAGTTCGGTCCAGTTGCGCAAGGGATAATCGGGACGCTCATAAAAATTGGTGAACTCATCGTTGATATCGTATCCTGGAAAATTGGCGTAGCGGCCGACCACCGCCGAGCGGGCAATATCCTTCAGAAAGACATCGCCCGTATAATGTGCCAGCCGCAGCATCCAGGCCGCGTAACACGTCATGAACATTCCCTGATTTTGTGAATAGGTGTAGGATGACTCGGGGGTAAGGCCAATGGGCGAAACCCTCCAGGCCGGTACTTTCTGCGGTGCAACCAGGATGGGTTTTGGATTCGCCTTGTTGTGCCTGTCCCCCATAGGCAGCTGGCCGGATTCATGTATCGGTACGGCCCCCTGCGGTATTTTGGGCTGCATCCAGACGTAACCGGCATAACGGTAAGCGCCTTGCAGGGCAGCCTGTAAAAACAGCCTGTCCCCGGTGGTTTCGAACAGCTCGATCAAATCCATCCACTTCGGAGTGAAATCCGTCCAGAACTGCCCGCCCAGGACGTCGTTCAGGCTGACATCCTTGAAATCCCGCTGGGAGGTATCGATGCGATTCCGGACATACTCGCGGGCCTTCACGACCGCCCGGTCGAGGTAGCGCTGCTCGCCGGTCACCCGGTAAACCGCCAGCAGATTCTGCCAGCTGTCGGCTTCGCTGATGAGCTGAAGATTAAGCGCCCGGGGTTTATCCAGAAGCCCGACGGCATATCGGGAAAAGACCGGCGTTCGCTGTCTTGAAAAAGCAAACAAAGCGCCCAGTTCCGACACTTCCGCCGCGGGACCGTTCATGGCGTGCGAGGGACTTTGACCGGTAACTCCTTTCACCGAGGAAAACAGGTACTTTTCCCTCGACATAAGATATTCGATCATCGGCTTTGCACGCCGTTGATAGATCTCTTCGTTGTCGGTGATCACCGCCAGGGAGAGGGGATGCAGAGAAGAGACCAGCTTCACCGTATGCTTTACGTCGGTCGTGTAATCAAAAGCCTTCAGCTCCTCATTCCAGCCGCTGTAGAAGTCGTTCATGGCGAATTGAACCATGTTTTCAATGGTTTCGTTGAGCGAACAGGTGGCATTGCGCCGGTAATCGCCAAACCCGAACAGCTGATAGGCCAGATACTTGTAGGCCTCCACCCATCTTCCGCGGATGGAAAAGACGTGGAATCCAAAGGTGTAGGAATCGCCGGGATTCATTTTTGAGGCGGGGGTTCCCAGCACCGGCGAAAACAGCTGAGGCTGCGCATCTCCCTTGGAATTGCGCACCAACAGGCCGTATTTCACCCTGGAAAAATTGGGCATTCGGTAGGGTATGAAAGAAGGATTTACTACCACACCGGAGGTAATGCCGCCGAAAGTGACGGTTGTGGCCGGCAATGGGCTGGCGTTGTCGACGGTGAGGTAACATTGATCGGGGAAGCGCCGTTCCTGCCATATATAGGGCTGCCACAATTCCTCCAGCCGATCCGGAGGATAGGTCATGGCTCCTGTGTATCCCACAGAATAATATCCCTCTTTTTTTGGGAAAAAGCGGAAGAGGATCTCCGGAAAGCCCCCGGCTGGGATTTTTATGTCTGCTTCCAGCGCAAACAGCGGATGTTCCGGAAACAGGAGCGTAAAGATATCACCCTTTTTAACCGATTTCACCGCATTTACCGCAATCGCTTCCGCAGACTTGTAATAGTCACGGTTTTGCGGTTCCCGGTTGTCCCGTGACTTCCAGAAGGGCAACGTGTAGGACAGCCCGGTAAAGCGGTTCTGCCCCAACCCGGGATCATCCGCCCGGTACAGTACGGTAAATTCCGGGCGAAACGCGGTTTCGGTTTTCCCGTCCGCAGTGGCGAATTCAATCGTCCCGGAGGGCAGGATTCTGACGTCCGGTGCAGGGTTTTTTGTTTGCGCTTTTCCGGCGGTGAATGTACAAACTGCGGCCAGGAGCAGCAAAATCGGGGTGATAGGGACTGTTTTTTTCATTGTTATGCCCAGCCGTTTGCGATGGAAGCGAACATGTTGTATTGGATTTTGCAACCACTTTCTGAAACACATCGCAAGTGTACGATGCGGACACAGGGAAATCAAGCCACTGAGGGGCGTCCGGGGTTAGATCAGCCGTCTTTCGAGGAGTAATGAAAGTCGGGCCCGGGGCCCCGGGTTCTTCCTCTTCGAGCAGCCGGGAGTCCGTTCGCCTTACTGATCAATTCCCCACTTTCACGAAGGCCACCCCGTCGGCGATCACTTCGCCATCCGTGTTGGCAGTGGAAAGCGTGACCGTGTGGCGTGTTCCGGCCCGGAACCGGTACGTACCGACCGGGACGGCAAAGCCGTGCGGGGAACCCTGGCGCATGTTCCAGGTGAGTTGTGCTTTTCCGTCGGCATGGTCGATGGTCACCGGCACGTTGGAGGCGCAATCCGCACCGGGTTTATAAAGCAGCGAAATCCGGTACGTGCCGTCTTCCGGAACGGGCAGCGTGTAAATGGCCGCCGAGGGAACGGCGGAGGTGCCGACCAGGAAGCGGAAGCGGAAGAGCCCCCACATGCCGGCGATCGTTTTGGAGCTCCAGGTACCCGTCGCGGTGAAGCGGCCGGAATCCGTGGTATGGATCACGCTGCCGGTGAGGCGGTTCGAGGCCAGGTCGATGCCTTCGGTGGCCTGGCCTTCGGGGCCGAGATCGTCGGCGAAGGGCGGAACGATGCGGGTGTCGGACTCGCGGTTGTCCCGAATGACCAGGTTCTGGTTTTCCCAGATCGGTTTGATCGCCCCGCCGACGGAGTTGTAGATCCAGTTGTCGCGCACGGTGGTGTTGCTGGTGTCCCAGTCAAGGAAGATGCCGTTGCCGAGCTTGCGGACGGGCTTGCCATCCGGCTTCTGTTCGTAGCCCCAGACATCGTACAACCAGTTATGGAGAATGAAATTCGGCGCATTGAGGTGGTTCATCGCCGCGAAGTGAATGCAGGCGCCGTCAATGGTGGTCTGCATGGCGTTGTGGATGTGGTTGTATTCGATCACGTTGCCGCCCTGATTGCGGAAGGCGAAGATGCCGTTGCGCGAGAGGTCGTTGAAATAATTGTGGGCAATCCGGTTGCCGGGCGCCATCGACATGGAGAAGGGCCGCGAGTCGAGGTGCACACCGCCCCCGTAGTAGCGGATCTTCCCGCAATGCTCGACGGTGTTGCGGGTGATCTCGTTGAGGATGGGCGCCACCTTGGCCGCCGCCTCGCCGGGGGTGTAGACCTTGGTGTCATCCATGTAGGACAACCGCGCGCCGGTCAGGAGCACTCCCCCGCCCCCGGAGTAGCGGACCGTATTGCGGTCGAATCGGTTGCCTCGGCTGTCCAGGTGCAGCCACAGCGCATAACCACCGATGTTTTCAAAGCGGCAGTTCCGAACGGAACAATCGAGAGTGTTCTCGAACAGGATCGCCGTGTCGGTGTGCACCCGCGCCTCGATGTGCCCCAGGGTGAAGTCGGTATGGCGAAACTCGATGCCGTCGAAGTGAACGTTCCGGACGTAGGTGCCGGCATTCACGTCGCCCCTGGCGCTGACGAGCCGGTGGAGCACGGGGGCGACGATGTTCCGGGGGTTCGGATCTTCGCCCGGAGCGCCCATGTAGTAGAGGCAACGGGATGGCCGGTCGAAAAACCATTCGCCGGGCCGGTCGAGTTCCTCGCGCACTCCCTCGATCCAGAACCAGTTTCCCGGGAGAATCTTCGCGTGCCTTTCGCTGTCGGCGATGTCGATGCGCCCGGTCCCGGGCTCGACCCGGGTGACCGTGTTCCACTGGTTAAAGAACTTCCATTGGGGCACGATGTTGATCTGCGCATCAGGGGCTCGGCCCCAGGCCTCCTTTACCAGATCCGGGGCCATGAGGACGTGATCGGTGTCACCGCCCGTGGCGTATAGAAAGGGGTTGGGCGCATCGGCATTGGGAAAGCGGGCGCGTATGGCGCGTTTCTCATCCACGAACAGCTGACGGAAGTTCCAACCCTCCGGACCGATGCCCCGGAGGTCCACCTGCCACACGCCGCCCTGGCCCCTGCTCCACTTTCCGGGAATCGCCAGGCCCCCGCACCAGACGACCTTGGCCCCGGGCGCCGCTTTCCAGGTGACGGCATATTTTTCCGTACCGGAATCTTCGGGTCGGAGTTCGAGGGGGGATTCAAGCGTGTAGGTGCCTGCCGCAAAAACGATTTCCACCGGCCCGGCGAGTCCCCGGGAAATGAGCCGCCGCACCTTGTCGCGCGCGGCCCGGGGTGTGGCCAGAGGGCTTTCGGCCGTTCCGGCGTTGGCATCGCTGCCCTGGGGGGCGACGCAGATTTGCGTGGCGGCGACGAGGGAAACCGGCACCAGGGCCAGCGCCATGCAGCTATGGAGAAGAACGATGGAACGAGGCAACATAAGAACGTTGGGGCAGCCGGGCTCAGGCAGCGGTCTTCTCTTCCTTCCCGACGTCCCGCTCTTTCCCGGGATGCTGGTTTGGATCGGCCCTGGCCGCAGGCTTCCCGATTTCCACGACCGGCCGCACAGCCTGTGAAGGGCTGCGAATCCTCACGAAGAACGGCTCTTCGCTCCGGGCTCCCCTTCCGTCGATCAGGCATGCATTGAAAATCCGTCAATTCTTGACTCCTCCGAAACCTAATGTTATCTTGATTATCATCGGAATTAGCATTTACTAACTGCCTTATTTCAAATGTCCTGCCGACACGAGGAGGATTTCATGAGATACGGGTTCCTTCTGCCTTTAACCGCTGTCATTGTTCTGAGTGGGGCGGTTTCTGCCCAAACCGCTCAGCCGGAGCCATCCACCATTCAACTGGCCCCTATTGTGGCTACGCTTCCGGGTTGGGATACGGGCATCACGGTAGTGAATACCACCGACAAGCCCCTGACGGTGACTAATTTTGTCTTCTATTCCACCACCGGGGAAGTTAAAACGGCTACCGGTAAGAGTTTTACCGTACCGGCGTTTGGCCGTTTCTCCAAACTGGCCTCCGAGCTGGTCGGCACAGGGATGAACGGTTCGATGAAATTCAGCGTGATCGGCCCGGGGGCAAAAAAAGCCAAGGCATATCAGGCCCTTTACTCCAGCGACCTGTCCACCGTCGATACGATTATCGCCCAGGAGCTGGCGGCCAGCTTCCCGTTCGCAGGTTCCATGACCGGTGTGGCCAAGCTGGTGTTTGGTGATACCGAGTGTCCGAGCGGGGTCAGAACCATTACCACCGCCTCGGGCAACCTGTCTGACCTGGGCCGGGTGGAAGCACTTTTCTCGCACTGCCCGGCACCTCCGGGGACGACGCTGCCGACCACCAACGGACGCATGACCCTGGTGCTGGACAACCGGGACGAGATCTGGGCTACCTACGAAGACAGCGACGGGCAACCTCCGTTTGAGGGTCGCATCCAGGGCGGCACCGGCCGTTTCAAGAGCGCGGAAGGCACAACCAGCGTGGATTGGAAGATTCAGCCGGCTCTGGATCCGAACGGCAATCCTATATGGACTGCGCCCATTCCGTGGTGGGCCAACGTTAAGGGCAGTATCCGTTACTGAGCCGTTCTTCGAAGGTCCGAAAAGCAGGTCGGCAAGCTTCCCCCTGCGGGCATTCGAAAGCGAGCCCTCCGCGGCTCCCTGGATCACCCTTGTCTTCCGGCAGACCGCCGGTTCGCAGCTGACGCTCCGTTTGCGTGTCCGTGCGTTGTCGCTGCGCTCAATCCCTGCCAGGCAACAGGAAGCCCGTCCCCTTGGGGCGCTGGAATAATAAGGATAAAAAAGGGGCGGCCATGCGTCTTTTTCCGGCTCTGGCCCGTATTTGACAATAGTATGATGACCGTGGCGGAACCGATTACGTTAAACCAGGAGAGCGAAAACCAGGAACTGGCCCGGGCCCTGCGGCGCCGGGACACGGAGGTCCTGGACCGGCTGATCGAGCGCTACCAATATCGTTTGTTGCGCTACCTCACGACTTTGACCCGGGATCGTCCGACGGCGGAAGATCTTTTCCAGGAAACCTGGATTCGGGTCGTAGAGCGGGGAGGTCAGTATAACGGCCGCCATCGCTTCGAGGCCTGGCTTTTCGCTATAGCCCGCAACCTGGCCATTGACCGGATCCGGCAGCAAAAGGTTTCGATCGGCTGGGACGAGTGGGCGGATGAGGTTTCCGGTGAGAAGAGTATTCCCACCGCCGCAAGAACGGCCGCCCCTCTCGAAGATTTCATGCAAAACGAACAACGAACCCATATCCAGCAGGCTTTGAATGAACTGCCGGCCGGCTACCGGGAAGTGCTGGTGCTGCGGTTTCTGGAAGAGCTGGCTCTGGAAGAGATATCGGGGGTCATTCATGCCCCGCTCTCCACCGTGAAATCGAGAATATACCGGGGCCTGGATCTGCTCCGGGAGAAAATGGAAGGGGCTGTTCTATGAATTTCAAATCGCACCATCGGGCGGAAGAGCTGCTTCTTTCCGAAACCGCAGGAGAGATAACCCGGGCGGAAAGCGAGTGGCTACATCAACACCTGGACAACTGTCCTGCGTGTAAGGATAGATCCCGGCAATGGCAGCCGGTACTGCAAAGCCTGAAAGCCTTCCAGGTGCAGGTCAGTCCGGAGCTGATCCGGTCCACAAAACAGGCCGTTCATAATCGGGCCCAGGAACTGCAGGATTCGCGCCCGGGTGATCTGCTGTTTTGGAGTGCGGCGGCGTCCTCCTGGATCTGGATCCTGTGGAGCGCTTCCTGGCTCTGGAGTATTCTCGATCGGCTGGGGAATAGCCTTCGCCTCCCGGCCTGGACCTGGCAGATGGCTTTTGGGTTCTGGTGGCTATTGCCGGCCGTCGCTGTCGCCGTTGTCCTGAGCCTTCATCGGGAACAGCAGCGGTCAGCAGCCGAATCGGGAATTCCCTTTCAAAGTTTTCAGGAGGAAGGATGAAAAGGAGAGATCACTATGTTCGAAAATACCCTGACGCATGACCATCGAGGAGGCATCATGACGGAACTGCAGGAAGCATTGCAAAAAAATGCCGGAGCCCCGCTCAGCGACAAGCTGAGGCGGCTGCGCTTCCGGAGGACACGGGAGCGCTATCGCCTGCGGGAGGAGATACGCCTGATCCCCCGGAAGGTCTATCTTATTCTGGGAATCCTTTTTCTCGTTGCCCATATCATTTCCCAGACGATCCTCTATTTCGGGGATGATCGCCCCCTCCGGGATCCCAGTCCATTGTGGAACGGTCTGGCTTTGGCCGGAATGGTCACCGCAGGCTCGATCCTCATTGCCATGCTTGCGTTCCTGGTGGCTTATGTTCACCAGGATGCCCAGAGACGGGGGATGAACCCCACACTCTGGACCATGCTGGTGCTGATCATGCTGCCTGCCTACCTGGTCTTCGGATTTATCCTCTACTTCCTGTTAAGGGAGCCGCTGCCTTACGCCTGCCCGAGCTGTGCGCAGGTGGTCAGCGCCCGTTACAACTATTGCCCGGCATGCAAGTGTAATCTGCGCCCGAGTTGTCCCAGCTGCCGGCAGGAGGTGGCCGGTACGGATCGCTACTGTCCCAATTGCGCCCAGGAGCTGGCTGGCCCGATCGCCGGTCAGCAGAACCCGACGTAGCTTCTCATGTTTCCCCTCGGCGGCCTCCACCGTTTCCGGCTGCGGGCCCGATCCGGTTTTTGTTTGCCAGCAATGGCCTCCTCCTTCAGAAGCCCCGAGCATGCCCTTGCTCTGCAATATCCATTGCGAGCCGGGTGGGATCAGGTGTTCCGGGTCATTCGGGCTGCGGGGATAACCTCCGGAGAGTCGATCCGACCCAGCTTGCAGTGGCAGGAAACGTCCCCGCTCTTCCTTGTCTTCCTGCTGGCCCTATCTTTTCACAGGAAGGCGGGAAGATCATAAAGGAAGAAAGAAGCCGTCCGTGTAATTCGGATGGGGAGAGAATTTTTCGAACTTATCAGGGGTGATGGCTTCCAGAACAATTCGATCTGGTGCCTTCCGGAAAAGGTTTTTCCTGCTCCGCAGGAGGACGTGTGGGTCGTTAAGGATTTGTATTTGGCAGGCGGGCTGAAGGCCCGCTGACATAATAGCCTGGGGTGAAGCGCAGCGGAGCCCCAGGTCGGTTTGCCTTACGTACGAAGGGCTGAAAGCCCGCGACCCATCCTCTGGGATCGATCCTTTACAAAGATATTTGTCCGGGATCTTCCTCTGGGGATAAGGCGAAAGAATGTCTCGGGCTTCCAGCCCTTATGTAGATTTCAACTGCGCACCTGGAGCTGTGCTACGCTCCACCCCAGGCTACTGTGTGCCGGGCCTTTGGCCCTTGGCTTTTTCCGGAATCCAGAAGCGGGACTTTTTTCGAGATTATCATGATTCTGCCGTCCCCGACGGGACTATGCCTCGGAATCACAGTCCTGTGCCGGATTATGCTGGGCAACCCATGGCCATGACGGAACACACCGGTACGATATCCGCTATTTCGCCGCTTAATGGCTTTTCATGATAGTTTTTGCACTTTCATTATGAATCTGCAGGTTTCAACCGGGGGGCGAGCAGAGCCGGTCCGCAACCCGGGGACAGGGAATCGCCTCCCCGGGAGGCCGGCCTGGAAGTGTGCTAAAATTCACCACGGATACCATGGAACCGACAAATCAGCAGACTGCCCAACTCCACGGATCCCGGGAAAAAACAAGGATGCGTCCGACATGAAGGGATACAGGTTTTCGACATTCTCTGCCGTTCTGATGCTCTGCGGGACATTTCTGCTTTCCGCACCAACGGTTGCCGCCAAAGGAAAAGCCAACTTCATCTTTATCCTCGCGGATGACCTGGGCTGGAGCGATCTCGGCTGTTACGGCCATCCTCAAATCAAGACACCGCATATCGACCGCCTGGCCAGGGAAGGCACTCTGTTCACCCAGTTCTACGTCAACGGCTCGGTCTGTTCTCCCAGTCGCTGCGCTTTCCTGACCGGCCAGTACCCGGCGCGACATCGTATCCATGGCCACTTCGCCACCCCGGAACAGAACACGGCCCGCGGCATGTCTCAGTTCCTGGATCCCAAGGTGCCAAACCTGCCCACTCTGCTGAAGCAGGCCGGCTATGTCACCGGGCATATCGGCAAGTGGCACCTGGGAAGCAACTCCGGAGGGCCTTCTCCGGATGCCTACGGATTCGATTTCGTGGGCAGCGGGGAAAGCGGCAGCGCCGAGGGACCGGCAGAGGATCCCTACTATCGGGCCAGGTCATCGGCGCTCTTTGTCGACGAGGCAATCCGGTTCATCCGTACCCATAAAGAGGAACCCTTTTATCTGCAACTCTGGACCCTCGTGCCGCATGCCATTCTGAATCCGACCGCGGAGCAGATGGCGCTTTATTCCAACCTCCGGGCCGGAGGCAAGGATTTTCCTTTGGCCAGCGCCGCCCAGGTTTTCAACAGCTCCGTGACCGATTTGGACCGGCACCTCGGCCGGCTCCTCCAGGCACTCGACGACCTGAAATTGACGGAGAATACTTTGATCCTTTTCAGCAGCGACAACGGGCCGGAGGATATCCACATCCGCAATGCGGGCCATAGCGGCATCGGCAGTGCCGGACCCTTCCGCGGCCGAAAGCGGAGTCTCTATGAAGGCGGCGTCCGTGTTCCGGGGATCATCCGCTGGCCGGGGCCCGGAGGAGTTACCCCGGGGAAAATGGACGATACTTCCGTGGTCGCCGGCGTGGATTGGCTGCCTACGGTCTGCAATCTGGCCGGGGTGGAAGTCCCGGCTCGGCACCCGCTGGATGGCGAAGACATGAGCGATGTTTTCCTGGGGCGCCCGCGGGCCCGGAAGACTCCTTTGCTGTGGGAGTGGCGTTTCCGGATTGCCGGAGAACCCTTCCATCACAGCCCGATGCTGGCCATCCGCGATGGCGACTGGAAGCTGCTGATGAACCCGGACGGCAGTCGGGTGGAATTATACGATGTTCGCCGGGATCTGACCCAGCTCAACAATGTGGCAGAAAAATATCCCGAAACGGTCGCACCGCTCCGCCAAAAACTTCTTGGCTGGAAGAAGGAACTCCCCCCCGGACCGACCGACGCCGGCGCCGGTCAAATGAATTTCCCCTGGCCGCGGTAAGGAGCGCCCATGACCTCGTGGATGCTGTTTCCTGCAAAGTGGTAAGCAAATGGGAAACATGGGCCACGGGGCATGCCGGCAAAGATCGACGGATACAGGGCAGTCGATACCATCTGCATTCCCGCGGGCCACTATCGCGCCGAGGAGGGATCCGAGCACTTCCTGTTTATGGTATACGGTCCTCGACGACAGGGAGATAACCGCGGCCTGAATCAGGGACAGCCTGGACGGGCTCCGTTTTTAACCCCTTTCCCCGGATCGCGGAAAAACCTGAAGCCGGCGGGTTGGGACATTTCCCATATGCGCTGACGGAATTGGGTTGCAGCGCCATCGTCTGCCATGCGCGACACGCGAATCGAGGAATTGTTAATTGAGGATAATCAATTTCGTATCTCCCGCTTCCCGGTACCGGCTTTTCGTCGGGAATCCCGCCAGACAGGCCGCCGATTCATCTCTGACGCCTCCATTTTTTCCTTTAATGCTTGCTTTCGCTGTAATTGGGCCTTATACTTGGGAAATAGTATTAAAATGTGGAAAAGCGCTTGCCGGCCTATCCATATACCCATTTTTTATCATGTTCTCCTTCTCCAAGGAACGTATGTGGCTCAGAGGCATTTCAACCGGGTGTGCTCTGCTTCTGGTGGCTGGCATGCTCATGCACTACGGGGCTCTGTCGGCCTCCCCTGCCGCTTCTTTAGAAGCTGTTGCCTGGAGCGGATGGTATAGTCTCGGGAAACCGACCGGGGGCACTGTGGAATGGCCGGTAATCGGCCAGAATCAGGATGGACGCCTGGAAATATTTGCCCAGGTGCGGGGTTTAGGGAGCTGGCCGTATCTGAGTATTTACCAGATTTTCCAATGGCTACCGGGAACCTGGTTTCTCAGCAACTGGAATGCCCTTGGCTCAAGCGACGCCCAAGCGGCGCCATCCGTCGGATGGAACCAGGATGGACGACTGGAGGTGTTCGCCCAGAGCCTGAAGGTTGCGAAAGGCGGACCGTGCCCGGGTCCGCACTACGACATCGAACATATCGGCCAAACCGCTATCAATAATGGCTGGAATAGTTGGGCTTCCATGGAGACCATTTCCGCCTCCAGCTGCATTGACGCCAATGGCCCATATGCCGGTCGCAACCAGGATGGCCGGCTGGAAATTTTCGTCAAGGGAAGCGATGGCAACGTCTGGCGAAAAGCCCAAGTTGCAGCCAACGGCAGCTGGGGAAGTTGGTCCAGCATGGGGATGCCAGGCGGAATTTCTATCGATCCGATCCTGTGCGCCAGCCGGCAGCAGAACGGGAGCCAGGCAATATTTGTGCGGGGCAGCAACTATGAAATCTACTTGAATTATCAAACGGCTCCCAACGGTGGATGGAGCGGCTGGGTAGGGATGGGCAAGCCGAACGGCGTCCGTCTTGGCTCCCCCGTTGTCAGCCAGAACCAGGATGGACGCCTGGAGCTGTTTGCCAGCGGCGACGACGGTGGCATCTGGCACAAATGGCAGGTGGCTCCGAATTCATTCTGGAGCGGTTGGGCCAGTCTGGGGACCGTGCTGTTCACCTCATTTTCCGGCAGTGACCCGGTCGTGGGCCTTCAAAGCAGCGGAAGAATGGCGTTATTTGTGCTGGGCAGCGACGGCCTGCTGTGGCACATCGTTCAAACGGCGCCCAGCAGCAGCTGGGGCCTGTGGTCGAACCTCGGCAAACCGGCCGGCGCCAGTCTGACCAATCAGCTGGCGGTGGCCCGCAATCTGGATGGAAGCCTGGAAATATTCGCGGTGGGCAGCGATGGCGCTCTGCATCACAACCTGGAAACCGCCAGCCGAGTCTTCCTACCGGTGATGACCCGGTGAGCAAGGGACAGGCAATTTCCCATCGTTACCGTTTTTTTGTGTCAGAGCGGCCGGGATGCGGAGAGAACGATGGTGGTTCCTGAGGAATGATCTTCGATCACGAGTTTCCCTTCCCTCCATGTGATTTCATCCACTCTCGAGAACCCTGCCGGTACCGGGGTATAGAAGAGCAGGAAGCTCGAGCTGATTTTGGATTTGGCAGGCAGCCAGCGGAAAGTCGGCGATCCGAACATGGGATTGGCTTCTACCGTCTCACGCCGCGAAATGTCAAATGGCTGGGTGGAGAACTCCATTCCGCGCGCGGCCCGGGCGTCACCGGTATAGTTCATCCAACTCATCAGCCAGGGATACTCCTCTCGGCGGAACAGATACCCGAAAAGCAGACGCCTCTTAAGTTGAAGGGCGGTCACAAAGCCCAGCTTTCTTTGGGGATCGATCCGGCAAGTGGCCAGATCCAGGAATTTCCGATCCGGGATGAGACGTAAATCCGCTTCTCCGCCTTCCTTTACAGGAGCCATAGGCCAGAGGAATTCCTGAAGGTAGATCAGGCGTCCTGGAATCGGGCCGGGCTTCTCGGCGCGCACCCGACACCGGGTTGCGGGCATGTCCACAACCACCTCGCCCTTCTCAAGAAAGGGTGGCCCAAGAGTGGCATGCTCCGCCCAGGAAACCGGGCGATCCACTCCTATCCAGCTTTCGAGCTGGCTTTTGACATAAACGATGCTTTCTCCATCGACGATCTCAAGTGTTCGGGAAAAAGACTCCTGCGCCAATGGAAGGGAGCAGCGAAGAGAAACCGAGCGGGCATTGCCGTCGGACCGTTCGGCAGAAGCAGTCCATTTTTGTCGCGAAGCCTCGCCATGAAAGGGCATGCCGGCCGCCTTCTCTTCCGGAGAAGGCTGACCGAAACCGTCCAGGCACAAAAAATGACCCATGGCGGCGAGGGGGTTGAGACTTTCCGGGCCGTCGCGTAATCCGATCCCGGAAAAAGCGCCTCCCTGGAGACGGATGGTCAACTCGATCCGCTCATTGGCAAGAGACACCGCCGGTAAGTTTTCCTGTGCCAGGGCTCCGGCATCCCATAACCGGATCGCCATGAACCCAAGGAACAGCCTAAGCGAAATGTGGGCGAGGTTGGTCGTATGGGACATATGGTTTAAATTCCCTCCTTGGCAGGCTTGATTTGACTCCGGATGATAGTCCCGCTCCAATGATAACCCAATAAGGTGTCGGCAAGATGACCCGCGCAATCCCTTGGAAAGTCAGGCGCAGCGCGTATCCGGCCATCGCCGCCGTCTCCCGGACCACCTCTCTGGTGGAGGGCTTGCCTTCTCTTGGACCAATGACCACGGGATCCGTCGAAAAATTCATTGAATGATGCTACTCGAAAAGCCAACGCGCTTCCAGGAGTGTCTCCAAAGCATGCCGACATTGTAGCGGTTCTGGTACGTTTTACGGTAAGATATGAAAATGGAAATGGGAGATCCAAAATGAAAAAACGGCCCATGGATCGGCTGGATCGTATGGCAGCCATTCTGGTCTGCGGCTTTCTTATGACCGCGCCCTTATCGGTGGCACGGGCGGACGCAGATTTTCCTGACCGGAACGGGCCGGCCGCACCGGCGGCCCCCGGGACCGAATACCTGGCAGTCCCGCCGGCGGCCTTCGTACCTGCCGACGACCTTTACGATTACGAAAATTACGGCAACTACCTGGCACATATGGACGCTTCCTATGCGGACGGCGTCTATTACGCCCCGGTGAATTTGCCTCATGGCGCGGTCGTTAAAAAGGTGGATTTCTGCTTCTTCCAGGATTATTCCAACAGTCTATCCAGTACCAACCTGGTACGTTCGGACCTGAGCCACCAACGAGTGGAAATGGCCGTTTCCCCTCCCACGGGAGTCGGCAGCAACTATTTTATCACCACAGACTCCAGCATTACCGACCCGCTTATCAATAACCTCGCCTCGGTTTACTGGCTCGAACTGCACCTTCCGCCATCCACTCATAGCGCCGGCACCCGGGCGTGGGGTTGCGGCGTGACCATCCACTACACTCCGCCCGCCGTTAACACCGGGATTCTGTCCGTTCCGGCCTCCGGCTTCAAGCCGGAGGCAATCGGTTATTCCTGGAACAAAGCTTCTTCCCACCTGGAACATGTGAACGGGGATTGCTATGGTGGCCCGGTCGGAACCGGATGTTATGTGGCAGGGTTGAACTTCCCGGATGGGGCGGTTTTGACCCGGCTGACCTTGCGCTATATCGATACGCACCCCTCCGCATCCCTATCGCTGTCCCTGCATCGTGCCAACCAGGACTATACCGTCCACGACGTGTTAGCCACGGTGCAGAGCCTGAATTCCGGGGCCGCCCAGGGCCAAAACTTCGCGATCCCTTCCGGAGGAACCGTCGTCGACAACCTGACTTATTCCTACTGGCTCGAACTGCGCCATCCCAATGAAAGCATCAGCGGCGATCTGTTCGCTTACGGGGCCATCGCTCAGTATACGCTGCCCGCGTTCCGCGCCGCCTCAGACCGAACACCTGCCGCCGCCGACGGACCCAAGGCAACGGAGGCTCTGATCGAAAAAACGACGCGGATCCTGTCCCTGTCCACCGCAGAGTTTACGCCGCTGACCAACCGCTACTATTTCCTGAACAACGGGCAATGGGTCGTGCATCGCTTTAGCAACGCCGCAGGCGGCACCGCGAATGGTTTCTACTTCGCGCCGGTTTACCTGCCCCAGGGCGCCCGCGTTACCTACATACTGCCCGAGTTTTTCAATCGATCCTCGTTTCCCGCCGCAGGATATGCTTCCCTGGTGCGCAAGTTCGGCAACACCTTTCATTACCTGGCTCACGGCGAGAGCACGTACACCGCCGGGTACTCCTATGAAATCATCAAGGCGGATGATCCTGCAACCCATACGATCGATAACACCCAATATGCTTATTTTTTTATCTATGAGCTGCCGGTTTCCACCCTGCCTGTTCCGCCTGGACCGGGGGATCTGGTTGGAGCTTCGGTGAAGATCCTCTATACCCCGCCCACCTATACCTTTCTGCCGCTCATCCGAAAATAATAGGGTGCGGCATATTCTTCGCAGCCGATCCTGGCCCTCCTTTCGTCATCCGGCATGTCCCGGAGCATGGTATCGTACTGGGAACGATATGCATCCACAGGAGCCTCCCGGCGTGGGAAGACAGCTTTCGGGAAGAACAGCCGCGAGGATGATCCTTGCCGGCGGGCATCTTCCGGAGAAGACCAGCGGCCAGGTCGACGAACTGTTCCCTCCAATAGGCCACCGCATCACGATCCTCGCGGTAGGGGACATCGAGGTAGAAGAACTCGACCCCGGCTTCCCGGGCGGCCCGGGAAAACGACTCCAGGTTTCCATCGCAGAGCAGGGAGCTGGCGGCCACCAGTTTCGGCGGCGCGAAATATCCGCTGCCGGCCAGCCCGATGAACAGCTGGTGAAAGAAGCAGATGCCCGGGGGCACGCCGTTAGAGGCGGCGTCCTCCAGGAACTCGCCGGAGAGACCGACCGTCGACAGGATCCCGGAGAGGATTTCCAGGCTCGAGGGCAATATGCCCAGGGCATGCAACAGTTCGGCACGAAAAAAGACCGATGTCCAGGCCCGGCCAGCCGTTGGGAGTGATCCGCTCCGGACAGCAGCCGAGCGAAGCCAGATACTCGGATGGAATCAACGAACAAAACAAGAGGTAACGTATCCTATGCTCTTGCCTGGAAATCAGAGACAGGTATTTTGACATAATTCCCCGTCTCACGAAAAGCTTTCCCGGTGAGCTTTGCAGGCCTGCTCTCCAGCTGACCTGCCCTGTGGCCGGAGGGCAACCGAGTTCAGGACACAGGTATCAAGGAGTATCCCCCCGGTCTCCCGGACTTCCCACGCCGGAGAAAGGGAATGCGGGAGGCAGTCATTATTTCGACAAACAATCCGGAGGCCCGTCGCTCACCGTTCCATGGCACAAGCCCCTCTGACCTGAACCTTTTGCTGACGGGGCTTATTTATAGATCGGCATCAGTATCAGCTGAAAAGGAAGGGTTTTGGTTGCCGGAGGACCGAAAGCCGTTTCTGTGTATTCGCCATTGCGGGCCTTCACCTGGAACGTATAGGTCCTCCCCCTCGTCAGGCCGGTCAGGGTTTTCGCCCCCCAGACGGCTGCGATCTGCCAGACGGCCGCCGCTCCCAGGGTCCCGTCCGCCTGGACATAATGACCGGTGCCGGTCTCCTGGATGCAGAACTCCGTACCCGCCGGATTACCGTTGACTTCGACATGGACCACCACTTCGAACATCATCGCTGTCGTGGTATCGACCGTCGGCGCCGCCGGCACGTTGGCCAGGGTCCAGAACGCCACCCGCGAACCGTAACCCGTACCGCCGGGTGAAGTGGCCCAGGCGCGGGCATTGTACTGCGTGTTCACCCCCAGAGGGGTCAGGGACGCGGTGAAAGCACCTGTGCCGAAGCTGCCGCTCTCGGAAACGCTGGTGACCCCGGCGTCGCCGATGACTTTGTCCGTGTCGGTGTAGGCATAATAAATCACTCCGCGTCCGGTGGCATGGTCGCCGTTCGTGGCACTGATGGTGCCGTTGCCGGTGGCCGCAGTGGCGGTGATGCTGCCGGCCGCCTGGGTCGTCACGGTGGGTGCGGCATTCGTTATACCTGAAGCCGTCGGACCGTAGGCGGTCTCCGTTGAACCGCCATTGCGTGCCTTGACCTGGAAGGTATAGGTCGTCCCCGCCGTCAGACCGGTCACGGTTTTCGTCCCCCAGGCGGCGGCACTCTGCCAGACGGCCGCCGCTCCCAGGGTCCCATCCGCCTGGACATACTTGCCGGTGCCGGTCTCCTGGATGCAGAACTCCGTACCGGACGGGTTGCTGTTGACGTTGACCGCCACATCCAGCGTCGTCGTCGTGGCGTGATCGACCGTCGGAGCCGCCGGCGCGTTGGCCAGGGTCCAGAAGGCCACCCGGGAACCGTAGCCCGTACCGGCGGGTGAAGTGGCCCAGGCGCGGGCATTGTACTGCGTGTTCACCCCGAGGGGGGTCAGCGACACGGTGAAAGCACCCGTGCCGAAACTGCCGCTCTCGGAGACGCTGGTGACCCCGGCGTTGCCGATGACTTTGTCCGTGTCGGTGTAGGCGTAATAGACCAGACCGCGGGCGGTTGCGTTTGCGCCGCCGGTGGAGGTGATGGTGCCGTTGCCGACAGCGCTCGTGGGGGTGATGGACGCTGCCGCCTCGGTGGTGACCCCTGGCGGTACGATCGGCGTGCCCGAGGCGCTCACCCCGTAAGCGGTCTCGACGCTCGCCCCGTTTCGGGCCTTGACTTCAAACGTATAGGGGGTGCCGAGCGTCAGGCCCGTGACGGTCTTGTTGCCCCAAATGGCCGCCGTTTGCCAGACACACGAACCGCCCAGCGTGCCACCGGACTGAACGTAATTGCCGGTGCCGGTTTCGTGGATGCAAAACACCGTGCTGGTGGGGTTGCCGTTGGCATTGACCGCCACGTTCAACGTGCTGGCGGTCGCGCCGCCCACGGTCGGGGCCGCAGGCACCTGGGCGGCGGTCCAGAACTCGACCTGCGAACCGTAGTTCGTTCCCGCGGAGTTGGTGGCATGGGCCTGGGCGACATAGCGAACATTGGCCGACAGCGAAATCAGGCTGGCCGTGAAGGAGCCCGTCCCGAAATCGCCGATCTCGCTGACATTGGTCACGTTGGTTCCGCCGATTGTCAGGCTGGAGCAGGGGTACGGACACCAAATGACCCCGCGGTTAGTCGCGTTGGCGCCACCGGTGGCCGTGATGGTGCCGTTGCCCGTGGCGCTGGTCGCCAGGAGGCCCGTCGCCGCTTCGGTCGTCACGGTGGGCTTGCTCACGATGGGAAGCGTGGTTTGATTGTTCGGGTTGTTGGTCGCCGTGCTGGTGTTGTACAGCTCGTTGGCGGCGATGCCGTTGTACTCGGTTACCATCGTTCGGTACGTGGTGTTGGCATTGAGCCAGGTCACGGTGACCGTGGTGCCCGTGCCGTTGTAGACGCAATACCACCCCGTCCCGGCCTGGGCCCCCATCGTGAATCTCGCATCGCAGGCGTAGGTCGTGCTGTCGACCGGACTTGCCGAGCCTGTGGTCGTCTGCTTTACAAATACGGCGCGTTTGGCTCCGCTTCCGTTGGCCCAGTCGATCTGCATTTGCGTCTGGCCGACATTGCTGAAGGTCACGTTGGTGGCTTGCGTGCCCGGCGCGGACAGGAGCTGAAACACCTCGGCGGCACCGGCATTGGTGACACCGCCGACGGTGGCCAGCCAGGCCCCGGAAACGGCCGTATCCTCGCCGGAGGCGACCCCCACGTTGTAACCCATCGATCCGGTGCCGGCGAGCTTCTGGGTCTGCTTGCTCGAGCCATTGGCCCAGCCGGTTCCCTTGTCGAAAATGTAGAGAGCGGCGCTCGAGGGGGCGCCCGCCGCGATCCTGTTTCCGTCGGCGCGGATGGCCGAGGCCTGGAGTGCGGCCCCGTCGGTGGAAGTCAGCTTGTAGCTTTCGGTTCGGCTGGTCCAGCCGTCTCCTTTTTCGAATACGTAAACCGCGTTCTTTTTGTAGGCAGCCACCACGATCGTGGCGCCGCCGCTCGAGACTCCGATGGATCCCGGCTGATCGTTGCTGAACCAGTCCTCGATGGCCGCATCGGAGTGCGAGAGCTTCGCCGTCTGGCTGGCAGAGCCGTTGGCCCAGGCAGTTCCCTTCTCGTACACGTACACGGCGCCGGAGTTGACGAGGCCCGAAGCCCCCTCGGCAACATAGGCCCCGCCCGCAATCGTCGCTCCTTCCGGATCCATCCCCACCGATGTGCCCAGGTAGTCGTTGACCAAACCGCCGGATGCCGTGAGCTTGTAGTCCTGCGTCCTGGAGGACCATCCTGTGCCTTTGAGGTAGACGTACAGGGCACCCGAGTCGGCTGCATCGCCATTGGCATGGCTGGCCCCTCCCACAATCGTCGAGCCATCCGAGGAAATGGCCACCGACCAGCCGAGATAGCCGCCGAATTTGGGATCCGAGGCCGTCAGCAGCGCCGTCTGGTTCCCCGAACCATCGGTCCAGCCGGTCAGTCTTTCGAAGACCACCAACGCCCCCGCATCGGTCGTCCCACCGTCAATGGAAGCCCCCCCCGCCACGATGGTCGCACCGTCGGCGCTAACGGCCACCGA
The DNA here is from genome assembly GCA_903847975.1 of uncultured Acidobacteriota bacterium. Lineage (GTDB taxonomy): Bacteria > Acidobacteriota > UBA6911 > CAINFC01 > CAINFC01 > CAINFC01. The sequence goes on along the minus strand of CAINFC010000036.1, from coordinate 24,661 downwards.
GTTGGGCAGGCTATCGTTCGTGGCTTTCCCCGTCCGGAAGAGCTTGGCGGTCTGGGTCCCGGTCGCCCAGCTTCCGTTCCTGACAAATACGTATAGGGAGCCCGCATTGGTGACGCCCTCGGGATCTTCGTAGCCGGCACCGGCCACCACGGTCGACCCGTCGGCACTCACCGCCACCGCCCGGGAGAGGTAGTCGTCTGCCGCCTTGTCCGACGCGGAAAGCTCCGCGACCTGGGCCCAGGGATCGATGACGATCGGGTATTGCGCATCCCGGTCGTCGAGGCGAATCGCCAGAGAGCGCCCGTACTCGAATCGAACGGGTAGCTCCTTGCCACCGGCGTCGTAGGCCAAAAGCCCTCGAAGGGAGAAGGCTTCTCTGCCGGTCCGGTTGCGCAGCGCGAGGCCGCGCCCCTCGTCCACCACGCGCGGGGTGAGATTTCCCGCGAAATTCAGAGCCAGTCGGAGTTCCCCCCGAACCCCTCCCATCCGCTCCGCAATCGTCCAGCCCTGCTGGAACCCACCGGGTCCGTTGACGTACCACTCGGTGATCATCCCGTCCCCCAGCTCCAGGCGATTGCCCGCCACCTCGGCTCGAGCGAACGCTTCCCGGCGGCGGAAGGCAATGCCCGCCCGGGCATTGTTAATACCTGCCAGGTGGAGGGACCAATGCGAAGACCCGGCACGAAACGTCGTTTCGCCGGCACCCACGGCAGCCGTCAACCCGGGGGCGAACCGGTCCGCCGTGTATTCTCCTGCTCTTTGCCGAAAGTGAAACGCAGGGATGTCTCGTCCGTGCTCCGCGGAGATCCGGTACTGAAGCGCGACATCCAGATCGCGCAGCGCGGTGCGGGTCGGCGGAGCCTCGCCCGACCGCGCCGGCCCGCGCTCGGACGTTACGCCAGAGCGCCGGCCGGCGGTGCGCAGCCTGCCGTCCAACGTCACCGACCCAAGGGCCAGAAGAGGGACCACAAGCCAGGCCATCCGGGCCAGCACGATTTTCTTCCAGGTCCGACAGGGTTTCATGATTTTTTCAAGGAACAGTTCATTCACGAGGAGAGCCACCTCAGAGAAAGAAGGTACGCGAAGTAATCACGGGCGTCAAGGGAAAAGTATTTTCGTCAGGCGCTGCACTTGATTTTGCTTTCGCGGAGTCGTATACTTTTCAGGCAATAAGTAGATGTGGGAAACGGGTTGCCTTTCTTTGTGGGGAAAATCATGTTCCGAAATTGTCCTTTCCAGGTCCATATTATAGCTCTGCTTCTCTTGTGCGTTGCCGGAGTGCTGCTGGCAACTGTTTTCCCGCAAGCCGGGGCGCGGAGCGCTGAGGCTAACAAACCGACAGGTGTTTCCAGTCGGGCACTCGCTTCCGGCTCTGATTCCAGTGCCTCCTTCGCATCTACAACCTGCACGATCGGCGATGTGAGTGTGTTCGAAGACCGTATCCACGTCCGTTGCACGAACAGCACGACAGTTGGCGCGAACTACGTCTATTATTTCGCTTTCCCCACCGATAGCCTGCATGCTGCCACCGCCAATCGTTTTCTGGTGCTGCTCAATACAGCCTATGCTTTGAACAAACAGATCAGTATCCGGTTTTACAGCGACTCGGCCAGTAACCCGGTCAACTGCAATGTCTCTGACTGCCGCCAGATCACCTGGCTGACAACGCTGCCATGAAAACTGTCCTGGCCTCTCGTTGCACCCTTGTCAGTTTAGTTCTGCTCGTGTGCCTGGGTATGGCGCTATGGCCCCGGCCGCCTGTCGCCTCCGCCAATCTTGCCCGCACTTTTTTCCGTGAAAGCGCGGCAATAACCCTTAATCAAAAAGCGGCCATACTGGGTGCCAGCGGTCTGTTGACCGATATGCCACTCCACCAGAATTACCTCCCGCTTATTTGCCGTTAAGCCCTTCCAGGGAATCCTCCATTTGGATCGTATGGGGCGGAACGAATCGCAGGCACCTATCTTCCCTTACAGCCCCCAAAGCCTCACCGATTTCCGGGTGGGTTGAAGACCGCTTCGATAAGTTCGCGAAAATCTGTAATGATGGCCCGGTAGAAAGTCTGGAACCCCAATAGGGGTTCCGGATCACAGCACGGGGTTGCGCCGCATAGGCGCTACCCCGGGTAGGCGGATTTGTTTATAACCCAGCCCTGAAAGCGCTGCGCAACCACCTGCCATAGCCGGATTTTGCGCAACCCTTTCAGGGTTGACGCCTAACGGTGTCCTTACCCGGGGTAGGCGCGAAGCGCGCCAACCCCGGGCTGTGTTACGAAGCCCTTTCAGGGCTTTCCCAACGGAGATCCACAGGTGTGTAACTTTTTGCCGGGCCATCCGCTGTGATCGCCCGGTAGAAAGTCTGGAACCCCAATAGGGGTTCCGGATCACAGCCCGGGGTTGCGCCGCATAGGCGCTACCCCGGGTAGGCGGATTTGTTTATAACCCAGCCCTGAAAGCGCTGCGCAACCACCTGCCATCGCTGGATTTTGCGCAACCCTTTCAGGGTTGACGCCTAACGGTGTCCTTACCCGGGGTAGGCGCGAAGCGCGCCAACCGCGGGCTGTGTTACGAAGCCCTTTCAGGGCTTTCCCAACGGAGATCCACAGGTGTTTAACTTTTTGCCGGGCCATCCGCTGTGATCGCCCGGTAGAAAGCCTCAAACTTATTGCGAAGAAAGCCAAGGGCATTCCGCCTGAACTGTCATAAAAAAATCCAGCCATCGTCTGGGTGCCCGCCGTATAAGGGAATCTGCCTGCACCGCGCCCCTTCCCGGTTCCGGCGTTCTCATGGTGCACCGGAAGGCGGTTCTTTGATGGGCGGCAGGTTCATTTTCTGCAGAGCGGCGGAAAAACGGGGATCCCGTTGCAAGGTCTCCAGGTTCGGCCAGACCCTGATCCAGGGGAGCCAGGCATGGTGCGGACGGTAAGCGAGCCAGCGGAATGCATCCTCTATATTCCCGGAGGCCGCACAGGCATGAACCTGCCAGAAAGCAAGCCAGGGCGACGGTTTCTGCCGGTTCAACTCATCGAGCAGTTGGCGCGCTTCTTCTTTCCGGCCCGCGGCCGAAAATATGGGGCCGATCGCCCAGTACCAGGCACGGGAAAGCTCTCCCGCCTGCTGCGCGGTCTGCAAAGCCTCCGGCAGCATGCCCTTGCCCCGATAGATTTCGGCCAGGAAAGCATAGCCCAGGGGGAACCGGGGAGCCATCTCGATCGCTTTCTGGGCTTCGACTGTCGCATCGTCCCATCGCCGCTGCCAGGAGTAAAGAAGGGCCAGATGAGAAACCTGCACGTAGTCGAGCGGATTCAATTCCAGGGCTCTCTTCTGATCCTCCTCCCCCTGGTCCAACCTTCCGAAGAGGATATGAAACCAGGCCCGATGATAATAGGCGATCGAAAGGCTGGGATTCAGCGTGAGCGCGCGATCGAAGTCCCGGAAAGCCTCCTCCCAATTCCACTTGAAATACCCTTCCACCATGGCTTTGGCGGCAAAGGCCTCGGCCACGGTGCTGTCCAGGCGGAGCGCGGTCATGGCTGCCGCCCTGGCTCGTACCAGGGAGTCTTCTCTTGCTTCCGCACCGTGGGCCAGCTCGACATAGGCAAGTGCCAGGCCGGCGTAGGCCTGAGGATCGGCCGGATCCTTCTCTACGGCTTCATGAAAGTAGCCCAGGCCCTTCTTGATTTCAGCCGGCGTACCCTTGTTCAGCAGCGACATCCCCTTCAGATAGGCTTCGTAGGTGGAAGGATTCACAGTGCGAGTTCGGCCCAGATGGCCGTCCTCCTCCGGCGTGAGCTTAACCCGTATGATCCCGGCAACCGAGCGGGCAATCTGGCTCTGCAGGGCCAGAATGCTGGTCAGCTCATGCTCATAACTTTCGGCCCACAAGGGCCGCTCGGTTTTCGCTTCGATCAGCTGGGCGGTCACCCGCACGCGGCTCGCTTCGCGGACCACCGATCCCGCCAGGATGGCCTCCACGTTCAACGTGCGGGCGATCTCCGGCAGGGTTTGCCGGGTGCCTTTAAACTGCATGACGGACCTTCGGGAAATGACCCGCAGGGCGCTGATTTTGGACAGGTAGGTGATCAGCGCTTCGGTCATCCCATCCGCAAAGTATTCCTGTTCGGCATCGCCGGACAGGTTGGCGATGGGCAGAACGGCCAGGGAGTGCAGCCTGGGTTGTGCGAGGAAACCCAGCAGGCGATCCGGCCATCCACCCAGGTAGAATCCCGCCAGCAGAACGCCGGCCAGAGCCAGGAGGGCCAGTCCGCCGGCCACCCGGACAAACCGGGGGCCATTACGCAGACGAGGAAACTGTGCCGGCGGCACTTCCCCGGCCCCGGACTGTATCCTCTCTAAGGCCTGCCCTACTTCGTCAGCCTGCTGGAAACGCTTTGGAAGGTCTTTCTCCAGGCAGCGCCCAATGATTTCCTGCACTGCAGAAGAGGTTCCGGCCGGCAGCGTCCTCGGCGGATCGTGCAAAATGGAAGAGCTCAATTCAAATCCGCTTTGTCCCTGGAACGGCCGGGACCCGGAGATCATTTCGAACAGGGTCACCCCCAGAGCCCAAAGGTCGCTTTGCGCGCTGGCCGGAGTTCCCCGCAGCTGTTCCGGAGACATATAGGCCAGAGTCCCGACCGCCATGCCACGCTGCGTCAGCTCGGTGAGCGTTTCGTCCTCTCCTCTTTCTTCGGAAGAGGGCAGGACCGCCTTGGCAAGTCCGAAATCCATCACCTTGGCATGGCCCGATTGGGTGAGCATGATATTGGCCGGTTTGATATCGCGGTGGATGATTCCCTTGGCATGGGCAGCCGTCAAGGCCTCGGCAACCTCCCGGGTAACCTGCAGCGCTTCCGGGAGCGGCATGGCCCCTTTCGATAACCGCTCCTTCAGAGTCTGGCCTTCCACGTACTCCATGGCGATGTAAGGCAGGCCGTCCACCTCGCCAATCTCATTGATATGGCAGATGAAAGGATGGTCCAATGCCGCCGCGGAGCGGGCTTCGCGCAGCAGGCGTTTTTGAGCCGTGGACTCCTTCTGCATTTCCGGGGAAAGGAATTTCAGGGCAACCGGACGCTTCAGAAGCGTATCCTCTGCCAGGTATACTTCCCCCATTCCGCCCTGGCCGATCTTTCTGAGAATCCGGTATTGAGATACCATCCGACCGTCGCCGATCATAATTGCCTCTCCTTTGGCAAAAGATGCTTCACCCAGGTGATAGAGCCTGCCGTTGTTCGGGACATAACGCTTCTTCCATGTTATCCCGGAACCCAAAAGCCAATCATGTTATCGCGCCTTGTTTTTTCTGCGAATGAATAGCGGGCGCCGTCTCCGGCGAAGCGGAACCGTAAGGCCGGAAGCGACAACCAAAGGGTGATGCCTGGCTCGATGCCCCTGTCCCGGTGCCCGGGACCGCATGGGAAGGCTTACCCGCAGTTCGCTTTCATTGAGGAAGGGGATACACCCGCCAATCCCGGCCTGGTCCACAACGGACGGAATGCCTTCTGTCGGCCCGACCAAAATAAGATGATTTTTAACGGGTGCAGAAGCTACAATCTTGGTTCGGGTCCGCCGATGGATGGGTGTGGAAGGAATCCGCCCCAGGCAGCGCGCCCTCCGACAGAGGATCGCCATAATCCCGGTTTTTCCGCCGCCGCCGATGTGGATACGAGAAGGGAGAACGACTATGCGGAGCGCCAAAATTCGATACGGTATTTTCGTTTTCATGCGGATCAGCGGGTTCGTCATCTGCCTTCTGGCGGGGCTACTCCCGGCATTGAGCCAAAGCTTGACGCTGAAGAATGAGGCCGTAACCATGCGGCTGGAAGTAAATCCGGACGGTGTGCCCTTCATATCCGAGGTCCGTTGGAATTCCGGGGACAGGCTGTTCGAGGAAGCGAACCGATTACAGGGAATGGATGCCTGGTTAGCCCGGGACTTGCTCGCCTCTTCCGGGCAGACCGGCCCGTGGAAGCAGGTGGACCACCCGGTCTTTTTTCGTGCGGAAGCAACCCGGCCCCTGAGGGATGGATTGTGCATAACATGGGTAGTGGATCTGTTCCGCAAAGGTTCCCTGTTCCGCACTTCCGTGCGTCTGACGAATTCGGGAGCCGACAGAAAAACCATATCCTGGTATCCGGTGTGGAATGGAAATTGGAAGGGTTCCGGCCGGACCACACAACTCCATTACTGGCAGGCGTTGACCTTCCACCCCGAATCGGAACTGCTCGCGGATAAGAAAACAGTCGAACTGGGCAGTCATCTGCACAGTTCAGACGCCACGCCGCAAGGGCAAAATCCCTATTGGGCCTGGGGCGGTGAAAAGGCAGCTGTTTATTTTTCCCTGGACTGGTGCGGAGGATGGAGAGCACAGCTGGGGAAAGCCACGGAAGGAAATAGCTTCTCGTTCCATGTTTACTTGCCGCCGGAGGAGACTCAGTTGGCACTCTCCCCCGGAGAGACCGTAGAGGGGCCGGTGCTTACCGCAGTAGCCACACGGGCGGCCGAAGAACGTGACCGCCGTGCGGAATGGATGGCACAGCGTCTGGCCCTCAGCCGCCAGCTCTATGGCGGACCGGCCCCCAGTTTCCCTTTCACCTATAACCACTGGTACGCGGCACGGTTTCAATGCAACGGGGAATTCCTGCAGCGTCAAGTGGAGTGCATGAAACCTTACGGCTTCGATGCTTTCATCGTGGATGCGGGGTGGTATCAGGCCGTGGGACAATGGACGCCGGACACGGCGAAGTTCCGCGACAGGCAATTCGAAACCATCCTGGCCAAAGTAAAAGCCGGCGGCACACGCGCCGGTTTATGGTCCTGCCCCCAATTTGTAAAGGCGGATGCCCGGGATCTACCTGCAAACGCGGTCCAACCGCCTTTTTACCGGAAGTTCATCGACGGATTCCTGCTCGAATATGCCGGGATGGACCTGGGCCGGGTTCTGCTCGACCACACCGCCCTTTTGCGAAGCCGGTATTCCATGGATTGGTGGAAATATGACCAGGACTTCTTTGCCCCCCAATCCCGCTTCGGCTTGATGAAGAACGTCCTGGCATGGCAGTCGGCTCTGGCGGCGGTGCGCAAAGCCCACCCGGACCTTTACCTGGAGAATTGTCAGAGCGGCGGCCGCATGATCAATGAATTCACCGTGCTGATCACCCAGAATCAGTGGATTCGAGACGGAGGAGGTACCGGCCCCGGCCATGCCAAAAGCAATTTTCTGGAAGCGCTGGGAGCACTTCACATTCTGCCTCCCTGGACGGTCAACCGCTGGACCAATAATCCGGATCGGAATAATCCGGACGATGACGAATTTACACGAACGTATTGCCGCAGCGCGATGGCGGGCACCTGGGGGTTATCGGCCGATCTGGCCAGAATTGGAGACCGGCAGAGAGATGTCATTCTCGCGCAATTGGCCCATTATCGGCGTCTGAACGTTTTAAAGAACGATTGCCGGTATGAAGTGATTTATCCGTCCGATACAACACCGGCGGCGGGTGTTGTTTATTACGATTCTGCCGGCACCAGGGCCGGAATTCTTTTGCTGAGATGGGAATCCGAGGAGTCCTTGGAAGCGAAAGTACCGCTTTCCGGCCTCTCCCGCCGGGGAACCTTCCGTGTGGAAGATGTCGATCGCGACCGATACCGGACCGTTGCCGCCGCCGAACTGCATAGCCATGGCCTGGATGTTTCTTTCCCGCGGGGGAGAAACTCCGCGCTGCTGTTCCTTTCCTCGGAACCGTGACCGATGCGGCGGGAAGAGACTGTTATTTAACAATGACGGGCAGGTAGAGTTTCGGGTTCTGAGTCTCGCCGTACCAGAAGCCCATCCCGACCTTGTAGTGTGTGCTTGTCGAAGGTTGTGTGGCCGTCTGCCCGACACTGAACTGGACCGTATAACCGGCAGAACTGGAGGTACCACCGCCACCGGTGGTCAGCGGTGTATACCAGTCGAGCCGGTAGTGTGTAGAAGAAATCGCCAGGATGCTGACGGCCAGAAGGAAAGAGAACCATAATGCGATTATCAGACGTTTTGTAAATGGAATTTTCATGGGTCACTCCTGTTTTTGTTCCTTAAGGAGATCCGTAGATCAAAAGCATGATTGCGCCATCCTGCCACGCCTTGCGGATCCCCTTCGTCTGCCGTTTTCTTCGTGCGGCGCCTCTGTCTAATCGTGCTGCAGGGTCAGGCGGATGCCGCCGATGGTGATCTCGTTGGCGGTGGAATTGAAATACAGGTCCAGCCCCAGGTAGAGGATGCCGGAGACGTCACTTAACGTATTCGAAGAACTGATCGGGTAAGAGTCGATGCAGCCGTTCGGGTAGGTCGTCTTGTTGCAGGTCTGCTTTGTGGCACTGGACACCAGATCCACGAATTGAGTCCAACCCGTCCCGGTGGCCCGGCGCAACCGGATATTTTGAATCCCGTCCACCGTGGAAGTAGCGGTCCAATAAATGTCGAGCATGCTGACCGTTATGTTCTGGCCGTAGAGGGTGCTGATCATGGTGATGGGCAGGAATACACTCTGTAAACCCGTCGACACGCTGGAAACGACCACTCCGCCGGTCGAGTTGATCTCAAAGGATAAAGAATTCGCTTTATAGTATGGGCGCAGGTTGTTGCCGCTGACCCACAGGTAGGAGACCGCCGTGCTTTTTATGACACCGGAGCCCTCCGCTGAAATCGCAGTGGTCGTGCCTTCGGCACGAACGGCCGTATCCAGGCTGCCGGCATGCAGCCCTGCCCCGCCCACGCTGACGGCCCTCACCCCCGTGCCGTTCGACAGGTTGGCGAAATATCCCGTCGTGCCGGAGGGCGAAGCGTTGCTGGCATAAACGCCGTAGTTCGTGCCGCTGCCGGCAGTGGCCTGCACTTTCAGAACGGTTCCTGTGCTGTATTCATTATTGAACGTGACCGCCGCGCCAGGGTAATTGGCGTTCATCACCGTGCCGGGCACCAGGCCGACTGCGTATGGCGCGGGATAGACCACCTGGCGCGGGGTCATCTCGGCGTCGGCGCCGACCTGGATACCCAGCCAGACCTTCTGGCCGTTCAAATTGTCATAGCAGTGGTCGATGACGTCGTAAAACAGGCCGTTGACGACCTCCACGTTGCGCGTATCCAGGCAGAGAGCACTGCCGACCGGGGTGTCAACCGCCTCATACAGCCGGAAGGTCATCGAGTAGGTGCCGGTCAGCGGCACTCCGGCGGCGTTGGTGAGCCGGCCCTGGACGGGAATAGCGCCCGGCGCGATCTGCGCCGGCGCAGCCGGATCTTTTGGCGTCGGAGACTGCGCCAGGCCGATGCCCGTGGATAGCGCCAGCACGACCACAGTGGCCAGCGCGCCGAGGAGTTTGGAGAGATGGGTTTTCATGATGAGCTCCTTTGTTAGGAAATGAGTAAGGGGTAGCGACAAGCACCGGCGCCGCCGTAGAATAGGCCTGGCTGCCGGCATTTTATGATCAACCGGAATAAACAGTTGAAATTTATGGTGTCAAAAAACCACTTCACAACAAAGAAATTTTTCACAAAGGGCAGATGGATTCTCTGGTGGGAGCTCCTCATTGGATGGCATAGCTATGATGCGGAAAGAAAATGTAATGAACAAATTAATCACAAGGAAGCCCCCCCCACATGAAAGAAAAGGTACGCGAAGTAAGGATGGACGTCAAGCGAAAGGCGGTAAATGTTGGCGTCGATGTCTCCTTTTACCGTTGTCGGGTGTTTTCTCTTGTCGGGCGGTGTTTGGCAGGTATATGGCCAGCAGTTTGAGCAGATAAGCCGTGGCCGGCATATCTTTGAGGAAGTCAATTCCGGGAAGCGGGTCCGGACGACCATCGGCAACGCCGAAACGTTCGAGAATCAGGAGGTTGTTTCCCAGCAGCCTCCTGCGGCGTGGACAGGCCACTGCATCATGGAATATAACCCGGTTGCCAAAGAGTGCCGCTGTTTCGAGAAGGATTCGCTTGCGCCCGCATTCTTGACCATGCCGACATCGAGTTCCACAGCGGAAACGGCTTCTGGTATTATGAATGGGCCAATAGAATTACGCCGCCAGTCCCCATGCGACCGGCAGGCACGGGCCTCATCTCTTCTTCTTGCGAAGCGCGAACATTTACGCGGTGACTACGTTGGCCAATTCCTGTGGCGGGAGCCCTGTCCGATTTACACGACAGGGCAACATCGCCGTGCGACCTCGATCATTTTGCCGTTCGCCATGCAGTGTCCCGGCGCGAATATCTTTTGTCAATCGCAGAAGGGAAAGTGGAACATGCGGAAACCGCAGGATGGAAAGGCACACAGAGGTCCCGGGGTGACTGCGGCGCGTGCCAGGCGTTGCCGAAAGAGAGGTTCCGCTCGCCGCCCTCTCCGGCGACGAGCGGGACAAAACATCCCTGTTGGCCTTAGAAGAGAAGCTTCAAGCCGAACTGCATCTGGCGGGGCGAGTTGGCCTGGGTGCTGATCTGGCCGAACTGGTTCGAGGTCACCGAGGTGTTGGGGCTGCCGAACTGGACCCGGTTGAAGGCGTTGAAAGCCTCGACGCGGAACTGGATTTTGGCTTGGTCCCAGCCTGCAATCCGGAATTCCTTGAATATGGACAGATCCCAGTTGCGCACCCCGGGCGAACGCAGATCGGGAGAAGTGGGCTGGGTATTCCCGAAGGTGAAGGCCGCCGGCTGGGAATAGACGCTGGAATCGAAGTAGCGCGTCAGGCGCTGGTGAATATCGCCGCTCAGCCTGGCGCTCTGGCCGTTGTTGTTGGCCAGGCCGCGCGGGTTGCCGATGCCGGCCACGTTATTGGCGCTGATGGAAAGCGGAGTACCCACCTGATAGGAGGTGATTCCGTTGAACTGCCACATTCCCAAAATAGCGTTGGCCAGTTTGTTCCAGTTGGCTCCGATCCGCCGCCCGTGACCGAAAGGCAGCTCATAAATGAAGCTGGAAACGAACCGGTGGGCGATGTCGTAGTCCGCCAGGCACCGCGATGCCCGGACATTGTAGCTATTGACGTGGCTTAAACCCTCCTGAATGGCCTTGGCCCATGTGTAGCTGCCTTCGAACTGGAATCCGTTGCTGAACCTCCGGCTGAAGCTGCTTTGCAGAGAGTGGTAGATGGACGAGCCTCCCGTGGAATACAGCGGAATGATATCCGTGAATTGCGGATAGGGGCGCAGCAGCTGGGCCCGCCCGATCGTCGGGGTGGCCAGCACTCCTGTTTTGACGATGCCGTAGAAGGGATTGGCCACCTGCTGGTTGAGCTGCGAACCCAGCGCCATGTACTTGGGATCGAGCTGATTCAGGCTCAGCCCGCTTTCGTCGTTGCGCGACAGCTGCAGCCCGCGGGTCCCCACGTAAGCCACCTCCAGAACAATCCCCGCCGGCAGATTCCGCTGAATGTTGAGATTCCATTGCAGGGTGTGAGGAGTCAGGGTTTCCCGCACCGGGGCCTGGAGATTGGCGCCGGCCTGGGTCAGAAGGCCCTGCGAAGAACCCGGCAAATTGGCAAACCCTCCGGGGAAGGGGTTCGACAGCAGGTAGTTCGGTGTGATTCCGTCCACAGTGGAAACCCACGGTGTTTCCGTTCGAAATCCAAAGGGGCCCACGGTGCCGTGGGCCTGCTGCAGAGAGATGGCGAAAATGTTGCCGAAGCCGCCGCGAAGCGCGGTTTTCTTGTTCAGCTGGTAGGCGAACCCGAAGCGCGGCGCCAGGTTGTTGGTGTCCATGATGTATTGCGTGCGGGGACGGCCGTCGATCCCTACGAATACCAGGCCGCCCTTGAGATCGGGGAAGCCGGGGACTTTTCCGGCCAGCGGGGAAACGGCTGTGGGATCGAAGTAGTTCATGCGGTTATAGCGCTCGGTGCGCGGGGTGTCCAGGTCGTAGCGCACTCCCAGGTTAAGGGTGAGCTTGCGGGTGACCCGCCAGTCGTCCTGGAAATAGAGGGCGGTATAGATGCTTTGGGCGGCAGCGTCCTTGAAGTTCTGGATCAGCGATCCGCTGCTGCCGGTGCCCAGCAGCAGACTGGCGATGGAATTGCCGCGGTTGGAGGCCGCCGTGGTCGGATTCGGCCCCTGGGTGAAGCCGGCGGTGAAGGAGTAGGTACCCGTAGTGGCCCGCGACTCGCGGTTATTGACCCGGATCAATCGCCCTTCATAGCCCGCCTTCAGGGTGTGGGCCCCTTTTACCTGGGTGATGCTGCCGACCAGAGTGTAGGTCATGAAGGCGTTGCGGCGGTTGTCGTTATTTCCCAGGGAGGTGTAGCCGCTCGCCGAGATTTGCGGAAATTTGGCCAATCCGCCGGCCGTATCCAGCGCCACCGGAAATCCCAGAGAGGAGGCCAGGAAATCGAGCCCCAGGTTTTCATACAAATAGAGGCTGCGCGCAAAGGCGCCCCGCACGGAGATCACCGTGCTCGGACCGGCGCTCCAGGTGTAATCGATCACCGCATTGTGCATGCGGTTGCGCTCGTTGTTGGCTGTCTCTGCCGCCTTCAGTTCTTTCGGCCAGAGAACCGCCGGAAGGCTGTCCTGGTTGCGGTAGGAATAGCGCACGAACATACGATGGCTGGAGGAGAGGATGTGATCCACCCGGCTGTCGAACTGGTCGATATCCAGGGCCGAAGAGCCTTGATTGTAATAATTGTTGGCGTTGGTGTAGGCCGCGCCCTGGGTGTTGGGCAGCGGATATAATTGCGCGATGCGACGGCCCACGGCGTCCTGCCGCGTAGCGGGGATGATATTGTCCTTGAAAGCGTCGCGAATGAATCCCGTGCCCGAGGCCCGGGTGGTGAAGGGATCGTAGATGATCACCGGGTTATTGGCGCCCGCCAGGGTCTGGGAGAAGTTTCCCGTGCGCTCCAGCTGCGTGGGCACCGTGGTGGTGCGGGAGGAAAAACTCCTCTGGCGCAATCCCTCGTAAGAGGTCATGAAGAAGGTGCGGTCGCGCCGGATCGGCCCGCCGAAGGTGCCTCCGTACTGGCTGCGCTTGAAGCTGGACAGCGGAACCGCGCGCGTGTTGTTATAGAAGGTGTTGGCGTCCAGCGCCGAATTGCGCAGGAATTCATAAGCCGAGCCGTGGAAGTCATTGGTTCCCGACTTGTAAACCACATTCAACACGCTGCCTGCAGTGCGCCCGTATTCCGCGGCGAAATTGGCTCCCAGAACCTTGAACTCGCCAATGGCATCCACGCTGGGAAAAGCGGAGATGCCCGCGTAGCCCTGAACGGTGGGATGGGAAGCCGTGGCCCCGTCGATCAGCGTTTCCATCATCGAGGCGCGGGCGCCGTTGACGGAATAACTCATGCTGTTGTAATTGTTGCCGATGGAACCGGCCACTCCGGGTGTCAGGTAGATCAGCGAATAGATATTGCGGGTATTGAGCGGCATATTCAGAATGGCGGTGTTGGATACCACCTTGCCGATGGTGGAAGAATCCGTCTCGATGGCCGACAGGGAGGCCTCCACCGTGACGTTCTCGGTGATCTCTCCCACAACCATGGCGATGTCGACTCGGGCCTGCTGGCCCACGGCCAGCCCGATGCCGCTTTGAACGAATTTGCGAAAGCCCTGCGCCGAGGCTTCCAGACGATAGGTCCCCGGCACCAGAGGGGAGACGACAAACCGGCCCGCGGCATCACTGCGGGCTTCGGTACGGACGTTGGTGGCCGTATTGGTGGCGGTTAAAGCAACGTTCGGTACGACCGCACCCGTGGGGTCGGTCACGTTTCCGATAAGACTGGCGGTGAATGACTGTCCGAAGGCGCAAGGGATAAAAACGATCCAGGCCATCGCCAAAGCAACGGCGAGCACCTTGCGGCTCAAAGCCTTGAGGGCCCGAAGCCCGGCCATTCGATGTTTGGATGAAGAAATCATGGCACGCTCCTTTTCATACTTTGATGCTTATTTGCGCCTCCGGTGGCATGGATAGTCCCAACCCCTTATCGGCTTTTCAAACGATAAACAAGTTTAGAGTACTTTCCGGTATATGACAAGCGCCGGATCCTATTCCATTATTCTTTGGGCAGGACAGAAGGAGACGGACGTCGGCGCGCCGGAATGGTACCGAGCCGCCACCACCCCCCCCCACAGGCGCGAAGCATTCTGTTATACAGAGCGTCATAAGTCCTTGCGCAAAAAACCTCTGGTTTTCATCCACGAGAGGACTTTACCGTTGTAGGGGCGCGTGCCGCACGCCCCTTCGGGTGGCAAGTTCGTCTGGAACAGGTACCCCAGACGGGACCATTTCCTGGCAAGCTCTTACCGTATCGGGGCGCGAAAAAAGCCTTGGCCTCAGTATTCTTATCCTATACGCAATCATTTATGACGCTCTGTATAGAAGCCGAGATTACCGTCGCCCTATCCGGCGCCCCCCCCGTCGATGCGGAGGTAACCCGACAAGCTATGTTGCCGTTGAAGGAGGAAAGGAATAGGCGGTAACCGCAGAGCGATTTGCCCAAGCGGGTCAGTGGGCCAAAAGCAGCAGCTTCGCCGCTGCAATGGAGAGCACCGAGGCAAGCAGCACTTGTATGACTCGGACATTTAGAACTCTTGTCCCGTAGCCGGCTCCCGCCGTTCCACAAAGAACCGCCGTGCCGGCATACAACCACCATCCGCTGGGGGGGGTAAATCCACTGAAATTCATTCCAACGAGCCCGGCAGCCGAATTCAAAAGAATGTAGGGTGCGGCGATGGCTGAAATCTCTTTTAATTTAGCCCAGCGGAAATAAAGCATAAACGGACTCAGGAAGATTCCCCCCCCGGTACCGCTCAATCCCGACAGAAAGCCGATGAACCCCCCGGCAGTCAAAGCCGACTTGTTCCCGGGCGGGGCCACTCCCTCAGGCTCCCGCTTGGCCATCGAAAGCCAAATGGCGGAAAAAAGAAGCACCGCTCCGATAAACCTGGACAACCAGAGCGTTGGAATCGGCATGTATCCGCCGAGAGCCGCGGCAGGGACCGAGAGCGCGGCTAAAGGTAGGAACAGGCGCGGTCGAAAATGCCCGGCCCGATAAAACTTCAGCGTCGCTACCGCGGCCACAAGGATATTCAACAGCAAGACCACAGGGCGGACCTGGGCCGGAGTCCATCCCACCAGGCTGAGCACGGCAATATAGCCGGAAGCCCCGGCGTGCCCGACGCTCGCATAAAGAAAGGCGATGCCGCCAATCAGAACGAGCAACATGGGATCGGCAGGATTCGTCAATTCTCCCTCGCTTCGACCTGCCAGGCCATCAGCCCCCCTTCCAGGTTCACCAGGTTGGTAAAGCCGAACTCGCGGCGCAGCTCTGCAATTCCCTTTCGGCTGCGCGCGCCGCTTCGACAGTAGAGCACCACCGTTTTGTCCCGGGGAATACGGTAGGCATTGATTCGCAGCAGACTCCCGGGAATCAGCTGCCCACCGATATCGTATTCTTCTTTCTCGAAGGGCTCGCGGACATCGATTAATTCCATATCTTCGTTCCGGGCCATCCTGCGCCTAAGCTCCGCCGGGCTGATTTGGGAGACCTCGATGGTACAATCGGAGGTCAGCTGAAGATAGTAGGAATCCGGCTGAATTTTCGTGGAGGCGGCTAGAGCGTCCTGCCGGCGGAACGAGACTTCCGAAAAAGCCATCGAAAGAGAATCGAAAAGCAGCAGACGTCCGCTGAGAGTCCTGCCAATCCCCAGAACAAGCTTAAGCACCTCGGCGGATTGCAGCGTGCCCACCACTCCGGGCAATACTCCCAGAACTCCCGCTTCGGCACACGAGGGCACAAGGTCTGCGGAAGGCGGATCGGGGAAAAGGCATCGATAGGTGGGTCCGCGTACGCCCCCTCCGAGATCTGCATTAAACACCGACACCTGCCCTTCAAAGCGGAAAACGGATCCGGACACCAGGACCTTGTCCATTTCCACGCAGGCATCGTTCAAAAGGTACTTGGTGGAAAAGTTATCCGACCCATCCACCACAATCTCAATCCCCGAAAGAACCTCACGGACATTGGCGGCATCGACTCTGCATGCCCATGCGTCCAGGTGAACCTCCGGATTGATTCCTCGCAAAACCCTCACTGCCTCCTCCACCTTCCGCATGCCGACGGATGCTTCGCTGTAAAGTGGCTGCCGGTGAAGATTGGTCCGATCGACCCGGTCGCCGTCGGCGATGCGGATCGTGCCGACCCCCGCGGCAACCAGGTAGGTGAGTGCCGGGCAGCCCAACCCCCCGGCACCGACCACCAGCACATGAGCCTGCTTCAGCTTCTCCTGCCCCTCCCGGCCTACTTCCGGAAGGATCATCTGCCGCTGATATCGAACCATTTCCGGTAAAGACAAGGCTTCCGCGCTCAATTTTCCGCCTCCTTTTTCGATTTCCTGGAAAAGGCATCGATTTCAAAAACAAATTCGAGCGGGGCATCCCCGAAACACCCGATGGGAATACGGATGCCGCTATCCTTGGATGCCTTCCCGGCTACTACCGCCCGGAAGTCCTGCCGATTAAGAACCACTTCAACGTGGAGACCTTTCAGGCAAAATCGGGCCGGTTCCGCCAGGTCGTCCCGGAGAGACACGTCCAGGGACATCCCTTCCTCCGGGAGAGGAATCCTCTGGGAAAGATGCCTCTCGCGCTCCAAAACGCTCGCTTCTTCCTGACTGATACGCATTCTCACGGACTCCGGTGACAATCGGATATTCATTTTTTTCTCCCCTGCACCACTCGCTATATTCAGCGGGTGTGTTCAGATTCTTAAATTCCTCCTTCTGCTCCTCGGAGGGTACGATTTCCGCCGCAGAAAGTGCCGATAAAAAAGCCCTTATGGACCGCGACCGGCGATCCTCCCGCAGGATGGATTGCAGCCTTTGCTCCGAAAGCCGCAGATTCTCTTCCGAGACCTCGATGAGCGCCGGCAGTTCATAGCCGCAATAATGAACGGCCCGAAACGGGGAGGCTGATTCCACGAGGCGAGCCAGCGTAGCAACTCCCAGAGCGGGCATGTCCACCGGCATAAACAGCAGGTATCGATATCCCGATCCGTTGTTCCGCAGCTCCGTCAGGGCCGCATGGATTCCTCCCAAAGGGCCGCCATCGGCAATGCGATCACGGATACTACGGCAATGCGAATACGATCCGCTCACATAGACGGCTTCCTTGGCCTGCCCCAGTGCAGCCATCAGGCGTTCTGCCTGATACCGAACTCGGTCCAGCATGGTTCGCTCCCCGCTGCCGGGGTCGGGAAGCATCGCCTTATTCCGCCCCATTCGCTTCGATTGCCCCCCGGCCAGGATGACCGCCGCAATAGGGGGCGGAAAGCTCCGTTCCGTCAAGCCAGGTTTTTTCTCCGTCAATGTAATGCTCCTCCTTCCAAACGGGAACCCGGATCTTAAGCTGCTCGATCAAATACCGGGAGGCAGCATAGGATTCCGCGCGATGCGCCGAAGCCACGCCGATTACCGTGCTGATCACCCCCACTTTCAGCGTGCCCACACGGTGCATCATGACCAGCCGGAGCGGCGTGCCCACCTTTTCCCGTACTTCCCGGGCCAAATCCCCAAAGACTGTCTCGGCCAAAGGGGCGAATGCCTCATAATGCACCGCACGCACTCCGCGCCCCTCATTTTCATTGCGCACCGTCCCGGTAAAGACCAGCTGTGCCCCGCATTCCGGGTCGGAAAGTGCCTCATAAACAAGGCTCATATCGATCGCTTCCGTCAGTACCCGCAACAAATCCATCCCCATGATTACCCTCCACACACCGGCGGCAGCAATGCCAACATGCGGCCTGCGCCGATCTTCTCCTCGCTCCTCATAACCCGGTCTTCGGAAGCCAAGGCGGCCTTATCAACCAGCTCCCCTTTGAATTCCCCGGGGAAAGCCCTGGATAATTCCTGTTTGACCAGATCGCGGATCTCCCGCACAGAACCGTTTTCCGGCACATCGACCCGCACGATTCCGGCGTCGCCAAATCTTCGCAGAGCTCCAAACAGACGTACTTCCACTACCATAAGGGATACCATTCAACCAGATCGCCCTTCTTCAGGATGGCTACTTCCGGCGCCCCGACGACCCAGCCTTCGGCCTGAAGAAAGGAGGCGGCCATAAAGGAAGCCTGGCCGGGAAGAATTCGGACCCCCTGTCCGTCTCTGACTCCCCGTTGAAAGAAGGAAAGTCCTGCCGGCTTGAGCAGCTCCTGCTCCAAGGGCAGTATGTGCGGAATTTCGCGCTTCCCGCCGCTGAGAGCCGTCAGATAGGGACGCACAAAAAACCGGGCGGCAGCAGCAACCGCCAGGGGATTCCCTGGCAAACCGAAAAAGGCAGGCCCATTCGAGGGGAAGTCTCCGAAAAGAACCGGCTTCCCTGGCCGGACTGCAACTTTGTGGAAATGGATTGCGGCGCCGCATTCCTCCAAAGCCGGCCGGACCAGGTCGTATGTACCCAGGGACACGCCACCGGTGGAAATAATGAGATCCGGCTTTTGCCCGAGGGCATGAAGAAATGCCTGATGGATCTCCTCGCGCCGATCGGGAACCAATCCATGGAAAACCACATCCGCCCCGTAAAGCTGTAACGCCGAACATAACAGCAGCGCGGCGGAATTGCGGATCTGCTCTGCCGATATCTCCCGGGAATCAAACGGCACAAGCTCATTGCCGGTGGATAGAACGACCACCTTGGGTCGCGTGAAGACATCGAGAGCCACGTATCCGGCCATCGAAAGAGCCAGCAGATGCTGCGGACCGATTCTGGTCCCTTTTAAAAACAGGCAATCGCCGATCCGAAAGTCCTCTCCGGCAAATCGGATATTCTCTCCCGGCCTGGCGGGAGTACGCAGGGAAATCGCCGTCACCTGGCCCGAAGGGCCACGCTCCTCCTCCACATCTTCCCGCTTTACGACTGCATCGAAGGGTCTCTCCGGAAATCTGGCCCCGGTCATAATCTCGATACAAGTGCCGCCACCCCGTTGAACTGTATCCGGAGACGGAGGATCGCCGGCCGCCAGGCATCCCTTCACGGTTAGCCGAACGGGAGTGGTCGCGAAGGATCCGACGGTTTCCGCCGACATCACCGCGTAACCGTCCATCGCCGAATTATCGAATCGCGGGTTATTGTCAAGCGAACGGACATCCCGGGATGAGCATCGCCCTATACACTCCGGCAGCGGCAATCGTTCGGATCGTAAAAGCTCGCGGCGTTTCGTCGCTTCCTCTTCAACGATCGGAAGCGCTTCTGCATAAGCGATCATTTTAGTGTTTCCCTCCTCGAACCATTAAGATCATATGGGGAATCATCCCATCCAGCAGGTCGAGACCGTCCCGCACCCCGGAAGGACTCCCCGGTAAAAGAACCGCCAGTGTTTTATCTATGAGCCCGGCTTCCGCGCGGCTGAGCCAGGCGCGGGGAGTGTTCCTGAGCCCCCGATTGCGAAACAGTTCGCCGAATCCGGATAAGTTCCTGGACCATAATGGCTGAAAGGCCTCGGGAGTCACGTCGCGCGGGCCCAGGCCGGTTCCTCCGGTTACCAGAAGAATATCCAGCTGCCGATCACGGACCAAGTCTCCCACCTGCTTCCGAATCGTCTGCACATCATCCGGAACCAGGGCTGTGCCGCAAAGCTCAGCGCCGTGATCGGTCAGGTAGGCCGCCAGCAGGGCACCGGATTGGTCCGTGCTCTCCCGGCGATAACATCGATCGCTCACGGTCATCACCGCGGCCCGAAGGCCATGCAGCTCCTTCCGGGATTCCGGGGGAGGAGAACCGGCAACAGTCGGCGGTGAGAAATCGGGATGATCCCAGGATCCGCTTTTCCCGCCCTCCTTATGCTCCAGCAGGATCCCGGAAATCACGGCACCCTTATCCAAACCCTTGGTCAGATCGTACACGCAGAGCAAAGCGGCGCTCACTCCGCTTAAGGCCTCCATCTCCACGCCCGTTCTTCCCTGGGAAGAAACCTCACAGCGAATAAGGACGCGGTTCCGATCCCGATCGACCTGGCCGTGCAGCTGCACCGCATCGAGGATCAGCGGATGACAGAGCGGCAAAAGATCCGAAGTTCGCTTGGCGGCACAAATGCCGGCTACTTCCGCCAGGGTCAACACGTCGCCCTTCGGCACCGTCTTTTCCTCGATGGCCCGTCTTACTTTTTCCGAAAGCTGAATTTCACCGCGGGCGACGGCCCTGCGACCGGTAACCGGCTTGGATCCGACATCAATCATTCGAAATGCGGAGCTCAACCTACCCTCCTATGGCTGCCAGGTGTTTTGTGCTGCCGTAGATTCCATCCCCCAGAAAATGGGAGGATGCCTTTTCACCGATCCGCGAGCGCACGGCACACACCAATTCCTCGCGTTGTTCCGGGCTTTGCAGCAGATGCCGCAAAGAGTATTCCTTCTCCCCGAAGAGACAGAGTTTCAGTTTTCCGCGGGAAGAAACTCGCAGCCGGTTGCATGGGCCGCAGAAATTATGGGAGTATGCCGAGATAATTCCCAGCCTACCGACAAATCCGGGGTGGCAGAATTCCCGGGCCGGGCCATCCAGAGCCTCTCGCGCTTGTTCTTTCCATCCCAGAGCTTCCATATCGGAGCGAAACTCGTCGCCGGACAGGTGCTCCTGTTGAAAAAATGCCCCGTTATCTTGGGTCTGCATCAGTTCAATAAAACGTACGCGGATAGGAGTCTCCCGGACCCACTCCATGAAATCTTTCAGGTTCTGTCGAGCGGAACGCCGCAGCAGCACTACGTTGATCTTCACCCGCCCGATCCCGACGCGAACTGCCTCTTCCACCCCTTGGCGGACCTGGCCCAAAAGCCGGGAGCCGGTAATTTCCTGGAAGCGAGTCGAATCCAGACTGTCCATACTTACGTTAATGACGTTGAGACCGGCACGTCGAAGCGGCCCGGCCAGTTCCGACAGCCGGTGGCCGTTGGTCGTGAGTGCCAGTGTAGTTATGGCGGGAATGTCGGCTATTTTCCGAACGATTTCCACGATTTCCGGTCGAAGAGTCGGTTCGCCCCCGGTAAGCCGGACCTTCCTGAATCCCAGGTCGGCAAAGCCGAGGATCAGGTTCTCAATCTCCGCCACATTCAATGGCGCGTCCTGCCTGGAATTGCCGCAGCCAACCTGTCTTTGTGATCCGTCAGGAAGGCAGTAGAGACAGCGGAAGTTGCATGCCTCCGTGATAGACAGCCGCAGGTAGCTGAATTCCCGCCCGTAGGTATCGAATAATGTTCCCATCCCATCTCCTTTCCAATTCAGGAGGTTGGCAGGTTTCCCGGCCGAACCCCGGCAACCCGCCCCCGGGTTGCGGCCTGCCCCGCTTGCTGACCACTCAGTTTAGCGAGGCAGGCTCGGAGAATCCGCTTGCTTCAGGCACTTGAGGCCGGCAGGCCCCGGATGCCTACATGAAAGGGTACGTTTTACGCCTGCGCTCTTTCCGCCTCGGCGGCAAAACGATGCGAGCCAGGGACATCCGCATAGACTTCGCTCCGCAGAAAAAGGGCTGCCAAATTCAACACCGCAGAGTAAAAGCCATATTTCTCGTTTTCCGACACTTTCCGGGTCAACAGCTCCACCCATTTCAGCAGGTGCTCCTGGCACAAAAGGGTCTTGACGTTTTTCCGACGATCCGAGCCATTCTTTTCTGAATTTCCATCGTCGCAAAGATGGGCCATGAGCCGCAGTTCGTTGCCGATGTGATCCGGCAGATCCCCTTGCGGCAAAACCCCGGCCTCCAGAAAACACTGCCGGACCGCCATCGTAGATTCCCCCATCAACAGCCTCCCGATGCTTTTCCGGGACCCGTCGGCTTCGCGAACCATGGGCAGTTGCCAGCGATCGCGATAGACCGACTCGTACGGAGCCACGTAGCGCGGATTCGGCACCACGAACAGATCCATGAATTCGCGCTGCAGCTCATCGGGGGAGAGGTTTTCCGGACAGGAAACCTCCAGCATCCGGGACATCTCGGTTACGGTTGCCATGCTTTCCCTGGTAGGAGCAGAGAAAAAGGCGCTTGCCAGAAACCGATAGATTCCAGCCCGCTCTCCGGCTCCCGAATCTTCCGTCTCATCGTATTGCATAAGGTTCTCCATGGCGCATGGCCATCAGCGGTGGCACTGACGGCAGTCGTTGGCAGGAATGTAGCCGCTGGGAGGCGGAGGATTGTATTCCCATTTGACTTCTCCCCCGAGGTTCCCATATAGCACTGTTTTCTTGAGTCCGTCTTCCATGTGATCGGCATCAGGATATTTGGCCTTCAACGCATTGTAGTCTCCGAACTCACGGGTGATTCCCAGGCAGGTAATAACGCAGGCCGGGAGGAGTCCGGCCGCCAGGCGATGAGCGCACATCGTACACTTGTCCCGGGTCAGGGCCACAATCTGGGTCGTAACCGCAGGGTAAGTACCCTTTTCATATTCGAATACTTCATTCCAGCGAACCCCGGCGGGAAGGTTGTTTTCCTGCTTGCAGGCCAGCGAGCATGCGTTGCAGCCGATGCATCTTTTCCGATCGACGTATATGGCCGGCACGGTAACGGGAACGGCACTGCTCCCTGATCTTTGGCTTTCGGCTTGGATCAAAGGAAGATAAACGTTTGAATTGGTCGCCATCTCTTATTTCTCCTTAAATCCGAATCCTTTACTGAGTAAATCGTAAAGGATCCGGGTTTTTTTATTTGGACACGATTTCAATTTCCGTACGTGGGCAAAAGCGGATTCAGACGGCCGCCCTAATCGGCACGGCCGGTTTTCATAATTTTCTGACACGAACCGCGCCGTCCTTATGGGCGGCCATCCCGGTAATCCCTTCCGCTTTTCCCGGTACAAACTGGCTGTCGTTGATTCCCTTGCCTTTGGCTACCGGACCGAGCGCCCAATGCCCGAAGCCATGAACCATTCCGACCACTTCCGGATGAATCCGACGGGTCACTTTCGCACGGGCTGTGGCGCTCCCGTATATATTCTCAACAAGGACCGTGTCGCCATTGCCAATGCCCATGGCGGCGGCTTTTTTATTGTTGATCCACAACTCGTTCTCGCCGTGGAACTCCATCAGCCAGCGGTTGTTCTGCGTCCGGGAGTGGGTGTGTAGAGCCTCCTTCCAGTTGATCAGAAAGAAAGGATAATTGCTGTCGGGGCCATCCTGGGTGGGAACGTAATCCGGTAGCGGGTTGAGGCCCTTATCCAGCATTTGCTGGGAATAGAATTCGAACCTTTTGGAAGGAGTAGCAAAGCCGGCACCGGACGTCTGGTATTTTTTGTAGTGCGTATCTCCTCCGACCCAGGTGGCCCCCGGTAACCTTTTCAATCCATCCAGACCCCCAAAACTGAGTTTAGCCGCCCACAGAGCGTCATCCAAAAACTGCTCATAGGGCACATGGAAAGGATACGTGTTATAACCCAATGCCAGAGCCAAATCCTTTACAAACTCATACTCCGGCTTCTGCCCGAAAAGCGGCGGGACCACCGGCTGGCGCAGGGCGATGACCGGAAAAGTAACCCATTGCGGCAGGATTTCGTAACGTTCGAGATAGGTAGTGCCCGGTATGACATAATCCGCCATTAGCGAAGTTTCGGACATATGGGTATCCACCGAGACGATCAGTTCCAGATTGTTGAGCGCCTGCTGATTTTTCGCCGTGTTGGGGACCGAGAACAGGAAGTTCTGCATGACAAAGAAAGCCGCTCTGGGCTGGTAGGGTTGCCCGGTGATCATGGCGTTGCGCGCTTCGACATATACGCCCGAAGAGTGGGCAAAGGGATATTTGGTCCCTTTGCCGTCAATCCGCGCCGGGGCCGGTGAACCCATCGATGGGATGGTAAATACCGGACCTTTGCGCTCCGGCAGAATCAGCGTGCCGGGGGCATCGATCTGTCCAATCAGGCCGGCCAATGAGGCGATTGCCCTGCTGCCTTCGGCACCGTTCATGTGGTGTCCGGGACCGGACCAGGCGTCCACCACCGCAGGCTTGGTGGTAGCCAGTTCCCGGGCAACCTGTCGGATCATGGTGGCGGAAATCCCCGTGATCGGCTGCGCCCATTCCGGAGTTTTTGAGGCCACCATCCTGGAGAACTCCGGGAACCCCAGAGTCCAGTTGTATACGAAGTCCGAATCGTAAAGTTTTTCGGCAATAATGACGTTAGCCAGAGCCAAGGCCAGTGCTCCGTCGGTACCGGGCCGAATCGGCAGCCATCGTCCGCCGTACTGCATCGCCTTCTCCGCCGTTTCCGAGCAGCGCGGATCCACAATGACCAGCTTGGCACCTTTGGCCAACCCATCCAGAATAATGCGCGGGAGGTGTACCCACTTCATGGCCCCCAACGGATTCCAGCCGAAAATCAGCATGTATTTGGCGTTGCGCAGATCCGGCAATGGCCGGCCGTTACCGAGGGTCTTTTCGAATCCGAACTTTCGGGCTACATCGCATAGATTGGAATGCTGCAGGAAGTTGGGTGTGCCAAATGCGTTACAAAAGGCCTGCTGTATGGCGATGAAACTGTTGTCTTCCGTAAACCAAAGCACCTTTTCCGGTCCTGAGGCAGCCTTAATCCCACATTCCTCACCCTCTTGATACGGAACGGAGAGGAATTATTGGCACACAGCAAGCATGATGGTCGATGAATGCGGAAGGACCCAGACCCAAGGCCACCAAGAAAGCTAATTGATTGGGGCCCGGTGGGCATAACAG
>CAINFC010000035.1 GCA_903847975.1 uncultured Acidobacteriota bacterium | reverse complement strand
CCTGAAAGGGTTGCGCAAAATCCAGCCCTGGCAAATGTTTGCGCAGCCCTTACAGGGCTGATTTTCAAAAAATCCGCCTACCCGGGGTAGCGTCCGTGCGGCGCAACCCCGGGCTGTGTTCCGGAACCCCTTTCGGGGTTCCCTTATGCCGGGCTGTCAGAAAAGATAATCTCGCAAAAAGTCGACCTGGTGCCTTCCGGAACAGTCTGTCTTTGTGCTTCTGCGATGGGGAATTCAACAGATGGGCTATGAGGCTGCTCGGACTGCTTACTTCCGTTACCATAACATCTCTCCTGAAAACTGAAAGAGACGCCGGGAATCCCCGGCGGCTTGCACAAAGGAAAAAGAAACGGGAGACAGGAGTCGGACTACTTCTCCCGGGCCGCATTTCATAGTATCGTTAGGACAGAACAAACCGGTTCTCATTTCAGAACCAGGCATTCGTAACAAGGGGTGGGGAAAGATATCATGGGTGAAACTCGGCGGGATCCCGCACATTCCGGTGACCAGGGAGAAACCCCGGAACGGACCGGGGAAGAATCCCGGCAAAAAGCAGAAGAGAGCGGAAGGCTGTTCCAGTCCCTTTTCGACATGGCCTCTATCGGCATGGCCCAGGCCGATCCGCACACCGGGCGATGGCTGTATGTCAACCGTAAGATGTGCGAAATTACCGGCTACAGCCGGGAGGAAATGCTTGCCCTGCGAATATCCGAGATTACGCACCCCGAGGATCGGTTGCGGGATTCGGAACTCTTCCAGAGCGCGGTCCGTGGCGAGATTCCGAGCTTCCAGCTGGAAAAGCGCTACCAGCGCAAGGATGGCAGCGTCGCCTGGGTAAACGTGAATGTGGCCCTGCTGCGCGACTCGTCCGGAAATCCGTTGCGAACCATTGCCACCATCGAAGAGATTACCGACCGCAAGGCCTTCGAAGCCGAAATCCTGCGAATGAACCGCCTCTACCTGGCGCTCAGCAGGATCCACCGGTTCATCCTTCAGGTCAAGACGCAGGAGGAGCTGCTGGAGGGGGTCTGCCGCATTCTGGTCACTCACGGAGAACTGAAGATGGCCTGGATCGGCCGCCAGGACGCAGTTTCCATGCAAATCCTCCCGGTAGCCCGGTACCAGGACCCCGGCGGATACACGGACCAGATCCGGGTATATGCCGACGAGCGTCCCGAGGGCCGCGGGCCCACGGGCACCGCCGTTCGCGAAAGGCGCCCCATGGTATGCAACCACTTCGCCGAAGCTCCGGAAACGGCACCCTGGCGCCAGATCGGCATCCGGGAGGGATTTGCCGCCTCTGCCGCCTTCCCCATCCCGGTGGAGGGGGAGGTCCGGGAGGTTCTAACCGTTTATGCCGGAGAGCCCGGTTTTTTCCGCGACAAGGAAATCCTGCTGTTCGAGGAGGCCGCCGCCAGCATAGGATCGGCCATCGGCAGCCTGAAGCGCGAGGAGCTGCGGCACGGAGCCGAAGAAGCCGTCCGGCAAAGCGAGGAAAGGCATCGGGCCGTTTTGCAGACGGCCATGGACGGCTTTTTGATCATCGATTCCTGCGGCTTTCTTCGGGAGGTCAACGAGACCTATTGCCGGATGAGCGGCTACGGTGCGGACGAACTGCTGATCATGAACATCAACGACCTGGAATACGCGGAATCAAAGGAGGCCACGGCCATCCACATACAGTGGGTAATAGCCCGCGGGGAAGACCGCTTCGAGTCGTGTCATCGCCGCAAGGACGGAAGCGCCTATAATGTGGAGGTCAGCGTTCAGTACCGCCCGCTGGAAGGCGGCCAGTTTGTCGCTTTTATCCGGGACATCACCGAGCGCAAGCGGGTCACCGAGGAAATCCGTGAAGGCGCATCGCGGGCCCGGGCCATGCTCCAGGCCATTCCCGATATGATGTTCCGCATCAACCGCCAGGGAATTTTTCTGGACTACCAGGCCCGGCCGGAAGACCTTCACGTCCTGCCGGGTACATCCCTGATCGGATTGCGCAATCGGGATATCACACCGCCGGACTTTGCGGACCTCATCGACCGGAAGACAGCGCTGGCCCTGGCAACCGGCGAGCTGCAGTCGTTCGAATACCAGCTGCCGATTCCCGGAAAGGGCCTTCGGTCCTATGAAGCCCGCATGGTAGCCAGCGGGCCGGAGGAGGTCACTACCATCGTTCGCGATATCACCGACCGAAAAAGGGCGGAGGAGGAAAGGCAAAAGCTCCAGGCACAGCTGATTCAGGCTCAGAAGCTGGAGTCCATCGGCCGTCTGGCGGGTGGCGTGGCTCACGATTTCAACAACATGCTCTCGGTAATTCTCGGCTACGTCGACATAGCTCTGATGAACCCCGACCTGCCTCCCTCCCTCCTGAGCGAACTGAGTGAGATACGAGAGGCAGCTGGACGATCCGCAAGTCTGACGCGGCAACTGCTGGCTTTCGCCCGCCGGCAGCCCATCTCCCCGGAAGTGCTGGACCTGAATGAGGTCATCGAAGGCCTGTTGAAAATGCTGCGGCGCCTGATCGGGGAAAACATCCGCCTTACCTGGAACCCGGCCATCGATCTCTGGGCCGTAAAAATGGACCCCTCCCAGATCGATCAGATGATGACCAACCTCTGCGTCAACGCCCGCGATGCGATCACCGGCATCGGCAAAATCAACATCGAAACGGAAAACATCTCCTTACGCCTGCAAGACTGCGCATCCGATACGGAAATTCTACCCGGGGATTACGTCCTTCTTCGCATCCGCGACGACGGCAGCGGCATGAGCCGAGAAACGCTGGAAAACCTCTTCGAGCCTTTCTTCACCACCAAGGAACTGGGGCGCGGGACCGGCCTTGGACTGGCCACGGTCTACGGCATCGTCCAGCAGAACAAGGGATTCATCCGCGTGCAGAGCGAACCGGCCCAGGGAACTGTCTTCCGGATCTACCTTCCCCGCCATCGGAAGACGGCAGGAGGTACTCCGAAACCGGTCGCGGCAGGAATCGTGCGGGGCAGCGAGACCATCCTGCTGGTGGAAGACGAGGCTCCCATCATGAGGATGACAGCCAACGTTCTCAAGCGCCTGGGATATACCGTGCTAGGGGCATCCCTGCCAAGCGAGGCCCTCCGGCTGGCGGAGGGCCATCCGGGAACCATCCGCCTGCTGCTGACCGACGTGGTGATGCCGGAAATGAACGGTCAGGACTTGCGAAAAATTCTGGAAGATCGAATCCCTGGACTGCGCTGCCTTTTCATTTCCGGCTATTCTGCGGATGTCATCGCCAGCCAGGGAATCCTGCCGGAGGGCGTACACTTCATCCAGAAACCTTTTTCGGTGAAAGATCTGGCCCTGAAAATCCGGGAAGCTCTGGCATCCGAATGAAACTACTTCCGGAGCTCCAGCATTCTCCGGATGCAGACGCCGGCCTGGCGGGCGACTGAGTCCTCCACCAAGATCTCCGTCTTTTCGTCTTCCAGGCACCAGAGTACCTTTTCCAGGCTGGTCTTTTTCATGTTGGGACAGATGGACCGCTTTTCTGCGGGGTAGAAACGGCGGTCCGGGTATTTTTTCCCCAGCTGATGAAGAATTCCGCTTTCGGTGGCCACGATAAACTCCCGGGCAGACACCGTTTCCGGAAAGGTAACCATCTGCGATGTGCTGGCCACGTAATCCGCCAGGTTTCGGACCGCCGGCGGGCATTCCGGGTGAGCCATAGCCAGAGCCTGGGGGTGCTCCCTTCGTGCTTCCAGCAGGGCCTCCGGTGTAATTCGTACGTGAATATTGCAGTAGCCGCTCCAGAGAATCATCCTGCGGCCGAGCTTCTCTTCCACCCAGCTGCCGAGGTACTGGTCGGGAACAAAAAGAACCTCTTCTTTTCCCAGAGAAGCGACCACCTCCAGGGCATTGCCCGAAGTGCAGCACAGGTCCGAAAGGGCTTTGACCTCGGCGGTGGAGTTGATGTAGCAGACCACTTTGGCCTGCGGGTGGCGCTGCTTCATCTCCGCCAGCTGCGCCCCGTTGATCATGTCGGCCATCGGGCAGCCGGCTTGCGGATCGGGCATCAGCACTTTCCGGGCAGGATTGAGGATCTTGGCGGTTTCCGCCATAAAATGCACGCCGCAGAAAACAATGAGGTCGGCCTCCGTTTTCCGGGCCTCCAGGCTTAATCCGAGGCTGTCCCCGACAAAATCGGCCACATCCTGCACCTCCGGCAGCTGGTAGTTGTGGGCCAGGATAACCGCGTTTTTTTCGCGCTTCAGCCCCCGGATGCGATCGGGAAGATCGGCGACCTTCATGGCCTCAGCCCAGAAACTCGTTGCCCACCTTGCGGGCCCGAACCGGCTTGTCCAGATGGATGCCGTTGTAAACTCCCACATGAACCAGAATATTCCAGCCGGCCAGCAGCTGCAGGAAGGTATCGAATCCCCAGACCCGGGGGATTCGAATCGTGGGGAAGGAAGTCTCCCGGGCGGCAATGGCAAACACTTTCATGCCGACTCCGTCCACCAGGCATTGCCGGAACTTCTCTTCCTCTTCGGGATACGGATCCACCACCACGACCACATCGGCGGGATCCATCACCTCCTCGATCCCGTGGACGGCATAGGTCCCTTCCAGGAAATCGCTCTTCTTGCGGGTAATTTCGTTGGTCTTGAGAGTCAGCTCCTCGGCAACTCCGTTGTTTCTTCCGGCAAAATAGATCATGCCGGCTCCGGCAATCGACTGCACCAGGTCTGCCGGCAGCTCCGCTTCCAGTACGTCCCGGGCGGCATCCGCCGCCTCCGGCTGGTTGCGGCGCACCGCCTCGCTCCCTTTTTCGGCCGCCAGACCGCAAAGCAGCGACTGATAAAACAGCCCCTGTTCCGCCACGCTCTTGGTCGCTGCCACGGCCTGCTCCGATCCGCAGCGCAGCACGTGGCAGCGGCGGGCCAGGCTTTCCAGCTGGGATCCCGGCTGGGCGGTCAGCCCGAACAGGCGCGGGTGCCCGTCGGCTTTGAGCCGGGAAAAGAGAGAGATGAGCTCTTTGGTCCGGCCGCTGTTGCTTACCCCCAGGACGGCGTAGGAGCCCAGGTTGTACTCTTGTGCCTGCCGGGCTCCCTCGGTGGCCGTCTGGATCGACAGGCCGGCTTTGCCCGCCTCGGCGATAAAATTCTTGGCGGGAAAAATCCGGCTGGATCCTTCCCCGGTCATCATCAGCTTCCCGGTCTCCTTGACCGCGGATACCAGCTCCCCGGCCTGATCGTAATCGAACTGCCGGATCACCTCCGGGGTTTCCAGCATTTCCTGCACCAGGGCAAAATCCTTATATTTCGCATCTTTCCGATTCATGGTTTTTCCTTCCTTATGTGTATGTGATTCGAGAATGGACGGAAGCCGGCGGCCCTCAGAAGCGGATATAGTCGGGCATCTCTCCGAGGAGAGGGCGGGCATACTCCAGGAATTCCCCGGTTACGTCGTTCCCGTCCGGGTGGATATACTTGTCCGGCATGGGCTTGGCGTGCTCAGCCACTTCCACCAGAGGAACCTCGCCGAGCGCGCAGGAATAGGAGCGGCCGGCTTGGCGCTCCAGGGAGACCATCACCCCGGTCCGGCCCCGGGCGGCCAGCTCCGCGGCCCGAAAGCCGCAGGCATAGGCTTCCTCCCGGTCCAGTTCCACGGCGCGGTCGGCCGCGCACATCTGCAGCGATTCGGTCACCTCGAACTCGCCGCGCCAGCCATACTCACGGGACAGCATCTGGTGCAGGACCATCGCCGCGCTGGTGCCGCCCATGGCGCCGAATTCGACGTTGCGGAACTTGTCGGTGACCGTGCTGGCGCTGACCGGCTTCCCGTCGGCGGTGGTGATCCCCTCGCCGCAAACCACAGAAACGAATCCGTAATTTTGGAAGCAGCGCCCGGCGTCCCGCAGGAAGTTTTCCCGGACGAAAGGCCGTTCCGGCATCAGAATGATGTGCGGGGCGTCGCCTTCCCTCTGGCGCGCCAGGGCCGAGGATGCCGCCAGCCATCCGGCGGAGCGGCCGACGGTCTGAAAAATTACGAACTGGTCCACCCGGCGCATGTCCCGGGCCAGGATCCCCTCCTGCAGGACCGACAGGGCCACATAGCGCGCGGCGCTGGAAAATCCGGGGGTATGATCCGTGCCGAACAGGTCGTTGTCCACCGTCTTGGGCACCCCGATCCCAAGCATCTCGAAGGAATTCTCCCGGCAGTGGCGCTCCACGCGGTGGATGGTGTCCATGGTATCGTTTCCGCCGATCAGGAAAAAGTACCGGATGTCATGCTTTTTCATGACCTCCATGATCCGGGGGAAGTCCGTCTCCCGGACCTTGTGGCGGCAGGATCCCAGCGCCGAGCCGGGGGTGTGTCGCAGGCCTTCGAGAACCGGGGAAGGCTGTGCCCCGAGGTCCAGCAGGTTTTCTTCCATGAAGCCCTGGATCCCGAATTTCATTCCGTAAATCCTGCCGATGCCGGGCTGGCTCAGGCACCCCCGGATCACTCCCAGCAAACTGGCATTAATCACGCTGGTCGGCCCGCCGCTCTGGCCGATGACTGCATTCCCTTTCATTCCCCGCTGTCCTTTCTTTCCTGATTCGCTTCTCGCTCTTAGCCGCTCGCGGGCACCGGGCGGCTTCCAAAAATAGCTGTTCCCACCCGCACCATCGTCGCCCCTTCCTGGATGGCCACTTCGAAATCGTGGCTCATTCCCATGGAAAGCTGGTCCAGGCGCAGCCCGGGAAAACGCGCTGCCATCCGGTCGCGCAGCCCGCGCAGCTGCCGGAAATAGGGCCGCACCTCTTCGGGATCCTCCCGGAAAGGAGGAAGGAGCATGAATCCCCGGATTTCCGCATGCGGAAATTGCCCGGCGGAAGCGAGTATCTCTTCCAGTTCCTCCGCTTCCAGCCCGGCCTTGGTGGCCTCTCCGGCCAGGTCCACCTGGAGGAGCACCGGCAGCACCTTCCCGGCCCGGGCCGCTCCCTCGCTCAGCCGGCTCAACACTTTCAGGCTGTCCACCGAGTGCACCCAGTCAAACAGTTCCGCGGACCGCTGCGCCTTGTTGCTCTGCAGGTGCCCCACAAGGTGCCACTCCAGGCGTACAGCGCTCTGCACCGCCGGAATCTTGGCCGCCGCTTCCTGCACCTTGTTTTCCCCGAAGCAGGTCTGCCCGCAGGCCACCGCCTCGGCCACCGTTTCCGCCGGATAGGTTTTGCAGACCGCCACCAGCCGGACCTCCGATGGATCGCGGTGCGCGCCGAGCGCCGCAGTGCGGATCCGCTCCTGAACCTGGCGCAGTCTTTCGGCCATGGTCTCCATAGGTTTAATCCGTTTTATCCTCCCGGACAAAAATCTTCTCCCCCGCCGGAATCGCCACGCTGAGCCGGTTTTCCCGGGGAGGCACCGGGCAGCTGTATTTTTTACCGTAAGCGCAGTAGGGATTGTAGGCCTGGTTGAAGTCCACGATATAATCTCCTTCGGCCTTTTCCTCCAGGTCCAGAAAGCGCCCTCCCCCATAGGTTTCCTTGCCGGCGCCGGCATCGATAAAGGGCAGAAACAGCGATTCCTGCACCCGCGGATCGGGATCGATCATCTTGTAAACCTGCAGGGTGCAGATGGTATCGGCGCTCAGCTGGAAGCGGAAATAGCCCCAGTGGATCGCCTTGCGCATCTCGCCGTCGCTGGCCGCCATACGGATGAACTGTCCCTGCGGCAGGCGGTAAATCCTGCCCTGGAAGCAGTAGCGCGGGTCGATAGGGTAATAGGACAGGCCCTTGAAACCGGCCCGGTAGGAATCCGCCAGAGGAGACTCCGCCTCCTGGAAGGCTTTGTCTTTGGCTTTTCGCGCCTCCGCGCTCCGCTCCTTCCAGCTCTGGGACTCCGCGCCGGAAAAAGAGACCGGCACGGCCGGAGCGCCCGTCTGCCCGGGAAGCCCGCCTCTCTCCACCTCGCAGCCGGTCGATAGCAATAGCCAGAAAAGGAAGGCCAGAAACCACCCCCGGGCTGGCTCCCGGACCGGGCCACCCCTTCCTGCGGATCCGAACATGGCAATACAGAACATAGCCAGAGAATTGTATACCACTTTCACAAGGGCCAACCACGAAACCTCCGCAGCTCCGCGTGGCCTGTCTGCCGGGGGGTAAAGCGGCGGCCGCATGCCTCGGGTTTTTGTTTCCCGCCCCGGTTTCGTGGTATTTTAGCAGCCTATGCTTTCGGGAAAACGGTTGTGTTCCGCCATTCTGTTACTTTGGGCCGCCTGGGCGGGCTTTGCCGCGGACCCGGCTTTCCGGATCGGCCCGCTGGATGAGGCCGGGCGCGACTGGGTGGAAAAGACCCTGGCAAAAATGAGCCTCGAGGAAAAAGTCGGGCAGCTGCTGATCCCCTCCTTTTCCGCCCGGAGCATCCGTCCCGGCAGCAAATCGTTTCCCGCGTTCCTGGAAAGCGTGCGCAGGTTTCGCCCCGGAGGGCTGCACCTGTCGGCCGGAAACCTGCGGGACATCGTTCCCACCCTGAACCGCCTGCAAAAAGCCAGCCCTCTGCCGCTGCTGATCACCGCCGACCTCGAAGGCGGCACCGGCTTCCGCTTTCCGGGAGCCACCCGGATCCCGCGGGCGATGGCCATCGGCGCCGGCGGGGATCCGGAGCAGGCCCGCCAGGCCGGCCTGATTACCGCCCGGGAAGCCCGGCCCCTCGGCATCCATGTCGATTTTTACCCGGTGGCCGACGTAAACAACAATCCGCACAACCCGATTATCAACATCCGCTCCTTCGGGGAAGACCCGGAGGCGGTGAAGGAAATGGTTTGCAGCTATGTGCGCGGGCTGCAGGAAAACGGGATGATCGCCGTGGTCAAGCATTTTCCCGGCCACGGCAATACCTCCACCGACAGCCATCTGGAGCTGCCGGTGATCCGCTCTACCCGGGAGGAGCTCCAGAAAGTGGAATTGACACCCTTCCGGGCCGCCATGGAAGCCGGGGTGATCGGCGTCATGGCGGGCCACCTGGAGGTCCCGGCCCTGGAACCGCAGAAGGGCCTGCCAGCTACTCTTTCGGCGGCGATCCTGACCGGGCTGCTCCGCCAGGAGATCGGGTTCCGGGGGCTGGTCTTCACGGATGCGCTGAGCATGGGCGGCCTGGCGGATGTTTCCCTGCCGCGGGAACTTTTCACCCGCGCCTTTCTGGCCGGAGCGGATATGCTGCTGGCTCCCCAGAAAACGGTTCATGCCTACCAGGACCTCCTGGAAAGCGCCCGTCAGGGGCGCATTCCGGCGGACCGGCTGAATGCTTCCGTGCGCCGCATACTGGAAGCCAAGGCCCGCCTGGGACTGGCCCGCAATCCGCCCGCCGATCCGGCCTTCGCCGCCGCCCTCCCCACGAAAAAGAGCCATCAGGCCCAGGCGCAGCAAATGATGGAAAATGCCATCACCCTGGTGAAGGACGAACGGCACAGCCTTCCGCTGCGCCTGGCCCGATCCGCGCGCATCCTGCACCTGCGGCTTCTGGATACCATGAACTGGAGGCCCAGGCCCGGCGCGCTTTTTGCCCGGGAGCTGCTGAAGAGACAGGTCAACACCCGCGTCATGGAACTGGGAAAGCAGGCCGCGCCTCTGGCCTTCCGGAAGGCGGAACAGGCGGTGAAAACCAGCGACGCCATCCTGGTTTCGGTCTTTATCCGGGTGACCTCCAGCAAGGGCTCCGTGGAGCTTTCCCCGGAACAGATCGGCCTGCTGAAAAACCTGTCTGCCGGAAAAAAGCCCTTTGTGCTGGTGGTCTTCGGCAGCCCTTACCTGCTGAACGCCGTACCGGAGCTGCCCTGTTATATGGCCGCTTTCGAATACTACCCGGAGGCCGAAAAAATCGCGGCCAAAGCGGTTTTCGGAGAGATCCCCCTTCGCGGCCGGCTGCCGGTTTCCCTGGGAGAAAAATATCCCGTGGGAACCGGAATCCGGCGGCCTTGAGCAGACGCCAGGAGTCTGCGCGCGAGAGGCAGCCTGTGGATGGTTACCGATCGCCTCGGGTTCCGCACAATAACCGATGCGCGGGTAGGGGCGCGCGGCGCACGCCCCTACAGATTTTCTTGGAGATGTCGATTTCCCGGACAGACGCTAGCCGCGGGAGGGGCGGCGCCGGCGGCGGCGGGGCTCCGACCGGGCCGGCGGCCCGGGAGACGGCTCTTCCGCAGGCTGGGGCAGCGGGGCGTGCAGGGTCTGCTGGTAGTAGTCGTCCAGCAGCATGGCGATGATGGCCGACTCCTCCTCGTTGCCGGCCAGGTTGCGGGCCAGGGGCACAAACCGCCGGCTGCGTTCGATGTGCAGCTTGTCGCGCCCGCGCAGCCGGGCTTCCAGCAGGGCGGTGATACGCTCCCCGACCACCTTCTCCACGTCGGCATCCGTCGGCAGGGCCCGCTCCTCCATCGGGATTTGAAAGCGGGCCGCGATGCGTACCAGGTCCATCCGCTCGATCTCGTTGACCAGGGTCAGGGCCACCCCCGTGGCTCCGGCTCGGCCGGTCCGCCCGGCCCGATGAATATAGCCTTCGGGATCCTCGGGCACCTCATATTGGATCACATGGGAGAGATCGGGAATGTCGAGTCCGCGGGCAGCCACATCGGTGGCCACCAGAAACCGCAGCTGGCGCAGCCGCACGCGGTCCAGGATCCGCTCGCGGTTCTTCTGGGTCAGATCGGAGCTCAGCTCGTCGGCGTCATAGCCAAACCGCTGCAGCACGGCAGTTACGTAATGCACCCGGGATCGTGTGTTGCAGAAAATGATGGCCGAAGCCGGGTTTTCGATTTCGATCAGCCGCACCAGCCCGCGGTCTTTATCCAGGCCGTGCACCATGTAGTAGATGTGCTCCGTTTCGGTGACGTGGACGTGGTCGCGGCTAAGAGATATGAAATCGGGATCGGCGATGAACTCCCGTGCGGTGCGCAGCACGTACACCGGAAAGGTGGCACTGAACATGCAGGTATGCAGAGGCCGCCTGGGCAGAAAGCGCTGGATCTGCTTCATGTCGGGATAGAAGCCCATGGAGAGCATGCGGTCGGCCTCGTCAAAAATCAGCACCTCCAGGGATCCGAGAGAAAAGGTGCCCTGCAGCAGGTGATCCAGGGAGCGCCCGGGCGTACCGATCACGATCTGCACCCCCTGACGGAGCGCCTCGTTCTGCTCGCTGTAGCCTACTCCGCCGTAGACTGCCGCGGCTCGAAAGCCGGCCGGGCCGCACAGCGCTTCGGCATCCTGCCACACCTGCCTGGCCAGCTCCCGGGTAGGAACCAGGATGAGAGCCTGGCACTGGCGCCGCTCCGGATCGAGCCGCTCCAGCATCGGCAGCAGAAACGCTCCGGTCTTGCCGCTTCCGGTGCGGGCCTGGACCACCAGGTCCCGACCCTCCAGCAGGTAGGGGATGGCGCGCGCCTGAACGGGCATCAGCGCCGTCCAGCCTACGCCGCCGGCGGCGGCACGCAACCGCTCCGGCAGTCCCTCCAGGGTTGTCTCCGGAAGCGGGTTTCGAATTTCATCGTCGGAAAACATGAAGAAGGATCTCCTGAAAAGGTGCTTGGTCAGGCTTTGGCGTTCAGAGCCAGCGCCATGTTCTCAATGGCCTCGTCGACTTCCGCCGGGCTGCGAAATCCCAGAGTCACCGCGTCAACCGCCCCCGAGCCGAATGCCTTGCGCAGGGCGGCCTGCCGGTCCTCGCGGGTGGTGAACTGGCCCTCTCCGGCCAGTTTCATTCCCAGAACCCCGGTACCCTGCCTGTGCACGGCGGTCACGTGGGTGAAGACCTCATTGACATCGCCCAGGTCGTCGGTGTCCTTCTGCTGCATGGTGTCCATCCGCGTGCCCTTATGGTTGACGCGGAAGAGGGCCACGTCCAGCCACTTGTTTCCCGGAAAGCGCCGCAGCGGAAGGAGTCCGTGAACCGAAGCCCCTTTGGCCACAATGATTTTTTTATGCTGCGCCTCGGAGAGTTCGTCCTGCAGTTTGGCCTGCTCCTCCGGCCACTTGGGGCTGCGAACGCAGTGCATCAGCAGGATGTCGAGATACTCGGTGTTGAGATCGCGGCGCAGCCGGTCGATGGTCCCGCGTATATCGCCCTGGGCATCCCGCAAGCGGAATTTGGTCATCAGCTTGTAGGAATCCCGGGGAATTCCTTTCAGCGCCGTGGCCAGCATCGGCGGCATTCCGGTGTAGGCGTCGGCGGTTTCGAAAAAGCGGATGCCGCGGTCATAGGCGTGGCGTACCAGCCGCGTGAATGCCTCCTGGCCCAGGGCGCGCTGCACGCTGCCGCCTTTGGTCCCGGTGCCAAACGCCAGCCGGGTGACCTTCACCTTGGACTTACCCAGCTTGATCCAGTCGGTTGCCGCTTTTTTGGCCGCAAAAAGAGATGGGGCGGTCACCGCCGCTCCAATTCCAGTCATTATAAAATCCCGACGCGTGGATCGATCCATGTTTCCTACCATCCTTTCCTTTGCGGGCTGACGCTCTGCGAAGCGGCCTGGACCGCACTTCTAAAACAAGATCTGACCCCAGATTATACATCTCTTCTTGTCTTCCCGTTTGACAAGAATGCCTCCCGGATCCTAATATCCTCCTGGAACATACCCGATGCGCAAAATCATTCTTTTTCTGTCGGCAATAGGGGCAGCCACTTCGGTTGCCGTTTTTCTCTGGCAAAGACCGCAGCCGGACGCTCCCAAGCCTCCGGGCGGGGGGGCTGCCGCGATGCAGGCCTCGAAAGCTTCGCCGGTTGCAGGATCCCGGAGCTGCCGCCCCTGCCATGAAAAATTCTATCAGCTCTGGGCGACCTCGCATCACGGCCTGGCCATGCAGCCTTTCACCCCGGCGCTGGCCGACAGGGAGCTGAAGGTCGAGGCTCCCCGGGAACTCTCCATCGGCAAAACGTCCTACCGCGTGGAATGGAATTCCGCGGGAGGGCAGGTGCGGGCCGAGGCCGCCGGGAGCCGCTCTTCCTACCCGATCACGGATGTTTTGGGCGGAAAGAACGTTTATTATTTCCTGACGCCCCTGGACCGGGGCCGGCTGCAGGTTCTGCCGGTGGCTTTCGACGTCCGGCGGAAAGCCTGGTTCGATACCGCCGCCAGCGCCACCCGCCACTTCGGTTCCCAGCCGGACCAGCCCCTGGACTGGAAGGATCCCCTTTACACCTTCAACACCTCCTGCCACGGATGCCACGTCAGCCAGCTGGAAACCAATTACGACCCCGCTACCGACAGCTACCGGACCGCCTGGTCCGAGCCGGGCATCAATTGCGAAACCTGCCACGGCCCCTCCGCCGAGCATGTCCGCATCGGCGGGAAGCTGAAGCCCGGAGCCAGTCCGGAAGAACTGCGGATCCTGGTAACCAGGACCTTTACCCCGGAGCAGCACAACGACTCCTGCTCCAGCTGCCATGCCAAAGCCTCCATGCTCACCCTGCGCTTTTCACCCGGTGAGCATTTTTTCGATCACTTCGACCTGATCGCCCTGGAGAATCCGGATTATTATCCCGACGGCCGCGACCTGGGTGAAAACTACACCTTCACTTCGTGGCGCATGAACCCCTGTGCGGCCAAGTCGCCGCTGCACTGCGTGAGCTGTCATACCTCCAGCGGCCGGTTCCGCTATGCGGGAGAAAAGTCGAACAGCGCCTGCCTGCCGTGCCATGCGGAGCGGGTGCGCCAGGCTGCCACCCACTCCCGCCACCGCGCGGACAGCCCGGGCAGCCGTTGTATTTCCTGCCACATGCCGATGACGGAGTTTGCCCGCATGCGCCGCAGCGATCACTCCTTCCGCCCGCCGGCTCCGGCCGCCACCCTGGCATTCAAGTCCCCCAATGCCTGCAACCTCTGCCACCAGGACCGGGATGCCGCCTGGGCCGATCGCCTGGTCCGGTCCTGGCACCCGGGGAATTACCAGGAGCGCCAGATCCAGCCGGCCCGGCTGGTGCAGGCCGCTCGACGCCATGACTGGCGGCAGCTTCCGGAGATGCTTTCCTACCTGAGCCGGCCGGGGAGCCAGGAGATCTTCGTCGCTTCTCTGATCCGACTGCTGAGCGCCTGTCCCGACCCGCGCAAGATCGAGGCTTTGCGACAGGCTGTGCGGGATCCATCCCCCCTGGTTCGGGCTTCTGCCGCCGCCGGTCTGGAAGGAATCCGCTCCCCGGGCGTGCTCGACGCCCTGCTGGCCCTGACTCGCGATCCTTCCCGCCTGGTGCGCATCCGCACCGCCGCCGCGCTGGCGGGGTATTCCGCCGAAGAGATTCCCGCCGACTTTCGGAGCCCTCTGGCCTCCGCGCAGCAGGAGCTGGAAACCTCCTTCCGGGCGCGGCCGGACGACTGGGTTTCGCATTACAACCTGGGCAATTATTACAGCGCACGCCAGGAGTTCGAGCGCGCTGTGGAATGTTTTACCGCGGCCGCCCGGCTGCGCCAGGATGTAGTTCCGCCCCGGGTCAACGCCGCCCTGGCGCTGGCCAATCTGGGAAGAACGGCCGCGGCGGAAGAGGTGCTGCAGCAGGCGCTGCGCCTGGAACCGGCCAACGCCGCCGTCAACTTCAACCTCGGACTGCTCAAAGCGGAACAGGGCAACCTGCCGGAGGCGGAGTCCCGGCTGCGTGCCGCCCTGCAGGCCGACCCCCGCATGGCCGCGGCGGCTCATAATCTCGGTGTGCTGCTCGCCAGCCGCAATCGGGAAGAGGCCGTCCGCTGGTGCCGCCAGGCTGCCCAGCTCAGCCCGGAGGAGCCCAAATACGCCTACACCCTGGCTTTCTACCTTGGAGAGTCGGGGAAAAAAGAAGAGGCGGTGCGGGAATTGAAAAAGCTCCTGGATCGCCACCCGACCAACACCGATGCCTTCCGCCTGCTGGGCTCGATTTACGAGGAGCAAAGGAAATTTTCCCTGGCCCGGGATCTCTACCGTCAGGCGCTGGCTCAGCCCGGGCTGCCCGCCGAAGAAAACCAATTTTTCCGGGCGCGCCTGACGGAGCTTCCCTGATATGCGGCATTCCCGGTTTTCGTCGCACCCGGAAACAACCACTTACCCGGTGACCCGGTTTGAAAGGAAACACATGAAAAAGAAAATGATGGCTGCCACGCTGTTTTATGCCCTGCTGCTTTCCCCCGGAATGACAGCTTTCTCCCAGGACCAGAAGCGGACTCCGGAAGAATCGTTCGCCCGGATGGACAAGAATGCCGACAAAAAACTGAGCCTGGAGGAGTTCGTCGGCAGAAAACAGGGAGATAAAGCCGATAAGGCCAAGGCGAATTTCAAGAAAATGGACAAGAACCAGGACGAATTTCTAACCCTGGAGGAGATGAAAGCCGGGCGGAAAGCCAAGTGAAAAAAGAAAGCGGCAATAAATCCCCGTCTGCTGGCCACAGGCCCTTGCGCTTTTCTTCCCGTAAGCCCAATCAATTAAGAAGCAATCAGGGCATTTCGGATGGGGAAAGGGACTTTTTACCGCTCCATCGTTTCTGATGGCTTCGCAAAAAGTCCGGAACCCCGAAAGGGGTTCCGGATCACAGCCCGGGGTTGCGCCGCACAGGCGCTACCCCGGGAAGGCGGATTTTTTGAAAATCAGCCCTGTAAGGGCTGCGCAAACACCTGGCATGGCTGGATTTTGCGCAACCCTTACAGGGTTGTTGCCCACGGGTGTCCCTACCCGGGGTAGGCGCGAAGCGCGCCAACCCCGGGCTGTGTTACGAAGCCCTTTCAGGGCTTTCCGGATTCCGGATCCGGAACTTTCAGACGTAGGGTAACCTCTTCTTCCCCATGTCGGTATCCCTCTTCGGAATCCTTGCAGGCCCGCTCCAGGACATGATGGATAAATTCCTCCGCAGAGCGGTATCCGGCTTTTGCTGCACAGGACTGGCAGCGCTTCAATAATTCGGGGTCAATTTTCAGGTTCTTGCCGAACATTTCCGAAATTCCTCTCTGTGTTTTGGCCGCCGGTTCGCAAGCGCCCTATCCCTGGCCCGTCAGCGCCGGACCGCCCCCTGCAGGACGGCTTCCAGGTAGCCGGATTCTTCCCCCGCCTTGACCAGCCGCAGTTCCCCGCCAAAGAAAGAAATGATTTTTCGGGCGATTACCGGAGCCAACCCCAGGGATTCGGCTGCGGTGGCCAGCCTCATCGGGGATTCCATCTGAAAAATCTGATCCAGCTGTTGTTCCGATACGGAAAGATCATCCAGGGAAATCCGCAAGCAAAGAAGGTTATTCTCGGCCTGGCTGCGGATGTTAACCGATTTCTTTTCCCTGGAAAACGCCATTCCCAGCCGGATGCAATCCTCCAGGGCTTTCTGCAGCAGGCGCCCGTCCCCCTGCAGGACAAAGGTTCTCCGAGCCGGATCCGGCTCCATGCGAATCTGAATTTCTTCCATGGAATCCCGGACCTGATCCAGAACAAAAGAAAACGCCACCTGGGTTCCACCGGATTGCACCGCCTTTTCGAACCCGGCGATCAGCAGGGAATCTTCGATCAGGTGGCGCAGGCGGAGGCTGCTGAGCCGGAAATGGTAGCCGAAGGTGCTACGTTCCGGCGACGGGGGGCAGAGATCCAGCAGCATTTCGCCCATGGCCAGAACGCCGTTGGTCGGCGTGCGGATTTCATGGGAGATCATATTGAGAAAATCATCGGTCAGCCCGCTCCATTCCTGCAACCGGTCGTGAACCGCCTCCAGCTGGGAGGTCCTCTCGGCCACCAGGCGCTCCAGATTCCGGTTCTGATCCTGAAGCCGGCGCTGCAGCATCCGGATCCGCAGGTGGGTGTCGATGCGGGCCTGGATTTCTTCCGCCTGAAAGGGCTTGGTCACGAAATCCACAGCTCCCAGGCTAAAGCCCTTCACTTTATCGGCGACCTCCGTGAGTGCGGTAATGAAAATAACCGGAATATCCTGCAGGCTCTTTTCCGCTTTCAGCCGGGCACACACCTCGAAGCCGTCCATCTCCGGCATTTTGATATCCAGAAGAACCAGATCCGGCGGTTCGGCCCGCGCTGCGGCCAACGCCTGCCTGCCGCTGAGCACCGGCCGTGGCTCATAGCCTCGCGAGTAAAGCATCCCGGAGAGAAGCTCCAGATTGGGCGGAGTATCGTCCACGATGAGAATTCGCGGAGACTCGGGAGCGGCTGGGGCGTCCGTACTCATGATCGCTTCAGGAATAACGACGGGCGTTACGAATGGTAAACGTAAACGCTCCCGTTCACGACCGGGTCCGTTTCGTGGAAGTTATGCAGGTGCTGAATCATTCTCCGATCCAGGCAGACATTTTGCGATAAAAGCTTGATCCCGCTGATGGTCACCACGTCCTGGGCCAGAACCATACCCGGGTGCAGCTGCATAAGGCTTACCGGGTAGATGCGATCCGGCTGCGGCATTCCCTTCAGCTGAATGTGCAGGCGGAGCTGCTGAAGCACCTGCGGATCGTACCAGCTGCCCGACTGCCGCTCCAGGCGCTCCAGGATCGATGCAGTGGAGCCCGGGTCGCTCTGGCACAGATCATAAAAATCGGTCACCACCCGGAGAATCCGGGAGCCGAGGGGGATCTCCGTGCACTGCCAGTGCTCGGGCGTTCCGGTCCCGTCGAAATTTTCCAGCTGGTGGCGTATGACCCCGGCTGCATTTTTCAGGCGGGTAACCTGCGAAAGGCTCAGATCCCCAAGAATCGGATGCTGGCGGAACTGAATCCACTGATCTTCGTCCATGTCCTCCATGGCGGTAAACAGAATGGGGTCCGGAAGGGCCAGCTTGCCCACTTCGTGAAGCAGCCCGGCCATCTCAACGTCTTTCACCTCTTCCGGAGTCATGGAGAGGTGTTCGGCGATCCACCGGGAGACCTCCGAAACGCTCTTTCCCCGGACTGCCGCCTTGGGCAGGCGGTGCTCCATGATCTGGGTCAGCAGCCGGGTCAGCTCCAGGATCTCCCTTTCCAGCTCGGTATTCAGTTCCGCCAGCTTCTTGCGGTCTTCGTTGATCGTGTTCTGCAAATCCTTGATTCGCAGATAGGATCGGACCTTGGCGCGGAATTCGGCGAAGTCGATGGGCTTCCCCAGAAAATCGTCCGCTCCGGCATCCAGGGCGTGTATTTTCCGCGCGGAATCGCTGTAGCCGGTGATCATGACCACCAGAGGCCCTTCCAGAATATTGCTCGCCTTAATTTTTCGGCACAGGTCCAGGCCCTCGCCGTCGGGAAGATTCCAATCGAGCAGCACCAGCTCGAAAGGCCACTGGGAGAGCTTGGATTCCCCCTCAAAATAGGTCGAAGCGCTGATCGGCCGGCAATTTTCGAACTGGGACAGCAGCCGGGTGACCAGTTCCACGATGACTTCGTCGTCGTCCACGACGAGAATGTAGTAGGGGTTTTGCGGATTTTTAATCAGGTTTCCGTTCATGATTTTCTCTTACCGGGCCACTCTTCCTTTGCCGGCCTTCTGGTTGCTGTTGCGGATCTGCTGCAGGGTCTTTTTCAGATCGCTTTTCTCACTTTCCGCCGCCGTCGTTTTTTGAGCGGCGGGCTCCTTGGCGGAAGCTTCTTCTTCCTCTTTTTTCGGCGTTTCCCCGGGCGGCGGGGCTTCGGGTTCGGCCGCTTTGGAATCGGAAGGCAAGGGAACCGTATAGCGCATCAGAAAGCTGACGCGGCGGTTGCGGGTATCCAGCGGATCGTCGGCATTGAGCAGCTGGCGATCGGCATATCCTCGCACCGCTTCTACTTTGTCCGCCGGATACCCCGCTTTTTCAATGACGCGGCGCGCGGCGTTGGCCCGGTCGGCGGAAAGCTCCCAGTTGGTATAAGCGGCATCCCGGCCGAAAGGCCGGGCATCGGTATGCCCCTCTATGGCCAGCGGATTGGCGACACTGGCCAGCTCCTTGCCGATGAGTCCCAGGAGTTCCACCGTTGTAGACTTGGGCTTGGAGCTGCCGACTTCGAAAAACTCGCTGTTTTTATCGTCGGGAAGGTCGATCCGCAAGCCGTCGGGCGTCATCTGGATGCGGATCTGCTCGGCCAGGCCCTTCAGCTTCGGAGAAGAAGAAATGTGTTTGCGCAGCGCATCGGCCCGCTCCTTCATCAGCGATTTTTCCAGCTCCCGCTTCTGGATCAGGGCCATTTGCGTCTGTGCCCGGCTGGGGATCGGCTCCAGCGGCTGGCCGTCCATGGCCCCGACCGGCTGTGTCTTCTCTCCTGGAAGAATTCCGAAACCGCCCTCCCGGAAAACGCCGGGGCTCTGAAAATAACGTGAGATGCTTTGCTTCATCTGCTCGCTCTGTCCGAGGATCCAGAGCACGATAAACAGAGCCATCATCGCGGTGACGAAGTCGGCGTAGGCCACCTTCCAGGCCCCCCCGTGGTGGCCTCCGTGCCCTTTCACTTTTTTCACGATGCGAATGGGTTGCTGCACATTCGGATTCATACCGTTTTCCCAGAATAAGAAAAAAAAAGACCTAAATGGAACGATGACCGTCTTCCGAAAAAGGCGCCTCAGGCGACCGGCTTCCCCTTGACCGCGGATTCCATCTCGTTCCAGGTGGGCCGCACCGACTGCAGAATCGTCCGCCGGGCAAACTCCACGGCAATCAGCGGCGAGGCCCCTTTGGCGTAGGCTACCAGGGCGGTTTTGATGGAAATGATGTATCGCCCCTCTCCATGGGCGGCGTGCTCCATGTTGGTGGCCATCGGGCCGACAAAGCCATAGGCCAGCAGCACGCCGAGAAAGGTTCCGACCAGGGCGGCCGCCACGTGTTTTCCCACCGCCTCGGCGGACCCGCCAATGGCCCCCATGGTAATGATAATGCCAAGCACGGCAGCGACGATCCCCAGGCCCGGTAGGGCGTCGCCCACTTTCTGCAGCGCAGCCGAAGGCTTGAGAACCTCTTCGTGGTGTACTTCCAGATCTCCGTCCATAAGGGCCTCCAGCTCCATGGGAGGCAGGCCGCCGCTGATCATGACCTTCAGGGAATCCGCCAGGAACTCAACGGCGTGGTGATTGTGCAGAAAATTCGGATACTTCTTGAAGATGTCGCTCTTTTCCGGATCTTCCGCGTGGGATTCCAAAGACATCAGTCCGCCCTTCCGTCCCGCCTGGAAAACCTCAAAAAGCACGCGCAGCAATTCAAGGTAATTAGCTTTGGTTACCGTTTTCCCGGCAAAAACGC
Organism: uncultured Acidobacteriota bacterium; assembly: GCA_903847975.1. GTDB lineage: Bacteria > Acidobacteriota > UBA6911 > CAINFC01 > CAINFC01 > CAINFC01. Next base: position 31,376 of record CAINFC010000035.1, on the reverse strand, counting down.
CGCTGATCTGCTTGACCATCATGCTTAAAACATCTTTCGGCGTGGATACCAGGACGGATCCGGCGGCGGCACCGGCAATAGTTACGAATTCGGACGGCTGGAGAAGTACGGCAAAGGAGCCATGGGCCATTGTATAGCCCGTACAGACAGCACCGATGACCACGATAAAACCAATAATTGCAATCATGTGTGTTCTAACTCCATTCGAATAGACCGCAAACCGGAAAGTTGGGTCAAAATATTTTACAGCATATTCCGGGTTTTGCACTATCTGTTCGGTGGCGAGGTCCCCATGTTAAACTTACAGGAGGGAGCAGGAGAATGTAATCAGGCTATGGCCGCTGTGATCGAAACCATCGGGCTTTCCAAAACCTATCGAACCGGTTTCTGGAAGCGAAAAAAGGGGAAAGCCCTCGAAAGCCTTACTCTGTCCGTAGAGGAAGGCGAAGTTTTCGGATTCTTGGGCCCCAACGGCGCCGGCAAGACAACCACACTGAAGCTGCTGATGCGGATCATCCGTCCGACCTCAGGGGAAGCCTCGATTCTGGGCTATTCCATCGGTCACCCGCATGTCTATTCCCAGGTCGGCTACCTGCCCGAGCAGCCCTACTTCTACGATTATCTCACGGCGGAAGAGCTGCTTTCCTACCTGGGGCGGCTTTCCGGCGTCCCTTCGAAACACCTGGCCTCCAGGGTGACGGATCTGCTGAAGCGCGCCGGCCTGTTCGAGGCCCGGAGCCTGCAGCTGAGGAAATTCTCCAAGGGAATGCTGCAGCGCATCGGGCTGGCTCAGGCGGTCATCAATGATCCCAAGGTTCTGTTCCTGGACGAGCCCTTTTCCGGGCTGGATCCGATCGGCCGAAGAGAGCTGAGGGAAATGATCCAGCAGCTCAACCGACAGGGAGTGACTATTTTCTTTTCTTCTCATATCCTGTCGGACCTGGAGTCGCTGTGCAACCGCTACGCCATTCTTCATCAGGGGCGGCTGCTGGACAGCGGAAAACTGGAAGAGGCTTTGGACCGGGAATCGCAGACCATTGAGGTGGTGGCCGGCGGAGTACGGAAAGAGGAGGCACTCTGCCTGGAGGACCTGGTTCAGGACATGACCCAGATCGGGGACCGGGTGCGCTTTCTGGTTCCGCGCGAAGCCGGACTGACCCGAATCGTGGAAACCGTCGAGCGGGCCGGCGGCAAAATCCTGACCATTCACCCGGTTCGACCCTCCCTGGAGGAAGTTTTCTTTCGCCGCATCCGGGTACCGTCTGCCGCACCCTCCGCCATCAGCTCCGCGGGAATGAGCGGATCATGAAAGTCCTGTGGATTGCCGGTAACACCTTCCGGGAAAACATCCGCGACAAAGTCCTCTACAACCTGGTTACCGTCGCTTTCCTGCTGGTCGGCGGTGCCTTGCTGCTCGGAGAACTGTCCATCGGCTACGAGATGAAGATCATTATCGATATCGGAATGGCCAGCGTTTCTCTGACCGGGGTGCTGATTGCCGTCTTTATCGGCATAAGTCTGGTGCAGAAGGAAATCGAAAAACGGACGATCTACAACATCGTGTCCAAGCCGGTTTCCCGCCATCAGTTTCTCCTGGGCAAATTCCTGGGACTGCTCTTCACCCTGGCCGTAAACGTCTCCCTCATGGTTATGGCCATCTTCGCCGCCCTGATCTACCTGAACGGTCGCTGGGACTGGAGTTTCCTCAACATTCTACCTGCCACTCTGCTGATTTTTATGGAACTGGTGCTGGTCACCGCCCTTTCCCTGTTTTTCTCAAGCTTTTCCACTCCCGTACTGTCTGCGGTTTTTACTTTGAGCCTGTGGGTGGCCGGCCACTTCAACAACGATTTCCTGAGTTTCGCCAAGCTGAGCAAGTCGCCGGTGGCCGAATTTACCTGCCGCCTGTTGTATTACCTTCTTCCCAATTTCAGCAATTTCGATTCGAACGCCGCCCCCACTGCCATCCAACAGGCAGGATACCTGCAGACACCGGAGCCCGTGGTTCTCCTGGCGGCCTTCGCTTACGGGTCTCTCTACACGGTCCTTCTCCTGGCGGCAGCCGCTGGAATTTTCGAGCGCCGTGATTTCAAATGAAAGCTCTGCACCTCGGCATACTGGCTGCCGCCTGCGCCCTGGGTGCCTTCCAGTGCCAGCGGGTTCTGGATTCCAGGTCGAGCCGAACGCCCAAGGAGGAGATTCTCTATCTGTCGGACCCGGAGATCATCCGCCGGGCCAGCCTGGGGCATGCCAGCCTGCTGGCTGACTTTTACTGGCTTCGCACCATTCAATACTATGGCAGCAAGGACCGCTCCCGGCCGGACCAACAATACGATCTACTTGATCCCTTACTGAAACTCGCGGTATCCTTGGATTCTCAAATGATTTTGGTATATCGCTTCGGCGCCATATTCCTCTCGGAGCCGCCGCCGATCGGAGCAGGGAATGTCCCTGCCGCCCTGGCACTGCTGGATGAAGGAATACGGAAGAATCCCGAAGCCTGGGTTCTGCCTTACGATAAAGGCTTCGTTTACTACTGGCAGAATAAGGATTACCGGAAAGCGGCGGAGTGGTTTTTCCAGGCCAGCCGCTATGCCGGAGCGCCCAATGAGCTGGCCCTGCTGGCCGAAAGCGCGATGAACCGGCAGGGAGATCTGGAGACCGCACAGCAGCTCTGGCAGCAGCGCTACGAAGAGGCAACGAACGAAAAAGTCAAGCTCAACGCGAAAAAGAATCTGCAGAACCTCCGTGCCCACCGGGATAAGTGGACGCTGGAGTGGGTGGTGAATTACTTCGTGCGCCGAGAAAAACACCTTCCCGCAAGCTGGGAAGAACTGATACAAAAAGGATGGCTGAAAGAAGTTCCCATGAACCCCTGGGGAGGGACGTATATCCTGGATCCACAGAACGGTTCGGTCGGATTGGATGAAGCAACGGCAGCCCGGCTCTCCCCCCTGCCGGATGATTACAGGAAAAACCTTTGGCAGCGCCTGGATCAGCGCTAGCCCCAAGGTCCCGGGAGAGCATTTTTCGTTACAATCAAACACAATAGGAGTACGCAAGCTTGGATATCAGGTCTAACCCCGCCATCGTTCAGAGGATCTGCCGCGACTCGGATTTACCGGAGAAGCACGTCCTAAACACTTTAATGCTGTTCGTGGAAGGAGCCACGGTCCCCTTCATCGCCCGGTACCGCAAGGAGGTCACCGGCAACATGAATGAGCTGAAAATTATCCAGCTGCAGGACCGGCTGCGCTATTACCAGGCACTGGAGGAACGGAAAGAAACCATTCTCCGGTCGATTGAAGAGCAGGGCAAGCTGGACGAGGAGCTTCGCCAGCGCATTCAGGAGTGCTTTCATAAAAGCGAATTGGAAGACCTGTATCTCCCCTTCAAACCCAAACGGCAAACCAAAGCTTCGGTTGCCGTGGAGAAGGGCCTGGAACCGCTGGCCCGGTTTCTGAAAAGTCAGGAGCCCGGGGAGGCGAGCATTGAAGAAGTAGCCGCCGCCTACGTCCTGGAAGAAAAGGGGGTAACCAGCGTCGAGGACGCTCTGGAAGGGGCTCTTCATATTGTGGCCGAATGGATCTCCGACGACGCCGAGGTACGCCGGTTTTGCCGCACGGTCCTGATCGAGGAGGGTTCCATTGCCTCGCGCCCGGTCCAGGAGGAAAATCCGCCCTCCACCAAATACGACATGTACTACAAGTTCCGGGACACCGTTGCCAAAATCCCCAGCCACCGGCTGCTGGCCGTCATGCGGGGGGCCAAGGAGGGGGTGCTCCATTACACGATCGAATCGGATGAAGGCAAACCGCTGGCCTTCATCGGCGATCGCCTCATCCGGGAAAAATCCTCCTCTTTTTCTCCTTACCTGGAGCGGGCCGCCCAGGACGCCTACCGCCGCCTGCTGATTCCCTCCCTGCACCACGAGGTTTTCGAAAGGCTGAAGGAACAGGCCGACAGCGAAGCGATCCGCGTTTTTCAGCAGAATCTCTCCAACCTTCTTCTGCAGCCGCCCGCCGGCGGATTCACCGTCATGGGAGTGGACCCGGGACTGCGCACCGGCTGCAAGCTGGCAGTGGTCGACGAAACCGGACGGTACCTGGATAGCGCCACCATCTTCCCCCATCAACCCAAACAGGACCTGGAGGGAGCTACCAATACTCTTCTGGCGCTAATGGCCCGCTTTAACGCCAGCGCCATTGCTTTCGGCAACGGGACCGGGTCGAGGGAAACCGAGACTTTTCTGCGCAAGGTTCTGGAGGAAAACCACCTGGAGAAGGTACTTTGCGTCAGCGTCAATGAAGCCGGCGCTTCGGTCTATTCCACCTCCCAGACGGCGCGGGACGAATTTCCGGACATGGACCCCACCATTCGCAGCGCCGTTTCCATCGCCCGCCGGCTGCAGGATCCTCTGGCGGAGCTGGTCAAGGTGGAGCCGAAATCCATCGGGGTGGGGCAGTATCAGCACGATGTGGATCAGAAGCACCTGCGGGAAAGCCTGGCACAGACGGTGATCTCCTGCGTAAACCATGTCGGAGTCAACCTGAACACCTCCTCCCGTTCTCTGCTGCGCTACGTCTCCGGATTAAACTCGCGCCAGGCAAAAAACATCATCGAGTTCCGCAACCAGAACGGGCCTTTCCGCACCCGCCAGGCAATTCACGATGTCCCCGGACTGGGACCCAAGACTTTCGAGCAGGCGGCAGGCTTCCTTAGAATTCCCGACGGGGAAAACCCCCTTGACCGGACTGCGGTTCATCCCGAAAGCTATCCGGTGGTGGAAAAGATGTCCGCCTCGCTGGGCATAGGCGCCGCGGAGCTGGTCGGAAGCCCGGAGTGGATCGCCAAACTGAACCTGGCGGATTTTATCAGCGACACCGTCGGCATGCTCACCCTCGAAGATATCCGCGAAGAGCTCCTCAAGCCCGGCCGGGATCCCCGCGAGCAGTTCACCGCAGCTCATTTCCGGGAAGATGTCCAGACCGTGGAGGACCTGGAGGAGGGGATGATCCTGGAGGGGACGGTCAGCAATGTGGCCAATTTCGGGGCCTTTGTCGACATCGGCGTGCACCACGACGGGCTGGTTCACATCAGCCAGCTTTCCAACCGCTTTGTGAAGGATCCCTGCAGGATTATCAAGGTGGGCGATGTTGTCAAGGTGAAGGTTGTCGGCGTGGACAAGGCACAAAAGAGAATTTCCCTGTCGATCCGGGCTCTCCTGCCGGAACTGCCCAAGCCGGAAAAGCGGCCGGCCCGACCCGCGCCTCCTGCACCCGGTGCTGCGGCCGAAGAAGGGAAGGACGGTGTCCCATCCTCCCCGCGCCATCGAAGGCGACGCCCACGAAGGAACGACCGTCCCAAGGCCGCCGCAGCACCTCCCGAAGCCGTCGTCGAAAGGAAAGGCCCTCCCCGGCCGCCGTCGGAAGGAGCCCCGGAAAGGCCCAGGGAAAGAGCCATGGATAAATCCAGGGGAAAGCCGCGGGACAGGTTCCGTTCGGGTTCTCCGGAAATGCCGCCGCGGGAAGGTTCCCAGGACAGATTCCGGACGGGGTTCCGGGACAGAACCCGGGGCAGCGCCCGGGAAGGAATCGGAGAAAACCGGCAGCTGAAACGGGTCCTCCGGCGGCCCGCCCAGCCGACCGGACCGATGATTACCAGCGATTCCCCGCAGCACCCCAACAGCCAACCCTCCATGCAGGACATGAGCATGGAAGAGAGGATTGCTCTGCTGCAGGCCAAGTTCCGGCCCATCCGCTAAAAGGGCAGGAGGGAGTTCCAAAACCAAACCAACCCAAGGAGGCGCTCTATGATGGCGATGAAATCGTTTTGGCGACCGGGAGTCCGGGTGGCCCTTCTTCTTTTCCTTGGAACCTGCCTGCACGCAGGGCAGCTTCCCGGCGCGGGGTCCGAGACCGATGCCAAGGAAGTCCGCGAAATTTTTATGCAATGGAGCACCTGCCTGAAACAGGCCCAGAAAGAATGTGTCTTGTCCTGGATGTGGAATTCTCCGGACTTGCAGGTGATTACCGCACCGGCGGAAATCGTGCGCGGCTGGCAGGGACTTTCCAAGAAGCTGGACCAGCTGGTCGCCCAGCCGGATCTGGAATACAAGGTGGAATCGGCTACTCCCCTGGCAGCCGGCCAGGTAACTTTGCTCTACAGCCTCTCCTCCACCAAAGACAGCAGCCCGCTTAAGAAACTGCTGGGCTCCATGCTCTGGATGAAAAAACCGGAAGGCTGGCGCTGCACGCAGGCGCACCTGGCGCAGAGCCTGGACGGGAAGCCCCTGCTCCCCGCACTGCCCACGCTGGACGAACTGAACCTCCCCCCCCTGCCGACGCTGCCGCCGTCTTCTTCCCTGGCACCGCCGGAAAAGAAAAGCAACAGCCGTAAGCCTGCCAAAGCCAAGAGCACCGGCAACGTGGAAGACTCCGAATCGGTTCCTTCGACCACTTTGCCGGGCAACGTTCTCTAATTCTTTATTATGGAAGCGAGAAAGCATGCCGTAGGCTTGGCCATCCTTATTCTGGCCGCCCTTCCGGTTTTCGGAGCGGAAAAGGCCCTGTACCAGAAGCTGGCCGAGCAATACGCCCCGGTTCTCTACCAGGAGGCCCGTTCCTTCAAGCTCGACCAGGTGACCCGCTTCGACTTCGACGGGGACTGGAACGGAGCCAACAACTGGGCGAATGCCTATCTTTTCCCCACTCCGGGCTACGTTTACTACGCGGTGATTGAGGCCGATCGACATTTTTTCCTTTATTATTCGTTCTTCCATTCAAGGGACTACACCACGCGGATTCTCGAATCCTACGCCCCGAAAATCGAGCACGAAAACGACATGGAAGGAATGATGCTGGTCATTCCCAAGTTCGTCGAGAAGAACCCCCAGCCGATTTACATGGAAACCCTGGCTCACGACCGATTCTATAAATATGTCGCCGAGGGACGGACTGTGCCGATCACCGCCAGGCTGGGGAAAATCGACGGCTACATCACCTGGGATTCCGATGCGCGAAGCGCGGTAAAGTCCTGGCACCCGGCCATCTTTATCGAATCCGAAGGGCACGGGGTCTTTGACCTGAAGCACCGCTACTCGGATGCTGCCGAAAAGTTTCCCGGATTCGTCTATCGCTTTGCCCGTCGGGGGGCGGAAGAGCCGGAGGAAATGGGGGACATGGACATCTCCTACGCTCTGCTGCCGATCAGCGAGCAGCTATGGAACCGGCGCATGGAAATCGGCCGGGACAAAACCTACTGCTGCGCCGAACGCTTCGATCTGAAAGGCAACCGGTCCGGGCGCTGGGGGGCTTCCTTCAACGGCCCGATCGGCGGGTGCGCCGCCAAGCCGCCCTGGGGTTGGGACCAGAGGGATGATGGGACAGTGGCCATGGGTGCATGGTTCCTTCATCCCATCGCCGCCCTGGAGGCGCACGCCAACATACCCGATTTCAGCCGGGAATACGTGGATAATCCATTTTATGAAGGTCCGGCGGACAGCTCCGAAGCCCAGGGCTGCCAGGACTCCCCTGCCTCGGCCAGCCGGTCCGTCCCGCAATCGGCGGTGGAAACCGTGCTGGGAATCGGGCAGGTGCTCCTGTCCGGCGGCCTGAAGCAAAAAAATGTCGGAGACAAGGCGCGCGGCATGTTTATGAAAAATATGGAGTTCCTGGAATGGAGCTTCCAGCCGGAGATGGCCCGCTGGCAGTTTGCCGATGCTGCATCCAAGCCGATTTTCGAAGCGCGGGCCGAGGAGGGCCGGGTGTATCGCACCCGCCTGGAGATCTCCGGTACGGCCCTTCTGAACAGCCCGCCGTTCAGTGCTCCCGGACGGTTTTACAAAGAGCTGGTGATCCGCTACCGGATCGACCAGCCGATGAGTTTTCAGCTGTCCTGGCAGTACAGCGGCCAGACCACCTTTCCCGGGGATCAGCTGACCGGCGCTCAGGAGCTGTCTCCCGCGGCGGAGTGGAAAATCCTGCGGATTCCGCTGGAAAGCCTCAAGAACTGGCAGGCCACCCAGGAGATCGGCCGGATTCAGCTGCAATGCAAGGCAGTCAGACAGCCGGTTTTCCTGGAACTGCAGTACATCGTCCTGGACCGGGTGCCCCTTTCCGAAACCTTTCGCAAAGAACAGCCCTGAGGCAATTGCCAAAAGTCTTCTCTGAAGGGAACGGCCTCAGGCTTCTTCTTTCTTCCTGATCTTCCCGTCTTCCTGTGAAAAGGCCTCACAGGAAGAAATGGAAGGGCAGGAAGAAAAGCGAAAGAACTGGAAAAGGAACAGGCAGGACTTTTTCGCAAAGAACCCCCCTGATTCCCGAACGGAAAGAGGACTTGCCAAATCCGAATTACCTGTTGTATGGTTCTATGCCTTTTTAAAAGGCATATTTAGCTTTGAGCGAGTCTTTGGAATGAATACGAAATGGAAAATGGCTGCAGGTGCCACGGTAATTGTCGCCGTACTTGGATGGCTGGCATTTAACGGGTTCCAGGAAAGCAACACCTACTACAAAACCGTGGATGAACTGCTGGCAATGAAGCAAAGCGCGGTAGGAATGCGCGTCCGCGTGGCCGGCGACCTGGTGAACGGTTCCATCGAGCGCCGCGGAGACACAGTTCTCTTTCGCCTGGTGGAAAAGGGGCCCTCGCTCCCGGTTCGCTATGTGGGCAAGGCGATCCTTCCCGACAGTTTCAAAGAAGGCGCCCAGGCCATCTGTGACGGGGAAATGACTCCGCAGGGCGATTTTCTGGCCCGCAGGGTCCAGGCCAAGTGCGCTTCCAAGTACGAGGCGGATTATTCCACCGCGGACAGCAAGGGCGGAAAGCCATAACTTTGCGATCTCCGCGGTGCGGCCGCTGCAATCCGCACCTCCGAACGGTGGACCGGCCCGCCCGGTTTTCGTAGATCTTTCCAAACAGGAATCAATGCACGCAACGACTTGAATGACATATTTCGCCCATGATTGACCTCGGATATTTTTCCCTTCTACTGGGCTTTGCCCTGACGCTTTATTCTATCGCCGGATCGATGCTGGGCGTCTGGTTTCGGAACCAGACCCTGGTTCGCAGCGCGGAACGGACGGCCGCCTCGGTATGGCTGGCCGTCAGCGTATCTGCCGGCTGTCTGATCTACCTTCTGGTGACTTCGGACTTCGGTCTGAAATATGTGGCCGACTACACCAACCGCGATCTGCCCCTGTTTTACAAAATCGCGGCCTTCTGGGCCGGGCAAAGCGGATCGCTTCTTTTCTGGACCTGGCTTCTGTCCACGGTCAGTGCCGTCGTTCTGCACCAGAACCGGGATAAAAACCAGGCGCTGATGCCTCACGTCACCTCCTGGCTGATGATCTCCACCGGCTTTTTTCTGGTTTTAAACCTGTTCGCCGCCAACCCCTTTGACCGGCTGGGAATGGTTCAGCCGGACGGACGGGTGGCGCTCATGAGTCTGCCGGACGGCCAGGGGCTCAACCCGCTGCTGCAGTACTTCGCCATGGTGATCCATCCCCCGGTCCTTTTCCTGGGATATGTGGGATTCACCGTTCCTTTTGCCTTCGCCATGGCCGCCCTGATGAGCAACCGTCTGGACTGCCAGTGGCTGCGGATTACCCGCCGCTGGACCCTGGTAGCCTGGGGTTTTCAGGGGGCGGGTATTCTGCTGGGAGCCCAATGGGCCTACATGGAGCTCGGCTGGGGCGGCTATTGGGCCTGGGACCCGGTGGAAAACGCCTCGCTCCTTCCCTGGCTGACCGGAACGGCGCTGCTTCATTCCGCCATGGTCCAGGAGCGGCGGGGAATGTTCAAGGCCTGGAACCTGGTCCTGGCCATCGCAACTTTTCTCCTGTGCATCTTCGGAACCTTCCTGACACGCAGCGGTATCGTTTCTTCCGTGCACGCATTCGGTAAATCGAACCTGGGAACCTTCTTCATTGTTTTCATGCTGACCGTGCTGGTGATCGCCGCCGGCCTGATCCTGGCCCGGCGCGCCTCGCTGCAAAGCGACCACACCCTGAATTCGCTGCTCTCCCGGGAAAGCAGCGTTTTTTACAACAACCTGGTCCTGGTGGTCTCCTGCCTGACCGTGCTGCTCGGAACCATGTTTCCGGTCATCTCCGAGCTCTTTCGCGGGGAACAGATTTCGGTAGGGCCTCCCTTTTTCAACCGGGTTCACATCCCGATCGCCCTGATTCTTCTGCTCCTCACCGGAGCGGGACCGTTCTTCGCATGGCGGCAGACCTCGGTCCGGATCCTGCTGAAAAACCTGGCCCTGCCCGCCGGACTGTCCGCCGCGATCCTGGTGCCCCTGCTGGTCATGGGAATAAGGGAATGGCGGCCTCTTCTGTTCTGGTTTTTCTGCGCCTTCGTGGCTCTGGCCACCCTGGCCGATTATTTCCGGGATGCCGGGGTGCGCAGGAAAAACAAAGGAGAGGGATTCCTCCGGTCCCTGGGCGCCATCACCTTCCAGAATACCCGCCGGTATGGCGGATACATCGTCCATCTCGGTGTCGCCCTGCTTTTCATGGGGCTGGCCGGAGCCTGGTTCAACCAGGAGACCGAAAAGGAGCTGGCTCCGGGAGACTCCATGACCATTGGCCGCTACCAGCTGCGCTGCACCGATCTGCGGCAGGGAGACACCAACAATTACGCGTTCATTGCCGCCGTGCTCCAGGCCTTTGACGGAGGAATCCAGGTCGCCACCCTGACTCCCGAGCGCCGCCTGTACAAGGCGAGCCAGCAGGCCTCGACCGAGGTATCGCTGCACCCGACCCTCCGGGAAGATCTTTATGTGGTGTACAAGGGCCAGTCGAGCGACGGGAAAAAGGCTCTCATCCAGGCTTTCGTCAACCCGCTGGTCAACTGGCTCTGGATCGGGGGTATTCTGATGATGCTCGGAACCATCGTCTGCCTCATCCCTAACCGCCGGGGGGAGCTGCTGACCCCCTCCATCCTTCCGGGAGAAGAAAAATCCGCATGATCTACCTGATGATGATTCTTGTGGCTATTCTGGCCATCGGTTTTGCGGTCTGGCCGCTGCTTCGCGAAGGGCAACCGGAGGAGGGCAGGAATTCCTCCTATGAGGAAGACCAGTACGCACTGCGACTCCGGCAGCTGGAGGAGATCGCCTTCGACCACGCCGCCGGAAAGCTGGGTGGAGAAGAGTACGAGACCCTGCGCAAAGAGATACAGACATACCTGGACGAAGCCAATCAAAGCAGGAAGAACCCGGGGGGGGGGGGAGAAGAAGTCAGGCTCCTCCAGCCCGCTCAAAAACGGAAAGCAGTGACGGTACAGAATGGCACACAAGGCATTACGATCTTTACCCGTTAAACTGGCCGCCTTGCTGCTGGCCGCCTGGGGGCTCTCCGGAACCTGCCTGCAGGGGCAGGACACTCAAGACCTGCAGGGGCAGGTGATCAACGGTACGACACAAAAACCGGTTGCCGGAGCGGAAGTGCTGCTCCGCAAAGCCGGAGCCAAAGGAATGGAGACCGTCCGACCCCTGCGCACGGACTCGTCCGGCCGGTTCACGGCCGGCAGCCGTGAAAGTCTGGCCAAAGAGCCTTTCGTGCTGCAGACCGTGTACCAGGAGGTCGCCTACAGCCTGTCCACGGAAAATCTGAAGGACAGCGGGCAAGCCCTGCTGACGGTGTACGAAACCACCGACAAGCTGGAGCCTGTCAAGGTGGGCCTGCCGCACATGATGGTCCGGCGGGTGGGAAACGTGCTGCAGATCAGCGAGATCTTCCAGGTCGAAAACCTGACCCAGCCGCCGCAAACCATGCTGGCCCGGCAGTCCGGATTCCGCTTCGCCCTGCCTTCGGGTGCCCGGCTGATGCAGGTGGTCGCCAGCAGCGAAAGCAGCGTCATGCCGGTAACGGTGGAATCCCGCAGTCTTCCCGGCCAATCCGGTTCCTATGTGGAAAGCCCGCTCAAGCCGGGCAAGACCATGATCCAGGTGGCCTACGAAACGGACTATGCCGGAGAGCAGGCGGAATTGTCGTTGAAGTATTTTTACCCGCTGCAGCTTTTCCAGATGATGGTCGCCCCGGGCGACATCCAGGTCCAGAGCCCGCTGCTTAAAGAAACAGGGCGGCAGGGAAACAGGCTTCGCCTTTTCAGCGCTCCGTCCGTTCCGGCCGACACTGCGTTGACGGTCCGTTTATCGGGCGGAAGCCCCCAGGTGGTCGAATCCGAGGAAGGGGACGAGGAGGGAAGATCCAGGAATCCCATGCCGGCCGGCGAAGAGGAGGAATCCGCGGGGCAGTCCGTCGTGGCTGTCCCTCCGCGCCTGGCCGCTTTCCGGTTCGTCATCCTGGGTAACCTGGTCCTTCTGCTGGCAGCCTTTATCGGCTGGGCGCTTACCGGACGGACCGGGGAGCAGAAGAACCCTGGCGGGGAACCGCGCACCCGGAATCGGAAGACCGAACCGCGAAAAGCTACCCCGGGCAGCAGCCGGACGTAAGCACGGTATGCCATCGGCCGGCAGCTCCCGCACGCAGATTCCCATCCTGCACCTGGAATCCCTCAGCAAGGCCTTCGGGCACTTCCGGGCATTGGATGGGGTCAGCCTGGATCTGTTCGCGGGAGAGTGCCTGCTCCTGCTGGGCTCCAACGGGGCCGGCAAAACCACCCTGCTCCGGATCCTGGCCGGGCTCACCCGATCCACCGGAGGTGCCTTCTCCATCGGAGGGGCCGCCGACCGGCATTCGCCGGCGGAAAGCCGGAGGCAGGTCGGTTTCCTTTCCCATGCCCCGCAGCTCTACCCGGAGCTGAGCGCCCGGGAAAATCTGCTCTTTTTTGGAAAGCTCTACGGAATCGAGGGGCTGCGAGCGCGGGTGGAGGAGCTGCTGGCTACCATCCGCATGGAGCCTCGCGCCGACGAGGCGGTCCGCTGCTATTCGCGCGGGATGCAGCAGCGGGTGTCGATCGCCAGGGCGCTGCTGGCCGATCCGCCGCTGCTGCTGCTCGACGAGCCCTATTCCGGTCTGGATCCCTCCGCCTCCCGCCGGCTGAACGAGCTCCTGGTGCGCTTTCACCGCGAGGGCAAGACCCTGGTGCTCACCACGCACCAGCTGGAAATGACCCTGCCCTTTGTCGACCGGGTGGCCATTCTTTGCCGCGGAAAACTGGTCCGGCTGGAAACCCTGCAGAAAAGCGGGGGAACCCTGGATCCGGCCGTCCTGCCTTCCCTCCTGGAGCAGTACCTTTAAAACCATGAACCTCTTTTTCCGCCAGGTCCTGGCCATCTACCGAAAAGACCTGCTCGCCGAGTGGCGGGGCAAGGAGATGATCAGCTCCATGCTGGTCTTCGGGCTTCTGGTCATCGTGGTCTTCAGCTTCGCCTTCGAGCCGGACACCGAGGAAACTGCCCGTCTGATGCCCGGCCTGCTGTGGATCGCCATGGGGTTTGCCGCCATCCTGGGCCTGAACCGCTCCTTTTCCGGCGAGCTGCGCCTGGGGGCCTTGCAGGGCCTGCTGCTGGCACCCATGGACCGCAGCGCCATCTACCTGGGCAAGCTGTGCGGCAACCTGACCTTCATGCTCCTGGCCGACGGCGTTCTGCTGGTTTGCTTTGCCGTTCTCTACAATTTTTCGGTTCTGCCGGTCCTCTGGAAACTGCTGGTCGTGGTTTTTCTGGGAACCGCGGGATTTGCGATCGTAGGCACGCTTTTCTCGGCGGTGGCCCTGAACACCCGCATGAGCGAGGTGCTGCTCCCCATCCTGCAGCTGCCCATCACCGTGCCGCTGATGATCGCCGCCATCGAAGCCACCGCTGCCCTGTCCAATCCATCCCGGACAGCCGATTATTCCGGCTGGCTGCAGATGCTGGCAGCCTTCGACATTATCTTTTTTGTCCTCTGCCTGTGGCTCTTCGAATTCGTCATCGAGGAGTAGAACAGGGTCATCACGGGACTGGCGGGACGGTAGGAAAAGCTGTTTCCCACGGGAAGACCGGGAAGATCGGGAAGAGGGCGTTTGATATAATCTTCATCGCTCTTTGCGCCGCCCCCGCCGGGCGCCCGCAAAGCAGGAAAAGGAGCGAATAACATATGGGTCAGAAATCCTGGATGGCTGCCATGGGAGGAGGCGCGCTGCTGCTGGTCATGCTGGCCGCCCTCTATTCCACCTTTCTTTGGGTACCCACGGAGCGAACCATGGGCCACGTACAGCGCATTTTCTATTTTCATATGCCGTCGGCGGTCATCGCCAGCCTCGCCTTTTTCGTGGTCTTTGTGTCCGGGATCGGGTACCTGCTCAGCCGGAAGTCCTTCTGGGACCGGCTGGCACTGAGCTCTGCGGAAATCGGCCTAACCTTTATCACCATCACCCTGATTACCGGACCGATCTGGGCGCGCCCGGTGTGGGGAATCTGGTGGACCTGGGATGCCCGGCTGACCACCACGCTCATTCTGGGCCTCATTTACCTCTCCTACCTGATGCTTCGCGCCTGCGTCATCGACAAGGAGCGGCGTGCTACCCTGGCGGCGGTAGTGGGTATCGTGGGCTTCATCGACGTGCCCCTGGTTTTCTTTTCCATCCGCTGGTTCCGGACGCAGCACCCGCAGCCGGTGCTGATGGGCGGGCAGGGTTCGGGGCTGGCCCCGGAAATGAGGCTTAATCTTCTGCTTTGCGTGATCGCCTTCCTGGTCCTGTTCGCCTGGCTGCTGCGGCTGCGCTACAGGCTGGAAACGCTTTCCGAAGAAGTGGAATCCATTCGACAGGGAGTGCTCGTCTCCCGGGGAGAATCATGAACTATTTATTTTCCGGTTTTGCGGTAGTCTGGATTGTGCTGTTCCTTTTTCTGATGCGGATCTACCGCAAGCAGAAGCAGCTCTCCCGGGAATTGGAATCGGTCCGCCAGGAGCTGGATCAGCGTCGGTCCGGGTAGGGATCTGCGGTATGCCGCCGCTTGATGAGGTCCTCGGGCTGATCCGGGCCTATCCGGACCTGCCACCGGAAGCTGTTTTCAAGGAAGACATCCTGCGCCGCGGACTGGCTTTCAGCCCGGAAGCCCGGCAGCGGGCGGCGGCGGGCAAGCGGAAGTCCTACTTCATTTTTTCCTTCGACCTGCAGGATCTTCCCGAGGAAGCCGAGGGAGCAGCCGCCTCCACTCCGGAAGAAGTGCGGCTTGCGGGAGGGGCCTTCCGCTTCCGCCCCACGGTGGTTTCCGTGCGAAACCATCCCCGCTCGCCCTACCGCATCGAAACAGGAGCGGAGGACGACATCCGCCTGACCCTGGACGGAGAGCCGGTTTGCGGCGTGGAGTTTCCCCCGGTGCCGGAATATTACCGCCGCAGCCTGTCCAGCGGAAAGCCGGTGATCGACATCTGCCCCACCATCGAATGGGGATATCTTTTATACCTGGCCGTGTACCGGCTCTGCCAGTACTCCAGCCCGGAGACCGAGTGCCGCTTCTGCGACATCAATCATAATTTCCGCCGCCGGCAGAAATCCGGGCAGAGCTACACCGGCATCAAAAGCGTCGAGGAGGTCCTGGAGGCGCTGGAGATCATTGCCTCCACGGACACCGTCGGCCGGGCCTATACGGTTACGGGCGGCAGCATCTACGGTACCCTGCACGGAGAAACGGAAGCCGAATTCTACGGCAAGTACCCGCTGGCCATCGAGAGCCGCTTCCCCGGGCGCTGGACCGGCAAGCTGGTCGCCCAGGCGCTTCCCCGCGAGGAACTGCAGCGGCTGAAGGACGGCGGCCTTTCCATCTACCATCCCAATTACGAGGTCTGGGATGCGCGGCTTTTCGAAATGCTCTGCCCGGGGAAATCCCGGTATCTGGGCCGGGATCTCTGGATGAAGCGGATTCTGGAGGCGGCCGAGGTGTTCGGACCTTCGCGGGTAATCCCCAATTTCGTCGCCGGCGTGGAGATGTCCGCGCCTTACGGCTTTTCCTCGGTGGAGGAAGCGCTGCGTTCCACCGGCGAGGGGCTGGAGTTTTACATGAGCCGCGGGATCTGCCCGCGATTCACCACCTGGTGCCCCGAGCCCATGAGCCAGCTGGGCCGCACGCAGGGCGGCGCGCCGCTGGCCTACCACGTCGGTCTATTGCGGCTCTGGCGGGAAACCCACCGCCGCCACCGGCTGATGGTTCCTCCCGGCTACGGGCCGCCGGGCGCGGGGCACGCCATGTTCAGCGTCAGCGCCTTTATGGACGTCCTCCCGGAAAGCCCGGAAAATCAAGGCTGACGGCCCGGCAGAAAGTCCGAAAAACAGGAAGTCAGAATGCAGGTGCCAGAATCCAGAATAGAAAAAACATTATTTCTACAGGTTGCTTCTATTCTGAATTCTATCTTCTGGATTCTGAATTCCAAAACGGACTTTTCGCCGGGCAATCAAGGCTGACGGATTCGTAAAAAGTCCCTCTCCCCATCCGAAATTCACGGACGGCTTCTTTCTTCCTTCCCGATTTTCCCGTCTTCCTGTGAAAAGACTGGGCTTGCAGGAAGAAAGGAAGAGCGGGAAGAAAAGCGCCAGGGCCTGTCACCGGCAGACGGGAGGTACCCAGGTATCAGCCTTCGAATCCCTGGCGGCGTCCCTCCGGTTCCATTTCAAATGCGGTCGGGCCAACGGATATTTCCCCATGCGCCAGGATAATTCCTGCTCCCTGACTCCAGATCAGCCAGACTTCCTCGTTCATTTCGTAGGGCACGGTCATCCCGTCCATGAAGAGGTAGTTCAAGAGACATACGGAGAGCAGGCGGCGATCGGAGAGCCGGATGCCATACTGCGAGGTCCTTCCCAGAAACAGGCAATTTTCGATGACGCCCGGAATCCCGTTCTCATGGGAGGCCGGCTCGAGCAGGCTAACCCGCATCTGTTCGGGACGGACTCCGTACAGGACCCTCTGCCCCGGCAGAAAAGGATGTTTCCCCCGCCGACGGATGCGAACACCTCCCGAAAGTCCGATTTCGCAATTTTCCGTATCCGACCCGGTCACGGTTCCCTCGAACATATTCATGTCGCCGACAAAATTCGCCGTAAAGCAGGTGGTCGGGTTGTAATAAATATCGCTGGCTCCCCCCACTTGCTCGATGCGTCCCTGATTCAGGACTGCGATCCGATCGGCCATTTCAAATGCCTCGTCCTGATCATGGGTGACCATAATGGTGGTTACGCCGATTTCCCGGACGATGTTTCGAACCGAATGGCGGAGCTGGACACGTATCTTGGCGTCAAGGGCTCCAAAGGGTTCGTCCAGAAGCAGTACCTTCGGATCGTAAGCCAAAGAACGGGCGAGCGCCACACGCTGCAGCTGCCCTCCGCTGAGCTGCCCGGCATAGCGCTCCCCCAGACCCTCCATTCCGACCAGGTGCAGAAGGTTCTCCACCCTCTCCCGCCGTTCCGCGGGATTCTTTTTTCGTATCTTCAAGCCGAAGGCGATGTTTTCGGCGACCGTCATGTGTGGGAAGATGGAATAATTCTGAAACACGTATCCGAAGCCCCGTTCCTGGGGTTTTGTCCGGGTGATGTCCATGCCGTTCAGCAGGATTTGCCCCGTATCGGGCATGGTCAAACCCGCTACCATGCGCAGGACCGTACTCTTGCCGCTGCCGCTTGCGCCGAGGAGCACCAGAAACTCCCCGTCGGCCACCCGCAGAGACAGTTCCTTGACGACTTGATTTTTACCGAACCATTTGCTGATCCCCGCCATACAAATCGCCATATTCGTCTCCTTTTTAGGACGTCTGCCCTCGTCTTTGCAATCCTGTTGCCGCCCTCATGCTCCCGACCTTACCCCTGCCTGACTTTCCGGGAGCCGCTCTGTGCGGTCCAATAGAGAATCAGGGAGAACAGGACAAAGGAAAGTACCGCCAGGATCGCGGCAACGGAATTAGCGGCGGCAAGGTTGCCGCTTTCGAACTGGGAGAAGATGTAAAGGGGTGCCGTTTGCGTTCGCAACCGGAGATTTCCCGAAACCATGACCGTGGCTCCGAATTCTCCCAGGCTGTGGGCAAAGGCAAGGAGGGCGCCGGTGATCATCCCTCCGCGCAGTGCGGGAAAAACAACGTGGTAAAACGTCTGCCATCGAGTGGCGCCCATCGTAATGGCCGCCTCTTCATAGGTGATCGGCAGGTCGTCCAGGACCGGCTTGACCGCACCCACCATGTAAGGAAAAGTTACGAAAATGTGGGCCAGGAGAACCCCGAAGACCGTAAACATGGGCTGAATCCCCAAGGGGTCCAGCATCTTCCCGATGATACCGATGGGCCCCCAGAGGAGCAGGAGGGAGGTGCCGACGACGACCGTGGGAATGGCTACCGGCAGGTTCAGGATGATACCGAGCTGATGCCTTCCCGGGAAGCGGGTCTTGCTCAGGACAAAGGCGGCAAAGGTTCCGAGGACCAGGTTGATGGCGGCGGTGAGGAAGGCGATGATCAGGCTGAACCGCAAGGAAAAAAGCGCATCCCGGGTAACGAGGGCCGCCAGGAACATCCGGGGGCCTTCTTCGAGGGCAAATAAAAAGACGGCTGCCAGCGGCAGGAGCATGAGGGGCAGCATGACCAGTACCAGAAATCCGGCCGGCAGGAGCGATGATCTTTCCCGTTCCTTTGTTTCCTTGGAATTCATGGCCGTATCTCCCGGAGAACCTTGTCTTTCCAAATTCCGTCAATGATGTTCTTCTTGGCTTCCAGCCAGCCGCCAAAATCATGGATAAGAAACAGATCGGGAACCGTTCCGAATTTCGGGTTGCCGCGGTTGAACCGATCCTCGACGCTGCGGAATCCGTCCTTTACGAAGAGACGCTGCGCCTCATCACTCCACAGGAAATCGAGGAATGCCCGGACAAGTTCCCGCTGCCCGGGCCGGATGTGCTTGTTGATGGCCACCACCGTGTGCTCGCTGGAAATCGTGCTGCGTGGATAAACGATTTCAAAGGGCCGGGAACCTGTTTCGCTGTTGCCCAGGATGTCCTGCTCGTAGGTAATCAGGACATCCCCGAACCCGTTGTCGAATTGAGTGCGGGCGGCCCGCCCGCTGCCGGCTTGCGACACCACATTGCGCCAGATGCCGAGGAGCAGGGCCTGACCGTCGGCGGAGGACGCACCCGGACGCCTTAATGCCGCTCCGTATTCCGCCATGATGGCCCAGTTGGCGGCCCCTGAGGTGAGAGGATCGGGATGGACGATCCGGACGCCCGGTCGGGCCAGATCGGCAAACTCCCGAATTCCCTTCGGATTGCCCCGGCCCACCAGGATGACAAATGGGGTGCGGTTTACGATGCCTTGGTGGGGAAGCTCTTTCCAGGCCTCCGTTTGCAAAACCCCGGCCTGCCGGAGGCGCAACAGGTCCAGTTCGGTGGAAAGAATGGCCAGTTCGGCGGGGACCCCCATGATCAACTGGTTAGTAATCGTACCGGAACCGCCGAAGGAACCGATTACCTCCAGTTCCTCGCCGGTTCGATCTTTCCATTTCTTTTGAAATGCGGGGAATATGCTCCGGGTCAAAGTTTTTTCGACAATGGCAAAGCCATATACCAGGAGGGTTCGCGGCCGGGTACTCCGCCCGACCGGCAGCAACGGCCATATTGTCCACAGAACAACCGCTGCTCCGAGCAGGGCCGTCCCCAGTGAAAGCGCCAGGCTGCCGTGTTTGTGGACCACTCTGTTCGTTGCTCGATTCGATAATTGACGCCGGTAAAGCTTATATAGTATATAACTATATAGCACCCTATGCAAGTGGATTCCGCCCGCCGCCAGGAATAATGGCGACGAAAAAAGGCAAGGGCCAAAGGCCCGGCACATAATAGCCTGGGGGTGAGGCGAAGCGCAGCCCCAGGTGCGCAGTTCGTTTATACATAAGGGCTGAAAGCCCGAGACATTCTCTCATCCTATCCCTATAAGGGTGGTCCCGGACAAAAATCTTTGTAAAGGATCGATCCCAGAGGATGGGGCTCGGACTTTCAGCCCTCCGTATGTAAAGCAAGCCGACCTGGGGCTCCGCTGTGCTCCACCCCAGGCTATTATGTTAGCGGGCCTTCCGCCCGCCTTGCTGAATACAAATCCTTGAGGACCCCCACGTCCTCCTCCGGGGGCGGAAAGGCTCCTGCGGATGGCAGAACCTCGCGCTTATTCCGTCTTCAGCCGGATCCAGCGCTTCCGCACCTCCTGGAGAAAGGGGCCCAGGTCGGCCATCACGCTGAGCTGCGACATGTCCGTGATCGGCGGGAAAAGGGTGGTGTCGTCCCGCAGTTCCGGCGGCATCCTGCGGCGGGCTTCCGGATTCGGCATGGCATAAAGGATGCCCTGCATGTTGCGCTGCGCATTGGCCGGTTCGAGCAGATAGTTGACGAAGGCGTAGGCGGCGGCCGGATTCGGGGCGGTCTGGAGCAGACAGAGGGTGTCCACGAAAAGCAGCGTTCCTTCCTTGGGGATCAGGAACTTGAACTGCGGGTGCTTGCGGTTGAGGCGCATCGCGTTCCCGTTCCAGTTCTGGGCGGCGACCACTTCACCGCCGAGCAGCATCTCGTTGACCAGGTTGCTCTCGTGCTTGCGCAGCAGGGGGCGCTGCTGCTGGAGCAGTGCGAAGGCGGCGTCCAGGTGCGCGGTATCGCGATCCACCAGCCGGAAACCCAGCAGGCGGTGGGCCAGGTCGAAATTTTCGAGCATGTCGTCGAACATCAGCAGCCTGCCCCGGTAGCGCTCGTCCCAGAGCAGCCGCCAGCTGTCGACCGGTTCGGTCACTTTCGTGCTGTCATAGAAAAGGCCCGTGAAGCCGTAGGTGTAGGGCACGTAGTAGCGGCCGGTCGGGTCGAAGGGCAGCCGACGGAAACGTTCGTCCAGATAGCGCAGGTTGGGAAGGCGGTCCGGGTCCAAGGGAGAAAGCAGGCCCTGCTTCCCCATGATCTCAATCATGAAGCCGGCCGGGGTCACCAGGTCGATCCCGGGCTTGCCGAAGGAGGTTTTGGCCAGCATCTCCTCGTTGTCGTTGAAATAGGAAAGAATGACATGAATGCCGGTGCGTGCCTCGAACTCGTCGAGTACCCCCTGGTCGAAATAGTTGGGCCAGGTGGCAACGACCAGCCGGGACTGCCTCCGCTCCCCGAGAACGGACATCACCAGCAGCAGCACCAGCGCGGCCGCCAGGCCGCCCCCCAGGCGCATGCCCAGGCGCTGCCGTGTGCCGTCCTCCTGCATCCAGTTGACGGCCAGCAGGACCACCAGGGTGAAGGCGATCATGAGGGTTGAGATGACGTTGATCGCCGGCGTCAATCCGAACTTGACCAGGGAGTAGACCTTCAACGGCAGGGTGGTCACACCCGGGCCGGTGGTAAAAAAGGTCACCACGAAATCGTCGAGGCTTATGGTGAAGGCAAAGAGCATCGCGGACAGCAGGGCGGGGGTCAGCGGCGGCAGGATCACCCTGCGGAAGGTGCGCCACGGCGAGGCGCCCAGGTCCAGGCTGGCCTCTTCCTGGGTCCGGTCCAGCGTCTGGACGCGCGCCAGGATCATCAGGCCCACAAAAGGGAAGCTGAAGGTCACATGCCCGCAGACTACGGTCAGGAAGCCGCGCTGGATATCGAGCAGCACGAAGAGCACCAGCAGCGCGATTCCCAGGATGATCTCCGGCAGGACCACCGGAACGTACAGCAATCCGGCCAGGATCCGCCGGCCCCGGAAGACATAGCGCCCGAGGGACAGGGCGGTCAGCGTGCCGAGAGCGGTGGAAATCAACGCGCTCAGGCCGGCAACGATCATCGAGTTGCGGATGGCAATCCACAGCTCCCGGTCGGAGATCGTCGCCGCAAACCATTTCAGACTGAAGCCTTCCCAGACGGTCACCTGGCTGGAGCCATTGAAGGAGTACACCACCAGGACCACCAGCGGCGCCACAAGGAAGAAAAGGCACAACCCTGTGGAATACCGGAGGAAGGCTCCCTGCCCCAGCCCGAGATCGTTGCGGCGGGAGAGTTGGCCGGCCATACTATTCCTTTGCTCCCTCCCGGGGTGCCGTTGGGTCGAAGCCGCGCAGGTAGAGGCAGATGCCGAGCATGACGAGGAGCACCAGCAGTGAGGAAAGGGCGCTGCCGAAAGGCCAGTTCCGGCCCTGCTGGAACTGGGAGGTGATCAGGTTGCCGATCATCAGGCTTTCCGGGCCGCCCAGAATGTCGGGAATAAGGAAGCTGCCGAGCGTGGGAATGAAGCAGAGCGTCACCCCGGCGGCCACTCCGGCGGCCGATTGCGGCAGCACAATGCGCCGGAAGGTGGTCCCGCGGCCCGCACCCAGGTCCATGGAGGCCTCCAGCAGAGCGGGATTCATCCGCTCCAGGGCGGTGTAGATCGGCGGGATCATGTAAGGCAGGTTTCCGTAGACGAAACCCAGAAGAACGGCAAAGGGAGTGTTCAGCAGCTGCACCGGTTCGCGGGTAAGGGAAAGGGCCTGCAGGACCCGGTTCAAAAGCCCGCCGGCGCTGAGGATCACGATAAACGAATAGAGGCGCACCAGGAGATTGACCCAGAGCGGGAGAAAGACGAGAAAGAGCAGCCACTTCTGTCGACGCGGGGGCGAGAAGGCGATATAGCAGGCGGCAGGGAAGGCGAGCAGCAGGGTGAAGGCCGTCGAGACGGCGGAGTAGACGATCGAGCGCCAGAGAACCCTGGGGTAGACGGGATCCAGCGCCTGCCGGTAGTGCTCCAGGGTGAACTGGAAGTCAGACACTCCGTGGCGGTAGCTTTCCACAAAGCTGAAGGCCATGACCATCGCCACAGGTACCAGGAAAAAAACCGTGAGCCACAGGACCGGTGGACCGGCCAGCAGCGGCAGCTCCCCGAGGAAGCGGCCCTGGCGTCGGGAAGGGTCAGTCATGGAGCACCACTCCCGAACCCTGGCTCCAGACCACCCATACCTCCTCATCGGGCTCGAGGGCCATTACGCGGTTTTCCAGCACCAGGTAGTTGGGCACGCGCACCTCGACCGGACTCCCGTTGGAGAGCCGGATGCGCAGCAGCGTGGCATCCCCGACGAAGACCTGGCGCTCGATCCGGCCGAACAGCCCGTTCTCGAAGTCCCTGGGCTCCAGCAGGCTGACCTTGAGCTGCTCCGGCCGGAGGCCGAAGACCACCGGGTCGCCGGGCCGGGCGCCAGCCTCCCCGCGCCGGTGAACCAGGGTCTGGTCGGCCAGCAGGATGCCGAAGGAATCCGGGCCCGCCTCGGCGATCCGACCATCGAAGAAGTTCATGGAACCCACGAAGTCGGCCGTGAAGCGGGTGGCCGGGCTCCGGTAGAGCTCTGCCGGCGGGGCACACTGCTCGACGCTGCCCCGGTTCATCACCGCTACGCGGCCGGCCATGGACATGGCTTCCACCTGGTTGTGGGTCACGTAGATGAAGGTGATGCCGGTTTTGGCCTGCAGGTCGGCGAGCTCGTAGCGCATCTGCTCGCCGATTTTCTTGTCGAGGGCCGAAAGGGGCTCGTCCAGCAGCAGGATGCGGGGGCGGTTGATCAGCGCGCGGGCCAGGGCCACGCGCTGCTGCTGGCCGCCGGAAAGCTGCGCGGGCATGCGGTCAGCCAGGCCGGCCAGGCCGACCGTCTCGAGGGCCTGATCCACGCGCTCGCGGATCTCCCCGGCCGGCCGCCGGCGTACCTGCAGGCCGTAAGCCACATTCCCGAAGACCGTGCAGTGAGGAAACAGCGCATAGTTCTGGAATACTGTATTGACATCCCGGCGATAGGGCGGCGTGTGGGTGATGTCGACCCCGTCGAGCAGGATACGGCCTTCGGTCGGCCGCTCGAATCCGGCGATCAGCCGCAAAAGCGTAGTTTTGCCGCAGCCGCTCGGACCCAGTATACAGAAGAACTCGCCCTGGCCCACCTGCAGACGGACCTGCCGGACCACCACCGCGCTGCCGTACTGTTTGGATACCCCCTGGATTTCAAGCATGATTCGGGGTCCGCCTTTTCGCGCTCAGGCCAGGTTGGCCAGGACGGTCAGCAGCGCTTCGTTCTGCTCCGGTGTTCCCACGGAAATGCGGATGCAGTCGGTAAGGCCGGGCTTCTGGAAATAGCGGATAAAAATACCGTGGCGCATCGCCAGTTCCTCCTTCAGCCGCCGGGCATCCCGGCCGGTCACCCGGCATAGTATGAAGTTGGAAAATGTCGGAAATGGCTGCAGGAAAGGCAACTTCGCCAGTTCACCGCGCAGCCGCTCGCGTTCCGCCACCAGCAACCCTACCGTGCGCCGCAGGTAGTCTGTGTCCCCCATGGCGGCAATGGCCGCTTCGCTGGCCGCCACATTGATGTTGTAGGGCTGTTTGGCCTTCCAGAGAATCTCCATCAGCCAGGAAGGGAAAGCTCCATAGCCGACCCGCAATCCGGCCAGACCTGCCAGCTTGCTGAAGGTGCGCAGCACCACCAGGTTTTCCCTGCGGGGCACGCCGGTGATCCGGCTGGCCGAACGGCCCAGGTCCTGCGGCGCCGCAAATTCGATATAGGCCTCATCCAGCACCACCAGGAGCGGCAGCTCCAGAATCCGGTCCACCGCTTCTTCCGGCAGCAACGAACCGTCCGGGTTGTTGGGAGAGGTGAGGAAGATCAGCTTGGGGGCCTGTTTTTCGGCGGCGGCCAAAACGGCAGGCAAATCGAGGCGGAAGTCGGGCCGGCGCGGAGCATCGATCACCCGGGCGCCGTTCAGATCGCCGTCGAACCGGTACATCCCGAAGGTGGGCGGGCAGTTGAGGATGGCGTCCCCCTTTTCCAGGGTCACGCGCATGATCAGGTCAATCAGCTCATCGGCGCCGGCCCCGGCCAGAAGGTTCTCCGCCGGAACGCCGCAAAAATCGCTCAGTACCCTTCGCAGGGCACGGCTTTCCGGGTCCGGGTAGATATGGCCGAAGTGCAGTCCGGCCAGTCTTTCCCGGGCGCAGGGGGACATGCCGTACGGATTTTCGTTGGCATCCAGCTTGATGATCTCTTCCGGGGCGCGGCCGATCCGCTCCGACAGCACCTCAAACGGCTCGATGGGCGTATAGGCAGGCAGGTCGCGGATGTGATCCGGGATGCGGACAGGTATCGTCATTCATCCTTCCTTTAACGGGTATCCGGATTTCCGCCCGTCCTGTCGAGGGAATCGGCTAAACCTGGAAGCGGGAAAAGGCGTTATGCCCGCTCTGGGCGGTATGCTGACCCTCACAGGCGGGAATAGAGCTTCCCGGCATGGGTCCCCAGGTGATTTCGCAAGTCAGGCATCGAGTGCAAAAGTATATAACTCCTCCATCCCCTCCCGCTACATTTTCCAGGGAAGCATCATCCAACGCGCCGTTCCCGTCCGTCTGTCCCATATCGGTATCGTCTCCCTTCCTCTTTTTTTTTTAAAAAAACAAATTATACAGAAAGAAAGGGAAAAAGGATGGAGGCCCAGAGATTTCCGTAGAATTCTCGCCAGGAAACCCAAAGAAATGGCGACTTTTTACAATCTCATCAGGTAAAATTGCGCCATGAAAAATATAGCCAAAATCCAACCCGTCTCTTTCTGCCTACTCTGTCTGTGCCTGTTTCCCTTGCTCCTCGCTGTCATGTGGAGCGCTGCCGCCCAGGCCCCGACCGTTACCGCCGAGCAGTATCAGCATGCCGAGAAGTTCCTTTCCTCCAGCGTCACCCCGCTGGTGCTGCATGCCGCGGTGCACCCCAACTGGCTTCCGGACGGGCGGTTCTGGTATCGCGACAACCTGGCGGACAATGCCGCCGAATTCGTGCTGGTCGATCCGCAGAAGGCAGCCCGCACACCGGCATTCGATCATGCCCGGCTGGCCGCCGCCCTGTCCGCAGCCAACAGCCAGGCCTACAGCGGAGACAAGCTCCCCTTCCGGACCTTCGAATATTCCGCCGACGGCCGCGATGTCACTTTTTCCGTGGGGGAGAAGCGCTTTCGCTGCGACACGGCCGGCAGCAAGTGCACCGTCCAGGAGAAGGGCGAGAATGCCGCCGGCCGGGAAAGCCGGGCGGCGATGCCTCCCGGCATGGAGCGGATGGGCACGTTCGCCCGGAAGGACTCCCCTTCGCCCGACGGCAAGCATACGGTTTTCCTGCGCAACGACAACCTGTGGCTGCGTGAGATTCCCGGCGGCCAGGAAACGCAGCTGACCTTCGACGGCGTCCGGGATTTCGGCTACGCCACGGACAATGCCGGCTGGACGCACAGCGACCGGCCCATCGTCCTCTGGTCTCCCGATTCCCGCAAAATCGCCACCTACCAGCAGGATCAGCGCAGCGTCGGGGAGATGTACCTGGTGGATACCCGGGTCGGTCACTCCAACCTGCAGGCCTGGAAGTATCCCCTGCCCGGCGACCCGAACATCATCACCATCCAGCGGGTGATCGTGCACCTCGACGGACCCCGCACGGTGCGCCTGAAGATGCCGCCCGATGCCCGCCGGGGAACGGTGACCGATGACATCAAGGTCCGCGGCGGCGACCTGGACGACGCCCAGTGGAGCGCCGACAGCAGCCAGCTGGCCTTCGTTTCCAGCTCCCGCGACCATAAGGTCGCCACGCTGCGCCTGGCTTCCGCCGAATCGGGCGAAGTGCGCGACGTTTTCCAGGAGAAGGTGGATACCTATTTCGAGTCCGGCGCCGACCACAGCAGCTGGATGTTTCTGCCCTCCAGCCAGGAGTTCATCTGGTTTTCCCAGCGGGAAAACTGGGGACATCTCTACCTGCACGACCTGGCCGGCGGCCGGCTGAAAAATCCGATCACCCGGGGAGAAGGCAACGTCAACCAGCTCCTGCGCGTGGACGAAAAAACGCGCACCGCCTTTTTCATCGGTCAGGGCCGGGAACCGGGACGGGACCCCTACTTCCGGCACTTCTACAGCGTCGCCCTGGACGGCAGCGGTCTGCGGCTGCTGACCCCCGAGGACGCCAATCATGAGATTACTCTTTCCCCGGACGGCAGCTGCTTCCTCGACAGCTACTCCAAGCCGGATGTCCCCCCGGTGACCGTTCTTCGCAACCGGCAGGGCAAAGAGCTACTGACGCTGGCCCGGGCCGACATCGCGCCGCTCGTCGCCATGGGCTGGAAGCCGCCGATTCCCTTCACCGTCAAAGCGCGCGACAAAAGCACCGACCTCTACGGGCTGCTGTTCCGGCCGACCTCCTTCGATCCGGCTCGCACGTATCCGATTGTCAACCAGGTCTATCCCGGGCCGCAGACCGGCAGCGTCGGCAGCCGCAGCTTTTCCGCGGCCCGCGGGGACACCCAGGCCCTGGCGGAGCTGGGGTTTGTGGTGGTTCAGCTGGACGCCATGGGAACCCCGGGGCGCTCCAGGAAATTCCAGGAAATCTCTTACGGCAATTTGGGTGACAACGGCCTTCCCGACCAGGTGGCCGGCATGCAGCAGCTGGCGGAGCGATTTTCCTGGATTGACATCGATCGCGCCGGCATATGGGGTCACTCCGGGGGAGGGTTCGCCACGGCCGGGGCCATGTTCCGCTATCCCGACTTTTTCAAAGTCGGCGTTTCCCAGGCCGGCAATCACGATAACCGTAATTACGAAGATGACTGGGGAGAAAAGTGGCAGGGATTGCTGGAGAGCAAGAGCGACGGGACCGGCAACTACGACAACCAGGCCAACCAGCTCGTAGCCCGCAACCTGAAAGGCAAGCTGCTGCTGGCTCACGGGACCATGGACGACAACGTGCCGCCCTATAACACCCTGCTGGTGGTCAACGAGCTGATCAAAGCCAACAAGGATTTCGACCTGCTGCTGTTTCCCAACCGCGGCCATGGTTTCGGCAGCGAGCCCTACATGATGCGCCGTCGCTGGGACTACTTCGTCCGCCACCTGCTGGGGGCCGAACCTCCGAAAGAGTATCAGATCCGTACCGCGCCCATGCGTCCGATGCCGCCCATGTAGGGCGTGCGGCCCGGCAGCAATCCTCCTGCAGGGAAATGGACAACCAGGGCACATGCAAACGACCGGTTGCCCATTTATAATACGCATGCTAAGATTATGGCCATGATGACACTTACCCAACGGAGACCGTTTCTTGTATCCCTTTGCCTTTTCTTTTTCGCGCCGGCGGCGGGGTCGGTTCTGCTCCGGGCCCAGCCCCCGTCGAAGGGCCTATACCTGGGCGCGCGACTGGGATGGTGCCGTCTGGATACACCTACGGTGCGGGACCGCCCGGGAGCCGGCCTGCTGGGATTCCGCCGGGACACATTCTGCTGGGCGGTGGCCTCCGGCTATCAGTGGGATTCCGGGAAGGGGGTCGGGCTGGGACTCGAAGCCGGATACGCGGACAACGGCGCCGCCGCCGTGACCTACGCCAGCGCCAATGAATATGAGTTCGGCTCGACCCAGATCGACTTTCTGGGCACGGTATCCCTGCCCCTTCCTGGCGGCATTATGGCTTACGGCAAAGGCGGCGTGGCCCGGGCACGGGAAGAATACCGCCTTTCCCGCTTCGTGAGCGGCACGCCGGATATCGATTCCCATAAAACCCGGGCGCTCCCCGTTCTGGCCGCGGGCCTCGGGTACCGCCTGACCGGCCGCCTGCGCCTTGGCGCGGAATTCCGCCACCTCTTCGGCGATGCGAGCCATGCGATCAGCAAAGCGCTGCAAAGCACCAATCCCAACCCTCCGCCCTATCAGGACGTCCTGTCCTCCGTGGCGCGGGTGAATTCCTTATCGGCCGGCATCACCTGTACGCTTGGGAAAGCCAGGTAGGCCGCCGGCTCTTCACATCAGAATGGAAGGAAGACTGGCCGGCGGCTGATAGGCTCGCCGGCAGTTGCCGATCGGCTCGCCGGTCAGCTGAATCCGGGACAAATCGCCTTCCCCCATTCCCGCCTGCGCGCAGTAGCGAAGGTGCCCGATGCGCGCGAAATCGAATCCCATGAGCTCCGTTCCCACCCGGTCGGCCGCCAGCCAGTCGGTGGAGGCAACGGCAACCTTCGATTCGACGGCGGTCCCGTTGAGCGGCCCTTCCCCTTCCATGCCCACGAAGCCGTCGATGAGCACCAGGTCGGGAGCCGTCTGAATGCCCATCTGGAACAGGTTGTAATTGTAGGCGCGCGGGCCCGCCTTGGGTACCCCGGCGTGCATTTTGCGGCGATCGTTGTCCACGCCGTTGTTGCAGG
This sequence comes from uncultured Acidobacteriota bacterium, assembly GCA_903847975.1. Classification (GTDB taxonomy): domain Bacteria; phylum Acidobacteriota; class UBA6911; order CAINFC01; family CAINFC01; genus CAINFC01. Next base: position 2,284 of record CAINFC010000035.1, on the reverse strand, counting down.
GAGCGGCCAGGACGATATTCTTCAAGCCCAGGGTTACCGCCGCCAGCGTGTGGGTTTTCAGCACCGCGGCCGAAACCAGGTAGGTATCGGGATCCAGCAGCAGCCGGGAGGTGCGCACCGGCACCGGGGCCATCTCCGGATCCAGAATGTAAACGATGCGCTGCTCGTCCGAGCGGAGATCGAAGAACTCCACGGGAAACCGTTTTTGCAGCGCGGAATACTGGTAGCTGTCCACCGCTTCCTGCAGCGGCGTTCCCGGGCCGGTGCCCTCGGCGATGAGGATTCTGCCCTTGTAAAAAGAGGAAAGCACTTCGCAGAGCGCCGAGACGCCGTCCACGTGGGTGGAGGCCAGCCATTCCTCCTTCTTGACCCGGGTGAAATTGGGTTTGATGACCACCTGCTTTCCCTGGACGCCCGCCTTGATCTGGGGTGCAATCCGTTCCAGAGCCTGGACCATGTTTTCACGCCGGTCGTTCCCTTTGATCAGGGCCACCCGGGAAACTTCCGGCTTACGGCAGATGCGCCGCGAATTGAGGGTTCCCCCGGAAGGCGAGGTCTGGGCCTGCAGCGCGGCGGATGCTGCCCCAAGCCCCAGAGTTCCGGCGGCGGCGGCCGCCTGCTTCAGAAGACTTCTTCGATGAAATTGGAAAGACATTCGTGCACTCCTTTTGGGTTGGAATCCGTCCGGCCTCATCCGGAAGGATCCATGTCTGTTTTCGGCCTCCGCCCCTTGGAAGGAATTATACCTGCACGGAACTCCGGCCGGAATGGAAAGATCCTTTCCCGGAAACCGGAAATCGCAGGCAACCGGATCGGCGACCCGAAGACGGCCGTGCGTAAAGAGCCCCGGCCATCATTCGCTTGTCTGGGTCCGAAAAGCACTGTAAACTTGATCCGTGCTTCCAATGGCGTACTTTCCATGGCGATCCCCCGTCCGGTCTTTTGACCAAAATGAAGAATCGCCTCTTCCCCACATTGTAACCCAGGAGAAATCCCGATGCCCCGCCCCCCCCAAAGCCTGGCCATGCTGGTTTTATTTCCACTGCTCTGGACCGCGCTGGCTGCTGAAAAACCCGGCCCGCGCCCTGCGGCGCCCTCCTCCCCGGAGAAAAACGGGCTGGTCCCCATATGCGCCGTGGTAACGGACCGGGACGGTCGCCCGGTAGACGGCCTGACCAGGGAGGATTTTCTGCTGCTGGAGGACGGGGTTCCCCAATCCCTGGAATCCTTTTCCCGCGAATATCTGGGAAAAGAGGCCGGCGCCATCGGGCAATCTACAGGAACAGCAAGCGCCCCCGCCGCCTCGCGGCGTGTCGTTGCCCTGGTCGTCGACACCATGCACATCTCTTCCAGCGCCGTGGAGGTGGTTCGAAATGCCCTCCGCCAGTTTCTGGGAGAACAAAAGGGAAGCCAGGACCTGGTGTCCATCGTGACCACCACCGGCAAGCCCGGGAACAAGTGCCCGTTCACCGGGGACCTGAAAGTCCTGGAGGCTGCCATCCAGGAGGTCCGCCCGGGAAAGACCGAACATGAATCCTTTCTTTCCCCGGCCCTTTGCGGCAAGGCCCTCCGCGGAGATCCGCAATCCCGAAGCCTGGCCGAAGTCCTCCTCGATTCCGAAACCCAGTTTTCGGGAAGCATCATGGTTCCCCGAACGGGAAGCGGTCAGATGGAAGTGCTCTCCAAGTGCCGGATGATTCTGCTCGAGGCCGCCACCCGGCGTCGGGTGGTCACCAACGTCCTGGGAAACACGATTGAAAGAATGGCGGCCCTGCCCGGGCAGCACCTGCTGGCTCTGTGCACCGAGGGCTTCTCCGCGACGGCCACCGGCGGCGAAATTGCCGTCGATGACCTGCACCCGGTGATCGCCGCCGCCGGCCGCTCCGGAGTGATGATCTACGCCTTCGAAGCGAAAGCGGCCCTTTCCTCCAAGGCCGTCAATGTGGAAGCCTATTCTCTGACCTCGGCGCTGCAGGACGCCAAAAGAGACCTGCAGCACGGCATGGCTCTGCTGGCCGGCCAGACGGGGGGAGAAGTTTTCTTCAACCTCGAGGGGATCGGCAGCCAGCTGCAGGCCATGATGGACCACAACCTCCTCTACTACCGGCTGGTCTATTCGCCGCCTGCCGGCAAGGATCCCAGGAAATTCCGGTCGGTTCAGATCGCTTTGAAGGGCCGTCCGGATTGCCGCGTCCGGGCCCCAAAAACATTCTTCACCGCTCCCATTGCCTGGTCGCGCTGACAGGAACCTCATCCGAGAGATTGGTCCTGCGCGGGTGTATAT
>CAINFC010000034.1 GCA_903847975.1 uncultured Acidobacteriota bacterium | reverse complement strand
CCGCCTTCCAGACTTCGTTCCACCAGTGCCGAACTCATGGCCAGCAGAATGGGAATTCCCGTGGACGCGGCGCTTTTGGAAGCGTCGAAGGCCCGGAATTGGATCGTGAATTCGTGGAAACGCGGATCGCGATCTCCGACCAGTTCCCTGGACCGGGTGTATAGGTTCTGTTCGGCGCAGCGCACGCTCTCTTTTAGTGGCCCCGGCGGGCTTTGGTTAAGAATCTTCAGCCCGCTTCCCGGTCCCTCGGTTACCTCGATGCGGAAAAGTCCGGGATTCTCGTCCATGCCGCCGGGGGAAATGGCCCACACCTGTCCGGCGGGCAGCGGATCGCTGCCAATGCTGTTTTCGCTGTGCAGTTCGGGGGTGGAGACAAACTGTTCCATGCCGTCGGGGATCATGCGAAAACTGAAATGGGTGTTGCGGAATTCGGCGGAGCCGATGCGCTTCTGCTGCTCCTTTACCCGTCGACGGCATTCCAGAGCCAGCCGAGCCGCCCACTCGATGGCCTCATCCGGGATTTCGACCTCCGGATCCGGATACATCAGCTTGAGCAGCCCGCTCATGGTTTTATGCGTGGCAGTGGTGTCGCGCCCACTCAGCGCGCCACCGAACTGGATCCGTCCCTGCAGCCGATTGAGACGGCTTTGGGAGCGCAGGTGGTTCCAGCAGGAGGAAAGGAAATCGCTGACCATCCCAAAATGGTCGGTCAGCTGGTCGCGGCTGACTTTCGGTACCGCCCATCCGGGAATATAGGCGTGGATGCGATCCATAAACGCCGTGTCATCGCGCATCTCCGGCGGGAGGGGCCCGAACAGATGGCCCATGCGCTGCTGATGCTCGACGTCCACTTCAAAGTTGCCCACCATGACCATGCCGCCGAAGGCGCGTATGCTTTCCTTGCCCCGGCTGAATTCCCCCGACTCCATGTAGCCTTTCATGATGTTGACCCCGTCGCGCTGGTCAAAGGAAATACCGGAGATCTCATCGAAGCAAACTACATCGTATTGGCAGACCAGTCCGCGCTGCCCGTTCTGGTTGTTGACGAACATCCGCGCCACGGTGGCCTTGCCTCCGGAAACCAGGTGAGCATACGGCGACACCTGCTGGTACAGGTGGCTCTTGCCGGTGCCGCGCGGGCCCAGCTCCACGGCGTTGTAGTTGTTTTCGACAAAAGGGACCATTCGGAGCAGCATCACATCGCAGGTCCGCTCTCCGAGAACGTCCGGCTCCAGCCCGACGCTGCGCAGCAGCAATTGCTTCCACTCCTGGAAGGTAAAAAGCGTCCGTCCCTGGCACAGGGTTTCCAGCACATCCCGCTTGGAAAGCTGGATTTCGCGCAGCGACTCGATGCCGAAAGGCCGCCCGTTCCTTTCTTCGGCAATGGTGGGGTCATAGGTCAAATCGACCTCGGCGTAAAATCCCCCGGTGAGCATGCGGTCATGAGTGTGGACTAGCTCATCGGCAATGCGGACATCGCTCAGCCGCAAGCTGGGCAGTTCGGCCATAAAGCAATCGTTCCTGGCATCCAGCCGCGCCTTGACCAGATCGATCAGCTTGACCCGGCCCTGCTCCTTGGCGCGGGCCTTGAAAAGCTCCTCCTCCCCGGCCCGGACGGTGCGGCTGGCCAGCTGCCGCTGCACGATGGCCAGGCCCTCCTGAATTTCCGTTTCGTCCACGCTGGCACAATAACGGCCCAGGAGAAACTCAGCTACGTAGGTAGGTACCGGATACTGTCCCTTGAATTGCCGGACCAGGTCCTTGCGGACCAGGTATCCTTCGAATGCCTTGGCAGCAATATGATCTAATGCGTCGAGTTGCATAGCAATTGACATGGATGGACAGGATATTCAGGATATAAAATCCGGACAATCCCATCTATCCCTGTTCATTTTCTCCTATTACGATCGGATGTTTGAAAATGGGTTGGCCGTCCGCGTCCAGGACCACGAGGAAGGCTGCTTTGCCCTGTGCTTCATCGTCGGGGACCAGCAGACGGGCTTGCTTCTCTTTAACGACCACCGGTTTGGTCGTTAAACTGCTGGAGGAATCCGCCGCTTTCGAGCGGAGGTCAGCGGCCAGGCCGTCCGCGTGTTCCAGGGTGAGGCTGAGGCGCAGTCCCGACCACTTCCAATCTTTTAAGTGGATGCTTCCTTTGCCCGGCCTGGCGCAAACCGTCAAAGATGGGATGAACGCCTCCTGCAAGGTAAGCCCGCCATGGGCATATTCCCGGCCGGACTGGAAGCAGGAAATGCCGGGGGCCAGAACGACGGCGTCGGCAGGATCCCAGAACCAGGAGGTCATCGGGTAGCCATGCTGGGCTCCGGGTGCAGGAATGGCGCAGCGACCCCAGAGCGAATCGGTCAGGTGCTTAGGCAAATCCTCTTTCGGCAGCCCGCCGGGCAGGAGCAGCCAGCCGTGGTCGGTAACCACCTGCACTTTCGTCCATCCCGCTTCCAACAGCTCCGCGATGCGCCGCTGCAGTCCGATGAGCTCTTCTTCCAGCCTCCAGGCCAGCCGGGCGCCTTCGGTGTGTCCGCAGCTGTCGATGGAGCCGAATTCCGTCCAGGCGCATTCCGCCGGGGACCCCGTTTGCGAGGCTTCCAGGTAGTAGATACCCTGTTCGGCAAGCAGCTGGCGAAAACGGGCCGGCTGTAGTGGTTTGTTTTTGTTTTGATCCCGGGGGTCGAAAGCGGTGCCTTCCAGCGGTCCCCCCAGCTTGCCGGCAAACGGCTGCCAGGCCGGTTTG
>CAINFC010000033.1 GCA_903847975.1 uncultured Acidobacteriota bacterium | reverse complement strand
AGCAAGGAAGTCTACAATAGCGTACGGCAAATGGAATAGCAGGTCAAGGAGATTCGGTGGAAATCTCCACCCGGCCATCGGCGAGCCCCGGGCCGCACCTGGAAGCGATCCATGCCATCCGGCGGCACGGATTGCTCAGGGCGCCCGGTAGCCGGGCACGGACACCGCCGCCGTATCCACGCGGCAGCGGGCGGCCCAATCCGACCATTGCGAGGCCATGGACCGCACCCGGTCCGGCCGGGAACCGGCCAGGTTGCGCATTTCCGCCGGATCCCGTGACAGGTCATAGAGCTCCCAGGAATCGCCGGAGAGCGACACCAGCTTCCAGCGCCCGTCGCGCACCGCCCGGCTGCCCTCGTGCTCGAAGAAAAGGGGCGACTTTCGACTTTGCTTCCGGCCGGTAAAGGCCGGCAGCAGACTCTGCCCCTCCATGGGCTGGATGGTCTCGCCGCCGCGCTCCCGCGGATAATCTGCGCCGCTGACCGCAACGAAGGTGGGCATGATATCGATGATATGGCCGGAAAATGAGGAAAATGTTCCCCTGGCTTTCACCCCTCCGGGCCAGTGCACGATCAGCGGCGTGCGAATGCCGCCTTCATGGCTGAAATGCTTGTAGAACCGCCAGGGGGTATTTCCCGCATTCGCCCAGCCGCTGCCGTAGCTCAGATAGCTGTCCGGTGCGCCGATGGTCTTCCGGTCGGGGCCGGTGTGCAGGATGTTCCCGGGGCCGCTGACGGTATCGAAGCCATACGGGTCCCACTCCCAGCAGGCGCCGTTATCACTGAGAAAAAGGATCAGGGTATCGTCGATCTGTCCGTGCTTCTGCAGATCCTCCACCACCCGGCCCACCGCCTGGTCCATGCGGTCCACCATGGCGGCAAACACCGCCATGCGCCGGGCCAGATCCCGGCGCCGTTCTTCCGGGAGGGAGTCCCATGCCGGATTGTCCTTCCCGGCAAACGGGGAGGGCCTGGCATGGGATTTCGCGGGGACCGAGCTGCGCGGCGGCAGAGCGAGGTCCGCCGGGACCAGCCCCTCCGCTTTCTGCCGCGACAGGCGCTGCTCGCGAATCCTGTCCCAGCCCTGGCGAAAATACATCTCCTCGTACCGGTCAACGTCCGCTTCCGGTGCATGCAGGGGGAAATGGGGCGCATTAAAGGCCAGGTAGAGAAAGAAGGGATTCTTTTGCTTCCTGGCCTCGGCCAGAAAGTCCAGGGCATAGTCGGCAAAGGCGTCCGTGGCATAAAAGGTTCCCGGCCTTCCCCCCTCGGGGGAGGTGTAGAGCCGCAGCGGGCGACCCGCCGGCCAGCGGGTGTAGAAGGGCTTCTCGTGCCAGAAGGAGTTGAAGCCTCCCAGCATGCCGTAAAATTCGTCAAAGCCCCGGTCCGTGGGTTTGACGTCCTGTTGGGGATTGTGGAGGTGCCACTTGCCGGCCATAAAGGTGGAATAGCCGGCCTGGCGCAGTACCTCCGCCAGGGTCACGCACTGGCGGTTCAGCGTTCCCCGGTAGCCGGGATAGGCCGGCCCCCGGTCGCTGGTCATGCTGCCCACACCCGCCTGGTGGGGATACAAACCGGTCATCAGCGAAGCGCGCGTCGGGCAGCAGCGGGCGGTGTTATAAAACTCCCGGAACCGGATCCCGCTGCGCGCCAGGGCATCCAGGTGCGGGGTGCGGATCTCCCCGCCGTAGCAGCCGAGATCGGACCAGCCCAGATCGTCCGCCAGGATCAGCACAATATTGGGGCGCGCGGCGGAGTGGGCCGCCGCGGCGAACGCCAGGAGAAGTATCGCGGCGGCGAGGCTGCCGTGCACCCGCCGCTTCAGGCCGGTGGTCATTGCGGTTCCCTCATCCAAATTTTTAAAAGCGCTCCGATGCCTGCCGGGCGGCGCTTCCGCGTTTCCGGAAAACCCTTTTGGCTTCCCCGCTTCCCTGCGGCCGGTCGATATAGTAGTCCACGGTCAGGACACCGCCGTCTGCGGAAAGAGCGTACTTGCGGGTCACGGACTGCACGCTGCGCCCCTCAGGCTTTTCTTCCTCGGTTTTCTCCGCCAGCACCAGCCTGCGTCTGTCCGGCAGCCAGAAGGCCTTGCGGACCACGCGCAGCCCGGCCCTGGATCCCGCCGGTGTGGCATCATGCTCCTGCCCGTCCGTCTGCCAGACTTCATGAACTTCCTTCGTCCCCTCCGGGGAGGTCAGGCGGGCATCCAGGCGAAACTCAGGATCCCGGTGCGAGATGGTCATTTCCGCGGCGGTTACGTTCCCCATGCTGAAGCTGCGCTCCGGATCCATGACCCAGGCTCCGCTGAAGTCGGGCTTCTGCCCCCGGGCGGTGCCGGCGAGGAAAAATCCCAGAAAGGCGGCGAAAATACAGATTTCTTTTTTCATTTCCGCGCCCCCGGGGCCGGGGAGGAAGTCCGGGATATGCAGTACAGGTGCCGCTCCCCGCGAAGGAAAATCGCCCCGCGAAAAATGGCCGGGCTGGCCAATACCGGCTCTTCGATGGAATGCGTGGCCAGCATCTCGAACCGCGGTCCGGCTTGGACTACAAAGGTATCGCCGTCTTCGCTGGTTAGCAGGATCTTCCCCTCCAGGGCCACCGGAGAGGCGGTAAAGGTAGCCGGAACCGGCACGCGGCCGTTGTCGTACTGAACCGCGCCCGTGCTGGGATCCAGGCAGGTAAGGATGCCGCGGTCGCTCATCAGGTACAGGTATCCGCCGTAAAGGATTCCGGATGGCACGTAGGCGGTCCCTTTCCCGTATTCCCAAAGGATCGCCGGAGAGCCGGTCAGGTCTCCCGATCCTCCCAGCCGGATCGCCACGGTTTTCCTGACCGGGAATCCGGCATACACGTAGACGATGCCTCCGCCGGCCAGAGGGCTGGGAACGGCGTTGCTTTCCAGGCCCTTGGCGCGCCAGAGCTCCTGGCCGGTGCGGGGATCGTAGGAGAGGATCCATTCGCTGCCGCTGCAGATCAGTTCGGCGCGCTGCGGCGTTTTGGCCAGGACCGGCGT
>CAINFC010000032.1 GCA_903847975.1 uncultured Acidobacteriota bacterium | reverse complement strand
GGTCAGGAAGGTTTACGCGTGTCGCGGCAGGGCTTTCCGGACTGATAGAGGCCCAGCCGGGCTTTGGCTTCCGACGCCCGGCGATAGAGGTTCTGCCGCGTGGCCTCCGCGTAGGCCTGGCGGGCGGCCTGGACCGCTTCGGGAAACCGCCCGGCTTCGGCATAAGCGGCCGCCAGGGCTTCCAGGGAAGCCAAATCCTTGCCGCCGCTCCGCTGCACGGCCCTCTCCGCCAGGCGGACCGATTCCACTCCATTGCGCAGCGAGCCGTCCGTGCTGGTCGCCAGAATCCAGGCGAGGCGGCTTAATGCCGGAATGTGCTCCGGCTGGACCTCCAGTCCTTTTCGCCACTCGAAGACCGCCTCCCCCGGGCGCCCTGCCGCTTCCAGCTGCTCCGCCAGGATAAACCTGGCTTCGGCGTACTGCGGATTGACCTCCACCGCCTTCTTCCACAGCGGCAGGGCCAGGTCCTTTTTCCCCTGGTCGGACAGCACCAGCCCGTAGTTGTAGTAGGCGGGGGCATATCCCGGATCGAGCTCGATGGCTTTCTGCAAAACGGCGGCCGCCTCCTCCAGCTTCCCGGACATGGCCAGGGCGGTACCCAGGTTGCACTGCCCGGCGACGAAGCCCGGCTGCAGCGACACGGCTTTGCGGAAAGCGGCGATGGCTTCCGCGGTGCGCCCCGACTGCATCAGGGCCATGCCGAGGTTATTCTGGAAGGGGGCGTAAGCGGGATCCAGCTGCACCGCCCGCTGCAGATAGGAAACACCTTCCGTCAGCCGGCCGGTCATGGCCAGCAACCCCCCCAGGTTGCAGTGGGCCTGGATAAATCCGGGGTTCAGCTCAATGGCCTTTCGGAAGTGGGAAATCGCCTCGCTCTGCCTTCCGGCCTGGAACAGAACCATCCCCAAATGATTGTGGGCGTTGGCATCGCCGGGGTCGGCTTCAAGCACCTTTCCCCACTCCGCGGCGGCGGCTTCCTTCTGCCCCCGGCCCTGCAGCTCCAGCGCCCGGTCGACCAGCCGGTAGTAGTCGACCGCCGGCGTCTGAATCCGCTGCAGCCCGTCGGGAGGCAGGTTGACGAACTCGGGAATGTTGACCGCGCGGTTGGCGGCAGTGGCGTTTTCGATCAGGATCGCCGGGCTGTCGTTCCCCTCTTCGTCGATGTGCGTCAGGTACATCTGGGTGTAGGGGGAGCGGCTTTTCGAGGAGAAGACCATCCAGCGGCCGTTGGGAGAAAAACTGTGCCAGGAATTCATCCGCGGCAGATTGCAGCGCATCGGCCGCGCCGTGCCGCCCTCCGCCGGCACGATAAACAGCCGGCTGTCCGGGCGCATCAGCTGTCCGTTGCGGCACTGCACGAAAACGATCCATTTTCCGTCCGGGGAAACCTTGGGAAAGTTGTTGCTCATGCCGTTCCGGGATGCGCCGGCAATCGGCTCGGGAGTACCGCCGCGCCCCTGATCAAAAGGAATGCGGTAAAGATCGTACCGGATCGGCAGCTCCTTCGGGTCGTTGGCGAACTGCGCCAATGGCATATCCGGCGGATGGGGATCGCGGGCTTCGGCACGTCCGAAGACCAGAAAGCGGCCGTCCGGGCTCCAGAAGGCCCCGGTCTGCACGTAACGCGGGTCATCGGCTCCCGGCAGGGGTTGCAGGTGACCTGTCTCACGGCTGTACCAGGCCAGAATGCCGCGGGTGGGGTAGAAGACCTGCAGAAAGCGGTAGTCGGCGAAGTTGGCCACATAATAAATGGATCCGGAATCCCGCAGCGCCGCCTTCGGCCGGAAGGCCTCGGGGACTCCTAAATCCATCAGGGCAGCCCCCTGGCGGTAGTCCGGCGAGCCGCTCCGGTCGGCGGATCCGTCGATGGTGGTGATGACAAATTTTCCGTCGGGAGACACCTGGGACATAAACCCGATGCGCAGCTTCCCCTCGAGCTTGCCGCGCACGGAACTCCATTCGATGACATCCCTCGTGCCGATGGTCATTTCCCGGTGAACCGGGGCCAGGGTATACATCCCTTTGTGGTTCTGGGGACCGTCGAGGTCCATGCCCAGCGTGCGGCCATCCGCGGAAAAGGAGTGGCAGTTGGCGCAGGTGGGCAGGCCGTCCATCAGCAGCCGGCTGCGGGAATCGGCGACATGGCGTAGCCGCCAGGCAATCAGGCCGACCGCCTGGGCGGCAATCGGCTTGATGACTCCCTTCTCGGTTTCGCTGGGCATCAGAGGGACATCCCGGTAAAAAATCGGGGCACCCACCGGGTCGCGGGAGGTGCGCAGGCGGACCATCCCGCGGGAAACGGCCTCGGTGGCGGTGGAATCGCGAAAACCGAAAATAGAGACGGTTGCCGGGAAGTCAACGGAGCGGGCCTGGATCGCTTCCCAGAGATCCGCTTCCGGCGACCACATGTGCGCGGCAGCCAGTTCCGGCGCTGGTTTGGGCAGCTCATTGGTGTCGGCCACGCAGCGCGGATCGATTTCCCCGAAACGGAACGCTTCGCCGGCACTTTCTGCTCTCAGGGCCGCCACGCCGCCTTGGAAGGAGATTTCCATGCGCCAGAACTTCGCCTGAGGGTTGGCATCGTGCCAGAGAAAGGTAGGCGGAGCCATGTCCGGCGGGAAAACCGAGCCCTCTTCCGGGTAATTGACCACGATCTCCCGCCCGGCCGTCCGGGAATTTCCCGCCTGCCGGGCAGCAGACGTCACCGCGCCTTGCCCTAATAATGGTAGCATCAACAAGAGGAGCAAAACTCCCCGCCAGCCGGCTTCGGATCCTGCCGGGTTGCTTGGCGTCGATTTTTTCTGTACCTTCATAGTGGTAGCAAGTATACCCGCTTGACAGACTTGGCGTCATCGATTAGCATCTTGCCGGTTTCTTTTTTATTTAACTCAATTGATGTTTCAAGGGGCACGTCGCATTTGAATCGACTTTTACAGCCCCAAGAGGATTTTCTATGACCATTAAAAAACTTTTTCTCTGGACCATCGCCTTTGCTTTGGCTTGGTCTATTTTTCCCGGATCCGCTGCGGCGCAGGACGCCCGCGGCACCGTCCTCGGCCGGGTCACGGACACCACCGGCGCGGTCATCCCGCAAGCCGACGTCCGCATCACCAACGACAACACCGGCGTTTCCGCCGCGGCCAAATCCAACGAAGCCGGCAACTGGGTTCTCCCCTACCTGCTGCCGGGAACCTACACCCTGAGCTGCGAATTCCAGGGCTTCAAGAAATACACCCGGCCGAATATCCAGGTACGCATCAACGATACCGTGGAGGCCAATATCACCCTGGAAGTCGGTGCGGTGACCGAAACGGTAACGGTCACGGATACCACTCCGCTGCTCTCCTCCGCGGAAGCCTCCCTGGGCCAGGTGGTCGATGAAAAGCGCGT
>CAINFC010000031.1 GCA_903847975.1 uncultured Acidobacteriota bacterium | reverse complement strand
GGGACGCGAAAGGCTGTTCCGCTTTATCGAGAAGAATCGGATCCCCGGAATACTGCTGGTCTCCGGGGACCGGCATGGCGCTCGCGGATTCCGTATCCCCCGGCCCTCCGGCTTCAGCTTCTACGAATTCGAGCCGGCCAGTCTGGGCGGGCGATCCGGCCCGAAGGTGACCGATCCCGGCTGGAAGGACGCGCAGCTATTCGGCTACAGCCGTATCTACGCCTTTGGCGAATTTACCATCGATGCCACGGTCCAGGATCCGGAGGCAACCTTCCGCCTGATTCAGGAGGACGGAAAAATACTCGAGCAGATTGTCCTGAAGCGGAGCCAGCTAACGCCTCCTGCGGTCGGGAAATGATCATGGGTGGGCGAATTCGTCACGCCGTAACAATACATACCTGTTGACGCTTCATCCCCAAAGATGGCCTCTCCCAAAGGCCCACATCTTATTTCCGGAAAAAGCCAGCGGGCCTTCCGCCCGCCTTGCTAAATACAAATCCTTAACGGCCCACACGTCCTCCTCCGGAGACGGTAAGGCCTCTTCCGGAAGGCACCGGTTCGACTTTTTGCGGGATTACACAAAAGAGGAAGACGCAATAAGCAGCCAATCGAAAACAAACTTACAAACGAAAGCCGTTTTGAGTTCAGTCTTCCGACTGCGTGCTGCAAGCAGGCTTCCGCTTGTACCACGCAAGCTTGTACTTCAAAAGCGAAGAAGACTTATTGCGAATCTATCTCCCGCGACGGCCCGGCAATAAGAATTTCCCCCAACAAGAAATGTTGGGATTGTTTCTTTCGCCCTTGCGGATCTTCCCGTCTTCCTCTGAGAAAAATGGGTTTACAGGAAGAAAGGAAGAGCGGAATCAGGCCGGTCGGAAGTCGTAGGTGATCTCGACCTGGTCGACGACCCAGTCGATATGCACTGGTACTTCGTTGACCCCGCCCATCGATTTGCTGTTGCCGTTGGCGAAATGAGCCGAGCCGCCGATCTTTTCCGCCACCAGCGTGCTCCAGCCGTGCCGGAGGATGTAGTCGCGGTTGAGCGACGGATTGGTCCCGATGCCCAGCTCCGCAAGGACGTCGAAGTCGTTGGCCCCCCAGATCAGGGGATGAATGTTTTCTTCCATATATCGACGCGCCTCCTCCGAGGGCCCATCGATCCGGGTAAAGCGCCCCCTTTCCACATGGAAGGTGAACGGGAAGGGGAGCGGCCGGGTGCCGCCCCATCCGGCCGGCACGGTGAAATACCCGTGTGAGCGGCCTTCGTGCACCGGCGGGGCGTAGGCCTCGGCCCCCGGCAGATTCCCCCAGGCCCCCGGGCGGGTGAGCAGCCCGCTGGAAACATGGATGTGATCCGTATCCACTTCCACCACCATCGAGGTGCCGGGCCCGCTGATTTGCACGAACCGGCCGGCCCGCAATTTTTCCGCCACCTCGCGCGTGCGGCGGTCCAGCTCCCGGTAGTCCACGCTCATCGGCCCGCCCTCGGAAAACATTTCCAGGGTGAAGTTCGGCATGCTGGCGATGCGGACTCCCTTTTCCGTAAGAGACCGGCGGAACGGCGTGTGGGTGAGGGAAAATGCCGTGGGCATAAAAAGGATATCGGGCCGGCCCGCTTTTTCATACAGCTCCGGCGTGGCGTCCGCTCCGTTGCGCGCCTCCTCGGGCACGTAGGTGACCCACCCGGTGCTGACTCCGGCCCGCCGGAACACTTCCGCCATGGTTTCCCCCAGGCGGAGGGAGCGCTCGAAAGCGGGCTTGTAAAGCGGATCGAACCGGTCGTTCCAGAGCTGGCCGGCGACGGCGACCGCCTCGCCCGCCTGGTAGCCCATATTGATTTTCAGTGCCTGAAGAATGGCCTCGTCGGTTTTGTTCATGATGCTATTTCAGATGGACAATAAAAGGGTTATGAGGCGGATGGGCGTTGGAGTGCCCCACCTCGACTTCTTCCACGCGGGACCGCCCGTCGATTTCCAGGATGAAGCGCAGGGTGCGAACCCGGTCGTTGACCTTGAAGTCGAAGCCGTCGATATCGGCATCGGTGCGGGCATGAAAAACGATCCGGCGGTCTCCTTCCTTTTCGATGTGATCCTGCTCACGCGTGGCGACCACCGGCAACCGCATGGCCACGGCGTGCGGGCGGCCGAACCGGTTGCGCACCAGCAACGGGCCGCCGGGCCGGACCACCCGGCTTTCGACCTCGAGGTCAATCCTTTTCAGCGACTGCAGCTCGCCCTCTTCGGCGAGGACGCTGCCGCTGAAGCGCAGCAGGTGGCCGCGCGAGGTCCAGCGCACGTGCCATTTCCGGCCTTCGTTCCAGACATAGTAGCAGCGGTCCGATCCTTCCCGGAAAGCGGGCCGCCCTTCGTACAGCGGCGGCTGCGGGAATACCAGGGTGCTGCTCCCGATAAATGCCAGCACCAGCAAAACAGCGACTCCTCTGGATGTTCGGCGGGCAATCATGGTGTCTCTCCTTTCTGGATTTTACTTTATTTTTCCGTCGGTTCTATCCGACTTCCGTCATAATTAAGTGTCCTGAGAGGAACAGACTTTCCAGCTTGGTTTCGGTTACAGCGTATGCGAAAAAAACAGAACAGGGATCGCCGCAAGACAGCAGGCCACCGGGCCTCGGAGCCCGTCGTCCGGGAAATCGACGTGGAGCGGATGGGCCTGGCCGCCGACGGGGAGGGAATGCTGGACGGCCGCCCCGCCTTTGTCTTCAACGCCCTGCCCGGCGAGAGGGTGGAAGCCCGCATCACCGAAAGAGGCCGCTCCGTGTTCCGCGCGGAAACCGTCCGCGTGCGGAAAGCCTCTCCTCATCGGGTGGCGGCCGCCTGTCCGGCCTACGGGGTCTGCGGGGGGTGCAACCTGATGCACCTCTGCTACGAGCAGCAGCTGATTTACAAGCAGGAGCTGGTCGAGCGGGCCATGGCGCAGATCGGGGGATTCCCGCATCCGCCGGTCCGCCCCTGCCTCCCCTCCCCGGAAGTCTTCGGCTACCGGCACAAGGTGCAGATGCCGGTGCGCGCCGCCGGGAAAACCCTGCGCATCGGCTTTTTCGCCCGCGACTCCCGCCGGGTGGTTCCCCTGGACTCCTGCCCGGTGCATTGCCGCGAGGGGGACCGGATCTATCGCCGGATCCGGCAGCTGGTGCTGGAAATGCAGATTCCGGCCTACCATGACGGCACCCGCTCCGGACTGCTGCGCCACATCCTGATCCGCACCACGCGGCCGCAGGACGAATCGCTGGTTTGCCTGATCACCGCGGAGAAGCAGGGGGATGAGCTGCCGGCCCTGGCCCGTGCGCTCCTGGAAGCTCATCCGCGCATCCGGGGCGTGGTGCAGAACATCAACCCCGCCGAGGGGGACCTGATCCTGGGGCGGGAGACGGTCCTGCTGGCCGGCCGGAGCTTCATCGCCGAAGAGATCGATGGTATCCGGCTGCGGATCGCCGCGCCTTCCTTTTTCCAGGTGAATGCCGGCCAGGTTCCCTGCCTTCTCGAACTGGTGCGGCGCTTTCTGGATGGCGCCGCCCGGGGAATCCTGTTGGACGCCTACTGCGGTGTGGGGCTGTACTCTCTCTGCCTGGCGGGCCGGGCCGAGAGCGTGATTGGCATCGAATCGGCCCCGGATGCGGTCCGCGACGCCCGGGGTAACGCCCGGGAAAACCAGATCGCCAATGCACGGTTCCTGTCGGGCCGGGTAGAGGATGTCCTGGCCCAAATCCGCCATGCCCACGGAGTGGTGCTCAATCCGCCGCGGAGCGGCTGCGAGCCCGGGGTGCTCCGGGCCCTTCATAAGATGAGCCCGGAGCGGGTGGTTTATGTTTCCTGCAACCCGGCCTCCCTGGCGCGGGACCTGAAGGGCCTTTCGGCGGCCTACCGGGTGGAGGACGTCCAGCCGGTGGACCTGTTTCCCCAGACCGGCCACGTGGAAACCGTTGCCGCCTTGCGGCGCCGCAAATAGCCTTCCGCCTAAACCCTCTCACCCAGCTTATTGGATGGAAATTAGCCGCCTTCCCTCACTGATCGTGACCGGCAATATTGACCCATGCCGCCTTTTCCCGCCGAACCGGGGGAACGGTTTGTTCCGATGCGGTGATGCCTCTTTTTTCTTCCGGTTCGTTCTAGGCGTGCCCAGTCATGTGCGCTAGCCACCTGGAAATGCGCAATGCCCCCCCTTCTTGAATGCATAAATCGCCCAGCCCAGCGTTTCCCGTCCCCACTTCAGATAGGCTGTCTTACTTTCACGCACTCGCTTCAGTACGGTTTCCACGTCGGGATCATTCCGATGATCACTTGCCCAGGTTTCCGCAGCATACCACTGTAACCCTTCATACCTATCCCAGTCGTCCTGGCTGCTAACAAGTGTGTAGACAGCCTCCAATCCGTGCTCCCGCCCGGCCTCCATATTCTGATAATGTGTTCCGAAGTGGTCCCGTGTCATTCCGATCGCTTCCAAATACTCGCTTTCCGGTTCCTGCCGCCAGTACGGTTCGCCCACAACGATCCAACTTTCCGGGGCTGCCAATTTCTGCAGCGCTTGCAAGGTTCCCCGATGCCCGCCATAAATCCAACTCGCACCGATGCAGGCTGCCAGATCAAAGCTCTCGAAAGTTTCCGGGACATACCTGGCCCCGTCCATCTCCAGGAAATGGAGCCGGGCATCCGGAACTCGTTGTTGATGCTTCTGCCGGGCATCCGCAATGCAGTAGGGAGAGAAATCAACTCCTGTCCCTGTCATGTGTCGGTACCGTTCTGCAAGCCGGATGAGAAACTCGCCTTTTCCAGCGGCGATATCAAGCACGCGTGCCCCGGGTTTCAGAAGCAGAAGCGGGATAAGATGTTCCAATTTCTCAGGGCTCATCGGGTTGCAGAGAATATGCTGCCGATGCGTGATGTCAAAGAACTTCCACATATCCATGCGAATACCTCCTTTTTTTACAACCAGCCAAACCACCTTAGGTGATTATTTTGTAATCGCCGGAAGGAACAGTTTGGAAAAGTCCGGCCACACCCAGGTTTCCCCCAACGGATCAGAGTTTCAGACAAGTTGTCACGAATGGTGCTTCGGGTTTTTCTTACGGAAATATGATCCTCACACGGCATCCGGTCGAATCATACCTGCCGGTCCCAAGGCGGGGGGCCAAAATTCCGAGAGGACTTCGGCTTGTTCCAGGACGGTCTGATTGGCAGTCTCCTTTTTGTCCGGCAGATAGCCCCGATTCCGCAGGATGCGCCTGACGATAACCCGCAGCCGGGTGCGTTCGTTTTCACAAAGAGTCCAGCCGATGGCGACCGTCTTTTTCACCTTGGCCACCAGATGGCGGGCGGTTTCGATGGGCGTCGGCGTGCCGAGGACCTTCAAAGAGCTCTCGTTGGCCTCCATGGCATCATAAAAGGCCAGCTCCTCCTGGCTCAGTCTCAGGGCTTCGTCGTGCAATTCCGCGGCTCGCATCTCTTTGGCCCGATCAATGAGCGCCTCATTTGCCCAGGCGGTCTCCAGAGCCCGATGGCGGTATTTACGGATGGCTTGCTCCCACAATTCGGCGAAAGAAGGCGATTGTACCACATCCCGCTCGTCCTGGGATTGGATCTCACCGCCGCATGAGTAGAATCTACAGCAGGTCCAAAGTCATGTGTTGCTGCGGCAGGGCGCGCACCACGACCGGAAACTCGTCAGAACAGATGGAAAGATCGGATTTCCAGCGGTCGGAGTCGGCGAAAATGTCCAACACTCCGACGGATACGACCAACTGGAAGAGGTTTCTTGGTTCAAGGGGCACGCTCTGGAACAAAAAATGATTCCTTCCAACATAGCCCTTACCGCCCAGGACATCATTTGAGTGTCGCCAATTTTTCGATACTCCCGCTCGCGAACGATCCGTTTCCTGACCTTCTTTGTCGCCGGTTTCTGTCCATCGATCCATCCTCTGTCATTTTCCCGCCCCGAAGTTAGGCCGAGCAGGCATTTTCCCCGGTTCGCCTTTCCCCTTGATTTAGTCCTGGCTGCGGCGTATACTGGCGAAACGAGTGAATGCCAAGTTCTATCTTAAGCAGCTTCCAGGGAGTAAGGAACATGGAGCTTTCTGCGGGAACCAAGTTGGGCCCTTATGAGATTACCAGGCTGCTGGGCGCCGGGGGCATGGGAGAAGTTTATCGCGCCCGGGATCTGCGTTTGCATCGCGATGTGGCGGTCAAAGTTCTGCCCGGCTCCTTCTCCCGCGATCCTCAGCGGCTGCAGCGCTTCGAGCGGGAAGCGCGGGCCACCGCGGCCCTGAATCACCCCAATATTCTCGCCGTGTACGATATCGGGACGCACGAAGGTCTTCCCTACATTGTTTCGGAGCTGCTCGAAGGATCCAATTTTCGCACGGCGATGGCCGACGGTCCCTAGCCCCAACGTAAGGCGGTCGAGTTGGCCCTGCAGATTGCCCGCGGACTGGCGGTCGCCCATGAGAGAGGCATCGTTCACCGGGACCTGAAACCGGAAAACCTGTTCCTGACCCAGGATGGGACGGTTAAGATCCTGGATTTCGGCCTGGCCAAGCTGCTGCAGTCGGAAGCCGAGGCCATGTCGGAAAGCCCCACGAAAATGAGCAACACGACGGAAGGGCAGGTGATGGGAACGGTCGGATATATGTCTCCCGAGCAAGTCAGGGGACAGCAGATCGACGGCCGCTCCGATCTTTTTGCTTTCGGCTGCATCCTGTACGAAATGCTCGCGGGACAGCGTGCCTTCTGCGGCGATACGGCCGCGGACGCCATGAGCGCCATTCTGAACCAGGAACCGCCGGAGTTGATTCAGGCGGGAACCCAGGTTAGCCCGGGATTGGAGCGTATCATCCGGCACTGCCTGGAGAAAAAGGCCGATCAACGGTTCCAGTCGGCGCGAGACATTGGCTTCTCCCTGGAAACCCTCAGCACGATCAGCAGTCCGGCGCAAATGGCCGCGTTTCCGGCAGAAGAGTCGCGAAATGGGCGAAGGCTGTGGGTTCCGCTGTCGGCAACGGTCCTGGCCTTGTGCACCTTGCCGTCGGCTATTGGTTGGCGACACGAAATTCCGATGTGGCGCCCCCCGATTTCCATCGCATCACCTACCGCCGGGGATACATCCGGGAAGCCCGGTTCGCACCCGACGGGCAGAGCATCCTGTACACCGCCGCCTGGGATGGGGGTACTCCGAAGGTTTACAGCACACGCTTCGACAGCACCGAATCGAGCGAGCTGCCTTTGGACAATACGGCCCTGCTTTCCGTTTCTACGCGCGGGGCGCTGGCCCTGCTGTCCAAGATCAGGACCGGGACTTTTAATGATTCCGGCACCCTGGCCACCGCGTCCTCGGCCGCCAATGCCCCTCGGGAGCTGGATACCATGGTCACCTTCGCCGATTGGAATCCGGACGGATCCGAATTGGCTTTGATCCGCAATTCCACGGAGGCGCACGAGTGGGTGCTGGAGTACCCTCGGGGGAATATCATCTTCCGCAAGAAAACGAAGGATGGACCTCTGCGGAGTGTGCGGCTTGCTCCCGAAGGAGACCTTTTGGCAATCATCGACTATGCCGGAGACGACGACGGAAGAGTGGTTCTTCTCGATCGGAAAGGGAATAAAAAAGCTCAATCTCCGCTCTATGGGGCCGTCCTTGGGTGCGCCTGGTCCGCCGATGGCCGCGAGATCTGGTATACCGCCAACATGGGGTCCAACAAGGTGATTTACGGCATGGACCTCCGCGGAAAGGTCCGGCTCGTATTGCGGGTGCCGGGAGCGCTTGCCTTGAAGGATGTCAGCCGGCGGGGGCGAGTGCTGCTGTGTAAAGAAGAAATCACCACGAATACGATGTTCCAGGGGCGCGGTGAAAAAACGGAGCGCAACCTCTCCTGGTACAGCAACACCATCCTGGATGACCTTTCGGACGACGGCAAGACCATGACTTTCATCGAGGGGGGAGAGGCGACCGAAGAGAGATGGGGCGAGTACCTCCGGCGCACGGATGGATCGCCTGCCGTCAGGCTCGGGGATTACCTCTTCGGCAAGCTGTCGCCGGACGGCAATTTGGTTCTGGCCATAACGCAGTTTGATGAGAAAGTTCCCTCGACCTTGGCTGTTTTGCCCACCGGTCCCGGCACGATCCGCCCATTCCCTGTCGGCAAGTGGTCCATTCTCTATAGTCCACGTTGGAACTGGCTCCCCGACAGCAAATCCTTCGTGTTCAGTGCTGCCGAGGAGGGCAGGAGGCCCAGAACTTTAATCCAGCAGATGAATGGGAACCCACCCGTTCCCATCACCCCGGAAGGCGTGGTGGGCCGGCATGTTACTCCCGACGGGAAATTCCTGGTCACCCGGGACTCGCCTACGACCGGTGTGCTCTACCCGCTGGGCGAAGGAGCCCAGGTCAGGATTCAGGGATTCCTCCCTGGGGAAACCATGATCCGGTGGCATGCCGACGGACGGAGGCTGTTTGTTGCCGAGAGCAGCAATAACGGATGGAATGTATCCCTGCTGGAACCTTATTCCGGAAGGCGGGAACCCTGGCGCCAGATCCACCCTTCCGTGGACCGAACGGGTCTTGCCAGCATGGGGCATCTTATTCTGAGCGCCGACGGGGAATGCTTTGCTTACTATGTAGGTCATCAGCTTTCCCAACTGTACGTGGTGGAAGGCCTGCATTGAGACGAGTCGTCGCGGACGAGCAGCCATGTATTCTCGATGCTGTCACCGCGGGTAGCTGGTCTGGCTGATCCCGGGAATCCCAATCTCCAGGCTGATCGCCCAAAGCGCCGATCCGCTCTTCCGCCGGGCCGCCGCACCGGCACAGGCGCTGCGCATGACCGAGCCCGATACCATCGGAAGCAATCATAAAAGGAGAAAAAAGAGGGCGTCAGGCAGGAATCGTCTTTTTGTGGAGGGGCAAACGAGGACAAAGGAGCAAAAGGAGGCCCGCTTCTGCCTTCTCCCTGGGAGGATGGTGACAGTTCGGCGGACGAAGGGCATCCGGAAGGTGGGGGGGACAGACCTCCCTCATGGTCGCCCGGGGGCGAGCGGCGAAAAAGGTCGCCTGCCCTGCCGGGTTTCCCGGCAAGCTAACTCGAGGAAGGCAGGGCAAAGAACCTTAACGGGGAAACGAGGTAGACTTTCTCAATCCGTTTTGCCTAGGGAGTCGAACGGCGACGGAACGGACTATTTCCCTGCATTTTTTCCCGTGGAGAGCCCCGGCTTCGAAGAAGATAACCCGGCAGGAATATCAGGGGGAGACCGGCCGGGCGGTGAGGCGGGCTATCTCCGGGAGAGGGATCCGCAGCAGCCTGATATCTTCCATGTTTTCGGCATGAATCATGTAAAGGTAGCCGCCCTGTTCCAGCAGATGCGGATAATGATAGCCGGCATAACCCGGATCCTTGCCGGCATACCGGTAGATCGTCGGTTCCTCGCGAAGGATAGCCATGTGGAGGAACCTCAGTCCATCTGACGAAAGGGACAGGCAAATGGGAATCCTCTTCCCGCTGGGATTTGGGTTGGAAGCCAGGGCGTACCAGCCATTGCCAAGTCGCAGCACGTTGAACTTGGCGGTAGCGTCGGGGAAGTCGGTTTGAACCGGCACGCTCCAGGAAGCTCCGCCATCCCGGCTGAGGGAGCGATAGAGGCGCCGGGATTTCGCGCCGTCGCGAAAGGCGGCGGCCAGTGTTCCATCCGGCAGGCTCCACCATTCCGGTTCATCCAGCGTGACGCCCGACGGGGGAGCAGGCATGAGTACGCACTTCCACTCACTGGGGGAGGCCAAACCTCCCACCAGCATGGACACCTTCATCCGGTGATCGCGCCGGGCCATCATCCACTCGCCGGATGGAAGGCGGCGCGGCGGATAGTTATTGATGGTATCCGGAGCGATCAGGATCGGCTCATCCCAACCCTTGGTCTGTCCGTTCCAGCGATAGCCCAGCAGCTGCAAGCCGGGTCCGAAGAGCGGGCGGACGGCTTCATCCCTGGCGGCGAGGGCGATCAGCTGTCCCTCCCGCACCCAGAATCCCCGGGCAAAAAAGCGCCTATTGGCGGCCTCCTCATTGCGCATCAGGGGCGAGGATTCCGACCAGTGGATCCCGTCGCGGCTGGTGGCACAGCGGACGTACTGCCCGGCCTGCAGGTCGCGGATCCGGTTGCAGCTCCACATGGCCCAGAAGCGGTTGTCGAACCAGGCGAGGTAGGGGTGCATGTTGAAGCCGGTCCGGCCTTCCCGACTTCGGTAAACCGTAAAGAGCTCCGCCTGGAGGCGAGGCTGAGGAGAAGAACCGGCGACCGCGAACATCCGCGCCGCCTGCACCCTGTCGATGAAATCATTCATCACCCGGGCCAGGCTTTCCGGGCACTGGATTAACAGGGAATGGGAGGAGTTTTCCATCCAGACCAGCTCGATATTGGGCCTGGCAGGGATGCGCATTTTCTCGCGGCCCGGCCTGGTCAGGCCTCGGTCTCCCCAGACTTCCAGGATCGGCACGTCGGTCCGCTCGAGGATGGGGAGCCCGTCCCATTGCTTCCATACGGCGGCAAAAGCGTCGATTTCCGCGGGGCTCAATCGGCTGCGCACCCGCTCGCGGTTCAGGGCGTTTTCTTTTTCCTGCTCCGGACTCAAACCGGCCGTGATCCGGCCGCCAAAAGCATCAGTGGCCACTATGTGGTGTGTCCAGCCTTCCAAGGGGATGGCGCCGAGGACGGCGTGAGGCCGCCGCCCGAGGATCTCAATGGTCAGCATTCCGCCAATACTGTGCCCGGAAACGAAAAAGCGGTCCAGCGCCAGGGCATCCGCCACGCTCAGAACATCCTCTGCGAACTGCGGCATGGAAGGGGACAGGGAGGCGGGCTGGCTCCCGCCGTGTCCGCGCAGTTCCACAATCAGAATTCGCAGGCGGGGTGAAAGATTTTGTACCAGGCGATCGAAAACCCGGTAATCCCCCCAGCTCCCCGGGATCAACAGCAAAACCGGCCCGGGACCTTCGCGAAGATAGTAGGCGATTTTGGTCCCGTCGGGACGGGCGACAGATCCGCTGCGGTAGGGTGCGGTTTCCCGACCCAGGCAGGCGGCGGAAAGCAGGAAAACCAGGAGCAGATTCGGTGGCCGCATGATATGTTTCACTTTCTTCGATCCCCGGGGAAGACCTACCTCATAAAGCTACGCGAAGAAGGGAGACAGGTCAAGGCGCAGACAGATCGGGAGCTATTCGACCGGTTTCTTTCCCGGCAACGGCAAGGGAATCACCAGGGGGCGAGCGCCGCACGCCCCCTGCCGGCATTTTTTGATGCCGAACCATTCCGAAGAATTTCATGATGAGAGAAGGTTACCCGAATTTCCGGGACGGTTTACCGCTTTGTCGGTTATGGCAAACCGGTAAACAGTCACCCTCTTCATTCGACTGGCCCTTTCGTTTTTCTTCCCGCTCTTCCTTTCTTCCTGTGAGCCCTGTTTTTTCACAGGAAGACGGGACTATCAGGAAGGAAGAAAGAAGCCATCCGGGTATTTTGGAAGGGGGACGGGACCTTTTTCGAACTTGTCCTTTATGGCGGGATGTGGAAGACCGATTTTCCATCTGCGGCTCACATTCGGCAGGCGCTTGTGGGAGATTATTTTCTGATCGAACATACAGCCGATCCGGATACGGCCCTGCGGCGAGCCGCCCGGCAACCTGCATCGATCGCCGTTCTGGAAAAGGCCTTCGACCTGCATCACCATCACCATCACCATCGCCATCACCATAACCGTCCCGTGCATTCGCAGGCCCCGGATTGCTAACTCCCTGCAGGCCAGCCCCCTTGCCAGGTCCCCAATGTGGCAGTCTCCTGGTACTGTTCTTCCTGCTGCTTGTCGTTTTGGCATGACCCGGCTTTTTGACATCCAAGCCGTGCTATTCCATAATCAACGCATTAACGGAAAGGCGGATTGTCCGCGAGGCGCAATTCGCAATGCATTTAATTGTTTTTCAGGTGCGGCTTTATGGAAATAAATCGTCCGTCTCGTTTGCTGGTTTTCACCCTTTTCTTTACTGCCTTTTCCCCTTTTTCCCTTCCCACCGGGCTGTGGGGTCAGACCACAGATCGTCTTCCGGAAGCCGATCTGGCGGGCAATCCCGCCACTCTGCCCTGGAAAGCGTTTACTTTTAAAAGCGACCTGGATGCCAGCGACATCCAGGCCGAATTTCAGGAGGCCAGCGGGCAGGCCGTTTTCAGCTATCTGAGTCCTGCCTCCTCACCCAAAAAGGTCTTTGCCCGGCCGGCTTCCGCCACCCTTGCCGGGAACTGCGGTGCCTGGAACAGCTTTTTCTGTATCAACGTTCCCAGCATCCTGCCGGTCGCCGGATCGGTCAGCAACATGGCGGTTCACACCTATATCAATTCCTTCAAGGTCTCCTGGGCGTATCAAAACACGCAGGACCAGGACGACCTGTACGTTTACTCCTTGGAATTCGACAGCCAGATGAATTTTCTTACGAGTTCGAACACCAAGATTCTGGATTTTATTATTTACCAGAATAAAGACACCGGACCGATCCTGACTTTCCGCCCCCCGGCTTTCCTGGCTTTGGATCCCAGCGGTCGTCCGCATATTGCCCTGGTGATGGAAGATGGGTCGGATCGCCCGACACTCCACTATATTTCGCCCGATGCCACTCCATCCACTCCCTGCGACGATGATCCCAGTCCGTTTCAGTGTGAAATAATCGACTCCAGTCTCAGTAGTATATACGCCAATCAAGCCCTGGAGATCACCGGTTCCTATTCGCCAAGAATTCTCTATCAGGGGAATGACTCTTTTCAGCATAAAACGTTCACCCGAATCGCATATCCGCAAAGTAACTCGCTCTATCACCCCAACTGCGGACCATTCTCGAATAGCTGGCGCTGTGTGAACATTACGGAAACAGCCTACGGCAATTCGCCCCTGTCGATGGATGTCGGACCCAACAACCGTCCGGCTTTCGCTTATGTAAACACCGATAATTCCTCGAGCAAAGCGGCCGTATGGGTTGCCAGTTTCGTCGGAAGCGAAGGCAACTGCGGCGAGGATTATCGCATCTTGTCTGCTTCTCCTTTTACCATAGGAACCGATAATCTGTGGGACTGCCGGCAGGTCGGCGTGATCGGCAGCCTGCCCTCCTACAAGTCCTTATCACTTAAGGTGGATCCGGACAACTTTCCGGTAGTGGCATACAACAGTTCCAACGGCCTCAGCTTTGACCTGAAGTTGGCTTATCCGCTGGCCCGCATCGGGCAGCCGGGAAGCGGATGGACCTCGATCAAGGTGGACGGGACGGCCCTGATCGATACCGGGCACTATGTCTCTCTGGCCATAGGCAAGGCGGGACGGGGGTTTCTGGCCTATGTGGAGGAGGAGGATTATTCACCAAACCTGAAGATCGCCTACCAGGTGCTGCGCGCCTTTCTGCCTCTATTGCGGCGCTAGAGAGCAGGCGGGGAATTCAATCGCTTTCCTTGTTTTATTGGATGCTTAGGTTTACCGTAAAACAACCGACTCCCTCCTCCGTTTTGTGCCGCCTGCGAGCCGTGAGGACGGACCTGTCCCTTCTCCTGGAAAAGAAGCGGCGGCCCGTTCGAGGGCATCGCCGGACAGGTTGGCGACAGGCCGGACAGCCCGGGAGCGCCGCCCGGGCTGTGCGAGGAGACCCGGCCGGCGATCTGGCCATCCGCACCGTCAGGGTATCTACCCCATTCAGGATGGTGTCGAGATTGTCACCCTTCACTGAAAGCATGGAGACGGAACCAATTCTGCCCATTCCGGCTGTGCTACTCGTAGCGAAGAACTTCGATGGGGCTCAGGCGGGAGGCCTGGACCGCGGGGTAGGAGCCGAACAGGATTCCAATGGTGGCGGATACCCCAAAGGCCAGTAAAATCGACCAGGTGGTGATGATGGTCGACCAGCCGGCGTAGTACACTACCAATCCGGCGATGGCAAAACCGAGTCCGACACCCATAGTGCCGCCCACAACGCTGATGGTCACCGCCTCGATCAGAAATTGCAGCCGGATATCGACCCGCCGGGCGCCAATGGCGCGCCGGATCCCAATCTCGTGGGTTCGCTCCAGAACGTTGGCCAGCATGATATTCATGATGCCGATGCCGCCGACCAGGAGGGAAATGCCGGCGATGCACCCCATGACAATGTTGAAGATTTTCTGGGTCTGCTGATTCTGGCGATAGAGCTGTTCCGGTACGATAAGGCTGAAATCCGGCTCCCCGTTGTGCAGTTTGTCCAGCATCTGGGAAACAACCAGGGTGGTGGACTGAATTTTCAACTCACTTTCCACTTCCAGAATGATGCCGTCCAGCTCGCTTTCCAAAACTTTTACTTCGAGCTTTTTCAGCGCGGTGGAGAGCGGAATATAAATGTCGTTGTTGGTGTTCTGGAGCTTAACTCCTTGGAACTCTTCGCGCGACAGGTTCTGATCGGCAATGACTCCTACCGTACTGAACCAGGTGTTGTTGATCTTCACCGTTTTTCCCAGGGCGCTCTCGAAGCCGAAAAGACCCTGCTTGGCGGATGCCCCCAGCACGCAAACCTGGCCGTACAACGCTTCCTCCTGGTGATCGAAGAAAGAACCGTCGACCAGCTGAAGGTTGCCCATCGAAAAATAGGAGGCGTCGACGGCGACAACTCGGGAGTCGACTTTGCGGTGCCCGGAGAGAACCTGATAGGTCTTGACGGTCTTCTTTCCTGCACCCCGTTTAAGATTGGGGGTTACGGCCAGCAGGGATTCGACGTCGCGGCGAGACAGTCCCAACGATTTCTCCCGTATTTTCCGAAGGTCTTCCGGGTCGTAGTCCTTGCCTTCGATGATGATATTGCGCAAGCCCATCTGGCGGATCAATTGCAGCGCCTGGTCTTCGGCGCCGGCCCCGATGGAAAGCATGGAAATCACCGCACCCACGCCAAAAATAATTCCGAGCATGGTCAAAAGTGAGCGCAGTTTGCGCTTGGACAGGTTGTCCAGGGACTGGGCGATGCCGGCCTGGAAGTTCATCGCAGGGCTCCTGCGGCCTTCGATGGTTGGGATAGGGCGTTCGGGCCTTTCCCTTGGGCAGGAAGATTTGCGGGAGGAGGATTCAAGAGTACCGACTCCCCTTCCCGCACCCCGGATAGGAGCGCGATCCTCGCTCCGTCGCCGGATCCGATTTCCACCTCTCTTTTTTCCGGAATGGGGGGGGCGTCTACCCAGACATAGAATCTGCGGTTCTCCTCGCTTAAAGCGCTCCGGGGGATGACCAGCACGTCCTTGAGATGAGCCACAGTAATCCGCGCACGCACCATCTTCCCGGGCCGCAGGATGTCGTCGGCTTTGCCCTCCAGCTTTAAAAGAACTTCAAAATACTTGACCGGCGAGTCTTTTTCGAGGGGGCGGGCCAGAGTCTCCAGCCGTTCGACCGCAATCTCAAAATGGCGGGTGGGGTGGGAATCTACGGTGAGGTACCCCTTCTGGCCGACCTTCAGATTCCCGGCATCCGCCTCGAGCACATACACCTTCGCCTTCAAAGCGGCGATATCCGGAATGGTTAGAATGGTCGTGCCGGGCCACCGTGTATCTCCAACACTGGTGCCCACCATCCACCAGCCATCCTTCTTATGAAGGACGATGCCGTCATGGGGAGCCAGAATTTTCAGCGATCCGAGGCTTTGCTGCAGCAAGTCCCGTTTTTTTTCATGCTGCCTGCGCTCGATGACCAGGATACGCTGGGAGGTTTGGTTGAGATTTTTCTTGGAATCCATCTTGCCGCCCAGTTCACTCACCCTGGTGGAGGAAAGTTCGATGTTCAATTCTCCCTCGATGATCTCGTTGCGGGTAAATATAGAATTTTCCCTGGGGGCCTGGGTTTTCACTTTCTGCAACTCCATCCCCGCAATTTCGCGATCTACGGCGACTTGGCCGGTGTCGGAGTTTCCTCGCAAAACGGTGACCTCGAGCTGACGGAGTGTCGACTCCAGGTTGCTGTTGGTGTCCTGCGATTGCTGGATCAGTTCGGAGGCATCGAATTCCACCAGGGTGTCCCCTTTCCTTACCCGGCTTCCCTCTTTTACGATCCAGAAGACTTTCAGGCCGCCCGTCCGTACCTGGGGAACGGAGATGGGCGTGGAAGAGGCGGCCTGCAGCTCGCCAAAGGCCGGAGCTTCAATCAGAAAAGAAGATTTCTTCAGGGTGTAGGAGATCGGTTTCACCGACCCCAGCTCCGAGAACAAAAGCCAGGCGGGAAGGGAGCGGTTGGCAAAAACCCACACGCCGAGAACCATGCCTAAGACACAGATGGACGCATTCAGGGTCCACGTTTTCATAGCAGGATTTTCTCCCCTTCCTGCAGTCCTTCCTTGATCTCAATCGACTCGGCGTTCCTGCGCCCCACCCGAACGGGCCGTTCCTCCACGTTTCCCTTGGCCCCTTGTACAAGAGCGACTGCGCCCCCATGCCTTTCCTGGATTGTTTTCAGAGGCACCAGGATCACATCCGGGATCCGGGCCACTTCAATCAAGGCCGTTCCCGTCATGCCGGGCAGCAACTTTTTCCCTGGATGTTCGAATTCGACAATGGCATCAATTACCTTAATGGGAGTGTCCCAGCGCTTGGTTCGGAGAACCGTTCCCACATGGGTGACTTTTCCCTTCCATTCCAATTCGGGGAAGGCATCCATGCGGATTCGAGCTTGCTGGCCGGGGCCGACTTCACCTGCATCCACCTCTTCAATCATGGCTTCCAGCCGCAGGGTGGTAAGATCTGGAATTTGCAGAATGGTCTCCATCCGCCAGGCGGACTGTCCGACTTGCTTCTTCTCTCCGTTCCAGTCGGTCTTGAAAAGAACAACTCCGGTCGTCGACGCCGTGATCCGCAGGGTCTTCTGCTGGGCCTGCAGTTCGCCAACCCGGCGCAGGGATTTGTCCAGATTGTTCTGCAGGGAGCGAAGTTCCGCTGCCATCATTCGTTCCGTCGCCTGGTGCTTTTCCTTCAGGCGCAGATCCTCACTTTCCGCCAGCTCCAGCTGGATCTGCGCCTGCCGGTAATCCTGCATGGCCATGAGGGACACGTCCACTTCGGCCTTGTGTCGCGCCTTTTCGAGGTTGACCCGGGCTTCCTCCACTCGAATGCGCAAATCGCGAAGCTGGACGTCGTACTCCAGCTTACGCTTGTTCAATTCCTCTCCGGCCTTGTCCCTTTCGGCTTCCTGCTCCATGAGCCGCCGGCTCACCTCCTGCCCGTCAAACTCAACAAGCAAGTCTCCGGGCTTGACCGTAGTGCCCTCATCGACCAAGCGTGCGATCTTGAAATCCCATAATCCTTCCACGCTGGGGGGGCCGATATCCACGGCCCGGGCGGCAACCAGCGGACCGGTTGCCGGCACTTCCATAGCGAGATCTCCGCGACGGACCAGCACTGCGGTGCGATGGCCGGTCGAGGCGTTCATGCCGGATCGCCAGGCCGGCCATACAATCACTGCCACGGCGGCCAGAAACCAACCGAGCGCGATCCAGCTCACTTTCCGGCGGATCCATCCGCAGGGTAGGCGTTTCATAAGCGCACTTCCATTCCTTCGGTCAGGCCCTCGACCAGGTACCAGAAGGAGTTGCGTGCCCGCACCTGGATTTCCCGTCGGTTGCCCTGCACGGTAAGGACATAGAACTTAGCGCCCTCCTCCGAGACCGCTTTTCGCGGAATAACCAGCCCTTCCTCTTCCGCCAGGATGATTTCGACCCGCACGGACAATCCCGGGCGCATGATTTTGGCGTCGGTTCGGTCCAGTTGGATCGTTGTGTTGAAAACCCGGATGTTGTTTGCTTTTCCGATTCGCTCGGCCAGTTCGGGAATGTGTTCTAAAGTCCCGCCGAATTCGATGTCCGGATAGGAGTCGGAGACGATCCGGGCCCTCTGTCCCCTGTGGACCAGTCCTCCATCCACCTCGCTTACAAATGCGTGTACCTCCATTTCCTTGACGTCCGGAAGGCTGAGAAGCGTCCAGCCCTGGAAAATCTGATCCTTTACCTGGAGCTTTCGGGGCGTGTCTCCCTGCCAGCGGGAGGGAGGGTAAATCTCGTGCAGCACGGTGCCCGGTTTATCGGCGCGGATTTCCAGTGCAGCGATATCGGCTTTGAGCCGCGCGACCCGGTCGGCGCTCTGCTGGCGCTTGAGCTGCAGCAGAGCGGTTTCCTCCTGGGCGGCTTTCTCAATGAGTTCCTTGCTCCTTTTGGCTTTTTCGATTTCTTTCTTGGCTTTCTGAAATGCAAATTGATAATCCTGCCAATCCCGCAACGAAAGCAAGGATGGGTCGATCCCGGCTTTGAGGGCGGTCTTATCCAATTCCAGTTTGTTTTGAGCCAGCTGTATCTCGAGATCCTTCATCTGTACCTCCAGCTGCGCCTGTGTTTTGATGAGATCGTTTTCCGCCCGTTCCAGGTTGAGCTCTTCGGTGATCAGGGTGTTGACCAGGGAGGTATTGTCGATCTGCACGAGAAGTTCCCCCGGCTCCACATGAGATCCTTCCGGGGCCAGAGCCTTGATCGCGAAGGGGCCGCGTCCGCGAAAGGGAGGGGGCATGATCCGAATCGCCCGGACTGCCGCCAGTTCCCCGGAAACGAACAGGGAGTTTACGAACCGGTCCTTTTGAACCCGGACCGAAGAAGGATCGTGCCGAAGGATGGCGGGATCCGGGGGCCTGGACCGCTTAACCCATATCCCCAATCCAGCAAGAAGCGAACCTGCTACGACCAGAATGACGACGCGGTTCTTCATAGGAGCCGGAACACCATTGTCCTGAAAAAGCCAAGGGAAAAATTAAAGGTATTTTAATAACTTCTTGAAACGATTATAGCGGGGGCGGTAGGAATGTGTCAATGCCAACACATACAGTGTGGGAGTTGGACGCCGCCGGCGATAGCGCCTGGAAGGCGGAGGCGAGTGTCCGACCCGCCAGGTGTGGCCCGTGAAAGCGTTCAGCCAAGCCTGCCTCGGCATTGGCCGGGTGCGGCCGTTCCCCGATTCGGGTGTGCCGCACCGCAAGACCGACTCGATTTGTAAAACCAAGTCAACCGTGGGGGGGGAATAGGCAGCCGGATTATTGAAATAAGCGGAATTGTGTTATTTTACTGGTTTTTATCATCTGTGAAAAAGAGGAAAGAGAAGACTCTTTCCGCATTAACCGGAATTCATGAGGGTCAGACAGAATGCCTACTTCCCGATCCTATCGTTGTGGTAATTGGGTCTTGTTGCTTTCCTTATTCTCCAGCGGATTGCTGGACGCGCAAAGCGCCAGGCGGCCTCTTCGGCAATCGGACTTCGACGCCTGGAGGAGCATCGCCGTTCCGGTTCTTTCGCCGGACGGTCGCTATCTGGCGTATTCCTTCATGCCTCAGGAAGGGGATGGCGACCTTGTGGTCTATGATCGAAAAACCGGCAAAGAGAGGAAGTATCCGGCCGGCGCTTTGCCGCCGCCACCCATCCGGAATCCCGAAGAAGGGAATCCGGATGCCCCGCCCTTACAGCGAAACCTGCGTATCGCCATAACCGGCAACAGCCGTTATGCCGTCAGCACTACGTTTCCTGCCAGGGCGGACACCGATCGTGCCCGGAAGGAAAAGAAAAAAGCAGAGGCCATGCCTAAAAGCGGCCTTTGGATTGTGGATCTGGAAAGCGGGGAAGCGCTGCACCGGGAACAAGTGAAAAGCGTGCAAATTCCATCCCGGGGCGGTCCCTGGGTCGCCTACCTGAAGGAGGCTCAGCCGGAAGCCACAAAGTCCGGGGAAGCCGGTGGGGAAGAAAAGGTGGAGGACGCCATTGCCGCGGAAGCGGAATCCCAGCCGCCCTCGCCGACTGCTCCCGGGAAGGATGGCGAGCGGTCGGCCCAGGGGAAAAAGGAGTATGGCACCGAGCTGGTTCTTCGCCATCTGCCGGATGGAGCCGAGCGCCGGTTCGCCGACGTTCTGGAATATTTCTTCGCCCGGGATGGGCGAACGTTGGTTTTTACGGTCTCCTCGAAAAAGGAGGAGGAAAACGGTGTTTTTGCGGTAACCCCGGGGACGCAAACTCCGCCGGTACCCTTGCGCAGCGGGAGAGGTAAATATCTGGCCCTGACCTGGGATCGCAGCCAGGCCAAGGTCGCCTTCCTGAGCGATTGCGATGACGCGGCCTCCAGGACTCCCCACTTTAAGGCCTACCTCTGGATTCGGGGAACTTCTTCAGCGAACCAGGCTGTTTCGGAGGATACGCCTGGAGTTCCCCCGGGAATGAGCGTCAGCGAAAAGGGAACCCTGGCTTTCTCGCGTGATGGAGAAAAGCTGTACATCGCCGTCGGACCTCCGCCCAAGGTTCCCCGGGAAGAGATTGCGGAATCCTCTTCCGAAGAAAAGGTCCTTTTGGACCTCTGGACCTGGAAGGACGATCTGGTGCAGCCCATGCAGCGCATCCGCGCCAACCAGGAAATGAACCGCACCTATCGCGGCATCTACCACCTGGCCGAAAAGAAGTATGTGCAAATAGCCGATCCGGCTTTGCGTACGGTGAGCTTCAGCGACGACGGACGCTGGGCAATTGGGCTCGACGATCGTCCGTACCGGCGCATGGTGGATTATGACGGCTCATACAGCGACATTTACCTGGTCGACACTTGGACCGGAACGCGAAAGCTGTCGGTGAAACAGCTGCGCGAGGGGAGTTTGGGAGAGAGAAGAGGAGTGCAGTGGTCTCCGGACGGACAATTTGCTTGCTATTACTCGGATCGCCACTGGCACGTCCTCGGGATGCAGGACAATGCCACCCGCAATCTCACCCTTGACCTGCCGGTTGCTTTCTACAACGAAGAGAACGATACTCCGGAAACACCCAACAGCTATGGACAGGCCGGTTGGACCAGGGACAGCCGGTCCTTTCTGGCCTACGATCGTTACGATGTTTGGCAGCTGTTTACCGATGGGCGCCCTCCGAGGAATCTGACCGAAGGGCAGGGACGCCGGACCAGAACCTCTTTGCGGGTAGTCCGGTTGGAGCCCGCGGAGGAAGAGGACCAGGAGCGGGGCATCGATGTCGCCAAACCCATTTTCCTTCGTGGAGAGAGCGAGGAAACCCGGGCCAGCGGATTTTTCCGGGACTCCTTCGCCGATCCGGAGCCTCCCCGGAAATTGTTGTGGGCCGAACGAAACTTTCGCTACCTCGGCCGATCGCGGGATGCGGAAGTCCTGCTGGTAAGCGCTTCTCGCTTTGACGAATATCCGGATCTGCATCTGGCGGACCTGTCCTTTCAAGCGCTCACCCGGGCAACACACGCTGGATCGCAGCTGCAGCCTTTCCTCTGGGGAAGAGGGGAGCTGATCCGATTTCGTAATCAGGACGGCATAGCTCTGCAGGCCGCGCTCTACAAGCCGGCCGATTTCGATCCGCGCAAAAAGTATCCCCTGCTGGTGTACATCTATGAAAAACTCTCTCAAAATGTGCACAGCTTCGTAGATCCCAGGCCGGGGCACAACATCAATTTCTCTCTGTATGTCAGCAACGGATACCTGATCCTCGCACCCGACATCGTCTACACCATCGGCAGTCCGGGGCAGAGCGCGCTGAAATGCGTCCTTCCCGCCGTTCAAAAAGCGATCGACCTGGGTTTTGTCGACGAGCGGTCTATCGGAATTCAAGGACATTCCTGGGGCGGTTACCAAATCGCCTACCTGGTTACGCAGACGCGTCTTTTCCGTGCGGCGGAGGCCGGTGCACCGGTGGGAAATATGACCAGCGCCTACTCCGGAATCCGCTGGGGGAGCGGACTGCCGAGGCAGTTTCAGTATGAACAGTCGCAAAGCCGCATCGGTCCCAGCCTGTATGTTTCCCCGCTGAAATATTTTGAAAACTCCGCGGTGTTTCACGCCGCGCAGATCGAAACTCCCCTGATGATTCTGCATAACGACCAGGATGATGCCGTGCCCTGGACCCAGGGAATCGAGCTGTTTCTGGCCTTGCGGCGCAACGGCAAGGAAGCTTATTTTTTCAACTACAACGGAGAGTTACACGGCCTGCGCCGGAGGCCGGATCAGAAGGACTACTCCCTGCGGCTGCAGCAGTTTTTCGATCATTTCCTGAAAGGCGACTCACGGCCGGAATGGATGGAAAAAGGAATCCCCTTTATCGAGAGGGAGGAAGAAAAAATCAGGTTCCAGCAGAGTACCGGCGGAAAGTAGCGCATTCCCTTTTCGGATCCCGGGAAAACGGATCGCTGCTTCCGCCCTGGCGGAAAAAGGACTCCGTATTTGCAGTGCGTAAGATGCCCGCCTCGCCAGTGCCTATCCCGGACACCAGGGGGGGGCAGCGTCACCTTGAGCACTCCTTCGGAAGAGAAGTTGTCCCGTTTTCGGCAGGAGCGGGGGGGTCCGGCCCAGGAGACGAAGGTGAGCGAAACGCTCTGCACCATTGTCATCCCCGGCATCCATAGCGAGAAGGAGCCACGGCAGGGCAGGCCGTTTCGGCGGAACGGCGGCCCCCGATCCGGAATACGATGAGGGAATCGGAGGCTAAAGCGGAGTTTTCGGCCAGAGTCCGGGCGATGGCAGGAAGGGCCGGTGTATGAAGAAATCTCTCCACTTGGGACGGAAAGGCCAGCAGCGATTCAGCTTCTCTTTCGGCGAGCCGACTTGCAAAGCGCTGATCATGAACCTGGAACCCGAAGGTCCATAGACGGTTCTTTTACCTCTACTGCCTGCGGCGCGATGCGCTGGTGGCTTTCGCGGCTTTTGGCGGCGCTCTGCTCCGGCAAATCTCGCCGCAAGTAAACCTGCTTACCGCGTTCAACCTCGGTATTCCTGGCACGCTCTGGTTTTCCTGGCGTGGCCATGACCCTTCGTGAAGCCCCGGTAGGCTGAAAGATGTAAATCATGCGCCCCCATTATTCTTCCCGGCCTGTGCCATTTTCACTTGAAAATAGCGAAATCGGACTCCAACGGTAAAAAAGTTTTGCGCATCATGGGTTGTACAATTCCCCTTAAATGGTTTAAATTAATAAACATATTGTCGACAGGTGGGAGATTGCTGCTCAGGTACAACTCGTGGATCGGTTATTTCCAGCAGCCCATTATTCTTTACCTGCAATCTCACTTCGACCTGCGGGTCTAAACGGATGGTGCACGGCTGCGCTCGAAGGAGGTCCTCGTATGCTATTTGGGATCGCATCCGGATCGAGTTTACGATTACTTTTCCGCCGGGTGGTTTATGGGGCAATCGCCAATGGCTTTTCGGTTTCCATTCTGGCTGGAGTTCCCCCCTTACCTGTTGCAGGGATCCGGCCCGTCATGCAGGAGTTTCTCGCGGCGGGACAAACCGTGGGCTTTTTGCCCGGGGGCTGGGTGCTGACCAATGGCACCTTCGTTCTGCAGGTACAGTTTGAAGGCGCCTCCCCGGTTCAGCCTATCACCACAATCGCCGCAAAGACAAAGCCTGCGCAGGGCAGGCGGGAATTACCCGATCTGGGATCGGCCCGTTACGAAAATCCCTGGCCTGGTGTCCGGGTGGAGTATCACCGGCCGCCGGAAGGTATTCTATACGTACGGACATATATATTTGCGATTAAATAGAAAATATGTTTTCATTGAAGAATGAAAGCATTAACCATTTCAGATGCACCCATTATCATCTTAGGTCTCCAAGATGAGATTCGTCGAAACGCCGAAGCCCGGTATG
>CAINFC010000030.1 GCA_903847975.1 uncultured Acidobacteriota bacterium | reverse complement strand
TCCGATCTCAGCCGGAAAATGCGCCATTTTGGGGGCGATCTTCTGAGCTTCTGCCGGTTGGATTTCCACTTCCCGGACATGGGATTAGACCAGGAGCTAAGGGTAGGAGCCAATCTGAGGCGTGAACTTTTTCTGATCTACAAAGAAGCAGTGAACAATATCGCCCGACACTCCGGTTGCACTCAGGTAGAGATCAGGCTTTGCGTGGAAGATTCCCAATTACGGTTGACGGTTACCGACAACGGCAAGGGCTTTGACTCAAAAGGGGACCATACGGGACACGGACTGACCAGTAGGCGCGCACGCTCCGGTGCTCGGGGAGGAAGCCTCGATATCCACTCCATCCCGGGGAAGGGTACGACCTTAAGCGTTTCTATTCCTTTGCCTGCCGGTGTGGCACGGGTTTCCAATCAAACTACTTGATTATGCGGGGAAATCGTGCGGAAACTGTTGTAGTCTATTCCGGTCCGATATTCAAAAAGTCCGCCGGATGATGAAACAGGAATGAACGAAATCAAATGAAATCAGCAGAATCTGCCGGGCATCTGCCCATCAACGTGGCGATTATCGAGGACCAGCGCGAAATTCGCGAATGTCTTTCCTATCTGATCAATGGGACCGAAGGGTTTTGCTGCACGGGCAGCTATGCCTCGATGGAAGAGGCCCTGGGCCGCATTTCCCAGGCACTGCCCGATATTGTCCTGGCCGATATCGGACTGCCCGGCATGAATGGCATCGATGGCGTCAAGGTGTTGAAGGAACGGCACCCGGATCTGCTTATCGTTATGAGCACCGTTTATGACGATGAAGAGCGGGTATTCGATGCTATCTGCGCGGGCGCCTGTGGCTATCTGCTTAAAAAAACTCCTCCGGCCCGGCTACTGGAGAGCATTCGCGAGGCGGTGGCCGGCGGCGCTCCAATGACCCCGGAGATTGCCCGCCGCGTAATCCGGCTGTTCCGGAACATACGACCACCGGATCGATCCAAATACGAGCTCACCCCTCACGAAGTCCGTCTGCTT
This sequence comes from uncultured Acidobacteriota bacterium, assembly GCA_903847975.1. Classification (GTDB taxonomy): domain Bacteria; phylum Acidobacteriota; class UBA6911; order CAINFC01; family CAINFC01; genus CAINFC01. Next base: position 591 of record CAINFC010000030.1, on the reverse strand, counting down.
AAGCTTTTCGTCGAAGGGCATAATTATAAAACCGCCGCCGTTGAGTTGGGTGTTTCGGTGAACACCGTCAACTTTCATGTGCGTCATATCTACGAAAAGCTGCAGGTGCACTCTCGCTCGGAAGCGGTGGCCAAGGCGCTGCGCAACCGCTTGGTGTGAGCGCTTCTTCCACGACGGCCATCCGGAAAACCCGAAAGTACGTGGCTTTTTTTCCGAATCGGGACGGAATACCACCCTGTGTTTCTGCAGGTAACACTAGTTAGACGTCATAAATAGAGTATTAAGCCAATCGAAAGTGGTTAAGGAACGAACCATGTCTGGCTGCTGTGCTAAGGATCGAAAAGCCCGGCACAAACAATCTTCTACTGCCTTTAGAGATGAAAACACGTGATTGCCGAAGAAATTTTCGCGAATATGATCCCAGATATGCTCGGTAGGATTTAACTCTGGGCTATAAGGTGGGAGGAAAAGAAGGTGCATGGAGGGAGGAATACGCAAAGCATTGGTTCGATGCCAGCCAGCCGGCACCATCCAGGATCACCAAGCATTCCTCTCGTGGAAACTGCATCTGGATATGCGACAAAAAGATCG
>CAINFC010000029.1 GCA_903847975.1 uncultured Acidobacteriota bacterium | reverse complement strand
CGTTCCAACAGGCCGAAACGGAAAAAATGGAAGTGCCGGCGGACATCGACTCCTTTTTCCAGAATCTTTTTGATCTTTCGGCAGCCCCGGAGCCGGATACCACCCCGGTACCGGCGGTTGTCGAACCGCCGGTACCGGCTGAGTCTCCTGAATTCGTGCTCCCGGACTCTTCGGCAGAAGAACCCCTCCTTTCTCCGGACCTTCCTGTCGCTCCAATGCCGCCCGAGCCTCCGCCGGCCAGGTCCGTCTGGGGACAAGAGTCAGGCGATTTTTCCCTGGATCTGGAGGATCTCGAGGAGGATTCCGAAGAGCCTTTCCTGATTCTTTCCGACCAGGAGGAAAAAGAAGATTCCTCCCAGGCAGCGTTGGAGTCGATCGACGAATCGGACATGGAATTCGAATTCGAGCTGATCGAAGAGGAGGAAAGCCCCGCAAGAGAGACCCCTGCCAGGGAAGAAGCCAGGGTTCCGACCCCGCTGCTGGAGCCGGCCCCCAAGGAAAGCGAGCTGGAAATGGTCGAAATGGAGCCGGGACCGACGGCCGACGGCGCCGGATCCTACCGCGAAAGCCCGATCGACTCTCTGAGCGAAGAGGATATCGCCCGGACCATCGACGGCTTTTTTGCCGGCCTCGATTCCAAGCCCGCGGCAGGCGCTCAGGCATTCGAAGAGCTGTATGCCCAGGGGCTGGCCTTCAAGGAAATAGGAATGTGGAACGAAGCGATGGAATCGCTGCAGAAAGCCTATTCCCTGGTCAAGGATAACATTCAAAGCTCCCATTATTTCGAATGCAGCATGCTTCTCAGTTCCTGCGCCGCACAGTTGGGTCAGTACGACCTGGCCCTGCAGTATCTTGACCGGGCCGCACTGGCTCCCAAACTGGACAAAAGCCAAAAGGTGGCCTTGCGGTACCAGATGGCGGCTACCTGCGAACTGCTCGGAGACCGCTGCCGGATGCGCCAGGAGCTGGAATGGATCATATCCGTCGATCCCAACTACCGGGATGTGAAGGGCAAGCTGAAGTCCATTCAGTGAAGCATCCATGCTCAACCGACTGCTCAACGTGGTTTATATCATTTATTGCTTTGAGGTCGGCTTTTTCCTGGTCCTCCTTCCCTGGTTCCACATCTGGGAAAACAACGCCCTTATCCACCGCTACCCGCTGCTGAAAGCCATCACTATGAGCGGGTATTTCCGGGGTGCTGTTTCCGGGCTGGGGCTAGCCAATATCCTGCTGGGGATACGGGAGCTTCTGCTGATCCGCCAGAAGCGACATGACGAGTATTTCCGGCGCTAACGGCCAGAGGCCCTTCCCTCCTCCGCAAAGGGAATTTCATCGCCCCCCTTGCAAGTTTGGCAAGGAAACTGTAAATTTATGCTTCCGTTTCTGATCGAAAGGCTTCCTGGGCCCTGGAGAGGTGTCCGAGTGGTTTAAGGAGCACGCTTGGAAAGCGTGTGTAGGGGGAACTCTACCGCGGGTTCGAATCCCGCCCTCTCCGCCATTCCTTCCTGCCGCGGCGGATATCGATCCTTTGCCGACCGCCGAAACCCGCCCCCGAAACTATCTTGCCATTCCTCTTCAATTTTCTCAGCGGATATGCTAACTTATCAGCGCTTAATGGATTAGAACGATACGGATTATTATGTTGGCGCACTCGACCGAAGCGATTGTACTCAGGACCTATGATATTGCCGAAAATGACCGGATTCTTTCCGTTTTTACCCGCGATTTCGGCAAAATCCGCGGTATCGCTCTCGGCTGCAAAAGGGTCAAGGAAGGGAACCTGGGCTGGCAGGATACCGGCGCACACATTTCCGTGCACGTTTATGAACGAGAGGGCCTGGAGCTGGCCCGCTTTTCCCGCTGGCAGTTGTTGGAGCATTTCCAGAAGTCCCCGAAGCTGCCGAACCTGCTCAACCATATGTATGTCATCGAGCTGCTCTGCGAGTTCAGCAGCGAAAGACTTCCGAATCCGGGCGTGTTTCGGCTGGCCCTGGCTGTACTGCGCTCCCTGAGCGACAGCCCCCGACCCTCCGTGCAGGCCCGCTATTTCGAGTTCTGGCTGCTGCGGCTCGAAGGATTCTGGCCGGGAATGAGCTCCTGCCCCTCCTGCAACCGGCCTTTTTCGCAAAGGCTGGGCGCCTTCTCGCCGCAATCCCTGCGCCTCTACTGCCGGGGGTGCGCCCCCCAGGGAGCTTTGCCCCTGTCGCCCAGGGACTTCGATCTTCTGGAAACTTTTTCCCGGCTTGCCCCAAGGGATCTCTTCGCTGCCGCCATGGAAAACTCCTCCCTGTCCAAGCTGGAAACCATGGCTCAGACATTGATTCTCAGGCACCTGGAGCACGATTTAAAGTCCTACTCTCTCGTCAAGGAGCTGGCTGTCGCATGATTCAATTTCAGGAACTGGTACTTCGCCTGGAGCAATTCTGGGCCCGACAAGGCTGCATTCTTCAACAACCGTACGACATGGAGATGGGTGCCGGAACGATGCACCCGGAAACCTTCCTGCGGGTGCTCGGTAAAAAGCCTTATAAGGTTGCCTACGTCCAGCCCAGCCGAAGGCCAACGGACGGACGATACGGAGAAAATCCGAATCGACTGCAGCGCTACTTTCAATACCAGGTGATCCTTAAGCCTTCGCCGGTCGACGTTCAGGAAATTTACCTGCAGAGCCTGGAAGTATTGGGCATTCATCTGAAAGAACACGATTTGAGGTTCGAAGAAGACAACTGGGAGTCCCCAACGCTGGGAGCCTGGGGGGTCGGCTGGCAGGTCCTTCTCGACGGGTTGGAAATCACTCAATTCACCTATTTTCAGCAAGCCGGAGGCCTGGACCTCTTTCCGGTTTCCGCCGAAATTACCTACGGCCTGGAGCGCATCGCCACGTTTATCGGCAACCTGGACAGCGTTTACGACATCGAGTGGGTGAAGGGATTTTCTTACGGGGATGTGAGGCTGGCGGAGGAAGTCGAATTTTCCCGATACAATTTCGAGCTGGCCAACATCGACCGGCTCAACCGGCTTTTCTCGATCTATAAGGATGAGTGCCTCGACCTGATCGCCGAAGGGTCGGTGCTGCCTGCTTATGATTACTGCCTGAAGTGCTCCCATGCATTTAACCTGCTCGACTCCCGCGGAGCCATCAGCGTGACGGAAAGAGCCGCCAAGATCAATGAAATACGGACTCTGGCCTGCGCCATCGCCAAGGCGTACGTCGCAAAGGAGGAATCTTCTCCAAACCTCCCCGCCAGCAATACCAAGGAAGGGATAGAAAAGTGAACTGCCAATCTAACGCGGGCGAACTGGTCCTGGAAATCGGCTGCGAGGAGCTTCCTGTCTGGGCTCTCCGTCAGGCCCTGGAACATCTCCAGGAGAAATTTCCTCTGTTTCTTCAAACCCATCATCTTTCTTTTTCCGAGCTGAAAATTCAGGGAACTCCGCGCCGTCTGGCGATTCTGGCCACCGGGCTCCCGGAGCGTCAGAAGGATCGAACCGAATGGGTCACCGGGCCCTCCTGGTCGGTGGCCTGGGATTCCTCAGGCAAACCGACCAAAGCCGCGATGGGGTTCGCCGGGCGATGCGGGGTTCCCGCAGAATCGCTGCAGCGGATCGCAACCGCGAAGGGGGAATACCTGGGCTACGAAAAAACGGTGCCCGGCAGAGACCTGGGATCCCTCCTTGCAGAAGCCCTCCCGGATATGCTGGCCGGAATCTCTTTCGCCCGCCCGATGCACTGGTCGGAAGACCGATTCGTTTTCATCCGGCCCGTCCGATGGCTGCTGGCGCTGTTCGAGGGGCAGCCTCTTTCTCTGAAGATCGCCGATGTCCAAGCCGGCTCGGAAACCCGTGGGCACCGCTTTCTGGGCTCCCCGGCACAGCCGGTCCGAAATGCGGAGCACTACAGACAGGTTCTGGCCGAAAACAGCGTGGTGCTGGACATGGCAGAGCGCCGGGCGATCATTCTCCGACAACTGCAGGCCAAGGCAGCCGAGCTGGAAGGCCGCCTCCGGGAGGACCGGGAGCTGCTCGACGAGGTGTGCGGACTGAACGAGTTTCCCATGGTTATCGCCGGAGCCATCCGTCGCGAGTTCCTGGGGCTTCCGGAAGAAGTCCTGATTACCGTCATGAGGAAACACCAGAAATATTTCTGCCTGGAAGACGACGAGGGACGTTTGGTGCCATGGTTTCTGGCAGTTACCGATTCCCCGGGCGATCCCCAGGACATCATCCGCCGCGGGCACGAGCGGGTACTGGAGGCCCGGCTGAACGACGCCGCTTTCTTCTGGAAAGTGGATACCGAAAAAGCCCTGAAAGACCGGCTGCCGATGCTGGATCGATGCCTTTTCCACCTGAAACTGGGATCCTACCTGGAAAAGACCCGGAGGATCGAATCGATCGCCATGGACCTCTCCTCCCGGTGGGAGGGCCCGGGCGGGGAAAGGGCCATGGTGTCGCAGGCTGCCCGGCTGATGAAGGCCGACCTGGCTACGGATATGGTCAAGGAGCTGACCGAATTGCAGGGGGTGATGGGCGGTATCTATGCGCGGCAGGAAGGCATGCCCGCCGCAATCTGGGAGGCGATTTACGACCAGTACCTGCCGCGCCACCTGGAAGACAGCTCCCCGCGCAACAAGGTCGGCGCTCTTCTTTCCCTGGCCGACCGGATGGACACGCTGGCCGGCTGTTTTGGCGTCGGCATTATTCCCAGAGGGTCCAGCGATCCATACGCCCTGCGCCGCCAGGCACAGGGCGTGGTGAAAATTCTCTGGGACCACGACCTGCCTTTCACCGTGGCCCAGCTCACCGACGCCGCGCTGGCGGCCGTCGAGGAGAAGATCAACCGGCCCACGGAGGAAATCCGGGCGGACATAGGACTGTTTTTTGAACAGCGGATCCGCTATATGCTCCAGCAGCGGGGATTCAGCTACGATGTAGTAAATGCCGCGCTGGCCGGCGGATTTGAGCCGCCTACGGAAACTCTTTTGCGAACCCTGGCCCTGCAGCAGATCCGGGCCCTGCCTGATTTTCTGGATATTGCCGTTGCGTTCAAGCGCGTAAAAAATATTCTGAAGGACATCGATTGGAGCAGGATTCCGGATCCGGACCCCGGACTTTTCAGGGAGGAGGCGGAAAAAGTCCTGGCGGCTTCTGTGGAAGCGGCCTTCCCAATGGTCAAGAAGGATATGGACCAGAAGCAATATTTCCAGGCGCTGAAAGGCATGGCCCAGCTGCGGCCTGCCGTGCAGAGCTTTTTTGACCAGGTCCTGGTCATGGCCCCGGAGACCAATCTGAGGGAAAACCGGCTGGCCCTGCTGCGCGAACTTTCGGCGCTCTTTCTGCTGGTGGGCGACATTTCCGAAATCGTCATGGATGGGGAGGCGACCCGCTCCTGAAGTTTTTTTCTATGCCTGTTTGGTTTTCTTTCCCGTTCCTGTCTGATTGCGGGGAGAAGATCCGGCTTAATACGTAACTGTAATCAACTTTTTTAACGGAGGATTTCATGCAAAAGTTCATCTATCTTTTCGGCGGTACCAAGAATGAAGGAAACGCCGGAATGAAAAATCTGCTTGGCGGCAAGGGCGCCAATCTGGCGGAAATGGGAACCCTGGGAATTCCTGTCCCCCCCGGTTTTACCATTACCACGGAAATGTGCACCTACTACTATGCCAACAAGAAGAAATATCCCCAGGGTTTCCAGGAGAGCGTTCTGAAAGCCGTCAGCTACGTGGAAAAGGAAACCGGGATGAAGTTCGGCGACACCGCCAATCCCCTTCTCTTTTCGGTCCGCTCCGGAGCGCGCAGCTCCATGCCCGGCATGATGGAGACCGTGCTCAACGTTGGTCTCACCACCAAGACCCGCGAGGGACTGGCCCGCAAGACCAGCAATCCCCGCTTCGTCTACGACTCCCATCGCCGGCTGATCCAGATGTATTCCGACGTGGTCATGGAAAAGGCCGCCGGCCTGGAGCCCGCCGAGGGCAAAGGCATCCGCCAGCAGCTCGAAAAAGAGATGCACAAAATGAAGGTGGCGAAAGGCTACAAGCTGGATACCGACCTGACCGCCGAAGACCTCAGGCAGCTGATTGAAATTTATAAAGCCAAGGTGAAGGAAGTCCTGGGCGTGGCCTTCCCCGACGATCCCGTCAAACAGCTGATGGGTGCGATCGGCGCGGTTTTCTCCAGCTGGAACGGACGCCGGGCCATTTCTTACCGGCGCATCGAAGGAATCCCCGATGAATGGGGCACGGCCGTAAACGTGCAGGCCATGGTTTTCGGCAACATGGGCGATACCTCCGCCACCGGCGTGGCCTTCACCCGCAGCCCCTCCACCGGGGACCAGCACTTTTACGGGGAATGGCTGCCCAACGCCCAGGGAGAAGACGTGGTCGCCGGCATCCGCACCCCCAATCCCATCAATGAGACCACCCGCAGCGAACTGAGCAAGGGCTTGCCCTCCCTGGAAAAGGCGATGGCCAAGACCTACAAGGAACTCGATGCCATTCAGCGGCGCCTGGAAAAGCATTACCGCGACATGCTGGATATCGAATTCACCATCCAGGAAGGACGCCTTTGGATGCTGCAGTGCCGGGTCGGCAAACGCAACGGCCCCGCGGCGGTAAAAATGGCCGTGGACATGTGCAAGGAAAAGATGATTACCAAGGAAGAGGCGGTGATGCGCGTCTCTCCGTCCCAGCTGGACGAGCTGCTTCATCCCATTCTGGATCCGGCAGCAGAAGCGGCCACAGCTCCTATTGCCAAGGGCCTTCCGGCCGGTCCGGGCGGAGCCTGCGGGCAGATTGTCTTCTCCGCCGCAGATGCGGTGGCCTGGGCCAAGGAGGGCAAGAAGGTCATCCTGGTACGGGAAGAAACCAATCCCGAGGACATTGAAGGGATGCGCGCGGCCGTGGCGGTCCTGACCGCCCGCGGCGGAATGACCAGCCATGCGGCTCTGGTGGCCCGCGGCTGGGGCAAGTGCTGTATCGTCGGCGCAGGCGCCCTGCACATCGACTACGCCTCCCGGGTGATGACCGTTGACGGACGCTCTTTCAAGGAAGGCGACTCCTTCTCCATGAACGGATCCAAAGGATACGTATATGAAGGAACGCTGCCGATGAAAAAGGCAGCGGAAGAAAACCCGGACTTCAATGCCTTCATGAAGCTGTGCGACCAGATCCGCACCATCGGCGTGCGCACCAATGCCGATACGCCGGACGACGCCAGCCGCGCCCGGGCTTTCGGAGCGGAAGGCATCGGTCTGTTCCGCATTGAGCACATGTTCTATGGCAAAGGATCCGAGGAGCCCCTGTTCAAGCTTCGGAAAATGATCGTTTCCGGCAACGAAAAGGAGCGGCGCAGCGCCCTGGCCGAACTTTTCCCGCACTGCAAGAGCGACATCAAGGGAACCCTGAAAGCCATGAACGGGCTGCCGGTTACCATTCGGACGATGGATCCGCCTCTGCATGAGTTTATCCCCACGCGCGAGGAAGAGCGGGAAAAGCTGGCGCAGAGCATGAGTATTTCCGCCGAGGAGTTCAACAAGCGGGCCGACTCCCTGCACGAGAGCAATCCGATGATGGGCCACCGCGGCGTTCGCCTGGGGGTTACCTATCCGGAAATCACCGAAATGCAGGTGCGCGCCATCTTTGAAGCGGCCGCGGAGCTGACCCGGGAGGGTAAGAAGCCCTTGCCGGAAATCATGATTCCGGTGGTCTGCGTGGAAACCGAGCTGAAAAACCAGCTGGCCATCGTAGAGAAGGTTTACGGGGAAGTTCTGGCCAAGTTCAAAATGAAGAAAATTCCCTACCTCTTCGGTACCATGATCGAGATCCCCCGCGCCACCCTGGTGGCCGACCGGATCGCTTCGATTGCCCAGTTCTTCTCCTACGGCACCAACGACCTCACCCAGATGAGCTTCGGATTCAGCCGTGACGACGTCGGCGGATTCCTCAATGACTATATTGAGAAGAAGATCATTCCGGAAGATCCCTTTGCCACCATTGACAAGGACGGCGTCGGACGCCTGGTCAAGGTAGGAATTGACCTGGGCCGGGGCATGCGCCCGGACCTGAAGGTGGGCGTCTGCGGGGAGCATGGCGGGGACCCGGCATCCGTGAAATTCTTCGCACGAGCCGGGATGAACTACGTCAGCTGCTCTCCGTTCCGCGTACCCATCGCCCGGCTGGCCGCCGCCCAGGTGGCCGTGGAAATCGCCAAGGAAAAAGCCGCGGCCGCCAAGCCGGTGGCTGCCAAGTCCAAAGCGAAGAAGCCGGCTCCTAAAAAGGGAAAGAAGTAGAAAGCCGGACGGCATCACGGAAGGCCTGGTACCATCCGGTTGCCCATCCAACCCGAATCAGGGGCACGGTTCGCCGTGCCCCTCTTTTTTTTTCAGGCCCCCTATGCGACCTTAACGAGATCATCCTGGATACTGCTTCTTTCTTACTTCCTGATCTGCCCTTCTTCCTGTGAAAAAATAGGGCTCACAGGAAGAAAGGAAGAGCGGGAAGAAAAGCGGAATGGCCTGTCGTCGGGAGATTGTCACTTTTTACCGGGTTGTCCTGGATGCACAAGTGGTTGATGGGCCCGATTCTTCCATCCCCATCGGAACGGCAGAACCGAATGAAGAATCCGGTTTTTCGAAATCATCCAGGGGAAACCCGCGAGATCCGGTGAGTTGGTTTGAAAAATTAAGTACCAATCTTCTTTCTTTTATCCTTTGACTAATTTGGCAACTGGGGTAAAATGTTTTCGCATGGGCGGAGGCCCACGAAAAGGGCTGTTTCGTCCCGTTTGGCATAAAAATTTTATTCGTTTTCCATGTGCGGCAAGAATCCATCCCATGAAATGTTTCTTCCGCAAAAGGGGAGAATTTATAAACAAGATTCGGGAGCAGCATCCCGCATCCCAGTCCATTTGAAATGAAAGCTTATAGGAAGGAGGACCTGATGACGAAAAAACGATTGTCCTATGCTCTGTTGATTTGCCTCGCCGCCTTGCTTGTCTTCTCTGCCGGCGGCTGCTGTAAGAAGAAAGTTGCACCGCCGCCGCCACCGCCACCGCCTGTTCCGACGGCCAATATTTCCATCAGTCCGGCAACCATTCAGCAGGGGCAGTCCGCGACCTTGACCTGGAGTTCCACCAACGCCCAGTCCGCAGCCATTACCGGATTGGGAACGGTTGAACCGAGCGGCACCAAAACCGTCAATCCCAACACCACAACCACCTATGGTCTGAAGGTCACGGGACCCGGCGGCAGCGCCGAGGCCAGTACAACTCTGACCGTCACTCCGAAACCCCTGCTGCCGAGAGTGGTTATCCGTGCCAATCCCAGGAATATTAAAGCAGGCGACTCGGCTGTTATTGAATGGGAATCCGAAAACGCTACGGAAGTCAGGGTCGAACCGGGCATCGGTCAAGTCAGCGCATCCGGGAGGAGAACGGTAAGCCCCAGGGATACAACGACCTATACCGCCTACGCCCGAGGCCCCGGCGGAACTTCCCAGAACAGCGTGGAAGTCGTGGTAACTCCGTTGACTCCGGTCGCGGAACTGTTCAAGTCCTCCTTCAACGATATTTTCTTCGATTACGACAAGCATAATATCCGTGGGGATGCCCAAAAGGTTCTTCAGGATAATATCCAGTGGCTTAAGAAGATCGAAGCGGAGCGAGGCATTCAGGTTCGCATCCGGATCGAAGGTCATTGCGACGAGCGCGGAACCACCAAGTACAACATGGCGCTCGGAGACCGGCGTGCCGTGGGAACCAAGGAATTCCTGGTGTCCCTGGGTCTCCCCGCAGACCGCGTCGTGGAAGTGATCAGCTACGGCAAGGAGCGACCTTTTGTCGTGGGTCATGACGAATCGGCCTGGTCGCAGAACCGGCGAGCCCATTTCGTTTTTGTTCCCTAACGACTAGGGCCGCATTCGGCAGGCAACAAAAAAGCCGGCTGGATTCGTCCAGCCGGCTTTTTTTTCAGAATGCTTTTGCCCGGAAAATATTCAGTCGGACATGATTTCCAGGGCATTGAAAAAGTAGCCGATTTCGTACTGCGCCGAATCCTGCGAATCGGAACCATGAATTATGTTGCGTTCCAGGCTTTCTGCAAAATCCCTGCGTATGGTTCCGGGATCGGCATCCTTGGGATTGGTTTTTCCCATCGCCCCGCGCAGCACCTGGATGGCGTTTTCCCCTTCCAGGACCATTACCAGCACCGGCCCCTCCGACATGAAGGAGGTCAGGCTCTCATAAAAGTGCCTTTCCTTGTGAACCACATAAAAGCCCATGGCTTCCTTTTTCGTCAGATGAAGCATTTTCATCGCTTTCACCCGCAAGCCGGCCTCTTCCAGCCGGCTCAGTACTTTTCCGATCAGATTCGCCCTGATTCCGTCCGGTTTGATAATACTTAGAGTTTTTTCTTTCATTAAGGGACCTCGTTTTCAGCATAAAAGGACACGGAGAAATAAGAAGGAGCCAAGCAGGTTCTTCCGGTCCGTTCGTCGTTATTGTTTTCCGAAAAGCTCGAATCTTAATCCGCCGGTCGGATCCAGGTCAAGTGCCATCCAGTTTTTTGCACGGAAGCGTTGCTTTCAACCCGAGTTGATCCCATAATCTTCAGGAAAGTTCAGGCTCCGATAACTAAGGAAAGAGAACCAGCTATGACCGAAAATGGCAGCAGAGATAAAAACTCCCTGGTACTGGCCCTGGACCAGGGCACTACCAGCTCCCGGGCCATCCTATTCAACCGTCTTGGCGATATTATTTCGGTAGCCCAAAAGGAATTCCGTCAGTACTACCCCCAACCGGGCTGGGTGGAACATGACCCTGAGGAGATCTGGGAAACCCAGTACGCCATGGCCAGAGAGGCCATCCAGCAGGCGGGCATTACCGCTGACCGCATCGCAGCCATTGGCATCACCAACCAGCGGGAAACCACCGTGGTGTGGGACCGGAAGACGGGCGCTCCGATCTGCAATGCCATTGTCTGGCAGGACCGCCGTACGGCGGCACGCTGCGCTGAACTTCGAAAAAAAGGCCTGTCGGCACAGATCCGTCGCAAAACCGGACTGGTTACCGATCCCTATTTTTCGGCCACCAAGCTGGAATGGATCCTCAAGCATGTTCCCGGAGCCCAAAGAGCGGCGCAATCCGGCCGGCTGGCCTTTGGAACCATCGACAGCTGGCTGGCTTGGAAACTGTCCGAGCATACCCTGCACGTGACCGATGCCAGCAACGCCTCACGCACCATGCTGCTCAACCTGAAAACCGGACAGTGGGATCCTTCGCTGCTGGAACTTTTCCGCATTCCCGAAACGACTCTGCCGGAGGTTCTGCCTTCCAGCCACCGGTATGGAGATACCCGGCTGTTCGGCTCCGCCATTCCGCTGGCAGGAATTGCCGGAGATCAGCAGGCAGCCCTTTTCGGACAGGCCTGCACCAGGCCCGGAATGGTTAAAAACACCTACGGAACCGGCTGCTTCCTGCTCATGAACACCGGCAGCAAGCCGGTGGCATCCAAAAACCAGCTGCTTACCACCATTGCCTGGCGTCTGGGAGACCGTATCGAATATGCCCTGGAAGGGAGTGTTTTCATCGCCGGAGCGCTGGTTCAGTGGCTGCGGGACAGCCTGGGGCTGATCCGCCAGGCATCAGAGATTGAGGACCTGGCCCGCCAGGTGGAGTATTCCGATGGGCTGAGCCTGGTGCCGGCGTTTGCCGGGCTCGGAGCTCCGCACTGGGATCCGGATGCCCGGGGCCTGCTGATCGGCATCACCGGCGGGACCAGGCCGGCACATATCGCACGGGCCGCTCTGGAATCCATCGCCCAGCAAGTATGTGACGTCGTGGAGGCCATGGAGAAGGATTCGGGCCTGCGTATCCGAGAGCTGCGGGCCGACGGAGGCGCCAGCCGCAACTCGCTGCTTCTGGAGCTGCAAAGCGGCCTCATGGGAGCGCCGGTCATCCGCCCCAAAATATTCGAAACCACCGCGCTCGGGGCGGCCTACCTGGCCGGCCTGGCCGTCGGCTACTGGAAAGACACCCGGGAAATTGCCACCCTCTGGCAGAAGGCCGCCTCCTATCGCCCCGGGTTGAAACCCGCCCAGCGACTGCAGATGCGCCGGGAGTGGGCCCGGGCGCTCCAGCGGTCCAAGGCCTGGGCCCGCCACTGAGGACGGGGGAGCGGCCGCTTTCCCTTGACGGATTGCAGATTTTCCCAAGGAAATCAGATCATCATGAACTGCCCCGAAATCGCAGAAGACCGGCTGGAATGCTATTCTTCGGCCATCACCCTTTCGGACATGGAAATTTTTGTATTTCCGGAGCTGCTGTACAGCCTGGTCCTCGCCAATATCATGTCCCCGAAAATCTGGAAGTGGAAGGAAGACCCCTGGTTTGCCAAAATGGACAAGCTCACTCCCTACCGCCGGGTTTTACGGCTCAAGCAGTACATCATCGATCACTACGAGTTCAACCTGGATCTGGACACCTGGGGGCTGACGACCAAAGAAAGGGAGATCGAGCGTTTCCGCCGCTGGATGCCGGAGGAAGTGCTGCAAAAAAGCAACGCCCTGTTCGGATATGAAGGAGACAAGCATTATTTCAGCCTGGATATCCGACGGCATTTCGGCCTGGACAAGTACGATTCCAACATTATTCCCTACTGGAAAACAGAAACCGTGGAGGCCATGGATGCGTTCCGCCACAAGCCGGGATATCGCATCGGCGCGGGGGAATGCGTCTCTCTTTCCACCCTTTACGCCGCTGCCATGTTTCTGCTCTGCGGGATCCCCCTGGAAGACATTTTTCTGATTGCCACACCGCTCCACTCCCAGAACTTCATCGACGCGGCGGACGGCATCCTGACCAACAATCGCCGCCTGGTCACCAAGAACATGTGGTTCAACGGAACGGAGCTCACCGAGAAGGCGCAGCGGGCCCTTCGCCATGAAGAAGTGACCATCGTATCCCATTCGACCGGCTTCATTCATGTGCTCTATCCGGATGCCACGATCCAGCCTTCGGCCTACGAGCGGTTCCGCCACAAGCTGCACTCCTTTCTCTCCACCGAGATCCAGATGGAAACCCTGTCGAATTTCCTCCGCCAGAACCGGCCGCTGCAGGAGTGCTTCCAGATCCGCCATGCGCTTCACGGGAAACTTCTTTACATTCCCGCCGAAAAAGTGTACCAGTACGAACACTCCAGCAACTTCAAAGTGAGCGATGCCACGCGGGACAAGCTTCTGGCCGAAATCGACGAGGACGAATTCTTTTCCGCCCCTCTTCCAGGGAGACTGATGCTCAATCGATTCGACGATTTCTTTCGGGATCAAAGCATCGACTTAAAAAAGGAGGAGGACGTCGCCCGGCTGGTTTCCGCATTCGACTGCCAGTGCGCCCGTTCCCGGGACATTATTTCCTCCCTGGCTCAGTTTGCCCGGCTACAGCCCCGGCTGCCCGACGGGCAGCAGAAGACTTTCTGCCCGGCTCCGGCCATTCCGCTGCATCTGGGGATGAAGCGCGAGGAAATCATCGAAGCTCTGGAATCCTGCCGCGCCGTAAATCCGACCGTGGACCTGGCCTTTTACGCCTATCGCGACCTAACCCGCAGCCGGTGGACGCCTTTCATCCGGGCCGCCCTGGAGCGGAACCCGGTATCCATCCTGGGGGCCTCCGCCTGGCGCGAGGAACAGCTCCTGGCCCACCTCCAGGGCCTGCCGGAAGAATCCATTTACGATGGGGGACGACTGGCCCAGCCGGATGAGGTCTGGAACTACCAGCGGGGGGACGGATGGGAAAAAGCTTTCTGTCTGGCCAATATTTTTCACGCCCGCCACCCGCAGGAGCCTATCCGCATGAAGGGATCGCCAGGAAAGGTGGAGGTTTCGCTGGGGTCCCGATCGGTATCGTTCCCCAGCTCCAAACCGCTGGAAATGGAATGGACATTTCCGGCCGGCCCAAACGACCAACCATAATCAATGAGCCTGCCACCGCTTGACCGGTCCGGTGCGGCCCCCGGGCCCATTGGGGTATTCGATTCCGGCTATGGAGGCCTGACCGTACTGAGGCAGCTGGTTTCCCGGCTTCCGGAATATGATTTTCTATACCTGGGGGATAATGCCCGCGCCCCTTACGGCTCCCGGTCTTTCCCGGTTGTTTATGAATATACGGCGGAAGCGGTCCGGGCACTGTTCGGAATGGGCTGCCACCTGGTGATCCTGGCCTGCAACACCGCTTCCGCCAAGGCTCTGCGCACCATCCAGCAAAAGGACCTCCCCCGCTGGGATCCCGACCGAAGGGTTCTGGGGGTCATTCGTCCCACGGTGGAAGAGATCGGACGCCACACACGTTCCGGCCACATCGGCATCCTGGGCACGCCGGGTACCGTTCTATCGGAGTCCTACGTCCTGGAAATCAGAAAGCTTTACCCGGAGGTGATCACCACCCAGGAAGCCTGCCCACTCTGGGTTCCGCTGGTTGAGAACCTGGAGTACGGCAACGAGGGCGCAGACTACTTCATCCAAAAAAACGTCCGCAACCTGCTGCGCAGAGATCCCCTCATCGATACCCTGCTGCTGGGCTGCACCCACTATCCCCTGCTCCTGGAAAGCATACGGAAATTCGTCCCGTCAGACGTCGCCATCATTTCCCAGGACCGGATCGTATCG
Organism: uncultured Acidobacteriota bacterium; assembly: GCA_903847975.1. Taxonomy (GTDB): domain Bacteria; phylum Acidobacteriota; class UBA6911; order CAINFC01; family CAINFC01; genus CAINFC01. The sequence continues at coordinate 1,364 of CAINFC010000029.1, read as the reverse complement.
GAAAGCCTCACGGACTATCTGCGAAGGCACCCGGAAATGGATGACCGGATACGCAAGGCAGGTTTCCGCCGTTTCCTGACCACCGAGACCGAAGAGCTTTTCCAGGAGCGGGCCACCCTGTTTTTCGGATCGGCGGTCCAGGCGGACCACCTCCCGCTGCTGCATCCGGCTTAAGGGAATCTCCGAGTCTGGAGCTCATGATAAAATTGTTTCGGAGACAGGAACCCCATGGTAAAAATTCGCTTCTGGTGCGGTAGCCGCCTGGCCTTTTATTCTGTCGCATTTCTGACTTTTTCGTGGTGCCTGATTCTCCTTCCCTCCATCCTGTTCTCGGAGGGATGGAATGCGGCAGGAGCGCTGCTTCACGCTTCTCTTCGCCCGATATGCCACCAGATCCCCGACCGCTGTTTCCATTGGCTGGGTTACCCTCTTCCGATTTGCGCCCGATGCCTGGGAATGCTTTCCGGGTTTACCCTGGGTTGGACGGCTGCACTCGGATTCGAATCGGTCCGCCGGTCCTGCCTTCCTGACCGGCGATGGCTGTGGATCAGCCTGGGACTGCTGGCGCTGGATGCCTTTTCGCCCTTTTTCTTCCCGAACGTCCAGACTCACTGGACCCGCTTTCTAAGCGGCTTTTTCTTCGGGCTTCTTTTCGCACCTTATGCCCACCTGGGAGCCAGGGAGGTGTCCGAGGAATTTTCCCGAAAACAGCAAGGAGCAGTTACTTTATGAATTCAAACAACATGCTGCAGCCTGTCCTGATCTCCGGTTTACTTTTCGGGGTATTGACCGCCATGCCGCCCTTCAGCTTCATTAACGTATGCTCCTGCTGTTCGCTATACGCCGTGGCAGGCGGCTTTGCTGCCTGGCTCTGGCGCCGCAACCCGGAAGTCCGGCTCACGCCCGGTTCCGGATCTGTCCTTGGCGCACTGACCGGCCTGGTGGGGGGACTCGCCCAGACGGCTATCAGCCTTCCCTTGACCTTCATTCTGCAGAAGCTGGGGGGCGCGGCTTCCGGCCAGGCAGCCGAAAGAATTTCGGACCTGCTCGGAGATCAGAATCCGGAAGCGGCGGAAATGCTCCGGAAATTTCTGGAAAACAGCCAGAGCCTGGGGCTGATGTTTGTCCTCATCAAATTTTTCACCACGATCTTCTTCTTTTCGCTGTTTGCCGCTCTGGGTGGAGTACTGGCCGCCTCTCTATTCAAGGACCGGACGATGTCGCCTGCCTATCCCCAGCCGGGCTACGTCCCTCCGGTCCCCATGCCGCCCCTGCCGGATCTCCCCTCTGCCGGGCCCGAGCCGGAAGAACCGGGAGGCTCCGCTTCGCCGGCCCGAAACCCGGAGGAAGACCGGTAGCCGCTT
>CAINFC010000028.1 GCA_903847975.1 uncultured Acidobacteriota bacterium | reverse complement strand
TGGCCTATCAGCGCCAATCGGTACTGGAGAACCTACATGTTGCGAGGATTCAAAGGACCGGTGACGGTGGTCAGTCCAGAGGCAAAAGCCTACAAAAACCAAGTGGCCCAAGCCGTCCGATATGCCGGATTCCGACATCCCATTGCCGGAAAGGTAGCCGTTCATCTTCAACTCTATCCCAAGCGACCGCAGGATTGGGAGAAGCGCCAAGCCGCTGATCCCCTCAGTTGGGACCAATCCGTAAAGTGCCTGGATATCGATAACGCCCGTAAGGTGCTTTATGACGCCCTGGGCGGGGTGCTGTTCGATGACGATCGTTGGATTTGGAAGGACTCCGCCGAGAGAATGGTCCCGGACGGAGAAGCCCGAGTGATAGTGAGTGTAATGAGCTTGCGGGAAATCAAAGGAAACCAAACGTATGGATCCATCGGAATTTCAAACCACTCTGCTGAACGGCTTTATGGACCGTCTGGCGAAACAATGCCCGGAACCATCCCCGGAGACTCGACTGGTAATGGCCATCATTAAAAAGGCGATCCAGGATGTCCTGTTTCGGGAGCAGGAATGGGAAAAAGCCGCGAAGGCAACAGGAAAGTATGCTTCAGCGGAAATTCAAAGCCAGGTAAACGAACGATTGCGTTGGAAGAAGGATGCCGGAGATTTCCTGCTGGGTGCCAATGACCGACTTAAGCTGTGGACGGATGGCGCCGGGCTGGATTTGCAATGGGTCCGGGACAAGATTTGGAAACTGTTGGTCGTTCTGCGGAAAGAATATCGGAAACAGAATGCCTGCCGGGTACCGAAGGTGGCCTGAATGAAAACATCTACCATAAAAACCGAATTACAGCTGCCCGATGATTGGTCCGAGGAAAACATCACCCTATGGTGTGGGACATTTGATGACGCCCTGAGGAAGTACCGGGCTTTCTGTTGCTACCGGCGTGGGTCTCAGGCTATTGACTATTCGGCGTATGGAACCGCCAGCCCATTTCACCTGGACCGTGTGGATCCTTCCGACTGGCGCGGGTCGTTTTACCTGTTGCAGCGCTACCTTTACAGCCGCCGGCGGAGCATCTTCGTATTTCATCACATGCTGGGTCTGCCCCGAAGGAAGACAATGAAATTCCTGGGGATGACCAGCGGCAGCGTCTGGAACGAGGAAGTCGAGCATGTGAAGTGCGTAATTGGGCAGAAGCTGCTGGATTTCCACCTTTGGCCACTGCGGGACTGGGATATGGGTATGGGTTTTTTCGATTGAATGGACCGGAAATATTTATCAATAAAGACGAGGCTTTCATAGTAATTCGGATAATTCCACAAAGCGCAAAATGCTATGATTCATAAAGAGAGAGAAAAGCTCACGGGAGGAACACCGTGAGCGGAAACCAAACCGGCCTGCCGTTTACAAGAAATCAGGGGTTACATCTTTTTCACGAGGTAGGTGTCTATTGAAAGTCGGAATCGTAGGCAGCAGAACCTTCCCGCAGCTGAAACTGGTGGAATGGTTCATCCGGGATATGCCCCAGGGGGTAACAATCGTATCGGGTGGCGCCAAAGGAGTGGATTCGGCCGCCGTGGAATATGCCCGCCAGCGCGGTCTCAAGGTGATCGAATACCACCCGGATCTGGCTGGCTGCTCGGAACGCTTCGAGTATACCCAACGATATTTCGATCGAAACCAGCGAATTGTGGATGATTGCAATTTGCTGGTGGCTTTCACGGAAAAAGAGAACGGCGGCACCTGGGACACGATCAAGCGGGCCCGCAAAGCGGGAAAGCCGCTGAAGATCATCAAGCCGGCGGTGTTCTTTTCCGGGGAGGCGGAAGCCGGGGAAAAGGAAGAAGAAATTTCCCCACAGCAGGCAGCCCGGGATGCGAACCGGAGCCACGGGCCGTTTGCCATCAAGCGAGTAAGTCTCGGCAGCTATGCACTCCGGCGCAAAAGCTACATCAGTCCGGAAGAGTGGGCGGAAATTGTGGTCGACAAGGACGCCAATCCGGACAAGTTGGCCGCCAAGATGATCCCGTCCTTTCTGGAGTATTTTGAGAAGAACAATCGGCTCGGCTTCATTCACGCCATTACGGTTCCTCCGCGAAGCAGGCGCAATGCTGACAAGCCACACATCATGGATATTGTCTCCCAAGATGTAGCTCATCAATTGGGAGTGGAATGGGTGCGCATGTTCGAGCCCTGGGATAAGACCAGCCGTGGTCGACATGCCAAACATGGAGAAATCCAGATCCGACCGGAGGTATCCAAGTTTATCAGCAAAGTGGTCTGGGTGTTCGACGATGTGACCACCACGAATTTCACCTTGCGGGCTGCGGTACAAAGTCTGATCAGCCTGGAGATCCACGCCCACGGCTTGGCCTATGTGCTTATGGCTTGAAGGCGGCTGTCATGCCTTATATGGCTCCCCGACCTTGTCGAATGCCCGGATGTCCCAAAGTAACGGTGGACCGGATTGGCTTTTGTGATCAACATCAACCGGTTTATAACAGCCGACGTTACGACAAAGACAGGCCGACCGCTTATCAACGGGGATACGACCGGAAATGGCGAGTACTTCGAAAATCCTATTTACGATCCAATCCGCTGTGCACTAACTGTTCTGCCGCAGGGAGGGTATTTCAAGCCACGGTCGTGGACCATGTAACACCGCTTGCCAACGGTGGGCCACGATTGGATGTGACAAATCTGCAAAGTCTGTGTATTCAATGTCATGCTTTGAAAACAAATAGTGAGAAAAAGATAATTATTCCGATACCGATTGATTGTCCTGCAAAAGACTTTTGAATAGATGTCTCAGCCTGATTGACACCTCCTTTGGACATGGATAAAATCGGTCCATGTTGGAAAACGCGAGCCCGCGTTTTCTTTCCACGATTGGCTTGGTCAGCCATGCTGTGTAGATGGCTGTTGGGGGGAGGACTAGTACCGCATGATCGGAAAGAAGCTGGGACATTACACCATTGTCGAAAAATTGGGTGAGGGCGGCATGGGAGTTGTGTACAAAGCCCGTGACACGCACCTGGATCGGTTCGTAGCAGTTAAAGTCCTGCCTCCGGAACGAACCTCCGATCCGGAGCGTAAGGCACGCTTCGTGAGGGAAGCCAAAGCGGCCAGCGCACTCCAACATCCCAATATCGTCCACATCTATGACATTTCGTCGGAGGACGGAGTGGATTACATAGCCATGGAGTACGTGGCCGGCAAGACCTTGGATCAAATGATCCCCAGCAAGGGGATGCGATTGAGCGAACTGCTCAAGATCGCCATACAAATTACGGATGCCCTGGCACGTGCCCATTCCGTGGGGATTGTGCATCGGGATCTGAAGCCTGCCAACGTTATCGTAGACGAGAAAGGGTTGGTAAAAGTTGTCGACTTCGGCCTGGCCAAGCTAGTTGAACAGGAGGCTTCGGAAGAATCCCACACGGCACCGATGGAAGCGGCGACGAAAGAAGGAGTAATCATCGGAACCGTCGCCTATATGTCGCCAGAGCAGGCCGAAGGAAAGAAGGTGGATGCACGCTCCGATATCTTCAGTTTTGGCGCGCTTTTGTACGAGATGTCGACCGGTTTACGGGCTTTCCAGGGTGATTCAAGTTTGTCCACACTTGCTGCTGTCTTACATGAAGAACCGAAACCGATCTCAGGGAGCACATCCAGCGATTTCATCAAAACGATCACGCGCTGTTTGCGGAAGGATCCTGACCGGCGCTGGCAGTCCATGGCCGACCTTCGCGTGGCCGTGTTGGAGTTAATTGAGGAGAGCAACTCGAATCCTTCTCCGACCTCTTCGCAACTCGTCAGGCAAAAGCCTGCTATCCTGTTATGGGCTGCCTCCAGCGCTTTGTTTGTTCTGATGGTTGCTGGTTGGCTGTTCATGAAATACTCTGTTCCAAAGTTACCGCCGCCCAACCTGGTTCAAATCTCTTCTTATCCGGGTTACGAACTTGACCCAAGTTTCTCTCCGGATGGTCAACAGGTGGCGTTTTGCTGGAATGGTGATAAGGAAGACAATTGGGATATTTACGTAAAAATAGTCGGAGAAACCAATGCTCTACAGTTGACGAGAGACCCAGCTGCAGAATATAAACCGGCTTGGTCACCGGATGGCAAAAAGATTGCTTTTCGGCGCTACGGACCGAAGAAATCGGATATATGGTCGGTCTCTCCTTTAGGAGGTGAGGAACATAAAATTTCCGATTTACAGACATTGGGACAGATTTCCTGGGCTCCAGATGGAAGGTGGCTCACAGTTGCTGGTGGTATAAGTTATCGTAATGTAGGACAGGAGCGTGGGCTTTTCTTGGTACCCGGCTGTTACGCAGCGCATTGATCCAGGGGGAACAAAGCGGATTGGCCCAGGTTCTTTAACTTCACAGCAAGTGGGGGGGGGATCGATATATTTATCGAATCCATTCGCCGAGGTGAGGGAAGCATATCGTCTT
>CAINFC010000027.1 GCA_903847975.1 uncultured Acidobacteriota bacterium | reverse complement strand
GTTCAGAGTACAAGCTTTAGCTTGCGGAGCACAAGCGGAAACCTGCTTGCGCCACGCAGCCTGAAGGCTGTACTCTAAACGGTTTTCGTTTGTGAGTTTGTTTTGAGGTGTTTTTGCTTCCGGACAATCTCGTAAAAAGTCTTTGTTCAGAGTACAAGCTTTAGCTTGCGGAGCACAAGCGGAAACCTGCTTGCGCCACGCAGCCTGAAGGCTGTACTCTAAGCGGTTTTCGTTAGTGAGTTTGTTTTGAGGTGTTTTTGAGACTTTTTGCGGGCTTGTCCTTCCGGGCGAGCTCGCAAAAGAGCTCCGCTTGGAGTATAAAAATAAAGCTGCGGCCCTCTCGCTCAGAAAAAACCGGCCGCATGGGGGGGCAAAATCATGTTGTGGCGTTTGGCATTTCTTGTTTTCCCGGTCTGCATCGGCTTTACGCAGGCGGCCATGGCCCCTTCGCCGGGAGCGCGGGAGCGGTTCCGGCTGGCGTGGGAGCAGAAAGGGCGGCAAACAACAGCGGGCTGCGACTGGATGAGAGACCTGACCCTGCTGGTGGTGGCCGATCGGGAGGTGGACCGGAATATCATCGAGGAAACGACCGCCGCCCTGAAGGCGGAGCTCCGGCTGCTCGGCGCCCGCCGATTCCGCGTCGATACCGCCCCGCTGCCGGCGGGATCGGCCCTGGCCGGCTGCCGGAAAGGGGAGATTGTGGCTTCCGTATGTATCGGAACCGCCATCGCATCGCTGCGTTCCACGGAGAGCCGGTTCTCGGGATCCGCCATCTACTACCTGACTCCGGCAGCCCTCGACCAGCTGCCCCGGGACCTGGGCAACGGCTCTTCGGTCGGCCCCCCGGCCGGCGAGGCCTCCTTCCGCGACGGCTGGATGGTGCAGAGCCTCTACTATCACTTTCGAAACCGGCGCCAGGATCCGACCCTGGCGGCCTTCGGCGGCTGGAAGTTCGCGCGGCACAGCCTGGCGCACACCGCCCGCCACGAGCTCGGCCATTTCCTGGGTCTGCCTCATCATGAGAACCTTCCCAATCCGGGATTTCCGGAAGCCGGACTCTGCACGCAGTGCACGCACCGCGGGGCCGGCAGCCATGGCGTGGCCCACGCCGAATGCCTGATGTTCTGCGGCGCGGGGGATGACGAGTGGTTTCACCAGGAGACCTTCGGCAGCGGTTTCGGTTTCTGCCCCAAGTGCCGGGCCGCCGCCGCGGCTTATCTCAAGGGGCTCGAAAGCCGCTAGCCGGAAGGGTTGTGCGCCGGCCGGCGTCAGCCGGCGATCAGTCCGGCGGCGATTCTTCCCAGCCAAGCCAGGACGTAGCCCAGAGCGGTGAGGCCGCCTAGCTGCCACAGGGCCCATTTCCAGCCGCCGGACTCGCGGCGGGTGGAGGCCACCGTGGCCACGCAGGGCAGGGCGACCAGGAGGAAAAGAATCAGCGATACGGCGGTCGGGATCGGATAGGTGCGCCGCAGGGATTCGCGCAGCCCGGATTCGTCGGGAGAGGCTGGCCCGCCCTCCATGGCAAACACGATCGACATCTGGGAAACCACCACCTCCTTGGCTGCCGTGGCTCCGAGCAGCGCCACGTTGATCCGCCAATCGAAGCCGAGCGGGGCGGTAGCCGGCTCCAGCAGCCGTCCGATGCGGCCGGCCAGCGAGGCCTCCGCCCCTCCGGCGCCGGCTTCCACCCGTGAAAGCGGGAAGGGCCCGGACGGGTCGAAGCGGAATGCCGACAGGGCCCAGAGGAGAATCGAAACCCCGAGAATCACGGTTCCCGCCTTGCGCAGGTACGCCCAGCAGCGGTCGGCCATGCGCACCAGCAATCCGCGCCAGGTCGGGGCACGGTAGGGGGGCAACTCCATGACGAACGGCGCGTCGTCGCCGGCCAGCGCGGTCTTGCGCAGCAGCCAGGCCGCGGCCAGCGCCATGCTCACTCCGAACAGATAGATGGCCATCAGCACCGGCGCCCGCCAGGCTTCCGGAAAGAACGCCGGAACCAGCAGCATCCAGATGGTGAACCGCGCCCCGCAGGGGATCAGGGGCACTACCAGCATGGTGGTCAGGCGGTCGCGCTCGTTTTCCAGGGTGCGCGTGGCCATGATGGCCGGCACACTGCAGCCGAAGCCGGTGATCATCGGCACGAAGCTCTTGCCGTGCAGGCCGAAGAGGTGCATGACCCGGTCGGTGAGAAAGGCTACACGCGCCATGTAGCCGGTGTCTTCCAGGATGCCGAGGCCCAGGAACAGCATGGCGATGTTGGGCAGGAACACGATGACCCCGCCCACCCCGGCGATGGCCCCGTCCACCAGCAGCGACTGCAGCGTTTCCGGAAGCGCGTCCGGCCAGTGCGCCGTCACCAGGCCGCCCAGCAGGGCAAATCCGTCGGAAAGCCACTGCATCGGGAGCTCTCCCACGCGGAAGGTGAACCAGAACAGGAGGTACATCATCAGCAGGAAAAAGGGGACGCCGAAGATGCGGTGCACCAGCACGGCATCGATGGCGTCGGAGAGCACCCGGATGTCGATTTGCGCCGGGTGCAGGGTGACTTCCCGCAGCAGCCCGTCGACAAAGCCGTAATAGCACTGCATGACCGCCATGCCGATGTCGGTGCCCGTTTCGGATTCCAGGCGCGCCCGGAGGCGGGCCGCCTCTTCACGCAGGGAAGAAAGGGATTCCCCTGTCAGGCCCGGCTCGTCGCCGGGGTCCCGGTTCCCGGTCAGCAGCCGGGCTGCCATCCACGGAGCGCGCTTTCCTCCGAGCCCCGCGGCGATCAGGCGCTGTGCCAGCTGGTGCAGTGCGGCGTCCATGCGCTCTCCCAGGACCAGGCGGCGCGGCGGCTGGCCGCGCCTGGCAGCCTCCCCGATCGCCTCCCGGAGCTCCGCAATGCCGCGGCCCAGGTGCCCGACGGTTTCCACCACCGGGCAGCCGATCAGCGAGGAGAGCAGCCGGACGTCGATGCGCTGCCCCGACTTTTCGGCTTCGTCGGCCATGTTGAGGACCAGGACCAGCCGGGCGCCGGTCTGCATGACCTGGGCCAGCATGATCAGGCTGCGCCGCAACGTGGTGGAGTCGACCACCAGCACCACCACGTCGGGGTCGCCCTGGACGATTTCCTGCTCGGCGATCCGCTCCTCGGGGGAAAACGGCATCAGGCCGTAGGTTCCGGGCAGGTCCAGGATTTCGACTTCCGCTCCGTCCTGGCTGAAATGTCCCTCACGCTTTTCGACGGTGATCCCGGGGTAGTTGCCGGTCCGCTGCCGGCTGCCCGTCAGGCAGTTGAAAAGCGTGGTTTTGCCGCAATTGGGATTGCCGGCCAGCACCGCGCGGATCGATCGGCGGGCGGCTTCGCTCAAGCGGAGCTCCCGGAGCGGGTCACCAGTATGGCTTGGGCCTCTTTGCGGCGCAGCGAGAGCTGGTAGCCGTGCAGGGCCACCCAGACGGGGCCTCCGGCGGGCGCCACGCGCTCCACCGCCATGGCCACTCCGGGAAGGATACCCATGTCAAGCAGCCGCTGACGAACGGCTCCCCGGCCGGCTACGAAGCGCACGGCGACAAGGTCGCCCGGGCTCATGTCGGCCAGGCTCAAGGGGGCATGGCGGCAGTCCTCCGTGTGGGGGGGCAGGCAGCGTCGGGTGCAGCCCCTCTGTTCGCCGCTGCCCAGGTCGCACTGCCGGAAGGTTCGGATGGCCGATTGCCCCTGGGGGCAGACGGTGATGAACTCCAGGAACCGCGTCAGGCGGTCCATTCCCTGCCGGCCGAGGCTGTGCTCCATGGAGCAGGCGCACGCTTCGGCCTCCTCATCCGGGAGCCCCAGCACCTGGCGGAAGAGCAGCATCAGGGCTTCGTGCCGCGCCCGGATGCGCCGGGCCTCCTGCAATCCGGCCGGGGTCAGGGATATAGGCCCGTGCGGATCATGCCGGATCAGTCCCCGGGCATCGAGTTGCCGCAGGGCGGCGGAAGCGCGCGAAGGCCTTACATCGCGGGCGGCGGCGATGTCGCGGATACGAACCGTGGAGGTTTGGCCCTGCAGCCGGAATATGGTCTCGACGTAGTCTTCCAGAGCGGCCGACAGGGAGCGGTCCGCTTGGTCGGCCCGCCGGGTAAAAAGGCTCAGCACGGCGGGATCCCCGGGCACCGCGCCGGCCACAAAGTGTGGTATGTCGTTTTTCTGTTTCTCACGGCTTAGAGGAGTTTACCTGACGCTTTTCCCGAAATCAATGCGCAGGGCGGCCCGCCTCCGCGCGGCGTTTGGCGGGCGATCCTGAGGCGATTCCCCGCCCCCCGCCCTGCTGGAAACCCTTCAGGGCTTTCCTGAAAGCCGGTTTTCTCGGGCAACGGCGAATCCGGGTCCGGTTCCTCTGCGCCTGCTTCTTTTCTCTGTTTTGCGATTCGGGGTAATATTCCTGCCGAACTTTTCCGATCCATCCGATTCATGGGGTAAGCAATGACTCGAAGCCAGGGGATGTCTGCCGCTGTTCCGCCGCCCGGCCGGGCCGCCGGATTTTTTATGCCGGCTGCCCTCCTGCTGCTTTTTCTCGCAGCGGCCGCCGCCGCCCAGGGCGGCCGCAACGGAGACCTCCTGACTCCGGCCGAACGCCTCTGGCTGGAACAAAACCGGGATCAGATTGCCATCGCCTTCGAGTTGAACTACGCACCCTTTTCTTTTCTGGATGCCCATGCCCAGCCGGCCGGATTGACGCACGACTATTTATTCCTGGTGGAATCCAGGCTGGGCGTCCATTTCCGCAGGATCTACTTCCCGACGCTGGATGAGCTGCTCGGGAAGGTACGCACCGGAGAAGGGCGGTTTATCGTCAACGCCCTGACGAACACGCCCCAGCGGCGCAGATTCATCGCTTTCACGGAGCCGTTTATTGCCATCCCCAACGTGATCATCACCCGGCACGATCGTGAGCAGCCGTTGCGGGAAGACCGCCTTTCGGGGCTGAAAGTGTCGCTGGTGAAGAGCTACGCCGTCACCGACTACCTGCTGGACCGGAAGCTGGGCTTCGTATCCGACCTGGTGGCCGACGATCTCACCGCCCTGCTGAATGTTTCTTTTGAAAGGTCGGATGCAGCCGTCCTCGACCTGGCGACCGTCACCTACCTGATTTCCCAGAAGGGAATTTCCAATCTGACCGTGGCCGGCGAAACCGGCTTCAGCAATCGGCTGGCCATGGGGGCCTCGATCTCCGAGCCGGTCCTGCGCGATATACTCCAGAAAGGGCTTTCGTCCATCGGGGCCGAAGAAAGGAAGGAAATCGAGAGGCGCTGGTTCGACACCTCGCCGCACACCGTTTTCGCCGACTGGCGCCTCTGGGCCGGCTTTCTCGGCGCCTTCCTGCTTCTTCTGGCTGTGACCGGCGGCGTCATTTTATGGAACCGCACCCTGCGCCGCGAAGTGGGCCTGCGCACGGAAGCGCTTTCCCGGGAAAAGGACCGGCTGCGGGAAAGCGAAGCGCGCTTCCGGACTCTCTTCGAAAACTCGCCGGTCTCTCTGCTGGAGGAGGATTTTTCCGCAGTCCGGGGGCGCCTCGACGAGCTGGCCCGCAGCGGCGTGAGCGATTTCGGCGCGTATTTCCTCGGTCACCCGGAGGAGGTCGGTCGTCTGGCGGCCCTGGTGAAAATCTGCGACTTCAACGGGCAGACCGTTTCGATGCTGCAGGCCGATTCCCGGGACGATGTGCTCCGGAATCTGTCCGGCTATTTTACCCGGGAATCCCTGGCCGTCTTCCGCGAAGAGCTGTTGGCCCTGGCGAAGGGAGCCACGGACTTCCAGGCGGAAATACCGGTCGTCAACCGCAAAGGGAAAAAAATCCTTCTGGCCCTGTATGTCGCCGTGCTGCCGGAGCACCGCAACAACTGGTCGCGCATCCTGGTGACCCTGCTCGATATTACCGAGCGCAAGCGGATCATGGAAGAGCTTCGCATGACCCGGGCCAGCGTGGAAGCGGCTTCGGACGCCGTCTACTGGATCGCTTCCGGCGCCCGGATCGCCGACGTAAATCCCGCGGCCTGCCGTCTTCTCGGTTACTCGCGGGAGGAAATGCTACGGATGACGGTCGCCGAGCTGGATCCCCTCTTCGATCCCGAGCATTGGGAAAGGGCGGTGTTTCCGGTGCTGCGGACCAGGGGCAGCCTGCGGTTTGAATCCGTGCACCGCGCCCGGGACGGCCGGGTGATCCCGGTGGAGGTGGCCGCCAATTATTTTCTCTTCGACGGCGAGGAGGTGCTGTGCGCCTTTGCCCGGGACCTCAGCGAGCGGAAGAAGGCCGAGGAGGAGAAGAAGAAGCTGGAAGAGCAGCTTTTCCAATCCCAGAAGCTGGAGTCCATCGGACGCCTGGCCGGCGGCGTAGCCCACGATTTTAACAACATGCTCAGCGTCATCCTCGGCCAGACCGAAGTCTGCCTTGCAGAGATAGAGGCCCGCCATCCTCTCGGCGATCACCTGAATGAGATCCGGTCGGCGGCGGAGCGGTCCGCCGACCTGACAAGGCAGTTGCTGGCCTTTGCCCGCCGGCAGACCATCTCGCCGCAGGCCGTGGACCTGAACGGGACGGTATCCGCCATGCGCAAGATGCTGCAGCGGCTGATCGGCGAGGACATCCGGCTGACCTGGCAGGCGCAGGCCGACCTCTGGGCGATCCGGATCGATCCCTCCCAGCTCCATCAGATCCTGGTCAACCTCTGCGTCAACGCCAGGGATGCCATCCGCGACAAGGGGCAGATCGGTATGGAAGGCCGCAATTGCGTCCTCGGCCCCTCCGATTGCGAGGCTTACCCGGACTGCTCCCCGGGAGAATACGTAAGGCTGAGCGTCGCCGACAGCGGGTGCGGTATGGACAAGGAAACCCTGTCCCATATTTTCGAGCCGTTCTATACCACCAAGGGAGTCGGCGAAGGCACGGGCCTGGGCCTGGCCACCGTGTTCGGCATCGTCACCCAGAACCGCGGCTTCCTCCGGGTTCAGAGCGAGCCGGGGAAGGGCACGGTCATGGATGTCTATCTTCCCCGCTCTGCGGAGGCCGTTGCGCCGCCCCCGGCGGAAGCGCCGGTGCTTGCCTCCAAAAAAGGCAGCGAAACCATCCTCCTGGTGGAAGACGAGCCGGCCATTCTGAAAACCGCCAAATTCATGCTCGAAAAACAGGGGTACAGGGTTCTGGAAGCGGATACACCGGGGGAAGCGCTCCGGATAGCGAAGGATCGAGGTGCCGCCATCGACCTGCTGGTTTCCGACGTAATCATGCCGGAGATGAATGGAAAGGATCTGCAGCAGCTTCTGCTGGACCGATATCCGCGGATGAGAACCCTGTTCATCTCCGGGTATACAGCGGATGTCATCGCCCAGCACGGCGTGCTGGATGAAGGGGTGCACTTTCTCCCGAAGCCATTTTCGCTGGCGGTTCTGGCTTCCAGCGTTCGCGAAGTCCTCGACCAGCCGGAATAGGGAGCGAAAAAAGTCGGAAATCCGGAAGCGGAGAAAGTCACCATCTTCATTCGACAAGGCTTTCCGCTTTTCTTTCCGTCCTTCCTTTCTTCCTGTGACTCCCGTCTTTTCACAGGAAGACGGGAAGATCAGGAAGAAAGTTTAAAAATAAGACTTATCTTTGCGGCAAATAAGCTTTCTTACGATAGAATTGACGGCAACCATCGGCGGCAGGCGGGGGGCGCACTCAGATCCGGCTGGGGAGGCGATGGGGAAAACACGCGGGCGGAGCTGGAAAAGAACCGCTCTGCTCCAGTAATTTTTCGGAAAAAGCGATGAGATCGGGTAGCAAGCCCAAGGGATAATCCGGGATGGGGAATCAGCCGACGGTGGCAGAGCTGGAAGACAGGATCCGGGCTCTTGAAGAAGAAGCGGAAAGGGGCCGGCAGGCGGAAGAGGCCCTGCGGGAGCGCGTCAAGGAGCTCCGGTGCCTCTATGCCATCACCGAGGTAATCGGGGACCCGGATTCCATGGAAAGCATGCTGCAGACGGTTGCCAACCTCTTACCGCCGGCCTTCTTTTATCCGGAGGCAGCCTCTGCCCGGATCCGCTGTTTCGGCCTCGAGTTCCCCACCGCCGCCTTCCGCGAGACGGAATGGAAGCTTTCCTACGATCTGACCGTCAGCGGGCGCCTGGAGGGCACGGTGGAAGTCTGCTACCTGCAGGAAAAGCCGGCGCGGTGGATGGGCCCGTTTATGAAGGAAGAGCATTTTCTCCTGAATAATGTCGCCTACCGCCTGGGAAGAGCCATCGAACGGCTGCAGTCACAAAAGAGACTCCGGGAAAAGGAGGTGGAGTTTGCCACGCTGGTCGAAACCATGCCCAGCCTGATATGGTCCGCCCTGCCGGACGGCTCTCTCGATTTCTGCAACCGGACCGCGCTGGAGTTCACCGGCATGAGCCTCGCGGAAGCGCTCGGAAGTGGCTGGTTCAAGGCGCTGCACCCGGAGGATCGGGAGACGACTCTCCATGCCATGCAGGAGGCGATGCGCACCGGACGCCTTTATGAAGTGAAGCTTCGGCTGCGCCGCGCGGACGGCGTCTATCGGTCCTTCCTGGTCCGCGGCCTTCCGGTTCGGGACGAACAGGGGAACATCACACGCTGGTACGGATCCAACACCGATATCACCGAAGTGCTCCGAACCGGGGAGGAAATCAGCAGGAGCCACGCGCTTCTGCTGAAGTTCGGCGATCAGCTTCCCGGAATGATCTTCCAGTTCCGGAGAAAGCCCGACGGGTCCTACTCCGCGCCGTTTGCGACGGAAGCCATACGGGATCTCTTCGGCTGCACGCCGGAGCAGGTTCGCGAGGATATCCGCCCGGCTGTGCGTCATATCCTTCCGTCGGACCTGATCCTGTTTGCGGAAAAGCTGAGGGTTTCCGCCGAGAGCATGGCTCCCATGGAGATCGAGTACCGCGTAAAGCTGCCCGGCCGCCCGGTCGGCTGGCGATGGGCTCACGCCACACCCGAAGCCCAGCCCGATGGAAGCATTCTCTGGTTCGGGTACAATCTCGACATCACCGACCGCAAGGAATTCGAGCGGGAGCGGGAAAAAGCCCGGGAATTGGCGGAAACCGCCAGCCGTACCAAGGGCGAGTTTCTGGCCAACATGAGCCACGAGATCCGCACCCCCCTGAACAGTATTCTGGGCATGGTGCAGCTGCTGGCTTTCACTCCCATGACGGAGGATCAGCAGGAATGCCTGCAGGCGATCCGATCTTCCAGCGACAGTCTGCTCTCCCTGATCAACAACATTCTCGATCTCTCCAAGGTCGAATCGGGGCGGATGGAGCTGGAACAGCGCGATTTCGGCCTGCGGGCCCTTCTTCAGGAGGTAATCGGGATGCAGGCCCCGCTGATTCAGGGCAAGGCGCTTCGCCTGGCACTCAACGTGCCTGAGGAAGTGCCCGAGCATCTGGTCGGGGATCCGCTCCGCCTGAAGCAGATCCTGCTCAACCTTTTTGGAAATGCCGTCAAGTTTACGAACGACGGCGGAATCCGGATCGCGGTGGAAGTCCATGATAACGGCGGAGAAAAGCGGATCCTGCGGTTCGCGGTAACCGACACGGGAATCGGCATCCCGCCGGAGATGCTGTCCCGGATTTTTGAGCCGTTCACCCAGGCGGACAGCTCCACTACCCGTCGTTACGGGGGCACGGGGCTCGGTCTGTCCATCTGCACCCGCATGGCGGAACTGATGGGAGGCAGGGTTTGGGCGGAAAGCATGCCGGGCGCCGGCAGCACCTTTTTCCTGGAAGTCCCTTTTGCCGTCCGGGAATCCGAGAGACCGGTCAACGAAGCCGGGGAGACCGGTCCGGCACTCATCCGCCGGACGAGCATGCCGCTTCGTTTTCTGCTGGTGGATGACCAGCAGACCAACCGGCTGGTGGTATCGCGCATCCTGAAGCTCGCCGGTCATGCGGTGGTGGAATCCTCCAGCGGAGAGGAGGTCCTGTCGATTGCGGGGCAGGAGCGCTTCGATCTCATCCTGATGGATATCGAGCTGTCCGGAATGAGCGGCATCGAAGCCATGCAGGCCATCCGGCGCATGGAGGAGGGACTCGGCCGGCGTACGCCGATCCTGGCGGTGACCGCCCATGCCATGACGGGAGAGAGCGAGCGGATGGTCGCCAAGGGGTTTGACGGGTACATCCCCAAGCCGATCGAATTCCGATTGCTGTTTGAGGAGATCGGCAAGTGTCTGCCGTCCGAGGTACGGCTGCCGGAGCCGGCGGCTTCACCGCAAACGCCGGCGTCACCCGAAGCCGGTCCACACGTAGACGGGGAGCGGCTGGCGGCCCTTTTGTCGGAGATGGATGAGATGCTTGACGCCAGCAACCTGGCGGTGATTGCCAGGCTCTCGGAAGTGGAAAAAATCCTGCCCCCCTCGGATTCCCTGTCCGGCTTGCGCTACTGCATCAAGCGTTTCGATTTTGATGCGGCCAGGGAGCGGCTGGGGGACATTATCACCGAATACGGCATTCATGGAATTCATAAAAAGGAAGGATAGTGGGATGGAACGTTTCAAGCTCCTGATTGTGGACGATATGCCGGAGAACCTGGAGGTACTGTACCTTTCTCTCCGGGAGGATTACGATCTGATCGGCATCACCGAGGGGAGAAAGGTTCTGTCGAATGTACGGCAGCAGAAGCCGGATTTGATCCTGCTGGATATCATGATGCCGGAGATGGACGGCTTCGAGGTTTGCGCGGAGCTCAAGCGCGAGGAAAGCACCCGGGATATACCGATTATTTTTCTGACTGCCAAGACCGATCCGGCCAGCGAAACCAGGGCCCTATCCGTGGGAGGAGTGGATTTCATCAACAAGCCTTTCCACATGGATGTGGTGCGCGCCCGCATCCGGCTGCACCTGGAACTGGTGAAACACCGCCATCGCCTGGAGGAGCTGGTCTGCGCCCGCACCGCCGAACTGGACGTGGCCCGAAGCGCCGCGGAGAGCGCCAGCCGGGCCAAGAGCGCCTTTCTGGCGATCATGAGCCATGAGCTGCGCACCCCGCTGCACTCCATTCTGGGCTATTCCGATATGCTCCAGCGCGGCATGATGGGCGAGCTGAACGAAAAGCAGGCCAAGGCCCTTGCCGGCGTCCAGGAAGGCGGGCAGGGCCTTCTGGCGATCATCAACCACATGATCGACCTTTCGCGGATCGAAGCCGACCGTATGCCGCAGGACCGCCGGCCGATCCGGATCGCCGATGCCTGCCGGGGCGCTCTGGACCTGGCGGAAGGTGTTGCCCACCGAAAAAAAATTGCCCTTTCCTGCGATGTGCGGCAGGCTCCGGAGGTGATCCTTTCGGATCCCACCTGCCTGGAAAAAATTCTGGTCCACCTTCTGGGAAATGCCGTCAAGTTCACTCCGGAAGGAGGACAGGTGTCTCTGACGGTAGTCGGGGACGCCAGGAAGAGAGAGATCCGCTTCACCGTCGCCGATACCGGGATCGGCATTGCCACCGGGGATCTGGACAAGCTCTTCCTGCCGTTTTCCCAGGTGGACTCCTCGCTGACGCGGCAGTACGAAGGGATTGGCATTGGCCTGGCCCTGGTTTCGCGATTTACCTCCCTTATCGGGGGAACGGTTTCGGTGCAGAGCGAGCCCGGCGCCGGAAGCGCCTTTACGGTCACCCTGCCCTGGGAAGGCCTGGCTTTTTCCCAGGGATAAGGCTGTGCGCTGCGGGTCCATGCCGGCATGCCCCCCGGAACCCTGACTTTGCCGGCACACGACTGGTAATCTGAGGCAAAGTCCCGTGAGGGACGGCAGAGCCGGACGAAAAAACGGATTTTTCGCGAAGCTATCATCGATGATGACCCGGCAAAAAGTCGCCTTCTCGCGGAAACCCTGCAAGGGGTTCCTGGGAATTCTCACGATTATTACGGTTCGCATCCCGGACTTTTGTCGAGCCGGCAGGAAAGATAGCTTCGCAAAAAATCGTTTTTTTGTCCGGTTCTGCCGTCCCGCTGGGACTTGCCCCGTGCGGAAGCCAACCCGGCAATAAATTGCCGGGCTACAATCTTGCCGTCCCTTACGGGACTATGCCTCGGGAAAACAGTCCTGTGCCGGTTTACGCGGGGCAT
>CAINFC010000026.1 GCA_903847975.1 uncultured Acidobacteriota bacterium | reverse complement strand
TGCTGTCGATCCTTGCCGTCGGTATCTGGGTACTCGCTCGATTCGTAGCTACTCTGGGCTGGCTGTAAGGTGAGCTTTTTACCAGGAGCATCAGCAGAAGGCGGTCCGTGTTGAATAAAATCCTTTGGGGCATCGGAATTTTGAGTGGGTACCCACAACATGTAGTGTTTAAGCGGTTATGATTTGAGACGGCAAAGAGGTTCTTTTCGGATAAAGGTCCAGTCCGGAACAATGGAAGTAAATGGCGGTTCGATAGTGATCACGATTTCGATAGCCACAGGCTAAGCGTTTCACTTTTTCGATTTTGCTGTTCAGGCTTTCCCCCAGGGCGTTGGTGATATGGTGTTTGGCATACGTAACGATATTCTCCAGATGGTTTTTCAACGAACGGGCGGCTCGCACCATGGGGGGGAGCCGGCTGTGAGTGGCCCAGATATACCAGTCCTGAAAGTACCGGCGCATCCAACCCGGCGAGGAGTAATCCCACATGTGTCGCAGGTTTTCTTTCAAGGCGCGCGCTCGACCTACTTTCAAATCCAAATGGCGAAACTGTTCGAATTCCTCCCGTCGATAATCCGGAATATTTTCTTCATTCCACAACCAAAGATATTTCGTCCCCTTGAGGGTGTCGTCCCCTTTTTGCTGCAAGGCACGATGCTCCGCTTTACGCACCTTGTCGACTGCGTCCACCACCAAGCGCATGACATGATACCGATCAAAGACAATCTTTTTCTCCGCCCCGGGAATGTACGCCTTGGTGGCGGCGATATAGGGATCCCACATGTCCATGGCAATCGCCTCCACCTGGGCTCTTTCTTCCGGAGAGAATCCCTGATAGTAGGCTTCCAAGCTTTCTTGCTTCCGATCCTCGTGGACCGATTCTACCGTGCCGCGATCCAGATCATAGATGATGGTTTCGTAGCGATGCCCTTTGGCAAACGACTTCTCATCGACTCCAAACCGAGCGGGAATTCCCTTCGCCTTGCGAGCCTTTCCTCGAACCACGGCTTCCTCCTGCAGTCGAAAAGCCAGATGCCAGTCCAGTTGCAACAAACGGCAGACACTCTCCAAACTGCACTCTTGTTCCAAGTCCAAGACCGCCCGCTCGAACTCATAGGTCACCGTGGCATTCGGTTCGGCCAACCCATGAACGATTTGTTGTACCCCGTCCGTCGCACAATGGATCCGCGGAATACGCACGTGAATGTAGGTGGCGAATTGACAGGTGTTCAAATGGCGAAACTCCCGCTCTGCCGTGTGATCATAAATGGGACAGAAGGTCTCACACTTAGGACATGGAAACCGTATCCCCGGATAGTGTTCCACGAAAAGGTCGACTCGATGCAAATCGGCATCTTGGGTGACACGGGTAATCCTCCACGGCGCTTTAACTCCCAGCAGTTGTTCGAAAAACAGACTTGCTTCCACAGTTCGTTATCCTATCGTCCAATAAGGCAGCCTATGGAAAAGGGCGTCCGGGAGGAATACCGGAAACCGGTTTCCCTCCCGGACTTGGAAAAACCTTCGGTTTTACCACCTTTCCCACAGGCTCGGCGACCACTTACTTACAGCCTTGCGGCTTGATCTCCTAATCCTGCGAGCTAATTGTGACATAGACACTATATCTTGTGGGTACCCACAAAAAGTAACGATGCGGCAATCCTTTTCCTCTTGATGGTCGCTTGGCCGCAGGATATCCTGGCAGCGGCCGATACCGCTGCCGGGAGCCATGCCGATTCCATCAGCCAGGTAGCCTTCGCCTTAATGGTAGTCCTGGTGGTCGCCAAACTGGGAGGAGA
>CAINFC010000025.1 GCA_903847975.1 uncultured Acidobacteriota bacterium | reverse complement strand
GACCCGATAATCGGCCGTAGCGGCGAATGGTTTTCCGATCAATCCCGATTTTGCGCCCGATCTCACGTTGACTTATCTCATTGTTCAGTAACGTCTTAATCGCAGTCTGGAGTGACGATTTCAAAACATTCATCCTTTCTCTCCCTTGGATTAATAAAACCAAGGGAAGATGCCAGGTTTTGTCGCCGTCTGCCGCGCGCTTTTATCGCAAATTCCGCGCAGTTAGGTGGGGGATTTTGACCCGGCCACAAGTGGGGGATTTTGGGTGGCCATCGGGGGGTCATGAGGCCGGCAAAGTTTGGTCCACAGTCCATGCTTCCATGCGTGGCAACGGGAGCCGTTACTGCCACCGGTATCGGCAAGGATAAGCAGTTTATCGGCCTTGGGATATCGAGCGTGACCGTCGGTTTTCCACCATCGTGCGATGCAGTCGGTGGAAAAGGAAGGAGTATCGTGGGACGTGCCGACGAAGACGTGGCCCCGGTTGGCGATTGGATCGAGTATTCCGTAGGGGGAAGCGATGTGACTTGCCTCGCTACGGAAGTCGTGATCCTTGACGGGGGTTGCAGCCTTGGCCCAGACAGCTCCAGCATTCTTAAAGCAGCCGATGAGTTCCTTCTTTTTGGTGTCCACCGAAATGACCGGTAGGCCCTGTTGTGCGAAGGAGCGTCGCAGGTCCTCGATGTAGTGAAACTGCTGATCCCGCTGGCTGCGGATATGTGCTGAGCCGTGCGAGAGCTTCTTATGGTTGACCCGAAGACGGTACTTGAGATTCTCCAGCAAACGAGCCACGGTTCTGGGGCCGACAAGGATGTCCAGCTTGCCAAGTTCCTGGCTGAGTTTGAGGGTCGTTTTTCGGGTCCATTTCAAGCCGGTGATCGGATCGCCGGCGGTGGCTGGCACCATCAATCGTTCGATTTCGGCAATGACTTCCGGAGTTTTTTTTCCAAAGGTTTGCGGCCTCCTCCCACCGCGCGGATTCGTTCGACATCCACGTCTCGTGCCAACAACTCTCTCCGTCCTCGTGCGACCGTATCCACATGGAGTCCGAAAAGTTCTGCCATATGCGCGTCTCCACCGTGTCCGGTTTTCAGGGCTTCCAGTCCGGCATACAGACGCCGTTGCTTCTCGTCGAGCAGACTGAAGAACAAGACAATGGCCGCTCGTAGTTCCTCCGGTAGGATATCCGCCTCGGGCATTGGGCCAACCAGACCCGGTTGGGCCAATTGTGTTCGGCGTGCCAGAATTTGTTTGCGCCGGCGCATTGGGTCCGCCGAGCAATAGAGCCAGCGCCCGGCTACTTTATCGCGGGCCAGCCGAGCCGATTGCACCAGGTTGCGGAGTGCATCCTTGGTGACGACGTGGAGAACGGCATCCAACTCCTCAACAAAGTACCCCTTTTCGGCCGCATCTACGGACGTCCTGGCCGTCTCCAGGAGCGTGCCGCGCCGAGAGAACCAGACTTGGCGCCAGGACCACAGGCCATGCTGGTCGTAATCGGCGATGGCATCCAGAGTGTAGTAGCGACCACAATGCGAATAACTGCTTCGACAGGACAGTTGCCTGAGTTTGCGCACCGTCGTACGTCGAGAATTCGTACCCAGCGCTATCATCAGCTCTGGAAGCGTAGCAATCTTCTGTTTGCCGAGGAGCTCGGCAACTGTATCAGGAGAGTAACATGTTGGTCTCATTATGGCACCTTTACGCCTATATTGGCGCTATTGTGTCATAATTAACTCAACCTGTCAACACTCGTATTTATCGGGACACCCCATTTATATAAGGATAATAGCCGACTTTAACTACAGGTATGGAAAACCGGTCAGCGGCACATTGACGACAGAAACACCTACTTTATTATTGCGCGGCCCCTTAAGGAGATCCGTAACATGGCCGAACGGTCCCCCGATCTGACCCGTCAACGGTTTCCTTTTGCCCGCAAGCTGACCATGACCAGATCCTGGCCAACCTGTGCGTCAATGCCCGTGACGCCGTCTCCGGGCACAAGATGAAGATAGGGGATACGATTGTAGGGGAAGGCGGCTGGCACCCTCGCAAATTCAGGCTTTCCTACCCGAGGCAAGGATTGATAAGCGCCGGTTTCCCCAAAAAGCAGAAAACGATGTTATTGTACTGGAGGGCCACGATTTGTCGTGGCCGGAAAAGCGAAGGAATAGAACGGACCGGACGCGACGCAGCGCGTCCCTCCAACGGTGCCTTTTTCGAAAGGAGACCCTTGCCGAGCTGCTATGCCCTCCGTCGGATGCTTTCTAAAAAGGGATGCCCTACTTCCGCAAAGTCGATTTCTCGGACAGGCTCCAAGAACAGGGCGTGAATTTCCTGGTTCGGGTGCGGTGAAAAGGGAATCTGCAACAGAAGCCGCTCCGCCGCACTCAGCCCTTCCTGGCTCTCTGCCGCGAATCCATTCAAGATGTCGGCATCGGTTTGCAGGAAACACATGGCGGACAAATCGCTAAAAGTAGGAGGTGCGGTTTCGACCCTGCTGTTTGGATTGATATAGGGCCTGATCGGCCCTGTGGATTAGTTCTCCGGCCATTTGGTTTTCTTGCAGATGGGAGACACCGCTGCTGATGGTAACGGTGATCTGAGTATTATCCTCCAGAACGACGGGATTGTTTTGAATGGCGCTGTTCAATCGCTCCATGAGGGGCAGCAAATGCTCTTTGGAGATGTGCGGCAGGATGAGTGCAAATTCCTCTCCGCCATAACGACACAGAGTATCCGAAGATCGCAACATTCCGGTTAATCGGTTGGCCACGCTCCGCAAGACCGTGTCGCCGGTGGGATGTCCAAATGTATCGTTGATCTTCTTAAAGTGGTCGAGGTCCAGCATGGCCAGCGCCAATGGCCAATCATAGCGTTTGGCGCGGAGAATCTCCTGGGATATTTGTTCATCGAAAAATCTCCGGTTGAAGAGTCCCGTAAGTCCATCCCGATGGTTCGCTTCTTCCAGAGCCAAAGTCTGATCCATGGCCGTTTCGAGCAAATGAGTGGCTTCCGCAATTTCGGATACATCATGAATGGCAATGCAGGCACCTTGTATGCCCCCATAGGGATCGCGAATCGGCCAGATGGACGTGTCTTGATGCATGTAATCAAACTGTCCGGATCGGTTGGGATCTTTAAAATTAAAAAGGTAGGGCCGCTGTTTCCAGGATGTATAGGAAGGTATCCTCAGGATCATGCAGCTTTTGATTTTTTTCTCCAGCCAGTTGCGATTAATTTCAGGGAAGGCCTCAAAAAGATTTCGGCATAGTATCTCTTCTTGCCGTACTTGACTGTGCAGTTCCATGAAACGGTTCCACAGAATCACGTTAAACGATCGATCCACGGCCACAATGCCCACCGAGGCCATATTCAGAATGATATCCGGAAAGTCGACGAGGACATGGTTGGGTTTTGTCATCATTGGAGCGCTAGGTCAGAAGTCTGGCGATTGATTTCTGGACTAGGGGCAGGGACTCTGGGGATACGGTTATCAATAGTTCAAATGGAAAATCATGCCCATCCAGATGGAATAAAATGTCTATTTGCAGCGCCTGTTCAAGGCTCCAGGTGGGTTCAGGACCGAATAAGGTGCGGACGACATCTTTGCTTGGTTGTTCCACCGCCACGATGCGCGGGGGTTTAAGTCCGCACTGAAGTTTCAATTGCGAAGCAATTTTCATTGTGCAGGTACTCGCCAGAGAATTGCTCAATTCCAACAGGAGTTCCTCCCGCTGACGCTTCCCGACTTCGCCGCTTTCCCGATCGTCAAAACCCAGGATTTCACGCAGGATGGCATAACTGGCGCAACCGTATATCACCATGATAAACCCGCTGAACTCCCCCATAAATTCCTGCCGGACGGCACTGATGGTGGAGGATTTGGAAATCAGGTTATCCGTGATTTTTTGAAGTTCCTCCCACTTTATGGTGCGGATATTGGGTACCTGGAGATGAACAAAGCCGGAAAAGGCTTCGGCCAGAAGACTGCCGGCCTGTCCCATGGCGATATTGACTATTTCGCCAAAAGCATCCAGGTCATCTTCACAGAATGATGGCTTATTCGTTAATGATTCCATGGGAGCGCAAAACCTCTCGCAATACCTGGGCGCAAACGGGCTTGGCAATAAAATCCTTTGCCCCCAGCGATAAAACTTTTTCTCTGGCTTTGGTTTGAATGTCGGCGCTGAGCACAAATACCTGGGCCTGGAAGCTTCGCCGTTTTATTTCCTCCAGCACATCGAATCCGCTCAGGCCCGGCATGGTGAGGTCCAGGAAAACCAGGTCGGCGGTCTCCTTTTCCAGGAGAGCGATTGCCTCCTGGCCGTTGGAGGCCTCCCGAAGCTCTGTCTGCAGATTCAGATCCTGCTCCAAAATACCGCGAATAAGCCGCCGGGACATTTTGGAATCGTCAACAATTAATATTTTCATGTGAATTGAATTGGAAATTAAAATCTTGGCGTATCGGAATATTCTAACTTTAGTGCACCTTCAAGGGGACGTCCATCGGCCCTTTGGAGCGGGCTTTATTCTTGTTCCTCTGGTTGTTGGATCCCTTAGCAAGTTCCATAGGACGGGGAAACTCAAGGTAATAACGAAGGCTTGGTTTGATGGCGGCCAAGCAGTCGTCCGCAGTGCCTCCCTGTACCACGGCGTGCCGGTAGCCCACATAATACAGAGACCAGATACCCAGACAGCGAGCCGGAATGTCGTCCAGTTCCGCTTCCTCCATCCAATCGATAAGGGGCTGGATGAGCTGGTGTACCTGTTCGATCACTTGGCGCTCATACCGGTCCGACCACAACCAGCCGAATGCGGCTCCCACCGAGCGGATCGGCAAAGACCGGATATCCAGGGAATAAAGCTCCCTTAGGTAGGAACAGGTACGATCAAACAAGGTATACTGTACCCCAAAAATGAGACAGGTGAATAAGGCTTCGGCGCTAATCAGAAAGAGACCGGGTGTGCTAAGGAAAAGTGGACCACCTGTCCTGGCTTCCTTGTTCCATTTGCGATCCACCCAGGCGGCATGACCGGGACTCGGTCATGCCGCCTGGGTACG
>CAINFC010000024.1 GCA_903847975.1 uncultured Acidobacteriota bacterium | reverse complement strand
GGGGTGAAGCCCCGGGAAGCGATGTTGTATTGAGTGTCGAGCCCTGTAAGGGCGGCCTAAAACGAACGGACAATTGGATTTAGGTCGCCCCTACAGGGCTCTGATTTCCGAATGCCATCATTCCCGGGGCTTCGCCCCGGGCTGAGGATATTTGAGGCGTTCCGCCTCCTTTAAGACTTTTTGCCGGGTTATCAAAAAAGATGAAGCGGTAAAAAGTCCCTCTTCCCTTCCGAAATATCCGGACGGCTTCTTTCTTCCTTCCTGATCTTCCTGTCTTCCTGCGAAAAGAAAAGGCATACGGGAAGAAAGGAAGTGCGGGAAGAAAGGCGAAAGGGCAGGTCGAAAGAAGATGGTTACTTTTTGCCGGGTCATCAAAAAACAGCGGGACGCAATAATTATGATCTCTTTTTCTGCCCGATTTCGCATTCATCCGTTGAAGGCTGATTTTAAATTAAGAATCCATCAACCGATTTGCTATGGGCACTGCAATGAAAAGGCCGTGCCGGAAAAGGAGACCTGGTATGAGTTCTGAAATGATCATCGTCGTCGGCCTGACGGCAGGCCTGCATGCGGCTCTTTATGGAGCCTACAAGGATTCCCCTCATGAATCGTTCTTAATGCGAAGGTTTTTAAGAGAGCTCATTTTCGCCACAGGAATCGCTGGCACCCTGGCCGCCATAAGCGTTGCCAGGCAGGAAACGCCCTTTGTCATCTACCTGTCCGTATTTGCCCTGGCACGCATCGTCACCGAGTTCTGGAAGCTGTTTCTCCGCGTCGAGCCGCAGGAAGGCTTCCGAATCCCTACCCAGATCCACTGGATTCGAAACGTCGTCCACCATCCGGCGGCTCGGCTGCTTCTCGGAACAGGATTTCTGGGAGGGATCTACGGCTGCTATCGCTTGTTTTGCCTGCTGCCGACCACGCTTTCCTGGCAGACGGCCGGAATCATCACCGGCTTCGGCATCGGCATCGCAGAGGCGCTTGCCGGAGGATACAAGGATGGAATGATCGAGGGATTCTCTTTTTACAAGTTTCTCAAGAGTCCGACCTTCGGTGCCCTGGGCGGATGGATTGCTTCCTTTCATACCGCTCACCCCGCTTTCCTCCTCCTGGCCGCCATCGGCAGCATGCGCATGTTCAACGAACTGCTCTTTAAAATGATGGTCCGGGACTACACCCCGGGGAAGTTCAAATCGCTGGTCGGCCCCTTCCAGGAATGGATGAGCCTGCGCCGCTATTTTCTGGTTCCCTATGCGGCGACCTGGGTTCTCTACGTTTTCCTGTTCGTACGGATTCCCTGACGAACCAAGCAAATCAAACTGGAGATTGCCATGAACAAACAAACGTTTCTTTCATTTCTCTTCACCGTGTCTTTCCTGCTTTTCCTCGGCGGCGGACAGCGCTCCCAACAGGCTTTTTGCGCTTCGGACGGAATCGGCCCGGAGACCGCGGCGTCCCCGGGAAGGCATGAAAGACATTACACCATGAAAGCCAGTGTGCGCCCGCTCCTGTTCTGGATCAGTTGCGACGGTGTAGGCGGCGGCCGCATTACCTGGACGGACGACGGAAGCGGTACCCGAGAGTATGAGCTGCTGATCGGTTCGGACCCCCTTCGCGCGCCCAGGCGGATCAACCGCTGGGGCTACATCTCCGAGCGCATCACGGGATCCTCCGCGGAATTGATCGGCGTGATGAGCCGGTCCGATGAGCAGACCATGGATCAGGCAGACGCAGGCACCCAACAGCCGCGCAAGGCACACGCCTTCAACACCATCCGGTCCTATTACAAGGAAGGAGAAACCCGGAGTGTGGTTACCCCGCTTTTTCTTTCCGAGGATTTCAGCTACAAGGACTTCGAGGTACTGCTGGGCCTTATCCCGAAAACCGGTGAACCGGTCCGGCAGTTGCGGGTTCCCCAGGGGGTGGACCCTGGGTTTCTGTTCGCGGTTCAAGAGATGCTGCACGCTACGGTAACCAGCTATAAACAGTCCGGACAACCGGGCTCGAAAGGCGAGGCGCCACGCCTGTACGTCTATAATGCATCTCTTTACTCCTTGTCCATCGTTTCCTCCCGGTTTCTGGGGGAGGTGATCGTGAACGGGCGCGTTTACCCCGGGATTATCGAGACCAGGTTTGAGTCACGGGACAGGAAGACCGGAAAAGCCAGCCACTTCTCCATCCACTACGGCACGGAAGAGCCCCTGTCCGAAGTTCCTGTCCGAATCGTCTATCAGCCGCGCTGGTGGTTTCAGGTGGAACT
>CAINFC010000023.1 GCA_903847975.1 uncultured Acidobacteriota bacterium | reverse complement strand
TCCTTTCCTCCGGAAATGGAGAAAAAGGAGCTATAGGTTCCGGGATCTAGGGGATCCGAGAAGGAAGCCGCAAGGGTTATTTCCTTGAAGTCAATATCCTTCAGGGTTTTACCGGCTTGCCAGGGTTTCCCGTTCAGGGTCACTGACTGAAGGACCAGTTTGCCGGGAAGGGTGGTGAAAGGGAATGGGACGCCGGGAAAGGTCTCCCCCGCCTTGCCCTTCAAATCGGATCCGACGGAAAGCCGGTAATCCGCCGCATAGGCGAGCCGCTGAACCGGAGACAGGTGTATTTGCAGGAGATCATCGCTGAATCCATAGGCTGCGTCGACTTTATTACCCATCGCATCGAGTATCTGCACACCGGCATGGGCGGAAGCCGTGTCCAATGCAGCGGTAAACTCGATACGGAATATGGCGTTCACGGGAATATCCGGTGCAATGGATCCTGCAGCCAGCTGGATGTCACCGGCTTTGGCCCATACCAGCTGAAGGGTTCCATGATTGCCCGGGTCATCGGGCTTGCACGCCGGGAGCCAGGCCAGGAAAAGGCCCGACAAGCCGATCAGAATTCGACGGATCTGTTGCATAAGCTGGAAATTAAAGGGAGGATCCGGAACGTTCCCGAATCCTCCCTTTGGTCAGACAGGTCGGGACCTATTTTTCAGAGTTATACATCAGCCTGACTTCGGTTTCGGTCAGGGCTTTGTGATATATCCGGACGTCATCCAGCAGGCCTTTGAAGTGGTTGGAGGTGGGGAAATCATACCCGCCCCACGGCTCGGAATCCCACAGGGTTCCGGCTCTCGACTGGATGAATCCGAAGGCCAGTTCATTGACCACCTCGGGAGCGACGCCACCGTATTTCAGACCGGTCACTTTGCGCTTCAGATCGGTATCGGGCCAGAGGTTGAAATCCTGCGATTTCATCTTCTCGCCGTTGATGTACATGGTGCCCACTTTGGTAGCCCCGTCGTAGGTGCAGACCACTGCTGCCCATTTGTCCTTGAGCAGCGCAGCCACACCGCCCGAATTGGTCAGGTCCTTGCAGAAGGTCCATCCTTGCCAGTCAACATTTCCGTTACCCGGGAACCACAGGTCCTCGGAAGTGAACTGGTTGTCGCTGGTGCCATACCGAGCGGCCAGTTTGCAGCCGTCATAGGCGCCAAAGATCTCGAACTGGAATCCGTAGAATGCACCGAGACCGAGCACGAAATGACCGGTCGGGTTCCCCTCTGCATTGAGGTGGTTCGAGTTGGCCTTCACCCAGAAACTGAGTGTGAAGCTTGTTGAATTCTGCAGCTGATCGCCATTGGGGATTTCGATGATACTGGCATCGCCATCGAACGAAGCGGCCTTACCTGCGGCGGTATTGCGGGAATCGGCATAGGTAATGGCCACGATGCCGCTGGCCGGCGGATCAAAGGTGCCGATCTGGTCATTGGCATTGTTTTCAAAGTTCCAGTAGGCGATTGCGCCTTTGGGCACAAAAGTTCCCAGGGTGGTAAACGTGCGGGACACTTCGGTAAGCAGCAATCCGCCGGTTGATTTCAGGCCGGA
>CAINFC010000022.1 GCA_903847975.1 uncultured Acidobacteriota bacterium | reverse complement strand
TCACGGGAGCTGGCCTATGGCATCACCAGTCATACGGTAGCACAGTCGGGACCGCAGGAGATTCTTCGGGTAAACCGTGGTCATTGGGCGATCGAGAATAGTTGCCACTATATTCTCGACTGGAACTTTGACGAAGACCGTCACCGTTTACGCAAAGGATATGGGCCGGAAAACATGACTCGACTTCGCCGGTTCGCCATCGGGGTACTCAAATCGAAAGGTGTGCGCAGTGTGGCTCAGAGGATGCGACAACTCACACAAAATACGCGACTGGTTTTGGATTACTTACGAATCACGAAAAACGCATGCCGATGCACCGCTCAGAGTTAGAACAAATTTACCGTGACCACTGGGCGTGACCGAGGCCATTGTCGATTACACCATTACCATGCCCGGCTTTACCCTTCAACACGGGCAGGTTCCGGCAACCGGGGGAACTTTCAACATCGTTTTCGACCCGGTAGCTCTAAATAAGGACTTTCCCAATCTGGATCTGAGCGGGAGAGACGATCGTTCTTCCGGTTTGTCGGATACCATATCGATCGGTATGTTTTTAACGGGACGGCGAGGGAGCGAAACCAGCTATAGCGCGGAGAATATTACCCTGCAGGGGAATGATGTAGTCGTAGGTTTACCGGGGGCCGTCACTCCGGTTATCTCCGGAAACGCCGGGATTGGCGGAGCCATCCTGAGTTATACCGACGGAAATGCCCTGGTTGCTTCTACCGACGGAAGCGGCAGCTATTCCTTCGCGGTCTCGAACAATTGGACTGGCACTGTGACCCCAAGCAAGCTTGGTTACACCTTTGCACCCGTAAACCGATCCTATACTGCCGTGAACGGCAATCAAAGCAATCAGGACTACACTGCCGTTTTCAACCCGCCGGTTGCCTTTCCTGCCCAATCCATCACCCCAACCGGTTTCACCGCCGTATGGGGAACCGTGAACGGCGCTGCCGGCTGTCGTCTGGATGTTGCCGTAAATATTGGTTTTGCGGGATTCGTGCCCGGTTACCAAAATCGGGATGTAGGTGCGTCGACTACGGTGCCGGTTGCTCCTCCGGTTGTCGACATTCCTTACTACTATCGGGTTAGAGCCTACAATTCGGCAAGCACCAGCGGAAACTCTAACGCAGTGCTGGTGAGACCGTTTGGTTCCGCAAAGTATACCTATTTGCCGCTGGTGCTAAAATAACCGGGAAGACTCGGCTGAAGCAGGGAAGATTTTTCGTGTATCTGTAAGCAATACGGTTATCTTGTATAACGAAGTTGAAGTTTGGAACTTTGATAAGTTGAAAGAATGTTTTACAATCGGGGGCATAGCCGAAAAAAGCCTTAGACAACAATGCCAATGAGGGAAACGGAGCAATGGAGTCGAATGGAGAAAGCTCAATGACGATTCAGGCGTCTCAAATCGAAAAATTAAGCAAAGATATTGCCGATGCTTTCCATCCGGATCGAATTATTCTTTTCGGATCTTATGCCCATGGCAACCCATCCAAAGATTCCGATGTCGACCTCTTAATCGTCATGCCATGCCAAGGAAAACAGATCGATAAGGCAGTGGAAGTAAGGATGAAGGTCAAACCTCCTTTTCCTGTTGATATTCTTGTCCGCACACCGGAAAAACTCGCCGAGCGCTTATCGCTTGGGGATACCTTCTTGCAGGAAATCCTGGAAAAAGGGAAAGTTCTTTATGAAACCCCTAGCCGTTGAATGGATAGAAAAGGCAGAGTGTGACTTTGCTACCATGGAGCGAGAGTCCCGAGCCAGAAAAAAGCCGAACTTTGATGCGGTTTGCTTTCATGGTCAACAATGCGCCGAAAAATATCTCAAGGCGCAAATGGTAGAAGCCGGCATTCCAGTACCTCGAAGTCACGACCTCGTGTTTTTGCTGGAAAAGGTTTTGTCTGTTGTGCCCATGCTTGAATTCTTTCGTGAAGATTTGGCCTATCTCTCCGATTTTTCGGTAACATTTCGCTATCCTGGTGAATCAGCCGACAGGGAAACTGCCTTGGAAGGGCGTAAACGGTGCAGACTTTTCCGAATGGCAGCACGGAAAGCATTGGGAATGCTATAGGGAATCAACTCCATGAAGGGTACTGATAGCAACCATCTGCCTGAAACGAGTATCCAAGGCAACGGCGCCCCGGCAGGCAGGGCCAAGCGCAAAATGCCTGGAATCTTTATCCGAGGAGGCCGGTACCAGGTTGACACCCATTACCGGAACCACAGGATAAGGGCTTCTTTCCTGACCCGGGAAGCCGCGGAAGCAAATCTGATGAAAGCGAAAAGCCTGATAGACGAAGGCAAGTGGTTTGATAAGAAGACGGAATCTCAGGTAACCCTGGGAAAATTCTCGAAAGAATACCTGCAGCATTGCCAGAAGATCGGGCAACGTGGTGTCCGGCAAAAGGCAAGCCATATAAAGCGTCTCCTTTCTTACTTCGGGGCAGATACCCTTCTTGGGCGGATCGGAAAGAAGGATATTGAAACCTACCAGGCTGAACGCCTTAGCCGGCCAGGAGGGAAAGGCGAACCCGTCAAGGGTCATATCGTGAACCGAGAGCTTTCGACCCCCCGTCACCTCTATTCCAAGGCCATAGAATGGAATAAGGCCAGCATAAACCCCTGTCGATCGATAAAAAAGGCGAAAGAACCACGAAGCAAATCATTTTTTACAGCAGAGGAAGTCCAAAAGCTTATCGAAGCGGCGCCCTGCCCAATGAAAGAAATAATTATTTTGGCGGCGGATGCCGCCCTGAGACGGTCCGAAATTCTGGGCCTGGAATGGGAACGGATCCGGCTTCAGGAGGGGTATATTGAATCAAGAACACAAAAATCGAAACGAAGTCAAATCTCGAACTTCGACTGCAGTTTGCATTCTTCCATAGATACAGCGGTGTTTGTGCTGCAATCTAAGACCACTCCCTTCATAACCGAAACAGAAACTACAATTATGAATTCTTTTCTAGATTCAACAGCAATGTC
The DNA here is from genome assembly GCA_903847975.1 of uncultured Acidobacteriota bacterium. GTDB lineage: Bacteria > Acidobacteriota > UBA6911 > CAINFC01 > CAINFC01 > CAINFC01. The sequence goes on along the minus strand of CAINFC010000022.1, from coordinate 67,699 downwards.
GCTCATTTAGTTACCTCAGCGTCGAGCAAGATGATACCCTGGACTGCTCGATATACTATCTCGGGATTACCTTTAAAGATTTCAATGTCATAAAGGTACTGGCCAGCCTTGTCGGCATTGGCGTAGTTGGTGGCATCCACAGGGATTTTGCAGGCAGTCAGTTTGGCGGTGGTCTCGGCTTCCAGGAGAATGTTCAGCTTCCCAACTAAATCGTCGACTTTGGAGCAGATGAATTCGGCGATCGGCGAGGCATCGGAAAAGGCTTTATGGATCTGACAGCGGATGGAATTTTCGGTCAGGTCGATGGGCGTTGGGGGATCTACTCCGGCCTGGTTCAGGGTGATCGCGCAGGACCAGGTGCAGCCCTGCTTGCCGATGAAATAGACCAGGTTGTCGCGGATGGGGATGGGGGAAAAACTCATAGGTTCAGCTCCATGGAGATTGCAGGGTTCACGCTCATTGGTGCTTCCAGCTGGCGGATCAGCCATTCCGGAATGGATGCCAGGCGGCGAATTGATGTGGAATCGGTTAAATCCAGAGAAACCAGGAGTTCCATGACTGGAATCCAGTTTGCTCCCACCGATGCTTCATTTCCCAAAACCACGTCGATAAAAGCCAACCAGAGTTCAATCTGTGCTTGTTTCTGATCTTCACTTATAAAGCTTTCAAGGGCGAGTTCAAAGAAGCAGGTGGTTATATTCCGGCTGATGCCTGTTTCGGCAGAATCAGCCAGACATACAGAATGCGAAAGGAATTGGCTTAAATCATCGGAGCAGAAAGCTCCTGATTCCGCAAATGAAACCGGAACCAGGAGACAGGCGACCGGATCTTCCCATAGGGAATGGTTTTCGGCGAGAGAGGCTACGAAAGTTTGGGATCCTGGCAGTGCTGCTGCTTCCTGGACGTCGGCGAATTGGAGGCCAGTTTCGGAAAAGTCGAGGCCGAATCCTGCCAGGGAATGCTGCTCATCCCCTGGGACGGCGGTTCCACCATTTTGTTCCAGAATCGAGGTTTGGCCCGACTGGCGATCATCTGGTGCGCAATCGGTTTCCCCAAACGGGATAAAAACAGCAGTGACGGCTGTTTCGTTTTCGCCTGTGGAGGTTTGATCTTCGTGGTTTGCGGGTTGGCCATGGTTTGCTCCTTCATAAGTTATGGAAGAGAATCCTGTCTCCTCCGATGTGAATGAGGTTTCTTTGTGAAGAGTCGAACTTTCTGCCGAGGAATGGTCCTGTTCGCCAAGATTTATCTGGCCTGTAGCGAACACGGCAGGATTGCCGGTGCAGGTGCTTGCGTCTGTTCCTGAGGTGGTTAAGGCCAACCCGGCAGTAGGTGTTTCCCCTGAAGAAAAGGTGGTCTCGGTAAAAGCGAGTCCGAATCCGACAGAATCAGCGGCAGATTCGCTGCCGGTTCCCGCCTCGCTCAAGCTTACCGAATGTGTGGTTGCTATTTCCCGGATGCGGATGAAGACCCCGGGACCGCGCACGTTGGTGGTGGTTCCGCCAGCGGTTGCCGCCAGGATTGGTGGACCGGAGCTGGTACCGGAAGAAACCATCGCGTAACAGACGAATCCGCCGATATCGTTGCCGGTCTGGGAATCCGGCTCTTCCACTTCGGCGACAGTTCCGAAGGTAACGCCGGTTTGCGATAAAGCCTCCGCCGAAAACTGCGAGGGAGTGGAAACATCCGTCGGGATACACATCGCCCCGATGACAAGGTCTCCGGATGCGACACCGGGATCGCTGCCGAAAGGAATGGAAACGTTCCCGGCGGAAGTATCCTGGCCGGTTGTGCCGGCAACCTCCCAGCCGCTGCGGGTTTTGGCGATCCGGCAGATCATCCCCCAGGAGACGTTGTTTCCGGCAACAGAAACGGATAAGGACCCGCTCAGACTGCCGGCCGGCACGGTCCTTTCGAAAACGAACAGGTTGGTGTTGCCGGTATCGGCGCCCAGCGTGGTTCCGTAGCCTCCCGCGCCAACCAGGCTGCAGACCGGCGTCCATCCTGCCGGCGTAGTTACGCTTCCGGAATTGGCGGTCGAAGGCTTCATGCCAATCACCAGGATCAGCTTGTCGCCTTCGGCGCAACCCGCCGGATAGTTTACGGAAAGGCTGGTTCCGTTCTGGTTTGAGTAGGTGGCAACGCTTGGAGTCTGCCAGGTAAGCGCCATGGGAAATCCACGCTAAACCGCTTCCAGTTTGTCTTCGGCAATGAAACGTTCCTGAATGTTGCCCAGCTCGTCGGTGTAGCGCACCTTGCAGTAGAGGATGCCATCGGTATCCCCGATCACGGCACCGGTCACCTCACCATCTGTCATGACAAACACTTTTTCCCGGACTTTATCTCCGATTTTGAATTGAAGTGGCATGGGGCCTCCGGTTCAGGAAAGGGTGGTGGAATAGGTGACGTTGAGGGTATCGCCGCTGGCTACGGTCTTGCCGGTAAAGCTGCCGGCACTGTAAAGAATTCCTCCGGTGTTACCGATGGCTGTTCATGGCGTCGAGAAGGTACTTTTTCCCGGCTTCGACAACCGCATTGCCGAAATCTTCGGTCCATTTCAGGTTCCCGTTCCGGTTGCGGCATTCGAGGTGGAACCTCCCGGCAATTCCAAGAAGATTTTGCTGGGTAGCTGGCCTTTCGAGGACAGAAGCGATTCCCTCTCGCAAATGATTGGTTTCGATCATGGCGTTTCCTCTTTTCCGGTTACGCGGACTTCAGCCCAAGGATGACTCTGGCGTCAGCCGTCCAGTTCACCCCGTGGCGGTCGCCAAGGATGAGGTTGATCAGAAGCTTCAGAAAGGGAGCGTCGACCATTTCGAGCAGTTTGCCGGAAATGCCGGTAAAAGTGACCACGTCATCAAGAATATCAACCGCGGTCGTCGCTGCGAGAGCGGCGGAGATCCTGGTGCCGGCGGGCTGTCCTTTCAGCAGCTCGGCTTTGGCCAGCTCCACCGAGGCGATCACGGTTTCGACCAGCGCCTGGATGGTGCGCCAGAGATCCGCGAGGTTTTCCCAGGAAAATCGGGAAAGAGGCTTCAGGGCCAGGTAAACGGCACTGGCGTTGAGATAGCGATCGGCTGCTTCACGGAGTCTGGTTTTATCGATAACGATCGCCACGGCGGCTTTGTTTTGTTCTTTAGATTTGGGATTCATCGGGTTTCCTCCTTGGTAAGGATCAGAATGAGGCCGGAGAAGGCCGACCCGAGGGTTAGTATGGCGTTCATGATTTCGGGCCGGATGGTCACGCCGATGGCCGTGGTCAGGATGTTCAGCCCATGCCAGGTGGTGGGTTCCTTCATCCGGTCCAAGAACCACTCGAAAAGATTGCGGTAGATCTGTTTCATTTCATTCCTTCCGAAGCGGGATCAGAAGTTCAATTTCTTTTCCGCTGAAAATGGGGGCGGTCAGGGAAATGGGGCCAGCGGCCGCCCCACTCCAGGCCGACGGATTCACCCAGGGCTCCTACCTTTTCCCAGAGGGTTTCATCGTTCCAGATGACCTTGCCATCGCGGGCCGGTACGCAGTCATAAGCGATTCCCAGAACGTGCGGACATTCGGGACCGTGGCAATGGGTCACGACGGATCCGGGGCCGGATCGGGCTCCCGAAGCTTCCCAGAGTCGGATTTCGTCGGCGATCAGATTCTTAACACTTTCGGGTAGCTCACTGAACAGCCTCCCCTTGGCATATTCCAGCGCCTGCTCTTTTTCGGTTCGGCGGGTGCAATAGACTACCAGAGTTATTCCGGCCTGGCGGCAGGCTTCCAGGTGCGCATAGCACATCCGGACCAGATCCGGCTCGAGACTCGAAATCAGGCGTCCCATCACTGCCCTCCCGGGAACAGCCGGTCGCAGAGGCTTTTCCGGCCTTCGATGCAGGGTTTCTGGGAAAACCCTTCCGCTTTCACAAGGAGTGCGGCATGGCGGTGAAGATCGTGGTTGCTGATGGATCCTGAAGCTTCCTGCAGGCTTTTCAGCAGGGCCCAGGACCAGGCGCCGTGCGGCTGCCCGGCAAACTCTGCATCGGCTGCGGTCTGATACGACATGCATGCCGATAACAGGACGTGATTCATATTTTCGGCGGTGGACCCGAACGGTCCCAGCTGCTTTACGCCGAAGCGGTTCAAACGGCTGTTCTTCTCCCGGACGGGATCTTTCAGCGGGGAGCTTTGGTAGCGGATCTTCCGTGACCATTCTTTCGCTTGCGAGACGCTGGATCGGGTCCCGCCCTGGGAATGGCAGGAATCCAGGACCACGGTCAGGAAGGATCCGGAGGGTTTCGCCCGGAAGATCTCCTTCAGGGCATCATCCCCCAGAGGCTGATGCCAGTAACGATGAAAATCGTACGGACAGATGATCTCGTTTTTGTGGTCGCGCTCCTCGGGATCCATCGACGGCACCTGGCTGCCGTGTCCGGAATACCAGAAGAGCAGTTCCCGACCTCCGACTTTCATCAACCAGGTCAGGGCCATTACCATCCTGGTACGGGTGGCCTCGGCATCCTGGAGCATCAGGATGTTGTCCCGTTCCCAGCCACGGCTGAGAAGGTATTTCCGAGCCTCAATGATGTCGTTCAGGCAGCCGGCCAGGTCGTTCCCCGGCTTTTCGTACCGGTTGATACCGACGAGCAGAGCGTAGTTTTGCATCATGGTTTACCCCAGGTGATAAAGGCGGGTGATGAGCCAATAAATGAAGAGCACCACGGAGGGAATTCCGGCCGCAAAATAGAGGGTCAGCCGGATCCGGACTGCACTTCGGCCATGAAAGCACGCACCTCGCAGCTTTCCGACTCGCGGGTTTCGTGGAGGCTGCGGATCATGGTGTGGGCCGCCTCGATGTCCTTTTTCATCCGCTCCCGGTCGATCCGGCCGGCGGTCATCCAGCGCTCCTTTTCGAGGAGCACCTCGGTGACCTTCTCCTTGATCTCCTTGACGTCCCGCCAGACGGATTCGATCTCCCGGCCGAGGTTGTCATGGTTCAAGCGGAGGGTGCCGAGGCCGGCCATGAGATCGGCCAGGGTGCGGATATCCTCGCGGATCGACCCCATGTCGGCCTTCACATCGGCGCGGATTTTGCTGATTTCGCTGGCCAGCTTATGGAAGGATTCATCATGGTGCCGGGTAATCAGCTCGTGCACACTGCATTGTCCTTTACGATTTGTGGTTGCCATGGCAATCGATCCTTGATGTTATGGATTGGTAAAAGCCCGAGGCAGCCCCCTTTTCGAGAAAGAGAGCTGCCCCGGGCAGGGCCGCTTTAGGCTCTAGGCGCCGGTCTGGGGATTGCGACCCGTGCGGGCGCAGATCGTGGTCTGGCTGGTCTCGATTCCGGCCGCATACTCGGTGGTCCGGGTAGAGAGGTAGGTATCGATGTAAGTCACACCGTCTTCGACCACCGTATCGGTTTCGGTCCACTGCACGCTGACGGAACCGGTGAAATCGGGCTCGTTTTCGGGCAGATTGCGGTTGGCAGGCAAGGAACGGGAGCCGGGATTCTTCTTAAACATAGGGATTCTCCTAAATGGTGAAGGTGAAATAATTTACAAACCAGGGACGGTTCCGTTTCCTGGGCAACACTGCTGGGTAAATACATAGACATCCTTTCCATCCAATTTCAGGCTGCGGGCCTTGCGGCGTCAGAACGGCAGGGTAAAATAAAACAAGCCGCTGACGCCCTTACTGTCGTTCGTGGCTCAACTCCCTCCGGCGGTCTTGGCGGATTCCGGAGGGAGTCATTTCTTTGCTACCGGTTCCTTTCATTCACCCTTGGGTAAACGATAAGGCAAACTTTCTCCGGTCAATACTGACTTAAGGGCTTACAACTCCTCATCGGATTCCTCTAAGGTCATAAATTCGCCATGAAGGCGAAGTGGGACCGTACCGGTAAATCCGTTGCGGTTTTTGGCAATACGGAGCATGCGCTCCCGGTTTCGTTTTTCATCGGTTTTCCCGGGCTCCCAGATCATCAGCACGGCGTCGGCATCGGCTTCCAGACCGCCGGATTCCTGCAGATCCGAGAGCTGAGGCATCCCCCCACTGCGCTTTTCGATATCCCGGTTCAACTGGCTCAAAGCAAGAATCGCCACCTCATGGTTGCGGGCCATGGCCTTTAAGCGCTTGGTCATCAGGGCAATTTCCCGGTCGCGATTGATCATTTTCATCGAACGAGCGGAGGGATCGCTGTCGGCGAGCTGCACATAATCCAGAATGACCAGGTTGGGACGCCAGCGGTGTATTTCCCCCTGGAGAGTAGAACAGCTCTGATCTTCCTTATCGAAGATCTGGACACAGTTCTGGTGCCGGCGAATCCATGCCGCATCCTGGCGCAGGCTCTCGGCATTTTGCTGGTAAACGTTGCCGTCCTGAATGGCTCCTTAGGGAACTCGTGCCAGTCGGGCCAGCCAGCGCTGCAGGATTTCTTCACGGCCCATTTCCAGGCTATGGAAATTGACCCGCAATCCGCCAATCACCGCCTCATGCATGACCTGCAATCCGAGGATTGATTTCCCGCTCCCGGGTCTCCCGGCAGCCACATACAGCCGACCGGGATGTAACCCCCCGTTCAAGATTCGGTTCAGGCCGTCTATTCCTATTTTAACCAGGCCTTTCGGTGTGGTTTTGGACAGAGCTGCCTCAGTGACCGCCTCGATGATATCTGCCGGGTCACACCCGGCATTTTCCGTTCCGGCATAAAGCGCAGCCAGGCTCGATTCCATTAGGGAGAGGATTTCCTCGCGATCCACGTCCGCTTTGGAGGCGGTTTCGGTGAGTTTCTGGCCCAGGCGCATGATCGAGCTCATCTCCGCCGAATCCCGGACTCTTTCCGCATGCCAGAAAGCCAGGTTTTCCGATCGGACCGCCCCCTCCAGGCAGGCGGAAAGATGTGCGATCGCATCCCGGTCCCCATTCAGCAGAGATACCATCAGAGCCGGATCGAGCTGGGCTCCCGGTTCGGATAGCCGGTTCTCAATCGCTTTCCAGATCGTCCGATGGGCCGGGACGTAGAAGTTATCTGCTTTAAGGCCGCTCTGGTGGGAAAATCCGGCATTGCCATCCAGGAGAAGTTGGGCCAGCACGGCACGTTCGTCAGATACCCTGGCTGGCAGCACTGTGCTGGAGGTCATTTCTTTTCCTCCTTTGCCTGCCGGCAACGGCGCTCCTGCTCATCCAGAAGTTCGTGTGTCCGCCTCACCTCGTCACGCAGCTTTTGGGCTTCCTCATCTGGACAGGTGCTGCCGGATCCGTCTCCCTGGGATGGTCCGAACTCGGTCCAACGCTTCAGTAAGGTTTCCGGGCTGCAAGGTAAGGTTTTCCATGCCTGGATTTCCCGGGCATGGCGAATAAGGATCTCCTCGGGGTCGATAACGACTTTGCGGAACTCCTCGGCATTTTTACCGAACCTCTTTTTCTCCGGTCCGGTAACGGGCTCACCCCATACTTTCACCATCGAATCCCAGTAAGGGTTCCTGGGCCGTTCCGCTCCCAGTGTGTTTCTATTTTCTTCTTTTGTAGAAATAGAAGTTGAAGAGGAAGAAGAAGGGTTTATATTTTGATTGGAAAACCCTTTCCCCTCTTCTTTTGAGGGGACTTTGCTCTGACCCTTGAACTGACGTTTAAAGGCAGGGTTGCCCCCTCCTTTTTTACCGGCAGCACTGCAAAGTGCCCTTTTTCGCTCGTCCCGTTCCATCCTGCGGCGGTAGAGTATGCCATCCGATGATTGGGAAACGACTCCGGTGGTCAGTAGCTCGTTCACAAGCGAGGCGACTTCGTCTGCGTGGCAGCCCGTCATACGGGCCAATTGCTCAAGCGTGACAGAATGTCCTGTCGAAGGTACAAGATATCCGCGCCGATCACTCCGCCGAGTGCTGCCCATGTTGCCGACGGCAGCGGATACGGCTGACCGTACTGGTCTAACGCCTCGGCCTGAACCTCCGTTTTCTCATTGGGCTTGAGCGGCGTTTTTTCCGGGCGGATCTGCAACCGGGCCAGACGGGGCGACTCCACGATCTTCCGGGCATCCTCTGCTTTCAGCAGATAATGATAACCCGGCAAAAAGTCCCACATCTTCGAATTTCCGTTGGGGGAAGCCCTTTCGGGGTTCCAGACTTTTTACCGCTTCATCAGATAATAATCGTCGGCGATTTCCACCAGGATAAATAAAAGCAGTTGTTTATCAAACCTTCCAGGACATTGTCCACTTCCGCAGAGTTAAGACTTGGCTCCCCAGCCGCGGTCTTTATTTCCGCTACCGAGGCTTTCGTCCTGCTTTGGCTCTGTCCGCCATTCGATTCAAAAAAGATGGCCGTGGCCACCTTCTGGTGGAGCTGGCATTGCGGATAAATTCTGAGGCCGCCTTATCCAGTCGAAGGGCGTGAGAATCCTTTTTCCCGGTAATGTCGGCCGCGACCGACACCTCCAGCCGGTCCGCGCCCGGCTGCTCGAACATGGCCGCCCGGAAAGTGGGGTCTTCCAGCGGGGCCGAGCCCAGGGTGATCAGCGGATCTCGCGATGCCAGGCGGTGTTCTTCCTGGTAGGCCCTCGAAATCCAGAGGGCCAGAAACCGAAGAATGCCCCGGGTTCGCTGGAAACGGGGCAGCTCCTGCCATTTGCGTTCGAATACCGAGAGGACCGAAGGACGAAAAGGAAAAGCCGACCGGTACGCCGAATGAATCGTGCCCGGATCGACGCCCGTAAGTTCCACGGTATGATCCACCGCCCACCTGGCATACTCGGTCGCGGTGGGAAAACCCTGGTCCGGCAGCGCCGACCACTCGAAAAGGCGGCGGCGGATGATTTCGTACACCTCCGCTTCAGCCGACATCATGATCGCCTTTCGAGCTGCCAGGCGGTTTCCCCCCCCAGGGGGGCATGCGGACCGGCTCCCCCGGATCGCCGCGGCCGGTGAGGGCATCGAACTCCGTCCCCATGAATACCGCCAAATGGGCTTTGGGGATCCCGGACACCTGGGCCTCTGCAGAATCGAGGGCGCTCCCTGCCATTGGCCGGCCTGGTCGCCCCCGTGGGCCATATGGTACAGAGCCGTCAGGGAGTGCGACTTCCCTCCGCCGAACTGGGTGGACATGTTGAAAACGGCGGAAGTTTCCACCTTGATCCCGGAAAGCCTGCGGGCCACCTGCGAGGAAAGGTCCAGGAGGCCAGCAGTCAGAAAGGTGCGTTCGAAGAAGCGATCAGGCTAGGTGTAGTCGGCATGGGCCCGAAAGAAGCGTATGCGGTCCAGATGGATAGCCAATTCCGAAGCGTCCAATGGCCGGTTCTGCCGCAGATCCTCGCGTGGAATGATAACCTGGTACCAGGGTTTCAGCTTGGGCATGGTGAAGTCCTTTGGGGAAAAAAGAATCCAGAAGACAGAAAGCAGGGGATGCAGGTCGAGGTGCCAAGGAGGGACGGAATACGGCTGATCCATGACCTTCATTCGTTCCGGTCCGGAGCGGCAGATCGTTCTCGGGATTCTCTGACGGCGGCCAGGATGTCTTTGGTGGTGGCTTTGGTTCGAATGCCGGGAACATCCAAGGGCGATTTCTTGCTCTTCCGGAAAATAATCGAGAAGGCTTCTCCTCCGCGCCTTTTGATAATCACTTCTTCCGTTCTGGCGATATTCAGTACATCGGCCAGATGCTGCCTGGCTTCCGAATAGGTATATACTTTCACATTCGTTTACTCCAGAATAATCATTCCCAACTCGCCGGCGATTCTTTTCATTCCGCTGTCCAGGGTTAGCAGCGGGCACCGCATTCGGCCGGCGCATTCTAAAAAGTAGGCATCATAGGCATAGATATGGAATCGGGCGGCAATCTGTAATGCGGATCGCACATTCGTCGGTCGCAAATCGACGGGGATCTGCTGCACGATGTCCCAAGCCGCGATCATTTCCTCTTTTCTCAAAATGCCTTTCCTCATCATAGCCGTCAGGGCATTTCCCAATTCGAACGGCAGAACATCCGGCGCTACCAAAGCATGACCCTTGGTCCGTCGAACGATTCCGCCTTTTTCGGGCTCATCGAGAGCTGCGGCAATAAATATATTTGTGTCGGCCACAATATTCATATGTACAATTGTACTGGTTGCAAGGCAGCCGGTCAACCCTACCGCCGGCTTACTTCTCCCTTTCCTCTCTCCCCTCTAAATTTTCAATTTTCAATTTCAGAGCCCCAGCCCTTTTAGTACCGGGAAAATATTTCCAGAGCCGGACCAAGACACGCAAATATAGCATCTGCCCCCACGACACCTTCCTCGGCCAAACGCGGCATCCAGTCGTGAATGCGGCGCGGTAACTCGGAAAGCACATCCCGCCAATCGCCAATGTCGTCCATGCGCACAGAGCCATCCGGATTCTCCCGCGGTCGGCAGATGAGGTGTATAGATGATGCCAGTCGGGCCTGGCCTTGTGCTGCAATACGAGCTTCCATTTCTGTATCGATAGGCAATGATCCATCCTGCATCCGCGACTGCTTTTAAGATGGCCTCCCAACTTGCGATGGATTTGCTGGCAAAAGCTATAATAAACAAAGTAATACAGTAATCGATAGAGGTAAATCATGAAAACAACAGCAACGGAATTCAAAACCCACTTGGGGATCTATCTGCAGGGGGCGATCAAGGAGCCGGTTTTTGTCGAAAAGAACAATCGACCCGTGGCTGTTTTATTGTCGATCGAAGAGTATGAGCGCTTAATCGCTCTGGAGGATAAGTACTGGGAACAACGGGCGGATGCCGCGGCCAAGGAAGGATTCATCGGCAAGGCAGAATCGATGAATTTGATTCGAGGAATCCATCGTGCGGATGATTGATCTTACCCGTGAAGCAAAGCGCTTTCTGGATACCCTTCCGCCGAAAACATTCCGACAGGTGGCAGGGAAAATGATTTCTCTGATGAAGGATCCGGTGCCCCAGAATTCCATTCAAGCTGAAAGGAAACCATCGATATCGCCGGGCGGACATCGGGGAATACAGAATCATTTACAATACAGAGGATAATTGCCTGAAGGTTTATTGCATCGGCAATCGAAACGATTCCGAAGTGTATCAACGGTTTTCGAAGTAGGATTCGAAAATGGAAATCCAACAGGAACCATCCACGAACCGGAAGCCAGGGTTCGGGCCGGCCGGCATGAAGCAGATCGGGAACAAATGGTGGATTGATAACCGATACCGCGGGCACTGGACACCGGGAAGGATAGCTCACCAAGGAGGCAGGCGGTTATCATTTTGCTACCTGAATGCAGATCATACGGCTCTGGTCCCTCAGGATAAGCCTTCCATCGGCAAGAGCCATCGGTGCCCAGTTCTGTGATCCTGCCGTCAGCAGCGCCGCCGATGCGAGCGGTTTAAAGCCGGAAGGATCGGGTTGAACCAGGTATAAGGTCGACCTTCCGTCGGTAGCCAGGATGAGGCCGTCGGCCAGAATCATGCTGCCTTTATCAAATAATGGCTCACGCCCTGTTTTCCACAAAACCTTGCCGTCCATGTCCATGCAGATCAGGCCGTCGCGTTTGGTGTTGGTTGAGAACTGCGCATAAAAGTGTCCGTTACAAATTACGGGAGGTTTTGTATGGTCGCCGAACTCGTTATGCCTGAAAAGCTCTTTGACAATGAATCCGGCCATCGGGGTCTTTTCCACTTTTATCATCGCCGTGCCCAGTTCATATCCTCCCACCACCAGAATTCTGCCTTCCCCGGCATCCACGGCAGGAGCTACCTGGATCATATTCTCCCAGTTCTTGTATTCCCAGAGAATTTCACCGGTTTGCGGTCTGAATCCAATAATACTGCCTTTGGATTTCGGGGCACCCTTATGCATAAAAGTATTCGTGGACGAAAACACCATCACAATGTGATCCTCTCCGGCAATTTTGACTACCGTCGGGCTGGCATAGGTTTCATTTGCAAATGGCTCGGTTTTCCATACTATTTCACCGGATAGTTTGTGGAAGGCAACCAGCCCGGCATGGGGATTTTGTGAATAGGAAACGATGAGCAAATCTCCGTAGACAAGGGGGCATTGGGTTATCGCCCATACCGGAAGCCTGGTTCCGCCGAAATCTTTTACCAGGTTTTTATTCCAGAGAGGCTGGTGCGTGTTCCTGTTAACACAATACAGGTCTCCGTCATGGCCGCAGGAATAGACGAAATCTCCGTCGATGGTCGGTACCCCTCTCGAACCGGGATAGCTGACCGATCCGGAAACCCGGTATTCCAATCTCCAGAGTTCCTTCCCGGTGCGCAAATCGAAGCTCCTGAGAATTTCTTTCACCTTATCTTCCCTGTCCAGCAGGTATACTTTCCCGTCTTTTACCACCGGTCCGCCATACCCCGCGCCCACATCGACGCTCCATAAGATCTCCGGCCCTTTTTCCGGCCAGGACCGCAGCAGACCTTTCTGAAGAGAGCTATTGTTTCTTCCTGGTCCAAAGATCTGAGGCCAGTCCTGTGCGCAGATTCCCGGCAGAAATGCCATCGTTACAATTGTCGCGCAGAGCAGCAGAGTTCTTTTCATGGTTTCATTCTTGAGTGGATTATTTTAAATAAATTGTTGGACTATCTTCAGAATATCATAAACCCTGAAGAGGGAAGGGTAAATGGTGAGCGCGGATAAGGGAACGACCCGTTCGGCAAGGGCTGGTTCGATCCGGAATTTTCCTGTAATCGCAGTCTCCTGTTGCGGACATGCTCGTTCATGGTCCGCATATCCTTCTGAAACAAAGGCCACAAGCTTCTGTGTCAGCCATACCAGTTCATTCTCCAGACGCACCTGGTTGTGCGTCCAGCCCTCCTCGGCCTGATAGATCCGCAGTTCGGAACTCGCGGTGGCGAGTGTAACTGGAACTGCTACAAGGCTCTTGCCTTATCGGACGGAAGGGAATAAAATATCGGGACTATCGGCTGATTCGAGTTGTTGATGACTGGCGCAGAGTTAGTAGGGCGCACTTTTGGAACTCCATTATTGGGCGCCTAACACATCTTTGATGGAAAAATCAGTAGGAGGTTTTTTAATGGTAAAGAAGTTGGCATGGGTCAAACCGTTATTATTAGTCTTGGTTAGGCCGGAACCCGGGGAGGTGATTCTATTAAATTGTAAAGGCGGCTCGAGTCCTATGTCCTCGTCGTCCCATACCGGTTGTCAGTATGGCAGTTGTTCCGCTTGTGCAGATGTTGTTGCATCGTAGACAATGTGTCGTCTGACTGACGGACTCACCGGTCGCAGAATGCAAACACGCAGCGGATCCTATTCATGCGCGCCGCGACAGCAAGCGGTCAGAGACCGTTGCGGAGTTGTAGGTGCCTGTCCGGTGTGTGGGTATAGAGATGAGCTGGGGTTCTCCCCCAGTATCCTCTGAGTTCTCCGTCCCCGCAAACCAGGCCTTACAGTTCTCCCCTTAGCCAGCCCAGCAACGCCGTTGTGTATCGTCGGAGGCTTGTTGTCGAGGCCTTCGCTCCCCAATCTGGCGGTACCTTCCTTGTGGCGGATGGCACTTTCTGCCGGGAAACTCAGCTTTCGGTCTGGATGCGCGCGGTAGCTTCGGAAATCGAATCCCTTGGATGTTCTGCCCATATGTCGTTTCTGCCTGTCGTGCAGGCGTAACGCCAGGGGCTCTTGTGCCCGGTGCACGATAGGGCACCACGATCCAACATTCCCCGCGGATGTCGCCGTCTGAGAGGGGAATTCTAATGGATTTCCTGTTTACAAAATTACTGCTCCGCTGCTCTTTTTTCTTCTTGGCCCTACTTCGACAGCTACAAAAACATTAGTAAATTTTCATTTTGGCAAGATTTTGGCCCAAATTTTTCGAAGTCGCGTTAAGCCCTTGATTGATTGCCGATTTACTCCTGGCGTCACCACCTTTCATTGATTTCGAGGTGACAGCCAGTACCGTATGCTTATAAAGCCGCAATGATTTATGGGAAAGTTTTTCATTGACTTTGAAATTCAGGTTGAAATTCAGGGAGGAACGCCCATCCGGTTCCCCCGGGGCATCATCATTTGTATATACCAAGTATTCAGGTAACTTTGCATGCTGAAGCAACTATGCAAAATCCGCCTTCCTCTGGAGGGTCATCTTGACCTTACCTATCGCTGCAACCAAAATTGCCGCCATTGCTGGTTGAGAGTGCCACCTGGAGATCCCGAGCGGGATCGGGAACTCTCCTTGGACGAAATCAAGAATATTGTCGATCAGGCCCGGGTCCTGGGAACGCGCCGCTGGAGTATCTCCGGCGGAGAACCGTTGCTGCGCCCCGACTTCCCGGAAATCTTTGAGCACCTTTGCGCTAAAGCCGTTTCCTACTCCCTGAACACCAACGGGACCATGATCACCCCGGAAATCGCCCGACTCCTCACCCGCAAGGGAACCAAGATGGTCGCTCTCTATGGAGCTACCAGGGAGACCTACGATCACATAACCCGTAACCCGGGAGGTTTCGAGAAGGTAATGGCGGGTCTCCGCTACCTGAAGGAGGCGGGGGCGGGCTTCATTGTTCAGCTCATCCCTATGCGCGACAACTGGCATGAATGGGGCAAGATGCAGGACCTGGCCCGGTCCCTGAGCAAACACTGGCGCGTCGGAGCCCCCTGGCTCTATCTTTCGTCCTGTCGTGATCCGGTGCGTAATGCCGAGATCGCCCGTCAGCGTCTCGATCCCCGGCAGTTGATGGAGCCGGATCAGTCGGACCTGGACAGCGAGGAGGCACAAGCCCATAGATGCGGGCCAGCGGATGGTGACGACCGCCTCTTCGCCCGATGCATCGCCAGCCGGCGCGATTTCCACATCGACCCATATGGAGGGATGACTTTCTGCTGCTTCCTCAAGGATCCGGTCATGCGCTACGACCTGCGCAAGGGCAGCGTACAGGAGGCATGGGAGTCATTCATTCCTTCCCTAACGGACAAGGTGTATGGCGGCGCGGAGTATGCCGGGAACTGTCGTGCCTGTGACCGGCGACAGGACTGTCGCTGGTGCCCAGTGTACGGCTGGCTGGAGCACGGCCGCTATTCGGCACCCGTAGAGCACCTGTGCGCTCTGGCAGAGGAAAACCGGATATTCAAGGAAACCCGGCGGGCCAACCACCGCCGCTATTTCCAAATTGCCGGGATCACCATCCGGGTCGATAGCGATCTGCCCATCGACGACCGGACCTTTCACCAGAAGTTTGTCTTTTTCCACGCCGAGGGGCCCGGTGCCGACCTGGTGACGATCCGCCATCACTTTGAACTTCCCGACATCAAGAATAAAGACCTCGGCAAAGAACTATACCGAAAGCCGCCTTGGGCCATCTCCGAGAAAAACGGCTCCTATATCTATCTCGAGATCTCTCCACAGGCGGACGACCCGTCGCATTACCGCGTCGCCACCTTTACCCGAGACCACACCCGTGGGAGGATTTACAACGACGCTGTCCGGGGGGGGGATTCCTGGCACCAGGGAGATCTCCATTCCCTGACCATGTTCCCCACCGACCAGATCCTCATTGCCCGTCTGCTGGCCGACCGTCGGGGATTCTTTCTCCACTCGGCCGGGGCGATTCTGAACGGTGCGGGCGTGCTCTTTGCCGGTCACTCGGAGGCCGGCAAATCCACTACTACTAATATGCTCATCGCCGCCGGGGCGAGGGGCGAGATGAATGTCGAGATTCTTTGCGACGACCGGAACATAGTCCGGCGAATGGCCGACGGTTGGCGGGTCTACGGCACCTGGAGCCATGGCGATGTGCCGGTGGTCTCGGGCAACGATGCCCCACTTAGGGCCGTCTGCTTCATCGAGAAGGCGGACGAAAACGCCATCACGCCACTCACCGACCGCAGGGAGGTCACCCGCCGTCTTTTGGCCTGCCTCATCAGACCCTTTGTTACTGCCGACTGGTGGGATAAAACCTTAGAGCTGATTGCCCGGATGGCTGCGGAGACGCCATGCTATATTATGCGTTTCGACCGAAGCGGGAAGATTGTGGGCGAGTTGAAAAAGCTCTGAGGCTCATAATGCAACGGTTCACGGGTTCGGATGACAAAATGGACTGACTCATCCAGGGCCTGTATTGATTGAATGTGTCCGATCAATAAGCTGGGCCTTGAATCGTAAACCTCTTCCGGAGAGATAAATGTCCTACATAAAGAAACTTCTGCCTCATGAATTCAACAATTGGCAGAACAAACGTCCGCTGCTGGGCCAGCTTGACATTGAGCTGACGGAGCGGTGTAACAATGCCTGCCTCCATTGCTGCATCAACCTGCCGGAAGACGACGCAGCTTCACGCGACCGGGAGATGAACACGGATTTCGTCAAGGATGTCCTGTCCCAGGCTGCTGGATTGGGGTGCCTGACGGTGCGCTTTACCGGCGGCGAACCCCTCCTGAGGGAGGATTTTGCAGAGCTGTATGAATTCGCGCGCCGCATGGGGATGCAGGTAATTCTTTTCACCAACGCCTGCCTGGTTACCCCGGAACTAGCGGTGCTGCTGGCCAGGATCCCCCCGGGGCGCGTCCTCGAAGTGTCCGTATATGGGATGCGACCGGAGTCGTATGACCGGGCGGTAGGCAGGAAGGGGGCCTTCGAGGAGTTCCGGCGCGGCGTGTCGCTCCTGGAGGAGCACCGCATTCCCTTCATCGTCAAAGCGGCACTTCTTCCCTTATGGAAAGAGGAGCTAGCGGAATTCGAGTCATGGGCCCGCACGATACTCCATATGGACAAAATGCCCGGCTACTCCATGAATTTCAACCTGCGATCCCGCCGGGATAACGCCGCGAAAAACGCTACCATTGCCGGCCTCCGGGCCACGCCTGAGGAGACGGTGAGCATGCTGTTGCGCAACCCCCATTTCCTGGAGGAATTAAAGCAGTTTTGTAGAAAATTCATGGGCTCGTCGGGAGACAGGCTCTTCTCCTGCGGCGCCGGTCACGGGGCCTGCATCGATGCCTACGGCAAGGTGCAAATGTGCCTTCTCCTGAAGAATCCGGCGACGGTGGTCGATCTGCGGGAAGTGACCCTGAAAACGGTTCTGACGGAGGTGTTCCCTGCCATGAGGGAGAGCTCTGTGGCGACCAATCCCGACTACCTCCGCCGCTGCGCCCGATGCTTCCTCAAGGGGTTATGTGAGCAGTGCCCGGCCAAATCGTGGATGGAAAACGGTACGCTCGACACGCCAGTGGAATATCTGTGCGCCGTGGCCCATGCCCAGGGGCGGCATCTCGGGCTGCTCGGGGATAACGAGAACGCCTGGGATGTGGCAGGGTCGGGGGCACGGCACAGTGGTTGAAGAGGTAATAAGGGTACAGGAAGCTGCCGAATCGGCTATGCATAATAATGCCGTAGGTTTCGATACCGAGATCACGGCTGTATTTACCCGGTTTCTGGGCGGTGCGAAGCGTTGCGGTACCGGGTTGCGAACCTGCTCCAGGTCGCCCCGGATGATCAATTCATTATCGCGTTTGAATTTCAGAATGCTTACCAGCAAGCCCGGAGACTGCGTGCCGCCATCCGCGGATTAGTCTATTACCTGAAAAGTACCAAACAAACAAAACTCACTATTGTGACCTTTAAGGAGACGTACTATGGAACTAACACTTGACATGAAATATGCCCCGTCGGAGGATGTCGTTGCCCGGGTGATCGAGGATGAACTGATCATCGTGCCCCTGGTGGCCGGCATCGGCGACATGGAAGATGAGCTTTACACCATGAATGAAACAGGTAAGGCCGTCTGGTCGCGCCTGGATGGTGAGAAAACGCTCCGGATGATCGCAGACGATCTGGCGGCGACCTTCGAAGCGCCCCCTGGGATAATCGAAAAGGATGTGCTGGGACTGATAGAGGAGCTCGTACGGCGGAAGATAGTGGTCGTTCGGTAGGAGGGAAAGCACGGGCGACCTACGTCGAAGTTTGGGTGGCGCTCTGATCCGGATCTATTAAGGTGTCAAATCAATACGCAAAGAAGAGGCAGGAGGCGAAACGGCTGCCTCATAACGCTCTTGCCATATTGATGACAGCAGCGCTGGACAGGAACGCGCAATTTCGTTTCATCGCACCCGGGTTCAGCATGATGCCCTTCATTCGTGACGGCGACGTGCTGACCATCGCCTCGGGGCGGCCTCGCTTCGGGGACGTGGTGGCATTCAGAAGTTCCTGCCAAGATAGGCTGACGGTGCATCGCGTCGTCCATGTTTCACCCTCCGGGTATCTCATTAAAGGAGACAATACGACCGAACCAGACGGGCGCTTGCCGGGAGCGTGCATTATCGGCCGGGTCATCCGGGTGGAACATTGCGGCAGGAGGGTGCGGGTGGGGATGGGAATTGAGCGTGTGGTCATCGCTTGGCTGTCTCGCCGCGGGTGGCTCATGCCTGTAGTGCGGAACGTGTGGCGGGTGGCGAGCCTCCTTGCGAAAAGATAGGTTGAACGAAGGGAAGTTCGATGATGAAACAGAACAACTCAATGAAAATACAGGATTTTCCCCTTTGGGATAAGCTCAAAACGCGACGCGCCGTGATCTCTTTCGATCTGGAGATTACCGCCCGCTGCAACATGAACTGCCGCCACTGTTACATCAACCTTCCTGCCGGTGACAGGGATGCCAAAGCCCGGGAGCTGACTCCCGCGGAGATCAGCGGTATGGCCGATCAGGCAGCCGAGTTGGGGGCCATGTGGGTTCTCATCTCCGGCGGGGAGCCCCTTTTACGCGAGGACTTCCCGGAGATTTTCATGACGCTCAAGCGCAAGGGCCTTCTCGTTTCCGTTTTCACCAATGCAACGTTGCTGCGGGACGAGCACATGGAGCTTTTCAGGAAATACCCGCCTCGGGACATTGAGGTCACCGTCTACGGCGTGACCCGGGAGACATACGAACGGGTCACCAGGCGGTCGGGCTCCTTTGCCGCCTTTTGGAACGGCCTCAACCGCTTGCTGGATAACGGCATCAAGGTCCGACTCAAGGCCATGGCTATTCGTTCCAATTTCAGGGAGCTCCCGGAGATTGCTGCCTTTTGCCGTGCCCATACCAAAGACTACTTCCGTTTCGATCCTCAGTTGCACCTGCGCTTCGACGGCAAGGAACGGCGCAACGGCGAGATTAGGGCCGAGCGCCTCACGCCGGAGGAGGTTGTCGCCCTGGAGCGGGCCGATGAAGAGCGCATGGGGGTGTTGCGGGACAAGTGCGACGATCTCATCCACAGGGATTTCGCCCATAACGGTTGCGATCACCTCTTCCACTGCGGGGCGGGCAACGGGAGCTTCAGCATCGGCTTCGACGGACGGTTCCGCTTGTGTTCCTCTCTCTGGGCTGAAGGGACCACCTACGACCTCAGGCAAGGGACGCTGGCCGAGGCTTGGTACCACTTCGTGCCTCGTGTTAGGGCCCTGCGCTCCAGGCGACCGGAGTTTCTGGAGACCTGCAGCAAATGTGCACTGGTGAACCTGTGCCTCTGGTGTCCTGCCCACGCCCATCTGGAAACAGGGGAGTTGGACGGCGTGACGCCCCATTTTTGCGCGGTAGCTCGTGCCCGGGCTGCAGTGATTCAAAAGGGCGAGGGGCAGCCGTAAAGTGGAATGCGGACTGCCGCGGACCCTTTTCGCCATCCTCCAGCCTGCGCTTGGAGCCCCTAGGCATAGGTGAGACTTCGTTTAAACACAAGTCAAGCCAGGCGAGATAGGCACCTGCGACAGCGGAAATACTTTTGTTCATAGCATGGAGAAGGTGCGTTGCGTTTTTCCCTGCTTCCACCACGGTATGCCTTAAGAACCCGCATTGCGCTGCTTTTTATCCTGTGCCCGGGAATGCCAGGATAACCGTCCTCGATAATCCACCGGATCGTCCAGCCCCCAGCAGGCAATGCGAATCAAACGTATCCGGGTCATAGCCGGCAGAGAATTTTGGCGCTTTCTTTTCCGGCCTGCGTCGAACGGGAAGTTCCACGGCCGGGAGCGCTTAGAGCAGTGCCACCAGCACACCGAAACTCGTCAGCCCGCCGAGCACGGCCAGCCAGCCCCAGCCGCGCAGCGCCCGCAGCTTCCACCACAGGTAGAAGCCGCTGGCAATCCACAACAGCAGGCCCAGGCAGGTGATGTCGATAGCCACGCTCCAGCTGCGGTCGACCAGGCTCTCCTGCTCGAAGCCCCCCTTGGCGTGCAGCCCGGTCAGCATATGGTCCCAGCGGAAGCGTGTGTCGCGAATGACCAGCTTCTTTTCGTCGAGCAGGTACTGGACCTGCGTCGAATGCCAGACTGTGTAGACGTAGACGTTGATCTGACGCGGCCCCAGGCGGTAAACGCCGAACGCACCTTGGAGTCCGGTGTCGGCCAGGATGCGCGCGCCCAGCGGGCACAGCTCATTGCCTTCCGGCACGGGGACGTCGTAGGGAATCGCCGCCCGGTCGCTCCAGGGCGGCAGCCCCTTGGCTTTGTCGAGCTCCTCGAAGTAGCGGCCGTGGCTGAAGGGGATGCTGCTGATCGCGCAGAGCAGGATCCAGGGCGTCAGGAAGAGCCCGGTGAAGAGACGGGCGCGGCGGAGAAAGTGGCTGATCATAGCAAGCTCCGTTTAAGGCAGTGTGACAGTTGGAGACGGACCCGGGAGTTTCTGAGGACACCCGCGCAAACTCCTAATGTCTTATCACGATCTGCTTTTTCCCTTTTTTCCCGTCTCGATTGTATCCAAACACCCCCAGTTCATTCTTTTCTCCTTCCAAATACGAACTGGTTACGCCGTACAAATACACCATCGGCGCTTGTCCCTCATGGCTGGCACAAAACCATCGGTCTTCGATCCCTTCCTGTTACTGGTCCAGCCAATCCAGATTCGCATACAAATCATCTTCATCAAAAGATTCCAACCCTAAAATATCACACACCGCATGGTGTGTCGCCAACCGCACCGAAGAAAGACGAGAACCTTGATCAAGAACTCGGGCCATGATTAGCCAGCTGCCCGGAGTAAAGCAGATCGGGAACAAATGGTGGATTGATAACCGATACCGCGGGCACTGGACACCGGGAAGGATAGCTCACCAAGGAGGCAGCGGAATTCAACCTGCAGAAGGCCCGAACCCTCATCGATGAAAACCAATATGGGGAGGTAAAACACCGGATCGAAATCACCCTGGCGGAATTCTCCAAAGAGTACCTGGAATGGTGCCGGAAGATCGGGCAGCGGGGTATCGGGCACAAGGCATCCCATTTTCGGTCCTTGCTGGAATACTTCAGATCCGATACCTACCTTCACCGGATTACGAAAAAGCTGGTGGAATGCTACCAGGCCTAAAAAAATGGGGAACCGTGGATCTGGCCGACACGGCGCAGCAGGTGATTCGATCCATTCCCCGGATCGTGGGAAGCCCCTGGGTTTTTCCTTCCCTGCGGGACCATACGAAATACAGGAAGGATTCTAAGCGCTTATGGGCCCGGGCAATCCAGGAGGCCGGAATAAAGCAACGGTCCTTCAAGAGCCTGCGCCATACGACAGCTTCCCTGCTGGCAATGGACGGAGCGGACTTAACCACGATAAAAGAAGTGATGCGGCATCAAGACATAAAAACGACAAGGAGGTATTCTCACCTTACGGATCGGAAAAAAACACCACCTCCTTACGGTGAGCCCTTCCGCCTTTCTTCCCGCTCTTCGATTCTTCCTGTGGACCCAGTCATTTCACAGGAAGATGGGAAGATCAGGAAGGAAGGAAGAAACAATCACCACATTTCGGATGGGGAGAGCGACCTAGGGCCGGGCCGTCATTTTTGGTGCCGTCGCAAAAGGTCAGGGCTTTCCCGGGGAATTCGGACTTGTTGCGACGCCTTCATTTTTGGTCGGCAACCGCGCTCCCACATCGCGGCGCCACTGCAGCAACCGGGCATGGAGCTCCCGGGTCTTTTCGGGCATCTCCCCGGCCAGGTTCTTCCGCTCGCCGAGATCGTTCCGCAGGTTGTAAAGCTCCAGCCTTCCGTCTTCCAGGAACTCCATCAGCTTCCAGTCTCCGGCATGGATCAGACTGACGGGCGTGGTGCGCCAGGTGCCCCGGCCGGCACCCAGGTAGCCGGGAAAGTGCTGATAGATGGCATCGCGCCGCAGCCCGGCATCCGGGTTTCGAAACAGGGGGACCAGGCTTTCGCCGTCCAGGACCTGCGGCGGACGCGGCGCTCCCGAAATTTCCAATAAGGTGGGATAAAGATCCACGTGGATGGAGGGAACGTCGCACCGGGTGCCCGGGCGGACCACGCCGGGCCACCGGACCAGGAAGGGATCGCGAATTCCCCCCTCATACAGACTTCCTTTCCCGTTGCGCAGCGGGGTGTTGTCGGTAATGTCGTTGGCGTCCAGGATTCCTTCGCGGACATAGCCTCCCACGCCGCCGTTGTCGCTGCTGAAAATCAGCACCGTGTTCTCTTCGAGCTTCAGCTCCTCCAGAACCCGCATGATCCGGCCTACGCTTTCGTCGACCGAGTAGATCATGGCTGCGTAGACCGGGCTGCTGTGACCGCCTGCGGCGGTTTTGCCTTTAAATTTTTCCACCAGGTCCGGCTTGGCATCGTGGGGGGCGTGGACCGCGAAATGCGGCAGGTAGAGAAAAAAGGGATGGGACTGGTGACGCCGGATGAAATCGACGGCCCGGTCGGTGAGAAAATCCGCCAGGTACTGGCCCTCGGGATACTCGACCTTCGGAGAGGTTACGAACTTGAAGTGGGCTCCCATGCTCACGATGGCTTCGTCGAAGCCGCGGCGGCCGGGGTGATATTCGCCCTCCTGTCCGATATGCCACTTGCCGAACATGCCGGTGGCATAGCCGGCCTGCTTCAGCTGCCGGGCGACGATCGCCCGGTCCAAAGGCAGATTCTGGACGTTGTCCACCGGCCGCAGCGGGCGGCTGCGCCAGTTGAAGCGGTCGATGCCGCCCACGGTGTAAACCCCGGTCCGCGGGCTGTACTGCCCGCTCATCAGCGCGGCGCGGGTGGGCGTGCAGTTCTGGCACTGGTGAAAATTGCTCAGCTTCATTCCCTGGCGGGCCAGGCGGTCGATATTCGGCGTTTCGTAGAACCGGCTGCCGTTGCAGGCCAGGTCGGTATATCCGAGGTCGTCGGCCAGGACGAAAACGATATTGGGAGGTCGTTTTTCCGCACCCTTGGCCGCCGATACCGGGAAAAGACCGACGGCAGGCAGGAGAATACCGGTCAGAAAAAGAATCATTGGTCGTTTCATAAGCCCCATTCTACTCCTTATTTAGATAAAAGGCCCAAAAAGCGTTTCGGCAAAGCCCCTCAAAGCCCCCGGCAGCCGGCCTATCGCGGGCTTTGCACCTGGTAGGCGGTTGCGGGCTGGATGTTGTGCCTCGTCAGGATCTGTCCCACGGCGCGGTCCAGAGCATTTCTGGCCTTGGCATACTGGCTTTCTGCCAGCACCTCGTCGGAGCGTGCCTGAACCAGATCCCGCTGATACTGGATCAGGAAAAAGCTGGTGGTGGCCCCGACGGCGTATTTTTCCTGCTCCGCCTGCAGGGCGTCTTCCTGCAGAAGCCGGGCCTGCCGGGCGGCTTCAAAGGAAGCCCGGGTTCTCTTCAGGGCGATCAGGGCCGCCTCCACCTCGGTGCGAACCTGGTGCTTGAGCTGCTCCAGGCGCATTTCCGCCTGGCTGGTCTGGGCCTGGTCGCGCATCATGTCGGCCCGCGCCTGGCGGTTGTTCAAGGGAATATTCAGCTGAAAATAAATGCCGTAATCCGGGTAGTGGCGGCGCAGAATCTGCGACAGGGCTGTCCCGTAGCCGCCGAGGAGGGCCGGATCGACGCTGCGGACGTATCCCGTCCCGGGCAGGGTGCCCGGAGGAGGGATGGCGTTTGCCTCTGCGGCCAGGGCGTTGTTTTGGACCGTTCCCACCAGATCCAGCTGTGGCAGAAGGGCATGGCGGGACCCTTTCAGCGCCAGGCGGGCGTTTTCCAGCTGCATCTGCGACTGCAGGAAATCCGGGCGGTTCTGTAGG
The DNA here is from genome assembly GCA_903847975.1 of uncultured Acidobacteriota bacterium. Lineage (GTDB taxonomy): Bacteria > Acidobacteriota > UBA6911 > CAINFC01 > CAINFC01 > CAINFC01. Next base: position 43,742 of record CAINFC010000022.1, on the reverse strand, counting down.
GCCTGCTCCAGCAGCTTTTCCAGCGGCGGAACATCGTCCTGCGGAGGGATCCGGATGGGATCCAGGGGAACCAGGCGCATCCGCTGGATTTCGGGGTCTTCCGTACCTTTGCGGCTGATGAAATTCTTCAGGATCAATTCCTGCTGGGCCATCAGCCCTTCCGAGTTGGTCAGCGCCTGCTGGCTGCGGGCCACCTCCGCCTGGGCCCGGACCGCCTCGATGGGAGCCAGAGTGCCCACTTCCACCTGAATGCGGTTGTTTTCCAGCAGCGCTTCCGACCGTTTCAGGGCCTGCTGCTTGACCTCCACATCCCGGTTGAGGCTCACCAGGTCGTAATAGAGCCGGACTACGGAAGCCACTGTGGCCACCAGCTGCTGCTGAAAAGCCAGGTCGGCGATTTTTTCGTTGTTGCGGGCAATGGTAATAAACCGGCGATTGACCGCCGTGCCGAAGCCCTGCAGGAGCGGCTGGGTTACGGTCAACCCCAGGGAGGAAAAGGTATAGGGATTGTAGTCCGGCTTTCCGGTAAACAGGTTCTGGCGGCTGTTGTTGAACGCCAGGCTGACCTGGGTGCCATAGCCGAATCCCTTCTGAAAACCGGTGTTGGCTGTGGCGTTCTCCGCAACCAGGGAAACGCTGCCGTAGGTCGAGAGGGTGGTCTGCGGCGTGGTGCGGTGGTTCCACCCGACCTGGTTGGTCCAGGTCAGGTCGAAATTCGGAATCCGTGACCCGGCGGAAAAAGCGCCGGCGCCAATGCTGGTCAGCTGTCCCAGCGACAGGTTGGTATCCGACTGGCTATTGCTGTTGTCGGTGCCACCCGGCAAGCTGGTGCTGGTCGGACCGCCCACTCCCGGTGGCCCCTCCCGGTAGGTCAGGGGCAGCCCTCGGATGGTGGCCCCCGACCGGGCCCGCAGACTGTCGGCTGCAGCGATGATGGGCACATATCGCTGTACGCCCACATCCAGGTTGTTTTCGATGGCCAGGGAGATGGCATCCTCCAGGGTCAGGGGGATCCGATCGCCCCGAATCAGCGATTTCAGCCGTGGAGTGTCTTCCAGCCGGTTGAGGGGCATGGCCAGCGGACGATAGGGCTCGCGGATCCTGTTCCAGAATCCCTTGCGGTCCTCATTCTGGGTCTGCTGTGCCGGCGCCAGGCCGGCCATCCATAGCGTCAGCAGGAGGATGCTCCATTTCTTTTTCCGAATTCTGTTTTCTCTGTTCATGGGGGCCAACGGGGATCCGTCGAATCGCCTGGCCGGCGGGCGTGGGAAATTCACAGGTCCTCCCCGTCTCTACTTTTTCTTTTGGGAATCGGCCGCGCCCTCCCGGGCGGGCCGTGGTCGGACGACAACCCCTTCCTGAATTTCATCGCTGGGATTGATCACCAGGGTTTCCCCTCCTGCCAGGCCGGTCATGATTTCCGTCTGCATGCCGTAGTCGCGCCCCAGGGTCACTTTCTGGAAATGGATTTTCCCGCCCTCTCCGACCAGGGCCACCTGCGGCCCGTCGGAGCGGATCATGAGCGTGTCGCCCGAAACGATGACCACCGGCCCGCTGCGGGCCTCTCCCAGCCGGACCTGGGCGTACATCCCGGGCAGCAGCATGCGATCCGGATTGGAAACGTGCAGTTCGGTCAGCAGGGTGCGGGTGGCGATATCCAGGGCGCTGGCGGTGCGTACGATCTTTCCGGAAAACTGGGTGCCGGGCCGCTCCTGCACCGTGATCCGGGCGGTCCCCCCGATGCGGATGGCCGGAACGTTGGTCTGGGGGACGTTGATCATGATGCGCACGGTTTCGATCTGCGCCAGGTGGAACAGCTCGCGCCCTTCGCTGGCCCCGATGCGGATCAGCGCCCCGGGATCGATGTTCCGGGAGGTGATGATGCCCGAAAAGGGAGCGCGGATTTCCTGGAAGGCCTTCAGCTCCATGAGGCGCTGCAGCTCGGCCTGGCTGGCGCGTACCGCATTGTCGGCAGCCGCCAGGTTGGCCTGGGCGGCCTGGTTGTCCGCCCGCCGGGCGTCATAGGCGGCCTGCTTTTCGTCGGCCTCCTGGCGGGAGACCACGCGCCGCGAGAAAAGAGTGTTCCAGCGCTGGGCGGTCACCTCGGAGAGCTTCAGCTGCGTGGTGGACTGCTCCAGGGCCGCTTTGGCCTGCGCCAGGGCGGCCTCCGAACGGGAGAGCAGCGCCTGGGCCTGCTGGATCTGGCGGTCCAGCTCCGGCGTTTCCACCTGGGCCAGCACCTGACCTTCCTTGACCGCATCGCCGATATCGACGAAGCGCTTGCGCAGGTAGCCCTCTGCCCGGGCGTAGATGGCCGTGTCCTGGATCGCCTGAATGGTGCCGGGCAGCTGCAGGTCCCCGCGGGGAGGCAGCAGGGCGGCCTTGGTGACCAGCACGGCCGGGGCGACCTGGGCTTCGCGGCGCGCCTCCTGGGTTGCCTGTTCTCTTTGCTGCCGGGGGCCGGTGGCCACCACCCAGAGAGCGGTGAACACGGCGATCACCAGCAGAGCGACCACCACCGGCTTGACGCGCGAAAAACGCCGCTCCTTTTGGCCGCCCGGATTCATTTGCGTTTTGTGTGGATCGGGGTGTTCGTCATGCATCGAAGATTCCATCCGGCCGGAAGGGCCTCAACGGGATTGGGGCAAAGATGCCTCTTTCTGAAGTTCCGCCGCGTGATTTTTGGGAGGATTTTTTCGAAAATAGCTATAGATGACCGGCACGAAAAACAGCGTGGTGGCTGTGGCCAGCAGCAATCCGCCGATCACCGCGCGGGCCAGGGGAGCGTTCTGCTCGCCGCCCTCCCCCATGCCCAGGGCCATGGGCAGCATGCCGATGATCATCGCCAGGGCGGTCATCAGCACCGGGCGGATGCGGGTGATACCCGCGGCAAGGGCGGCTTCCGTGGCGCTGCAGGAGCCGCTGCGCTGGCTGTTGGCGAAAGTCACCAGCAGGATGCTGTTGGCGGTGGCCACGCCGATGGTCATGATGGACCCCATCAGGGCCGGCACGCTCAACGTGGTCTGGGTGACAAAGAGAATCCAGAGGATGCCGCAAAGGGCGCCGGGCAGAGCGGTCATAATAATGAAGGGATCGAGCCAGGACTGAAAGTTGACCACCATCAGCAGGTATACCAGGACGACGGCGAAGATCAGCCCCAGGGACAGGCGGGTGAAGGAGGAGGACATGGTCTGCATCTGGCCCCGCACGTCCAGAAAGACTCCGCGCGGCAGCTTGGGCTCCTCCTCCCGGATGATGCGATACACATCGTCGCCGACCGAGCCCAGGTCGCGTCCTTCCACGTTGGCGAAGATATCGAATACCGGCTGCACGTTGTAGTGGTTGACCACCGCCATGGAGCTGTTCCGTTCGAAGGTAGCCAGGTTGCTGAGCAGCTGGGGGCTGCGCACCGTGGGATTGGTCACCGGGGTGCGGGCCAGGCTGTCGAAGGAGTCGATGCGGTACTGGGGTGTCTGCACCGAAACGGCGTACTGCACTCCGTTGACGGGATTGAGCCAGAAATTGGGGGACACCTGACCGCTGGAGCTCAGCGAAATGAGCATGCTGTTGGCCACGTCCCTCTGGGTAAGGCCGAACTGCGCCGCCTTTAGCCGGTCCACATTAACCCGCAGCTCCGGGTAGTCCATCACCTGGTGCAGGCGGACGTCCTCGGCTCCGGGAATGTCGGCAATCCGGCGTTCCAGCTTCCTGGCCACCTGGTAGGCGGCCTGTTTGTCCCGGCCTACCACCTGCACGTCCACCGGGGCCGGCAGGCCGAAATTGAGGATCTGGTTGGTGATGTTAGCCGGCTGGAAGTAGAAGGTGGCCTGGGGAAACCGGGAATTCAGCTCGCGGCGCAGCCGGCGGACATATTCGGCGGTGGGCACTTTGCGCTCCGGCTGCAGGGAGATCATCACTTCCGCGTCGCCGACGCCGATGCTGGCGTTGTCGCTGTAGGCTACGTTAGGCCCCATCCCGACCCCGATGTTGTCCAGGATGGTGCGCAGCTCCTCGCGGGGGATGATGGTTCGGATGCACTCCTCCACCCGGCGCAACAGCTGCTCGGTTTCCTCGATCCGCGTTCCGGAAGGGGCCCGCACGTGGAGGCGCATCTGCCCGGAGTCCACCGTGGGGAAGAAGTCCTGGCCCACCAGGAACAGCAGGGTGGAGGAGAAGGCGAAGAAAAGCAGGAAAAAAGCCGTGGCGGTGGCGCGGTGGTGCAGGCACCAGTCCAGGGCCCGCTGGTAGTGCTCGCGCATCCACAGAAAGCCGGAGTTGAAGAGATGGTGAATCTTCCAGAAAAATCCCCCGGTATAACCCTGTTCGCTTTCTCCCTGACGGTAGAGCTCCACTTCCGACGGGAGCAGGAAGTGGGCCATGGTCGGCACCAGGCTGCGGGAGAGCAGGTAGGAAGTGCACATGGCGAAAACCACCGCCAGGGCCAGCGGAGTGAACAGGTATTTGGCCGCGCCGGAGAGGAACACCACCGGAACGAATACGATGCAGATGGAGAGGGTGGACACCAGTGCGGGAACTAGAATTTGCTCCGAGCCGTCCAGGATGGCCTGGATCAGCGACTTTTTCATTCCGATGTTGCGGTGTATGTTTTCCGTGGTTACCGTGGCGTCGTCCACCAGGATACCGACGGCCAGCGCCAGGCCGCCCAGAGTCATGACATTGATGGTCTGACCGAAAAATTTAAGCAGAAACAGTGAAGTCAGGATAGACAGCGGAATGGAAACGCAGACGATCACCGTGGATCGCCAGCTTCCCAGGAACAGCAGGATCATCAGGCCGGTCAGAAAGGCAGCCAGCACCGCTTCCTCCACGACGCCCCGGATGGCGGCACGCACGAACAGAGACTGGTCGAAAAGCTCGGTGATGTTCAGCTCCGGCGGCAGGGTGGTCTTGATCCGCTTCAGTGTGTCCCGCACCCGGTCCACAATGGTCAGGGTGGAGGTGGAGCCGGTCTTCATGATGGTGATCAGAGCGGAGCGGCGTCCGTTCTGGCGAACGATGCTGCTCTGCACGTTGTAGCCGTCGCGCACCTGGGCCACGTCCCGCATGTAGACGATGGACCCGTTGACCTGCTTGATAGGCAGATCGTTCAGCTCATCGACCACTTCCGGGCTGCTGTTAAGGCGCACGAAATATTCGCGCTCTGCCACCTTGGCGGTTCCCGCCGGCAGAATCAGGTTCTGCTGGCTGAGGGCATTGGAAACGTCCGTGGCGGACAACCCTTTGGCATAGAGCTGCTCCGGGTTGAGGTCCACCATGATGGCCCGGTATTTTCCGCCGAAAGGAGAAGGAACGGAAGCGCCCTGCACCATGGCCAGCTGGGTGCGGATGAAGTTCATCCCGTAGTCGAAAAGCTGGGCTTCCGTGAGGGTTTCGCTGTCCAGGGCCAGCTGGATGATCGGCACGCTGGAGGCGTTGTACTTGACGATGAAGGGCGGGAAAATTCCGGGCGGCAGGATGCGTGTCAGGCTGGAGGAGTTGGAAATGAGCTGGGCGACGGCCAGCTCCACTTTGGCCTCCGGCTGAAAGAAAAGGCGGATCAGGCTCAGCCCGTTGATCGACTGCGATTCCATGTGTTCGATGTCGATCACCGAGCTGGTGTAGGAGCGCTCCGTGACGGTGACAATGCGCCGCTCCATGTCTTCCGGGGAGATGCCGCTGTACTGCCAGACCACGCTGACCACGGGGATATCGATGATCGGAAAAATGTCCACCGGCGTGGTGACGATCGCCACTCCGCCCAGGATGACGATCAGAAAGGCCATGACGACAAAGGTGTAGGGGCGCCTGAGTGCAAGCCAAACAATCCACATAGTATAAATCTCTTTCCTGGATCCGGCCCCGCGATGATCACAAATCCAGTCGCGCTATTCTATGCGGGAACCGCGGCGGCTGTCAAGAAGGATTGGTGCGGCGTCACGGCGCTGCGCCTTTGACGGTATAGTGCGAATCTCTCGTCCTCTATGGGTGAAGGTATAAAAAAGTATGTATTGTTATGGTCTGCCGTACCGATGGGACTTGGGTTTGTGCCGACGAAACCCGGCACAGGACTGTTATTCCGAAGCAAAGTCCCGTCAGGGACGTCAGAACCGGACCCATCCGCCACTTTTTGCTCTCCCGGAATCTATGGGTGGCGTCGTGAAAAAATCGGCGTCTGCCGGCGACAGGCCCTTCCGCTTTTCTTCCCGCTCTTCCTTGTCTTCCTGTAAGCCCCGTCTTTTCACAGGAAGACGGGAAGATCAAAAAGCCAGAAAGAAGCCATCCGCAATGCCCTGATTGCGTCTGGCGGGAGGATTACTTCGGACGATAGCCGGACAGGAACCGACCGAGCCGGGTCACCGCATCGGTCAACTGCTCCACGCTGGGCAGAAACACGATGCGGAAGTGGTCCGGGCTGGGCCAGTTAAAGCCGGTACCCTGCACCACCAGAACATGCTCTTCGGTCAGGAGGTCAAAGACCAGTTGCTGGTCGTCGCGCACCGGGTACATTTTCGGATCCAGCTTCGGGAAGAGATAAAAGGCCGCCCTGGGCTCCACGCAACTGACGCCGGGAATTTTACGGATCAGGTCCAGGCATACCTTGCGGCGCTCGTAAAGCCGTCCCCCGGGGCAGGTCATGTCGTAAATGCTCTGGCGCCCGCCGAGCGCGGTTTGAATGATCGACTGAGCAGGAACATTGCTGCACAGTCGCATGGAGGCCAGCATTTGAATTCCCTCGATATACCCCTTGGCCGCCGATTTTTTTCCGGAAAGCACCATCCAGCCGGCGCGAAAGCCGGCCACCCGATACGCCTTAGAGAGTCCGTTCATCGTGACGCAGAAAACCTCATCCGTCAAACTGGCGAGGGAGATGTGCTCGCCGCCGTCGTAGGTGATCTTGTCGTAGATCTCATCGGCAAAAAGGATCAGTTCGTGCTCGCGGGCGATACGGACGATCTGTTCCAGCACAGCTTGTCCATACAGGGCGCCGGTGGGATTGTTGGGGTTGATGACCACAATCGCCTTGGTGTGCGGGGTTATTTTCCGGCGGATATCTTCCACATCCGGCTGCCACTCGGAGGCTTCATCGCAGATGTAGTGAACCGGCTTGCCTCCGGCCAGGTTGACGGCAGCCGTCCAGAGAGGGTAGTCGGGCGCGGGAATCAGTACTTCATCGCCGTCATCGCAAAGCGCCTGGGTGGCCATGACGATGCATTCGCTTACTCCGTTACCGGTGTAGATATCGTCGACCCCGACCCCGGCGATGTTCTTCTGCTGGCAATACTGCATGATCGCCTTGCGCGCGGAAAAGAGCCCCCGGGAATCCGAGTACCCTTCGCTCTGCGGCAGGTTGCGGATCATGTCCTGGATGACTTCATCCGGGGCGAACAGCCCGAAGGGAGCCGGATTGCCGATATTCAGCTTCAGGATCTGGCAGCCGTCGGCCTCCAGCCTCTGGGCTTCTTCGAGCACCGGTCCGCGAATGTCGTAGAGCACGTTGTCCAGCTTGGACGATTTCGGGAAAATACGCATAAATATCCGTTCTTTTAAAGAATGATTGTAGAAGGGAAGGCCTCTTGCGGTCAAGTTACACGCGAGGACCGCTTGACAAGAGCAACCTCCCTTTCTAGAATTGTCGTGCCATTCTTTTCTTTCAACAAAAGCAATGTAAGTATTTTCAAGGAGGTTAGATCCATGAGTTCGTTTCTCAAGAAAACCGCGATCCTGATCGCTGTCATCCTGCTGGCCTGCAGCTGCGCCTGGGCGAAGGACAGCGCTCCCAAGGGCCATCCCAAAACCAAAGGCTGGAAGGATCTTTTCACCAAGGATTTATCCAATGCCATCGTGGGCCCGAATTCCTGGGTGATGGAAAACGGGGTTCTGGTGGCCAAGGATCACAGCGAAATCTGGACCAAGGATTCCTACGGCAACTTCATTCTGGATTTCGAGTTCAAGGTGGGCAAAGGTGCCAACAGCGGCGTTTTCCTGCGGCCCAGGAGCACCAAGGAAATCCTGTCGGGGCTGGAAATCCAGCTGCATGAATCGACGGACGGCTCCAGGTACGGCATGGTCGGAGCGATTTACGACTGCATGCCTCCCGGCAAAAGCATGGCCAAGCCAGCCGGGGAATGGAACCGCTTCACCATCACCTGCCAGGGAGACATGGTGTACCTGGTTTTCAACGGTGAGCTGGTGATCAACGCCGACCTGAACAACTGGAAGGAAGCCGGCAAGAATCCCGACGGCACGAAGAACAAGTTCAAGATGGCCCTGAAGGACTTCCCGCGCCAGGGCCCCATCGGCTTCCAGGGCCTGCACGGCAAGGAACAGTCGCCCATATGGTTCCGCAACATGAAGATCAAGGTCCTGAAATAGTCACGAAACGCGTCGCATAAACGGAACGGGGCGGGCGAACCATTTCGCCCGCCCCGTTCCGTTTGGGGGCGGTCCTTTCCCATCCCTTTGGCTCCCGAAGCAGGCCGTCGAAATCCCGCCGGCCGAAGCCTGCTAGCGCAGGAACGTGCCGTTGCGGTACTCTTCGAAAGCCTGCTGCAGCTCCGCCTCCGTGTTCATGACGATCGGCCCCCGCCAGGCGATCGGCTCGCCCAGCGGTCGGCCGGAAAGAAGCAGGAAGCGGAGTTCGGCATCCCCTGCGCACACCCGGATTCCTTCCCCTTCCTTTTCCAGCAGAACCACGGTCTCGGGGCCATAGCTGTCGCCGGGGCGTTCTCCAAACTGACCGCGGCCGTCCAGGAGGTAGGCGAAGGCGGTGTGACCCGGCTTCAGGGTGTGTTCGAAGACGGTCCCGGCGGGTACGGTCACATCCATAAGCTCCGGATCAATGACGATATCCTGCACCGGCCCCTGCACTCCCTGGAGGCGGCCGCTTACCAGCTTGACCCGGATGCCTCCTCCGAGCTGCAACTCGGGAATTGTGGAAGCCGGCACGTCGCGGTATCGCGGGGCCATCCTTTTGTGGGAAGCGGGAAGATTGGCCCAGAACTGGAAGCCCCACATGGTACCCGTAGGGCTCTTCCTGGGCATCTCCTGGTGAATGATGCCGCTGCCGGCGGTCATCCACTGCACGTCTCCTGCGCCGATGATCCCCGTGTTTCCCATGCTGTCTCCATGTTCCACCAGGCCTTCCAACACATAGGTGATGGTTTCTATTCCGCGGTGCGGGTGCCAGGGGAAACCCGCCATGTATTCGGAAGGGCGTGAGGAGTGAAAGTCGTCCAGCATCAGGAAAGGATCCAAAAGGGGCGTCTGGCGGTATCCGAAAGCCCTTTTCAGGTGAACGCCGGCTCCTTCGACCGTTGGAACGCTCGGGAAGACCCTGTCAACCCTTCGGACAGTCATCGGCATGCGGCTCATAAACACCTCCTGGTTCGTCTGATTCTACATCAGAACCACAGGAAGCCCGGCAGATCGGGAAGGGGGAAGAAGCCTGGCGGTTTCCTATCGCAGCAGACCTGCCATCCTCTGCGGCACCATATTCGCCTGAGCCAACATGGCTTTGCCGGTTTCCTGCAGGATCAGCGATCGGGTTTTGCCTAATGTTTCCTCTGCCGCTGCGGCATCCATCATGGCCGTGTCTCTTGTGGGGCTGCTCATTCCGGTGGCAAGGGAAAGAGTATTCCCGATTCCAAAAGCCTGTTCTTTGCTGCCGCGAACCGTGGCCAGGGCCAGGTCGATCCGATCGGTGGTCTGTTTGGCGTTGGCGGCGGTATCGACCTGCAGCGCATCGTCGGTCAGGCCCAGGCCATCCTTGCCCATTATTCTGCCGTCGTTCGTTCCGCTGCTGGCTTTGAAATTTTGACCGTAGCCGACCGATATGGTCTGACCGTTGCTCAGAACGACCTGGTTGGTTTTTTCGGTTCCGGTACCCGGTCCGGCAATCAGGTTCTTGCCTTCCATGTTGCTGTTTTTCACGATTTCATCGATCTCGTTCCGCAGGACGGTCAGCTCCTTCTTCATGCTTTCGCTTGCTTCCGGGCTGAGGTTCGACTTGGCGGCAGCCTCGGTCATCTGCTTCATTTTCATCAGGCGGTTTTCGATCTGCTGAAGGCTGCCGGCGGCAACCATTACCTGGCTGGTGGCTTTCATGTCCTCGTAGATGCGGGTCCTGACGTTCTCGCTGCCCGAGGCGGAAGAGGAGCCGGCCATGTCCTGGGCTCTGTTCGTGGTGGCCAGCCGGTCCTGAATCTGCCTGTTGCTCTGCTGACTGAGGCCGGTTCTCTGGATACCGGAAAAGCCGTAGGAATTGATGGACGAAAGATTATTGATGATTTGCTTCAGATCCACAGCTGCCATGACGATCCTCCCTCATGAAACGGTCCACAACATAAATAGTATTGCTTTTCTGACCTAAATATTGTGCACCAGGAAAGGCATAAGTCAACATGGGAAATCAGTGAAAGGTGATCCGACTCACAGGATTCGGTGAGGAAAAATCCGCGCACCGCCTTTCGCGGATGCCGCCACAAAAGTCCCTGCTGGCGACAGCCCCTTCCGCTTTTCTTCCCGGTCTTTCTTTCTTCCTGTAAGCCCATTCTTTTCACAGGAAGACAGGAAGGTCAGGAAGGAAAAAAGAAACAGCAAAAGTGTTTCCTTCCCCCGGGAGCCGATCCAGGGATAGCGCGCACTCCCTTTTCTTTCCGAAGCTCCGGAGCCATCGGCCCCGGGCTTCATTTCGGGGGGGAGGGGTCGGGTCGGGCCGGCGCCTGGAGCGGGATCCTGACGTTGTAGGAGTGAGGCCGGGAGGGGGTTTCGTCTGCGGCTCCCAGCAGCACGATGGGCCGCCCGTCCGCCGAAAAGAGAAGCTGGGGGCGCTCCAGGGAATGGAGCTTCTGCCGGCGGCCTCCGGCCCAGGTGATTTCCGGGGTGACGACCAGCGGGTGGGCCGAAAGCTTCCAGTCGAATCCGTCCAGCGATTCCCAAAGGGCGAGCGATTTCCCCGCCCGGGTGAAGTAGCCCTCGTTATCCTTGACAATGGCCAGGTATCGTCGGGCGTCGTAGTCGTACCAGGCGAAGGGGTCCTCCGCGGGGAAATCCACGCCCGGGGTAATAAAGAGGGGCCGCAGTTGCTTGGTGAAGGGCCCGGTGGGAGAATCGGCCGTGGCGGCCAGATGGACCACCGGGCCGCCGAACGGCATGGGGCGCTGCCTGCCGACCGCCTTGTAGATCATCAGGAATCCCCCGTCGGGACGGCGGGCTACTGTCGGATTGGAGGCCATCAGCGCGTCCGGGGCATTTTCATCGGGGCTCACATCCAGAACCGGCCGGTCGAATCGCTGCCAGGGCCCACCCGGGTTTTCGGCCACCGCCACGCCGATGCGCTGATTGTTGCGGTGCGTCCAGTTCAGCGTAGTCATGGGCTGCCCGTCCCCGGTGTTTCCCATGTAATAAAGGTAGTATTTGTCGCCTGCGCGCAGTACGGTGGGGTTGTGGGTGGTCAGCCCGTCCCAGAACTCCCTGCCGCGCGGCGGCAGGGCCAGATCGGCATGGACGAAGGGGCCGGTCGGCGATTCGCCGACCGCATGGGCCACTTCCGAGTGGGTCACCCAGGCATTGTGGCCCATGCTGCGCGGCCAGCGCGAATAATACAGGTGGTAGCGGCGGTCGTCGCCCCGCACCATGGTGCCGCACCAGATGTAGTAATTCGGATCGATGAACCGCGCCGATTCGGGGACCGGCTGGATCATGGCGGCCAGGTCCGGCACCGGGGAGGCCGGCATCCGTTCTTCCTTGGGGCGGTAGTACCGGACCCAGTCGAAGAGGGCTTCTTCCGGCAGCGCGGCGTCCTCCACGCCAGCGGTCTGAAAGAGCCAGGAGGCGATGGAAGTCAGCCAGATGTGCTGCTCGAAATGCGGCACGGCGGAAACGTCGATGCGGTGAACGGGGCGGCCGTCCAGGTAAAAAACGACCTCCCGGGGCTGGAACTCCGCGGCAAAGACATGGAAGTCGGCGGAGAGGTCCGCGGTGCGGACCCGGCTGTGCCCGAAGGAAACATGCGGCCGGTAGGAGTGCCAGTTGACGGAATAGCTCTGGTGATCCACGGAATCCTGCTCGCAGATGTCGATCTCCTGGAAGCGGTCTTCCCGGCCCGTTTTCGGGCCGTTCTGCATCAGCCAGAAGGAGGTGTGCCAGCCCCGCCCTTTCGGCATGCGCAGCCGGGCTTCATAGTAGCCGTAGCGGAAAGCCTGTTTGCTGATGATCCCGCCGGCGGTGTAGTCCAGTTCTCCGGCTTTTTCCTTTTTCAGCAGGAGGTGCAGCAGACCGTCCCGGACCTGCACGTTTTCCGGGCGCTGCTCGCTCCAGTGGCGCGGTCCGGTGCGGTGGTTCCACCGGGCGGTGTCGAGCGAGGTCCCGTTGAATTCATCGGCGAAGGCCAGCTGCCAGCGCGAGGGATCCGGGGGCTCGGCGGCCAGGGGAACGGCCAGCCATCCGAGCAGCAAAACGCAGAGCGCACCTGTTTTCATGAGCTTCCTCCTTGCAACGCAAAATGAAACTAATTGTAGCGGAGCGCAGCCGGCGGTCAAGAAGAGAATGCGCACAAAATCTGGGATTTTGCGACCACGGAAATGGAAACGGACCGATCTGTGCGGACGGGTCAGGGAGCCGGAGAGGCGCCGGCCTGTAGCCAGAGCGCGTCGATTTCCGGAGCGTTGCCGTTCGGAGTGGTGGGGAAAGAGAGGATCTTCATCAGCGAGCGCCGCTCCTGCTCGTCGAAGCGGTGATCGAGTTTCCCGGCCCGGAAGAGCTCATCATGGCGTACGTAATGGTCGTCGGCCGGCCAGAGGTCCAGGATGCGGAACCGGCTGTCCAGCCTGTAGATCAGGTGGCCGGCGGATCTATACGGGCTGGTGTCGTGCGAGAGGCTGATGGTGGTGGCCAGAATATGGTTCTCCTGGTCGACGGAAAGGACCTCCACCATCGTCAGGGCCTGCAGCCGCTCCGCCATGTCGGTGCGCGGGAGCAGGTAGTAGGCCTCCTCCTGGCCGCCGCTGAAGGAACGCAGGGAATAGGAAGGTTCTCCGGCGGGAACGGGCTTTTTTGCGAAAGGAATCTTCAGGACCACCAGGCCCGGGTACCCGATTCCCTGGTTGGGATGGTTAAAGCCGCCCAGAACCGCCTCCGGGATTCCGTCCGCGTCGATATCCCGGACAAGGCCGCTATTGATGTGTCCCGGGTGCCAGTACTCGTCGACCAGGCGGCCGGTTCGGACATCCAGCAGGGCGGCCTGGGTGGGAAACCAGGGAGAATTTTCGGCCACGCTGAGAATGTAGCGTTTGCCGCCGCTTTGCACGGCAAAAAGAAAGCTGACGCTGTACTTCACGCCGAACTCCCTTTCTCCCAGGATTTTTTTGTGTCCCAGAACAAACTCCCAGCGCAGTTCGCCGCGGCTGGAAAAACAGAGCAGGGAAGTCGGCAGATCGAGCGAGTCCTCCATAGGCGGGGCAAAGAGGATTTCCCGGGATCCGTCCCCGTCGATATCTTCGATCAGGAAGTGATAGGCGTTGTTGGAAAATGGCAGGTAGTTGTTCGTCGCTTTGGGAAACTCCTTCTCCCAGAGCAGAACTCCGTCCTCCCCGTAGAGTTGAAACCGTTTCTGGTCGACCACCAGCCGGGAGGGGATGGCGGGCCTGCTCAGAAAAAACCAGCCGGCGGCAGCTGCCAGGAGCAGGGCGGCTGCCCCGATCCATATCCGGCCACGGCTCCACGGGTTTGGCTCGACTGCCGGCAGAGGCCGGCCGGCCGCCTGTCGGACCGGCTCGGCAGGGACGGGCTCTTCCGCCTTACGGGTGTTTTCCGCCGCCTTCCCGCTGGTCTGGGAACGAAGCCAGCGGTCGATTTCCATGGGATCGGCAACCACCGGGGACCGGGCGGCGGAGCCGAGGCGGCGCACCGGCAGTCCTTTATCCTTTTCCCACACCTGCGCAGCCCGCACGGAAATCTGCAGATAGGCGGCGATATCCTTCCAGGAGCGGAGCATTTCCCGGCTGCCGGAATTCTCTCCGGGCGTATCCGGTCCCTCCGCCGGCCATAGTGCTTTTTCCGCGTCTCCCATCTTTCCGCAATCCTTTGGGCAATATGATAAACAAGCCGTTCGTTACAATTCAACTTAATTTTCAAACGACCGTCGCCGACCGGAGAAATTCACGGGAAGAGGACGGCAGGCATCGGAGGAATGAACCCGTTGTGGCGGCCCGGGGAAAAAGGATTGCTCCATGCCAGGAATTTTCGGAATGCTTCCGCATTCCTCCCCGGAATTACCGTAATACATTGAAATAAATGTGTTTACGGGACGACTAGAAGGCGGTGGTGATAATCGAAAGAGCCTGTCGCCTTTTCAATGATTGTTCGCCCCCGGAACCGTGCTTTGGATCAGGAGGGGCAGGTAGATGGTATTGTTGCCTGGACCACTGCTTATTCCCACACCCGTGACCGCAAAGGAATAGGGGCTCCTGGTACTGTCGTTGCTGACCAGGGTGACGGTGGCTACCCTCGTGCCGGCTACCGCAGGAGAGAAGCGCACCTGGAAGGTCGTGCTGGTGCTGGAGATAACCGGCGTAGCCGGGTTGGCGACAATGGTAAAATCTGCGGCAGCCGGGCCACTGAGAGCCACCGGCGGCAAACCGCTCAGATTCAGATCCGCTGATCCGCTGTTCATGACGGTAAAAGTGTGGGTGACTCCCCCGCCCAGAACGACATTGCCGAAATCGGTCTGGTCGGCCGGGGAGGGGCTGATGTCACTGTTCGGAATCAGGATGCTGTTGCCCAGCAGGGTGATGACAGGGGCAATAAAGGTCCGGCGGAATTGAGTGGCCGCCGTGTTGGGGTTGGCTGCGTCATCCTGGGCCATACCTGCGGCAATGTCGGCGGTGACCAGGCCGATGCCGCCGGGGATCAGGTCGAAGGTGTAATTGCTGCCGCTGCCGGCAAAGTTGCTGACCGTCGCGTTAACGGCGGAGATGTCGTTGGCAGCGAACCCGCTCACGCTCTCGCTGAAGGTCACCGCCACCGGGATCGGAGTGCTGCCGCTCGGATTGGAAGCGGCGGAACTGAGCGTGACCGAGGGGGCCACCGTATCCACCGTGAAAGTGTTGGTGTTCGAGTTGTTGCCGGCGTTGCCGACGCCGTCAGTGGCACGCGCATGCACGGTGTGGGGACCGTCGCCGAGAGGGCTGGTGGACGGGAATGTCCAGCTGCCCGCCGCATCGGCGGGGGCGGTTCCGGCGGCCACTCCGTCGAGGAAGATGGTCACCGTGCTCTTGGCCTCTGCCGTACCGCTGATCGTCGGCTGGTTTTTGTTCCGTTTCTCGCCATTGGCAGGCATGACAAGTACTGGTGCGGGAGGAGGGGTCGTATCGATCACCCAGGTAAAGCCCGCTGGAGTGGAGTCCGCATTGCCCGCTGCGTCGATGGCCCGGACCTGGAAGGAATGCGTGCCATCGGCCAGGGAGGGATAGGTGTTCGAACTGGTGCAGGTGCTGAAGCTGCTGCCGTCGAGCTGGCACTGGAAGCCGGTCACACCGCTGCCGCCCGGATCGCTGCCGGTGAAGCTGAAGCTGGCGCTGGCGCTGTTACTGGGATCGGCCGGGTTGGCGGAGATGGTTGTGTCCGGAGCGGTCGCGTCCACGATCCAGGTAGTGGCGGCCGGCGTAAGATCGGTGTTGCCGAACTGATCCGTGGCGCGCACCTGAAAGGTGTGACTGCCATCGCCCAGATTGATATAAGTCCGCGCGCTGGTGCAGGCACTGAATCCGCCGCCGTCCAGCTGGCACTGGAAAGTCAGGCTGCCGGCCGGCGTGATATTATCCGTGCCGATAAAGAGCAGCACAGCCGTGCGATTGCTGGTCGGACTGATCGGGGTGCCTGTGATGGTTGTCTCCGGCGGGGTCGTATCCGTTAACTCATACGCGCCGATGTCGCAAATGCCGTGGAAAGGCCGCGCCACACCGCGTTGGTCGGTTGCCGGGCAAAGCGCATTGTTGCCGGCGTCTATCGCCGGGCTGCCGCCCAAAAGCGCATGGGTCAGGTTCGGGCCTCCGTTGCCGGCCAGCAGGCCGATCAGAGGACTTCCGCTGGTAAGATTGTTCCCGCCGGAGGTCGTACCGCTGACGTTGTCGGTGGTGGCGGTAGTGCTGCCGCGAAAGTTCTCGGCAAGAATTGTGTTGTTAAGGGTAACGGTACCGCCCGCCGCTCGGAGGCCGCCGCCGGATTCCGCGCCAGCGTTGTTATTGTCAGAGTGATTCTGCGTGGCAGTGACATTGCGGAGCGTCAGATTGCCGCTGGCGATGTAGATGCCGCCGCCGCCGGCATCCGCACGATTGCCGGAAAGCGTGTTGTTGGTCAGGTTGTAGGTTCCTGTTCCGGTCGATAGGTTGTCCTGCAGGTAAAAAGCGCCGCCGTTATTGGCGCAGGTGTTGGAGGAAAATGTATTGCCGCTGATGGTGACAACCGCGTCTGTGTTCCCGTAGATAGCGCCGCCGTCATCGGCATTCCCTCCCGCGGTGGTCACCGTACGATTCGCGCTGAAAGTACTGTTGGTAATGCTGATGGTCCGGGTGTTGTCCTGCGCCAGATGCAAAGCGCCGCCAGACTCCGCCTGGTTGTTACTGATAAAACTTCCGGTAATGTTCAGGCTTCCGAACGCATGAATCCCCCCGCCGCTGGAGGCGGAGATGTTGTTTTGCACGGTCACGTTGTTCAACGTCAGCGAGGAGGTCGCTGCCAAGTGAATGGCTCCGCCCAAAGAGGTCGAGGTAGAGCTTTCGATGACGCTATTGCTGATGTTGACGGTCGTGCTGCTGCCGATATAGATCGCCCCGCCGGCGTTAGAGTTATTGGCAAAGGCCTTTCCGTTACGAATCGTCAGCCCGCTTAAGGAAATGGTACAGCTGCACGAGGAGATGGGGGCCAGATCAAATACACGGTCCTGAGCCATTCCGTCAATAATCGTGGCTCCCGGCCCAAACCCCGTTATCGAGAGGCCGCCGGTCACATCAAAGTCCCCGGTGCTGTTGGCATTCTCCTCCGTGCCCGGAAATCGCGTAATGGAAAATGTGCCTGCCACGCTGACGGCGATCGTGTCATC
Organism: uncultured Acidobacteriota bacterium; assembly: GCA_903847975.1. GTDB lineage: Bacteria > Acidobacteriota > UBA6911 > CAINFC01 > CAINFC01 > CAINFC01. The sequence continues at coordinate 26,644 of CAINFC010000022.1, read as the reverse complement.
GCCAGGGTTGTTGTTGGCGGCGCAGATCGCCTCCCGCAGGCTGGTCTGGCCGTCGGGACCCGGCAGAGAGGCCGGTGAAATGCCGGCACAGGATCCGCCTGCGGCATCGATGGTATCCGCCGTGGTGGTGACCGGGATACCCACCGCATAAGCCGGCGAATCAGGATAAAAAACAAGAAGCAGAACCGGCAGAATAAGGTAAAGTCCCTTCCCCGGGGGGGGGGCGGTCCGGAAGTTCTGGGTGGCTCTATGGAAAGCTAACATGATTCTCTCCTATCGCTGGCGGCGCAGGTAAGGTCCAACTTTCGGGACGTGGTGCATTGATCCAAAACATACCACATTGTGACATGTATCCGCCGTTTCTTCAAGGGAAATATCAAGCCCCCGTCTTCCTGCAAAAAGACAGGCTCACAGGAAGAAAGGAAGAGCGGGAAGAAAAGCGGAAGGGTCTGTCACCAGGCGACGGGGACTTCTTGCGAAGACATTTTTCCTGATCATCTCACAAAAAATATTGGAAAGCCCTTATGGGGGCGAAATGATTCCGGCGCGGGGTGAAGCCCCAGGAAGCGATGTTGAATTGAAGAGGGAACGATCAGGAAGGAATGCAGTAGCGGTCAGGATATTCCTGACGTGGTGCAGGACTTCTTGAACGCCGACTCGTTCGTAGTAAGTCCCGATTTATCAATTTGTTCTGCCGTTCCACTTCGCGGCACAAACGCAAGCCCCGCCAGGGACCGCAGGGCAACGGGAGTATGTCTTGCGCTTATCCGCCGGTGCGCGTCAGGCGGAGAAGGCAACCGGTCGGGATCTCTCTTTGCAGGCGGCTGCTCTGTTCCAGCCGGAGGGTCGAGATTTGCCTGCCGCCCCGCAGGAGCAGGTCGGTGATATCGGCGCGGTACTCACCGGCGACCAGCCCGTTGAAAGACAGGTCCATCCAGGGCGTCGATGAATTGTTGACGATAACGATTTTCTGGTTGCTTCGCTTCAGGGGAACCGGGCCTTCGTGCCGGCCGCTGTAATAAATGAAGGAAGTGTCGCGACCCTCGATCAACTGGTCCGGGTGATCCCGATCGCCATAGGGGGCAAAGACTCCGCCGGTCAGGTCGGCCTGGTTGGTCTCGTAAAAGCGGAGCCATGCCTTGAGCATTTCCGCCTGAAAGCCTGAAATCTGACGCAGATCGGGTCCGAAGTAGGGAACCCCGGTGAACACCACGGCTGCCATGAACCGGGCGGCTTCGGTGTCCGGGACGGACGGGGGCCAGTACATTTCATCGGTGCCCATCACCAGGCCGGCGCTGAAGGGCCGCATGATCAGGGCCTGCAGCCGCATGGTCTCAAAATCGCCCGGGGAGTCATACGGCTGCCAGATCTGGGAATGGGGCTTGTTGTTCAGGTTGGCGAACGGCCAGCGCATGTCGATATAAACCCCGGGAGCCAGCTGGCGGATGGTTTCGGTGATGGCCTGCTGGGTCCGGTTGTAGCCCGCCCCAAGGTGTCCGTCGTCGTGTTCATGGAGAGGAGAGTGGCATTTCGGGGGGATGTCCTCCTGCCAGTCAAACCAGAAGGCATCCGGATGGTACCGGCGGATAATCCCCTCGAAAAGCCGGGTCATGTGCTGGCGGGTGGCTTCCATCTGGGGGCAGAGAGCCACGGTTTCCTCCAGCCGGCCGGTTTTTCCGTCCAGAATCCAGGTTAAGGCACTTCCGATGACGGGGTAATACATGGAACGGCGGCCCAGGGCATACTGCTGAATCCAAAGCATCACTTTCATGTTCAGCTCTGTCTGAATCCGGCTGACCAGACCGCTGAAGTCCGGGAAGCTTTCCGGCGGCGGGGTGTAATCTCCGGTGCTTCCCTCCAGCCACTCGAAATACTGGCCCGGCCGGGTGTCCCAGCCGGCATCGATCAGAAAAGTCCTGAATCCCAGGGACTGGCTTTTGCCTGCCATTTCCCACAGAAGTTTCTGATCGATCCGGTCCTGGGTCCAGTACCAGGTGTCGTATGTCGGATAGAATGCGGCGGGAGGAATCTCCGGGGCCTGATAGGACCGCAGCCGGTCGACCATAGCGGTGTAATTCCTGGCATTGGCAAACCAGGTATTCCGTGTCGACGAAACGTAGAAGCCGCCGGAAAAGAAATCGCTTTTCGGGTTTTCCTCTCCCTGAAGCGTGATTCGGTACTCCTGCGGATCGCCGCTCTTTTCCGCCTGTAACAGTACCGTCTGTTCCTGCGAAAGCAGTCCCACGGCCAGGCGGTTCTGTCCGGTCCGATCGACCAGCGCCAGGTATGGGATGCCGCGGTTGGCGGCGCTGAACGACTCCCACGGCTGGCTTAGATCGGTCTCCATGATCGAGCGGTCGGGGGGACGATTGTAAGAGAAAAGGGCATCGTCCGGAGCGCCGGGAACCGTCACCGAAAAACGGTATTCCCCTACCTGAAACGGAGATCCGTCCGCGCGCTTCAAGGTGAAACGGAAAATGCCGGTCCCATCGCGCTGCTGCCGGACCAGCTCCAGCAGGTAGTCGGAACAGTACCATGTCTCGCGGTTCGGCGTCCTGGTCAGGTTCCGGCAGTCGGCCATTTCCGGAGTGGCCTGAATGTCTAATTCCGCGCGAATTTCACTCCAAAAGCCGATCGGAATAGGGGAATGGCCGGAATATCCGGCTCCCATTGGAGAGGCAAAAAGGATAAGGATTCCGGCCAGTATCTGCAGGGGGATCAGCCGGATACATTTGTTTCTTTTCATCGTGTGCTATTATGCCGGCCGGGGACGGAGGTTTCAAAACTTATCCGGGGATGCCGCTCCCCGCGCAGTCGGATTTCCCAGGTTCGTTTGGCCGTGGACTGCTCCGGAAGATGCGCGGGTTTGGGTACGTGCCTAATGCACGAGGGGGGAATCAGACGGTTTTTGCAGGCTCCAGGCGATCCAGTCTCCTTCGGTCCGGTTCCCTGGTCGGTTCAGGCATTGCAGCATCAGTGTGAAGGGTTTGCCGGCAAACTCCGAAACATCGACCAGCTCCTGGAACCAGCGGCGCTCGGACCGGCGGCGGGCCGGGAGCACTTCGCGGCTGAAGAGAATCCGCCATTCGTCTTTATGGAGGACCAGCATGCGGGCGACAACTCCGTCGCCGGAATCGAGCGCGTGGCAAAAGCTGACCCGGATTTTCGCCGGAGAATTCATCTCCGGCAATTCTCCTGTTACCGATGCCCCTCCAAGCAGGATCACCGACCGCCTGGTTTCACCCATGCGGTGAAAGTTTATGAAAAATCCGGCCCGGCCGTCGGGCGTATCGAAAGAATCGTAGCGGGGGTAATACTCGTCCCGGTTCACCTGGAGCGTTTTCAGATCCATAAAGCGGGTAAGATCCGGCGGATCGCTCATTCCGGCCGTCCGAAAATCGTTTGTGACATGCAGAAGGTGGATCCCCTGGGCACGGAAAACGTGCACCGCCGGTGCGCCTTCCTTCGCCGGGGGAAGCGGATCCCGGCGGTCTTCGAAAAGCACTTTCAGCTTTGGTTTCTGGAACCAGACCCGGAAGAGGTTGCCGCCGTCGTAGTACCAGGGCAGGCCTCCGTCGGCGCTTCTCTGGAAATAAAGCACGGCATTTTCTTCCAGATGCGGCAGCTGCCTGGCCACGTCGTAAACGGCCTCGTGAGCCATCAGGGAGGCATGGGTCAGCCAGGAGCGCCGGATCTCGTTCACCAGGCTGACCGTGCTGGCAATGAGGAAGGCGGCCACGGCCAGGGCGATCCCCAGCCGGCCTTTTTTCTGCAGCCCTTTTTCCGCGGGGGCGCTTCCGCCGGCCAGGCCCAGCGAAACCCAAAAAGCCAGGCCGAGTGCCGCAAGATACACATTGTGGGGCATCACTTTCCGGGTCAGAAAAGCGACCGGTCCCAGGGAGGCGATGAGTGCCAGGCAGAAAAGAACCAGCCGGGCGGAAGGTCCGCAGCGCAGCGCCCGGAAGAAAAGAACCGCCAGGGTGGGGATCCATGCCAGGTAGGCAGCCAGCTTGATGCGGGGCATCCAGTCGTAAACGGCCATAGCCCAGGCGCCGGCGTTCTTGAGCGAGATCTCTTCCAGGATCTGCCGCAGCACCAGAGAAGGGCCGATGCGCGGCGTGCCGAAAAGCGGGAGGTTGGCCGTCCAGGCGAGATAGGGCATTTTGCCGGCCAGAACCGCGCCGGAAAAATTCACGGCATACGGGTGCTCCGGGTTTTTCGGGGTCAGCGAACCGCCGTTGAGGAATGCGAAATAGGCCAGGTAGAGGACCAGCAGCAGCCAGCAGGGCAGCGTAGCCCGCAGGGCGGCGGCGGCGGCGGCCCACAGAGAGTTCAAGCCGCGCCCGGGACGGGGAACGCTAAGCCAGGAAAGAACCAGGAGCAGCAGCGGCACGACGGCGGCCGTCTCTTTGCTGAGCAGCGCTGCGAGAAAAGCGACGGTCGTGGCCGCCCGCAGGGCGGCGCTCCTTTTTTCCAGAAAATCCAGATGCAGTATGCAGGCCAAAAGGGTGAAGAATACGTAGCAGAGGTCCGGCAGGCACACCATTCCGTAGCCTACATGGAAGGCGACAAAATGCAGACCGAAAAACAGGGAGGTCAGGGCGGCCAGCTCGAAACTGCCGGTCAGCTTGCGGATCAGCCGGAAGGCCAGCAGCACATTCATAAAGTGCACCGACATGGCGAGAACGCGGTAAAGAACGATATTCATGTCGGCGATGGGAATGAGGATGCCGGAGGCCACCCAGTAGGTGAGCGGCCTGAAATTGCCGCGATCGTCCAGTCGACTGAGCGTGGCCAGAAAATCGCCGGCGGAGGTAATCTGCCGGGCGAGGTAGAAAATGCCGTCACTGTTGATAAAGAACCAGGTCAGAAGCCAGGTGATACAGGCCAGGCCGGAAATGAGGGCAAGACCTGCAACGAGGACGTGCGGAACAGCGAAGAAAGGAAAAACGTTTCTTTCCGAGTGAACCATAAAAAATCCACCGGTAGAATTATATAAAATATGTAGGAATCAGGAAAAACCGAAATGAACGGGCGAGGCGATGCTGCGGAAATAAACCAGACTCCGGCGGCGGCTTTTCTGGCGCTGGCCCGCCAGGAGCCGGACGCCCCGGCCGTGCGGTTCCTTCAGTCGGACGGAAGCTCGGTCGGACTCACCCGGGGGGAGCTGCTGCAGAGAGCCATCGCTTTTGCCGCCAGGCTGAGGGAGGAGATTTCGCCCGGCGGAGTGGTCGCGCTTCTGCTTCCGACCGGTCCGGAGTTCGTGTGCGCCTTTTACGGCTGTTTTTTTGCCGGGGCCGCCGCTCTTCCTCTTCCGCCCTTGTCGCGGGCCGGCGAAAACCGCCTGTCGGCCCTTCTTGCCCGGGCCCGTCCCGATGCCGCGGTAATACTCGAAAGAGCGGATCCCTCCCGGCTCGGCGGGCTGGTTGGGGCAATCCTCCCCTTCCCGCGCCCGGATCTACTGGCCGGCGCCCGGGATCGGGAAGCGGAAGGCCGGCTTCCGGCGCCGCAAGCCATAGCCTACCTGCAGTTCAGCTCCGGGACGACCTCGACCCCGAAAATGGTGGCCCTCACGCATGGCCAGGTCTTTGCGAATGCTTCGGCGATTGCTTCGGCCATGGAAGCCGGACCGAAGGACCGCCACCTGTCCTGGCTGCCTCTCTACCACGACATGGGACTGGTGGGCGGGGTGATCTCTCCGCTCCTGATCGGTTGCGAAACCGTGTTGATGTCCCCGTCGGCGTTCACCCGTGAGCCGCTTTCCTGGCTCGGGGCCGTTTCCCGGTTTCGGGCCACGATCAGCGGAGCCCCCGATTTCGCCTTCCGGATCTGCGCGGAGCGCGCCGCGCAGGCCCGGGAAATGGGCCTGGATTTGGAAGGCTGGGATCTGGCTTACGTGGGGGCGGAAACGGTGCGGCCGACCACCTTGCGCCGGTTTGCACATGCTTTCGGGCCCTGCGGATTCCGCCCCGCGGCTTTCTTCCCCTGCTACGGGCTGGCAGAGACGGTACTGATGGCATCCGGAGGACGGCGCGGCGGCGGGTGGCGAAGCCTGTCCGTGCCGAATGCGTTTTCCGGCTCGCCACCTTGTGAAATTGCCTGTTGCGGAAGCTCCCTGCGCGGGCACAGGCTTGCCATCACGGATCCGCAGACACGGACGGAACTGCCGGAAGGTGTGGAAGGAGAGATTCTGCTTCAGGGCCCTTCGCTGGCGGCGGGCTATTGGAATCCGGGGAGCCGCCGCGCGGAAGATTTTTCCGCCCGGCTTCCCGGCCATCCTGCCCTCCGCTGGCTACCGACCGGGGACCGGGGATTCCTTCGGGATGGGGAGCTTTATGTGACCGGCCGGAATTCCTGCCGACTGGTGTTGCGGGGCCGGACCCTGTCTGCGGAGTCGCTCGAGGCTACGGTCGAAACCGCCCATCCTGCCTTGCGGGGTCGGCAGGGAGCGGCTTTCAGCGTGGACCGGGAACAGGAAGAGTGCCTGGTTCTGGTTCACGAGGTGCCGCGGCGCCTGCGGCGGGAGCCCGCAGAGGCCCAATCCGCAGTCTCGGCGGTCCGCCGGGCTCTGGCGGACCGCTGGGGTGTCTCTCCGTTCGACGTTCTGCTGGTTCCCCCCGGAGTCGTTCCCCGCACCACCAGCGGCAAGGCGGTGCGCGACGACTGCCGCCGCGCCTACCTGTCGGGCGAGCTGGAGCGTTGGAGGCCTCCGGAGCCGCCCGGGGAGAAAGGGGCGAAAACAGCGAAGGATCTGCCGGCTTCGGAGGGGGAGCGGCTACTGGCCGGGCTCTGGGAAAAACACCTGGGGTGCGGGACCGTCGGCCGCAATGACGATTTTCTATATCTTGGCGGGGATTCTCTGGCGGCGGCCGGGATTGCCGGCAACGCTTTGCGGCTTGGCCTCCGCCTGGAGCCCGAGGACTTTCTGCATACCACCCGGTTGGCCGATCAGGCTGCCCTGGCGGAAGCCATGCGAAATCGGGGAGGGGAGGAATCGGCGGGAGGCGTTCCGGCGAAGTTTCCGGTCCGGCCACGCTCTTCTGCCCCGGAGGGCAGGGAGTACCTTCCCCTCACGCCGCACCAGCTCTGGTTCCTGGACCAGCCCCACACCCGGGAGGACGCCTGGAGAGTCACCGCCGTTCTGGAGACCCCGGCGGACCTGGATTCGGGGATGCTGCAGGAGGCCTGGGCCATCCTGTTGCGCCGCCACGAAGCGCTCCGTCTCTCCTTCCCGGTGTCCGGCGGAGAGAGGCAGGCCTGCATCGCCGCCGCCGCCGAGCTTCCTTCCTTGGAGGAGGAGCCGGCGGCGGAAGCATCGGGGACGGCGGAAGCCGATGGCCACCTGGATACCATTTGCCTGGCCGGAGGTCCGGTCGCCGCGGCGCGCTACCGACCGGGCGGACCCGGGCATCCGGGCCGCCTGCTTATCACCATACACCACCTGGCCTGTGACGAGCCCTCGCTGCACATCCTGGGGAATGATCTGCGGGAGATATACTCCGACCTGGCGTCCGGCGGGTGCGGCGACCTGCCCGGGCCGTCCGCCGGCTACAGCGAGTGGGTCCATTCCGTCGTCGATCGATGGAAGGATCCGGGGCTGGCTCAGGAGCTCCCCTTCTGGCAGGCCCGGGCGGCCCGGCCGGAGGAGCTTCTGCCCGTTGCGCCCGAGGGGGAAGCGGAAAAGAAGGAAGCCCTGCTGCGGCTGGATCCCGTGGCTTCCTGGGCTCTGCTGCAGCGATCCCCGAAAGTTTATGGCCGGCGGGCGGAGACGGTTTTGCTGGCCGCGCTGTCCTTGGCCATGGAAAAATGGACCGGGAGACCGGATCGCTCCTGTTACGTGCAGCGGCACGGCCGGTTCGATCCCGGCCGCCAGGCGGATTTCTCCTCCACCGTCGGGTGGCTGTCCCACAAGGTTCCCGTCCGCCTTTCGCGCCCCGCTTCCGCCGATCCGTTTGCCGCCGTGCAGTGGATGGCGGAAGAGATGGACCGGGTTCCGCGGGACGGCCGGGGCTACGCTTTCCTGGCGACTCCCGCTTCCGCTTACATCGGGGCCCGCCTGGACATCCCCGTTTCCAGCGACATCCGGTTCCATTTCCTCGGGGCCAGGGAACGTCTGCCGGATTTCGGGGGAGGCTGGGTTGTCCGCAGCTGCTTTCCGGAGTCGTTTCCACTTCCGCAGAAAGGGGAACGGATTCAGGTGCGGGCCTTCGTCCAGTCCGGCCGGGTGTGCATTCTCTGGCGTCAGAACGGCATCCCGAAGGAAGGCGGGCCGCCGTGCCTGCTGGATGCCCTGCGGGCCCTGCTGGCGCCGCTGCTGCTGGACTGACCCCTCCATAGTTTTTCTTTTCGCTCCCCCCGGTCTTCGGATATACTAATGGGCATCTTTTGCTGTCAGGGAGAAAAAGCATGAATATTCAAGATCAGAAGGATGAAACCCGCAAAATCTGGGCCCGCATTGTGGCCACCGCCTGGATGGATGAAGAGTACAAGAAGCGGCTGCTCAAGGACCCGGGTTCGGTGCTGCAGGAGGAAAACGTACCCGTCCCCGAAGGCCTGACCATCAAGGTCATCGAAGATGCCCCCGGATGCAGAACCCTGGTCCTGCCTCCCCCGCCGGCCGATTTGGGCACCGTAGGCACCGTGGAAGAACGGCTGGCTGCCACCGACACCGGGGGCGGCTCCACAGGCATGTGCTGCTGCTGAAAGGCGCAGCACGGAAATGATGCAACGCCCCCGGCTCTATGCCGGCGTGGTTCCCGTGCCCCTGGAAAGCGGAGAGATTGCCTGCCATTCCGAGACGGGGACTCTCTGCCTGCGGGGAAGCGTATTTCCTGATTTATTGCCCCTGCTCGACGGCCGGCATACCGTCGGGCAGATCGGCGACGCGCTGGGTCCCCTGGCCCCGGAAGTCGTCTGCTATCATCTGCTCCTCCTGGAAAAGGCCGGCTTGCTCGAAGAGGCCGGGGCTTCCGCCGATCCCGCTTCTTTGTGGTATCGGCAGATGGCCTGCCCGGAGGCGGCGCCGGCCCGTTCCCCCTTTCGTGTGGCCCTGACTTCCTGGGGAGAGCTTCCCCTGGAGCCGCTGCTCGGCGCTCTCCAGAGGCTTCCCGGAATTTGCGCTCTCCTTCCGGGGGAGGCGGCCGCGGCTCCGGGAGAAGATCTTCGCATAGCCGTTGTGGCCGATTACCATGACCCCCGTCTGTCCGCCTTTGCCGCGCATTGTCTTCGGGACGGAGTCCCCTGGCTGCCCTTCAAGCCGGTCGGGGTGCAGCTGTGGCTGGGACCGCTCTTTGTGCCGGGCGGCCCCGCTTGCTGGGACTGCCTGATCGCCCGGCTGCGGGGACTTAATTTTTTGGAGGCGGCCCGCGCCGCCGAGGTCCCCTTCCCGGTTCTATCCGCCGCCTCCCTCGGCCGGACGACAGCTACCTGTCATCTGGGGGCCGCCCTGGCCGCCCAGTGGGTGGACCTTTTCCGGAGCGGCCTGCCGCAGGAGCCGTTCACCACAGCCCTGCATACACTGGATTTGCGGTCCATGTCACTCGACCGCCACCGGGTCCCCCGGTGGAAGGTGTGTCCGGCCTGCAGCAGGGCCGTCGCCCGGGGGAAGGCCGTCCTGCCATCGGATCCTTTTCCGCCGGGAGAAGAGGCGGCGGTGGTGCACCGTCAGGGGGGGTGGCGCACCCGCACGGCGGAGCAGACCCTGGACCTCCTTCTGCCCCTCATCGACCCGCTGACCGGGATCGTCAGCCGCATGATCCCGATGCCCGATGCGCCCCCCGAACTGGGCCATTGCTACCAGGCTTGGTATGCCACCTGCCGGGTGCGGGAGCGCCTTGGAAAAGGCCGCTGGAGCCAGCAGGGCGCCTGCGCCGGAAAAGGCCGGACGCCGGCCCAGGCCAAGGTCAGCGCCCTGGCGGAGGCTGTGGAGCGATACTGTTCCCAGTGGCAGGGGAACAGAGACTGCCGGCGCGCTTCCTGGAAAGAGATGGCGGTCTCGGGAGAACCTTGCATCCACCCCCACAGCCTCATGCTGTTCAGCCAAAAACAGTATGAGACCCGGGCCGGGGGCGGGCTTTCCGGCACCAGCGGGTTCGTTCCCTGCCCCCTGGATGAAGACGCTCCCATGGACTGGATTCCCGCGTGGTCGCTCACTTGCCGCCGCTGGGCCTGGGTTCCCGCAGCCTATGTCTATTACGGGTATCCGGCCGAGGGAGGCGGAGGGTTCATCCGTGGCGACAGCAACGGCGTGGCGGCGGGAAACAACCGGCTGGAAGCGGCGCTTCAGGGTCTTCTGGAGCTGGTGGAGCGGGATGCCGTTGCCATCTGGTGGTACAACCGGCAAACCCGGCCCGGACTGGTGATTCCGCCGGAAGATCCTTTGCACAAGGCAGCCCGGTGGCCGGATGGGTCCGGCTCGCATCTACGGTTCCTGGATTTGACCCACGACCTGGGCGTGCCCGTGTTTGCCGCCACGGCCGCCGGCGACGATCTGCCGGAGCCCCTCTTCGGCTTCGGCGCCCATCCCGATCCCCGGATTGCCTTGGAGCGGGCGATTACAGAAGCAGGCCAGGGAATGGCGCTTCATTTGACAGCCGGAGAGAAAAGGGCGGATCCTTCCACCGGGGAGCCGCTCTGCCGGATGGCCTTTCTGCGGCCGGACCCGGATCTGCCTCCCACCCGGCTGGCCGCTCCTCCCGGTCCCGGGGAATCGGAACCGGTCGAACTGCACGCCGGGCTGACGAAGCTGGTTGGCACGTTGTCCCGGAAAGGCCTGGAAACGCTGCTGGTGGACCTTTCCCAGCCGGAAGCCGGGCTTTCGGTGGTGCGGATGATGGTTCCGGGGCTGCGGCACTTCTGGCCCCGGCTGGCCCCCGGCCGGCTGTACGATGTTCCCGTCGAACTCGGCTGGCGCGCCGGGCCGAAGACGGAAAACGAGCTGAATCCGCTGGCGGTGCTTTTATGAAACGAAGAAAAAACTGCGCGGCTGTCCGAGTTGCCTTCCCTCCGTCCGGGAGAACGTCATGAGCCTTTTGCGCCTCTACCGACGGAATCTCCGGTCTCCGTCTCCGGCCTGGGGGATCTCCCCGGGGCCGGGCGGCCCTCCTGCCACACAGGACGCCGCCTGGCGCTGCGCCCAAGAGATCGTGGCCGGGTCGGCCGGTGCCGGGAACGGGGAACGGGATGCATTCGCCTGGCTGCAGTTCTTCCGGGAGGCGGACGGCGGGCAATGGGACCTGCGCGTTTCCCGGGAAGGCAAAGTGCTGTTCGAAGTGCAGCCGGCGCCGAAAGGGGAGGGGAGGCCCAAGCCCGCGGCGGTCGTGCCGTTCCGCCTGTCGCGCTTTGCCTACCTGCGGCGCCTGGAGGAGACCGTCCTGCTGGCCTGTCCGCTGGCCGACAGCCGGGTCCTGGTGCACAATGCGGCATTACTGCCGTCGCTGTTTTCTCCTTCACCCGGCGGGCGGGGAGAAGCCACAGAAGCGGAATCCGTTTTTCAGCAAACCCTGGTTGCGGCCGGTTTTCAGGCCACTGCCGACGAATGGCCGGGCGCCGGGAGCCACCCGCTCGGCTTCTGGGAGTTCCATGACCTCGTCGCCCTGGATGCCGGCTACCCGGGTCCGCTCTCCGGGCCGGTCGGCGGTACCTACCGGTTCCGGGGGCTGCGGGAGCCCCTCCCCCTGGTCCGGCCCTCCGGCGGCGGCAGGAAAATTCCGCTTCCGGAGCCGGATGAACAGGCCGGGATCCGGCTCCGGACCCCCCTGGTGGAGGTGCTGGAGAAGAGGACATCGCTCCGGAATTACGCCGGGACGTCGATCTCCCTGCAGGACCTGGGCGCCCTGCTGCATGCGGCGGCCCGGGTCCGCTCGAGCGCCTGCTCTGCGGAAAAAGGTCCGGTCAGCCACCGCGCGGCGCCGAGCGGCGGAGGCCTTCATGCCCTGGACGTTTTCCCCCTTGTCCGACTGTGCGACGGGCTGCCGGCCGGACTGTACGGCTACGACCCGCAGGCGCACGAGCTGGAGGTCATTCCGGCCGACGGGCAGGCCCTGGAGCGCCTGGCCGGATGGGCCGGCATCGGCAACGAAGATTCCGGGTTCGATCCCGTTCCGGTCCTGCTGCTGTTTGCCGCCCGGTTCGGACGAACGGCCTGGAAGTACGAAGGCCTGGCCTACCGGCTGGTCCAGGCGGATCTGGGCTGCCTGGAGCAGACCCTGTACCTGACCGCCGCGGCCCTGGGGCTGGCGGCCTGTGCGCTGGGCGGCGCTCATCCGCGGCTGTTCGAATCGGTTACGGGCCTGTCCCGTCTGGAGCAGCCCCTGCTGGGCGGTTTGGCGCTGGGGAGGGCCCGATGAGCGGCGGACCGATCACGCTGCAGCTCCCCCCGGAAGGCAGGTGGCTGTCCCTGGCCGAAGAGGCGGTGCGCCTGGTCTGCCGGGAAGGCGGGCTGTCGGAGGTTCTTACCGAGATGGCGGCCGGCTCCCTGCAGGAGGCCTGCGAGGAGTATATCCGGGTGGCACGGGAGTGCGCTTCCGCCGAACCGTTTATCCTGATCCTGGAAGCGGCCGACGATGCGGTGATCCTGCAGCTGGAGTACAGCCGCCAGGTTCCCCTCAACCCTCAGGAGACGGAGGAATACGAGGTGCCGGATCCGGATGAGGAGTCGGGCCGTCCATCCATGGATGCCCTCTGGCTGCACCTGATCCGCAAGCGAATGGACCGGGTTCGATTTACCCTGGCCGGCCAGCGGTGCAGCCTGCAGATGGTCAAGTACCGGCGGGAAAAGGGAAAGGACCGGCGTTTCTGGCTCATGGGGCTGGCTCCGGCCCTGGCGCCCGGCGTCCGTCTGGAGCTGAAAGCGGGGGAAGCGGCGCCGGATCTGCCCTCGGGCGCGCTGCTGCAGCGGGCCGACGGCGGTGCGCTGGTGACGCTCGATTCCGCCGGGGCTTTTGTCGTCAGCCGATTGGACGGGAAGCGGCGGATTCAGGAAATCTACATGGAGTACGTCGACCGGGTGGGGTTGATCAGTCCCGGCCGGCTCACCGGAATCTTTGAAGGCCTGGAAGAGGCTGGAATGCTGGCCGGCCAGGCCCGCAAAGAGAGCGGTCGCTGGGCCAGGCGGCTGAGTCGGCTTCTGAACCCGGCCTTTGTTTTTCCGCAGGCCGACCTGCTGGTCGGATTCCTGTATCGAAGGCTGCGATGGCTGGTCGGGCCGTTCGGGGTTTTCCTGATGGTGAGTGCCGGGATGTCGGGCATCCTTCCGTTATGGCGGTACGGGGATGTTATTTTTCAGCAGCTGCAGGGGATCGACGGGCTGACCGGCCGTCATACCGAAGCGCTGCTCTTTGTGTACCTGATCCTTGCGGTGGTAGCGGTCGTTCATGAACTGGGCCACGCCCTGGCCTGCAAGGCTTTTGGCGGCCGGGTGGACCGGATGGGGATCATGTTCTACCTCGCTTTTTTCATCTTCTTTTGCGACGTCTCCTCGGCCTGGAATTTCCGGGAGCGGTCCGCCCGGGTATGGGTGTCGCTGGCCGGTCCGCTGACGACCTTTGCGCTCGGAGGGCTGAGCGCCTGGGCGGCGGCGGCCACCGCCGGCAGCAGCCCCTGGGGGACCGTCTGGGCGCTGGTGCTGGGATTTTGCCTGATCGGGCTGGTCATGAACTTCAATCCTTTTGTCAAAATGGACGGCTATTACATTCTCATGGATGTCACCGGCGTGCCCAATCTGCGGCAGCGCTCCTTCCAGTTCCTGAAGGAGCAATTCCTGGGCCGGCCGTCGAAAGCGGCCGCGGCCGGTCCCCGCCAGAAGGCGCTCTTCTGGGTATACGGCCTGCTCGGCGCGCTGATCACGGTGTTCTTTCTGCTCTGGCCCCTCCTGCGCATGCTCCGCACCATGGCGGCTGCCGACAGCCCCTGGAGCCGGGTGATCCTCACTTCCGCTCTCGGGCTGCTGGTGCTGGCCCGGCTCGCCTATCGGGCCTTCCACTCCTGGCAGGCCCGCAACTACCGCCAGTACCGGCTCTGACGGCCGCTTCCGCCCCCCTCCCCGGGGCGGCGGTTCGCCCCCGCTAGGCTGCAAAAGGGAACGGACCGGCGCTTCCGGTTATGCCCATCCCGGACTCCCGGAAATTCACGGGCCACCTTGCATGGAAGAACAAAGGTCCATTCTCAAGCGGATAGGCCCACCCACAGGGAAGGGATGATTTTTTCCTGGTTGCCAGAGCAGGAGGCAGCGGTAAAAAGTGGTCGACGATTCCTCCGGTTCCACCATCCCGATGGGACTTGATCCTTGCCGGAACATAACAATACATACTTATTACGGCACCATTTTCCATCCGGTCCCCTACAAAGCGGGGAGTTCCCGAGGCAAAGCGACGGTAACGGTGCTGCCTTCTCCGGGAGCGCCGGCAGCATGAATGCGGCCTGCCATGGGCCACAGCGATGCGCCTGACCATGCAGACCGGATCGGCAGGCGGTCCATCCATACCCGCCTCTGCAAAGCCTGCCTGCCGGCCCGGCGGAAGACCACAGGTTATTCCATGCCGCTTCCTTATAAGCTTGATTTCCAGGGTGGGGAGCCGTATACTTGCGAAGTAGTAAGAAAATGCAGAAAAGCAACTTTCTATCGATTTTCTCTCGGTTGCTGCCGGGAACAGACCCTTCAATACTTTACAGCCTGAAAGGGGAAACCGCCCTTCTCTTCACTTGCGCACCTTCGGGGAACAGCCCGGAATTGCGCCGGATGGATTCGAGAACCGGGCGGTCCAATACACAGAATGAGCTTCGCTTCCGGTCGTAACGCAGCGGCCTCCGGGCTTCCGATGGCCGGTAATCGTACAGAAACAACGCATGCCATGCCGGAAGGCTATCGGGTAAAGCGTTTTGCCAGCCTGGATTTCATGCGTGGATTAGCGATCCTGGTGATGATCTGTCTCCACATCATCGATACGGTCCTGGATCAAAATGCGCTGCTGGCAAATATCAATAATCAGCCCTTCATCGGTATAGCATCGGTTTTTATTCTGCCCTTCCTGGGCGGTCTGGCCGGGTTCTTTTTGCTGACCAGCGCCATCTCCAACATGGTTTCCATACAGAAACAGCAGGAAAAAGGGCTTTCCACGAGGGGTCTGATCTATCGTCAGGTTTTAGGAGGCGTGTTAATTGTAGTTTTTGCCATGCTTACCGAAGCGGTGATCGGGTATAACGGCGCTTTGGGTCTTTTCGCAAGGGATTTGGGGGGCACCTACAGATGGGACACCTATATGCAGACGGCCCTGTCACGATGGAATCGATTTGAAGCCATCCATACGATCGGGTGGTGCGTGATTTTAAATGGAATCATGCATGGGGTTTTAAGCCGGAACGGCGGGTGGAAAAATATCAGCCGTCTGATCCGATGTTATGCGGTTCTGGCGGTTATCGTTGTGGCTTTCACGGTTCCGGTCTGGGTGGGTGTGGGCCAGTTCATTCCGGGGTATCCCTGGGCCACAACCCTGGCCAGCGGCTTGAGACTCTATACGCCTGTTATTGGAGTTGACCCTTTCGGCTATGTGCTCCTGAGCCCTTTCCTGGCTGCATTGGCTGCCCCCATGGAACCGGTATTTCCCTACCTGGCGGTCTCCTGCATCGGCTCCATTATTGGAATTGTCATGAGTCAAAAACCCGCGCTCATCCCAAAGAATTTTGTAAAAAAAATACTTTGGGGCGGACTTATTTCGTTTTTCGCGGGAGGAATCGGAATTGCGATCACGTTTCTTCGGGTAATGGATGCGGGCGGATTCGTACAGGCAGTTCATATGTGGGTCGACATTCCATCGCACCGGAACTGGTTCCCCGATAACATCGCCAGGGACTATGCCGTTCATCTCAACTATTCATCCTGGCTGTGGCAGTTCCTGGCGCTCAACGGTTTTGCCACTATGGTTGCCATGATGACCATCTATCTCATAGACTGGCGGGGGATGGGCGGTGCGTTCGCCAATACGCGCCTGATCCGGTTTGTGAGGAGATATGGATTCATTGCCTTCACGAACTATAACAATCAATGGCTCTACTTCCTGGTATGGATTGTCGTTTCCCTTTTCGTAACCGGGAATCGCCGGGTGGATATGCTTTGGGGGGGAACAATCCTGGTGCTGTTGGGGACTCTGCTGGTCTATCACCTCGTCCTTATTACCTGGGAAAAAACGGGTTTCCTCGGTTCCATGGAATGGATGATCGGAACCATCGCCTACCGCCTCATTCCCACCAGGCGCGATCCGGGCAAACAAAATAGCAGATGGTACGAGAAAGGCAGGCTGGATGTGCAGAGTGCTTTCTATAACGTCGAATCGGTTGACGTGATCACCCCGGATGACGATTATCGTGCGAATAACCAGGACTCCAAAATGATTGCCAAACTCTCTAAAATCGCGCTGTTCTCCATTCTTTTTATGCCCTTCAACCTCATAACGCTATACCTGGCCCTGGATATAAAAAACCGGGAAAACCCGAATCCAGCCCTAAAGCAGGCTATTTGTATATCCGCCATAGGGACCGTGCTGACTGCAGTGCTCCTTGTCCTGCTCAGCGTTTTAACGCCAAAAAGTGTGGGATTCAGACTTTAGGCCGGACCTTGGAAAAAGGATCGATGTGTAAAGAAGAGCAAGCCTCCCGATTAATCAAGGAAGACCTGAAACCGTGGCTGGGTTCCTGGCCGGAAGGAATTCGGAAAAGTATTCCCTACCCCCTGATTCCCTTATCGGACCTCCTTTCTCTAAGCGCTGAAAAACACTCCCGGAATATCGCGCTCGTTTATTTCGACGCCAGGATAACATACCGGGAGCTGGAATCATTTGCCAACCGATTTGCCAACGCCCTGATCAACCTGGGGGTAAAGAAGGGCACCCGGGTGGCATTATTTCTGCCCAACATTCCCGCCTACATCATTGCCTTTTACGGCACATTGAAGGCGGGAGCCGTCGTAACACCCGTATGCTCCCTGTACAAGGAAGGGGAGGTGGAGCATCAACTGCGGGACTCCGGAGCGGAAGTAGTGGTTGCCCTGGACCTGTTTTATCCCATCCTGTCGAACATTATCAGCCGCACCAGACTGAAAACGGTAATCATCGCCTCCATAAAAGACTACATGCCTCGGCTGAAGTCGTTTCTAGGCACGGTTCTTCGCAAAATTCCCTCCTGCCGGGTAGAACCAAAACCCAACATCTTTTTCTTCCGGGAGTTCATAGACCGCAACGAATCAAGGCCCCCGATCGTGGACATCAATCCCAAGGAGGACATTGCCGTTCTCCAATACACCGGTGGCACAACGGGCATTGCCAAAGGCGCTATGCTGACCCATTACAACCTGGTCTCCAACACCCTCATGTGCGCCGAATGGATCGGCGAACATGACGATCCCGCCTACCTGTCCATCCTTCCTCTTTTCCACGTGTATGGAATGACCACCGGACTGAACGCTCCCCTGTATTATGGGGCCCGGGTGGTGCTGTTCCCAATTTTTAATACCAGGCAGGTTCTCCGTGCGATTAAGAAATATCGCATCACGGTATTCTGCGGGGTTCCTACATTGTATGCCAAGATACTCTCCCACCCCGAATGGAGGAAATTCGATTGCTCCACTCTCCAATACTGCATTTCCGGCTCCTCCTCTCTCCCTAAAGATCTGCAAAAAAAGTTTATGGAGAGCGTGGGCGGCATCCTTGTCGAGGGGTATGGCCTGTCCGAAGCCTCGCCGATTACGCACTGCAACCCTCTCGTTTCGAATTCCGCCCGGTTTAAAACCGGTTCCATCGGCATACCGTGGCCGGATACCGACGCTAAAATAGTGGATTTGGAAAAAGGGGAGAAAAAACTTGCACCCGGCGAAATTGGCGAAATCGCTGTCAAAGGCCCCCAGGTGATGAAGGGGTATTGGAATAGGCCTCAGGAAACCGCCGCCGTTCTGCGCGATGGATGGCTCTTCACCGGCGATCTCGGAAAGATGGATGAAGACGGCTACTTCTATTTTGTGGACCGGAAAAAGGACATGATCAAATGCAAGGGGTACAGTGTTTACCCTAAAGAGCTGGAGACAGTTATCGAAGAGCATCCGGCTGTCCAACTTTGTTGTGTGACAGGGAAAGCAGATCGGATGGTAGGCGAAGTACCGAAGGCATTTATTGTTTTACGGGAAGGATTTTCGGTCACAGAAAAAGAGCTTTTGGATTATGTGAATGCCAGGGTCGCCCAATACAAAGCTCTACAGGAAATTGAGTTCTGCGCGGAATTGCCCCTTACCATGATCGGCAAGGTCAACAAAGCCGCGCTCAAAAAAATCGAATAGGAAGCGCCACCATGAGCTTCCAGCAGGCAATTCTATCCGCTTTGACAGCGCTGGCCGGGCAAAAGTTTAAAACCTTTCTGACCCTGCTGGGGATTATCATCGGGATCACCACCCTGATTACGGTGGTATCGGTGATTGAGGGGGCCAATGCTTACATTGCGGACAAGGTGGCCAATTTGGGCCCGGATGTTTTTCAGCTATCCCAATTTCCGCGGATCAGCCCGAACTTCAATGAGTATTTCAAAGCGGCCAAGTGGAAGGGTATCGAATATGAAGATTATGTTTACTTGGCGGATAAATCGAAGGAAACCCTGCGCATTGGATTTTCGACCCGGGTGACGGATCTGTTGAAATATCGCCAGGAATCCATGGAAAACACGAGCGTCCGGGGGGTCACCGCCAACGTAATCGATATGGAAAGAAAGCTGCTTCAGGATGGCCGGTTTTTTGAGGCCATCGACGATGAACGGCGCCGGCAGGTAGCGGTTTTGGGAACCGATGTCGTCGAGCAGCTTTATAGCAATACCGATCCGATCGGCAGGAAAATTTTTATTGGCGGGAGGGAGTTCACAATTATCGGAACTCTCCAGAAACAGGGCAGCGTCTTCGGGCAATCCCGGGACCGTTTCGTAATGATCCCGGCCCTCACCCTATTCAAGATATACGGCCAGCGGCACCGGATATCCATCGTCTGCCAGGCTCCCGGCGAAGCCCGACTGGCCAGCTCGATTGAAGAAATCCGCCATCTGATGCGCCTCCGCCGACGGATACGCGAAGGGATGGAGGATACCTTTTCCATCAGCACGGCCGAGACGGTCATCGGGATTTACCGGACGATTACCTCCGGTTTTTTTCTGGTGACGACCGTCATTGCCTCCATCTCGTTGCTGGTCGGCGGGGTGGTGATCATGAACATCATGCTGGTCAACGTCAAGGAACGAACTCGTGAAATCGGGATTCGCAAGGCGATGGGAGCCCGATCCCGCGATATTCTGATGCAGTTTCTGCTGGAGGCGATCACCATCTGCCTGGTGGGCGGAGCCATTGGAATCTTCCTTGGACTTGGACTGGCTGTCATGGTGGAACATTTGACCCCGTTTCCTGCTTCCCTTCGGATCACCGTGGTTATGGGCGGATTTCTGGTTTCCAGCCTGGTGGGAGTTTTTTTCGGCATTTACCCCGCCTACCGGGCGGCGCAGCTCGATCCCATCGATGCCTTACGATATGAATGAGCGTACCGGAAAGCGATGGAAAAGCAAAAAGGCTTCCAGCCGGATGCACTGGGTTGGGCGGGTGCGGGAATCGTTGTGGATGGCTCGAGACTCTCTGCGGGACCATCTTTTCCGATCTGCCCTGACCCTGCTTGGCATCATCATCGGGGTATCCACGGTCATCACCGTGGTATCCGTCATCGAAGGGTTGAACGGTACGATCAGCAGGGCGATCCGCAATTTAAGCCCCAATATCTTCATGGTCACCCGGATCCGTATGGATGAGATGACCAGCAGGGATAGAGTTCAGGAGGCTCTCCGAAAACGTCCTCCCCTCAAAATGGAAGACCTTCAGGCGATTCGAAAAACCTGTCCGAATATCCGGGCGGTCAGTCCGGTCCTGACCAAAAACCTGCCCATCAACAGGACCTCGACCGTCAAGTTCGGCAACCAGGATGCGGACAATCCCATTTTGCGCGGCGTGGAGCCGATGTACCAGGAGGCCACCGGACTCTATGTCGTGGAGGGACGGTTTATCTCCGATCTGGACAACGAGCATCATCGGGACGTCTGTGTCCTGGGAGCCTCCGTGGCGGATGGCCTGTTCAAGGGGCTGCATCCGATCGGAAAAACGGTGCGCATCGACTCCCGGGCTTTCGAGGTCATCGGGGTGCTGGAATCGCGGGAGACTCTCATGGAGGGGCCCTCCGAAAACCAGCTGGTGCTCATACCCTTCGGCAGCTACACCAAGCATTACCCCCGTACCGATCAGGACTTCATGATGTTTCTGTGCAGTGCCGAAACCCCGGAGAAGGTGGAGAAGGCCATGGATGAGGTGACCGAAACGCTGCGTCGCCAGCGCAATGTGCCGATCCGGGAACCGGACAATTTCCTTATTTTTACTCCTTCCCAAATGCTGGAGATCTGGCATCAAATCTCCGACGGCATTTTTCTGCTGATGATCGTGATCGCCTCCATTGCCCTGCTGGTCGGCGGGATCGGCGTAATGAATATCATGTGGGTCTCGGTGCAGGAGCGATATCATGAAATCGGTATTCGCAAGGCGGTAGGGGCCCGGCAAACGGATATCCTGGGGCAGTTTCTGCTGGAAGCGGTTCTGCTGACCGGGATGGGAGGCGTTTTGGGAATTATGCTCGGCATTCTGCTGGGCTGGGGGCTTCACCTTTTCATCCCTATGCTGCGCTCCGCATTATCCGGATGGTCCATGCTGGCAGGACTGGCGGTTTCGGTCAGTGTGGGATTGTTCTTCGGCATCTGGCCGGCCTATCGCGCCGGACGCCTGGATCCGATCGAGGCTTTGCGGTATGAACGCTAAGGGATTTCGGGGGAAGCAGGCAGCGCGCGCTTTGCCTCATTGAAAATCTTACCTGGGGAACCCGGATTCTTCCTTTCCGTCGTTTCTCGAACTGACCGGCACCAGGGTGACGGACCAACCGGTCGTTTTCGAACGCGACCAGACGAAGCGGAACCACCTGCATCCGGTCGCCGGATCGGAGGCGCCGGCCATTGGCGCCGGCCTTTTCCTGAAGCCGTTGCTGGTTATGTTTATGTAAATTATAAAAATGATTGACAATATGCATGAATTGATTGTTGTGGTGGTATGATCCGGCGGGATGCAAAGGAGACGATCCGCACTCTTTTTAAAGGTTTCCCGATGGTTACCCTTACCCGCCGGGCGTACCAGTCGGCTTCTGAATTTTTCTACGCTGGCTGCCGACACCGGAATCACCCGCAATACCGCCAAAGTCTGGATCTCGGTGCTCCAGGCAAGCTATCTGTTGTTTCTGCTTCGTCCGCCTCCCGTCCGTTTTAGCCGGCGTCTGATCGAAATGCCCAAGCTTAATTTCTACGATGTCGGACTGGTTTCCTGGCTTCTCGGAATCCGGACCGAAGAGCAGATGGAAACTCATCCGCTGCGCGGCTCAATTTTCAAAACCATGGTGATCGCCGAAATGCTCTATGGAGGAGAGGAATCCTATGTCCATAAAGGGATTCTGGTACGTGGCTGGCGGGAAATCGATACACTATTTCCGTAAATGATAATTTGTAGATTCACCATTAAATGGTTAATATATCACCATGATCCGAAGGAATGTTCAAAATTCCATCCAGAGGGCTATGGCGGATACGCCCATCGTTTTGCTTAGTGGAGCCCGTCAAACCGGCAAAACCACGCTGGTCCGGTCCCTGGCGGCCGGGTTCCGCGCCCGGTACTACACCTTGGATGACGCAGCCACTCTGGCTCTGGCGGCAAGCGATCCGGACGGATTCATCCGGAACCTAGGGGACGCCGTCGTTCTGGACGAGATCCAGAAGGCTCCCGGGCTGTTTCCGGCCATGAAACTTGCAGTGGATCAGGACCGGCAACCAGGCCGCTTTTTATTGACCGGTTCGGCGAACGTCATGACGTTGCCGCATCTTTCCGAGTCGCTTGCCGGACGGATGGAGGTTATCTCTCTGTTTCCTTTTTCGGCCGGTGAACTTCATCATGAGGTGGAAGGGTTCCTTCCCTGGTTATTTTCCGGCAACAGGGCCGAATGGAGATCCTTGCCTTCGCGTGAGGATATCGCCTCGAGATTGACCCGAGGCGGTTATCCGGAGGCCATCCGCCGGGAAAACGAGGAACGCCGTGCCGCCTGGTTTGCCTCTTATCTTTCGGCTATTCTGCTGCGAGACGTTCGCGATCTGGCTCGGGTGGAGGGGCTTCATTCCTTGCCGAATCTCCTGAAACTTTTAGCGGCCCGTTCCTCGGGACTTATCAATCTTGCCGATGTCGGGCGGGATGCCGGACTGCCGCACACCACCCTCACCCGTTACCTGGCACTGCTCGAAACCGTTTTTTTAATACGGAGACTTCCGGCCTGGTCGCGCGATCTGGGGCAGCGTCTGGTCAAAGCGCCTAAGCTGCATCTGGTCGATACCGGTCTGGCCTGTCATCTGCTCGGAGCCAATGCCCGGCGGCTGTATGCGGATCGCAACCTTCTGGGCCGCCTCCTGGAAAGTTTTACGGTTACGGAGCTTTTCAAACAGATTTCCTGGACGGACCCCCGAATTTCCTTATTTCATTTTCGCAGTTCCGGGGGGGCAGAAATAGACATTGTCCTGGAAAAAACGGACGGATCGGTTGCGGCCATCGAGATCAAAGCCAGCCAAACCGCAGGCGCATCGGATTTCAGGGCGCTCAAAGCGATGCGGGATCAGCTTGGCGGTCTTTTCCGGTCCGGCGTGGTCTTCTACCTTGGCGACCAGATCCTGCCCTTTGGCGACAGACTATGGCTCTTGCCAATTCAGGCGCTGTGGTCATCCTGAATAAGGTCCCCATGCCAGGAGTTGATCTCCTGTACGGAAGGGGATGCTGCTGACCGCATAGAGCAGGACCCAGGGTGCCAGGAAGAGCCCGGTGTAGAGGTGGGCGCGGCGGAGAAAGTGGTGGAGGGCCATACGCATCTCCTCACCGCACCGCCAGGTAAAACGAAGAGCGCCGCGCCGCCTGCCAGCGAGAGCGCGCCCAGCCACCGTGCCGGCTTCCGCTCCCACCACAGCCACAAACCGGAGAGCACCCGGACGTGCAGGGCCACAATCACGGCGTCGACGCTGAACGCCCAGGCATCGTCGGCCAGGTAGCCCTGCTGGTAGCCGCGGCGGCGGTGGAAGCGTTCGAGAAACGCCGCTCCGGCGAAGGGCAGCCCCTCCGCCAACACCCGGTTGTCAGCCGGCGTGCAGGTGATGCGGCGCGGCCGGACGAGATCCTGCCGCTGAATCACCAGGGCGAGTGCCAGGTACAGGTGCGTGCGGCGTAGCAGGTGGCTGATCATGGGAAGCTCAGTGTAAGGCAGCAGGACAATTGCAGATAAACCCGGGAATTTCTGAGGACACCCGCGCAAACTCCTACGGTCTTGCCATTGCGAAAATCCGCGGGATCTCCTCTCATAAATAATGATCGTTGATGAACCCATAAAAGGAGGGCAACCTCCTGTGGTTGTCCAATAAATCTGCCAACGGTTTGTGGGCAGGCACAGGGCCGGTCCCTACTTATGAGGGGAAAGAGAACAATTTTCTTTTTGCAGGTTCATCAAGCGTAGCAGCGATCGGTGAGGACCCGGGCCTGGGCCCGTCCGAGCCGGCCGACCAGCATTTTATAAAAATCGCTTTTGGAACTCTGCTTCACCAGCCTATCGAGTACCTGAGCCTGTTTGTAGAAGGCCGCCTGGGTTACCGCATCCGGATCGAGCAGGGAGGTCAAATGACCATGCAGTTCCTTCACCACGGGCGCAAACTCCTTCCTGGCGGCCAGGTTATGGAACTCCCCGGGGTCCTTCTTCAAGTCGAAGAGGAGCGGATCATCCCCGGTGAAATAGAGGTATTTGTGATCGCCCTTGCGGATCATAAAGGAACCCGTGCAGTTGCCTTCCGAGTGGGATTCAGCAAAGGCAAAGCCGGGGTGGGTACTCCCCTGCCCCAGGGCCAGGGGCAGTAGGGAATGCCCGCGGAGTTCCTTGGGCCGCGTGGTTCCAGCGGCATCCACCAGCGTTGCGCCGATGTCCGCAGCCGATACCGGAGCGCTCACCGTTTTTCCGGATGGCAGTCCGGCGCCAGCCATGATAAGCGGAACGTGCACCGCCCCCTGGAGCAGCACGTTCTTCAACCAAAGGCCGTGCTCGCCAAGCATTTCACCATGGTCGCTGGTGTAAACCACCAGCGTATTATGGATCTGTCCGGTTTTCTCCAGTTGGTCAAGCACCTGTCCGACGATTTCGTCCAGTTCGGTGATCAGGCCGAAGTAAGCACTTCGCGCCCGGCGCACGCGCTCGTCAGGCACCGGCACCTGGATGTTTTTAAAGTTGGCCAGTACCTGGAACATGGTGTGGCGCTCCTCAAGATAATTCTCAGGCCACTTGGGCAAAGGCATTTTCTCCGGGGGATATAAATCGCGATATCGGGCTGCCGCCGTGAATTTGGGGTGGGGCTTGCTGAATCCGGCATAAGCGCACCAGGGCTTTCCAAGCTGGGATGATTGCTTGAGAAAATCGATGACCCGGACCGCCTTGGGTGAATCGGGTGCCGGGCGGTCTTTGTAATCCCCGTCGGCATTCTCCCGCTCCTTGGGGCGGAAGCATACCGGGGAGCGGAAAAGGGAGGTAATGTCAGGATCATCCCAGTGCCCATGAGACGTATCGACTTCCTGAAACCCCATGTCCTTGGGGCATAAATCGAGTTTCCCGGTGGCCCAGGTGTGATACCCGGCGTCGCGCAGCCGGTTGCCCCAGGTGGGTATCCGGCCGTCGAACGGCGTGCTGTTGCAGTAGGAGCCCACATCGGAGGCGAACATGCCGGTCATCAGGCTGGCTCGCCCGGGCACACAGACCGGGTTCCCGCTGTGGGCATTGAGAAAGCTGACCCCCCGGGCAGCCAACCGGTCGAGATTCGGCGTCTTGACAATCGGGTGCCCGCTGGCCCCCAGTGCCGATCCTGTATGCTGATCAGAGCAGATGAAAAGAATATTCGGCCTTTTGACCGCGGACTGACTGAGCAGCGAAGCCCCGGTCAATACCGATGCTGAACCGACAAGCAGTGAACGCCGGGTGACAGGATTCATAACATCTCCTCTTTTAGCGGGTTAATTCTTGAACACCAATGGGAATAGCAGCTTGATCTTTACATCGATCAATGCAGGCAGAGGGAAATGGATTCGGGCTTGGCCTTCCCCATGACAGTCACACCATTATTGCACCTTTATCCTTCACGGATAACGGCTGGCTATCTCCCTGCCGGGCTTCTTTTGGATTTCATGAGCGGTCATCGGCCGGTGGGTTTCGAAGGCGGAGATGGAAAGGATATTCTCTTTATTGATTCCAGCAGCCTTCCGTTCGTTTACAATCCAGGGAGTCACCGCGTAGGTCGGTGTGGTACGGATCATACCGGATGCCAGGGCTGTTCCAATCAACGGCACCGAACCTAAGGTGCCCGGACGCCCCAAAAACAACCTTCGGGTTTCAGACATCGGGCCATTCTACAGTGAATGCCGGGTCTAATCAAGAAATTCCAGAAACGGGGTGCGGGCCAATGGTAGCATAACGTTTGCCCGGTTCCTATTCATGGTACGAACGGCGGTCAGGAACCTTATCTTTGACCTGGACGGGACGCTGATTGTCGGCGATCGTACCGCCGAACCGGCGAATGTCCCGTCCGGAATTAATGGCGATTATCGTACGATACTTCCAGGTTTGGACCGACAAAAAACCTCCGGCTTCCGACTACGACGGCCGATGCGATCGATACCATAGCGGCCAACGCATCACCAACCATGCACGTAATACCGTGGAGCAAACCGGGGCCATGACTTGTTACAAGGCCAGCCTTGGAAACAGGCCATGGGGTCCGGCAACGGATATTCACATCCCACTCGTCGATCCGGAACAGGGCATCGTCATGATAAGTGAGGCAACCTGCCTGGAGCCCTCGACTTGAACGATCCGGAATTTCCGGATCGTTCGAAGGCCTGGGGATTCCGTTCTGATCAGGCCGTTTGCTTTTCCGGCCTGCGGCACTCGGGAAGTTCCGCGGTCGGGAGCGCTTAGAGCAGTGCCACCAGCGCACCGAAACTCGCCAGCCCGCCGAGCACGGCAAGCCATCCCCAGCCGCGCAGCGCCCGCAGCTTCCACCACAGGTAGAAGCCGCTGACGATCCACAACAGCAGGCCCAGGCAGGTTATGTCGATAACCACGCTCCAACTGCGGTCGACGAAGCTCTCCTGCTCGAAGCCACCCTTGGCATGCAGCCCGGTCAGCATATGGTCCCAGCGGAAGCGTGCGTCGCGAATGACCAGCTTCTTTTCGTCGAGCAGGTAATTGACCTGCGTCGAATGCCAGACCGTGTAAACGTAGACGTTGATCTGGCGCGGCCCTTGGCGGTAGACGCCGAACGCCCCCTGGAGGCCGGTGTCGGCCAGGATGCGCGCCCCCAGCGGGCGCAGCTCATTGCCTTCCGGCACGGGGACGTCGTAGGGAATCGCCGCCCGGTCGCTCCAGGGCGGCAGCCCCTTGGCTTTGTCGAGCTCCTCGAAGTAGCGGCCGTGGCTGAAGGGGATGCTGCT
>CAINFC010000021.1 GCA_903847975.1 uncultured Acidobacteriota bacterium | reverse complement strand
TGGGTGCTCCTTCTGTTTTCCTCTTTTTCCACAGTGATCCACGGCTTTCACAGAAAGAAAAAAGTAGCAAAAAAGAAAGAACGGCGACGGCTGTACCCTCTTCGGGGTACAGCCGTCAATCACCAACTATAAGGGCTTTCCACAAAGGAAATCCGAAAATGTGGGACTTTTTTGCCGGGCCATCATTGCTGTTGCGTTCCCAAAAAATCTCCTGGCGTCAGGACCTTCCGCTTTTCTTCCCGCTCTTCCTTTCTTCCTGTTAGCCCAACCTTTCCACAGGACGGGAAAATCGGGAAGGAAGAAAGAAGCCATACGGGTGTTTCGGATGGGGTGAGCGACTTTACCGTGCTATGTTCTTCCGTCCCGATGGGACCTGGTTTAGCACCGACCCGACCCGGCACTCCCCTGCCGGGCCAGGAATTCCGAGAACCTCGCCGGAGTTTCGGACAGAATTTCCATGACCTCTCCCGTCATGGGGTGAACCAACCGCAGCGCCGAGGCATGCAGCAGCAGGTGTTCCGCTCGAACCACGTCCCGCATTTCTTCCTGCCATCCGTGCCGGGTGTAGCGGGCATAGACCACCGGGTCGATATAAATCTTGTCGCCGGCCACCGGGTTGCCCAGGAATGCCAGATGGGCGCGAATCTGGTGCTTGCGGCCTGTTTGCGGAGCCAGCTCGAGCAAAGAAAAGCCTCCATGGCGCTCCAGCAACCGGTAGGCCGTATGAGCCCTTTCTCCGTCCGGATCCGCGGCCCGGATTTTCAGGCCGTGGCAGGCGCGCGTGCCCAGGGAGAGATCTATTACGCCTTCCTCCGGACAAGGCGTTCCGAAGACCACCGCCAGGTACTCCTTGGCAACCTGGCGCTTCTGGAAAAGAATTCCGAGTCTGCGCGCCGCCTGCCGGGACCGGGCTACGACCACCAGGCCGCTGGTTTCGGAGTCCAGGCGGTGGACGGCCCGCAGACCCTCCGGACCCGCTCCCAGCCGCTCCTCCATGAAGCCCAGCAGGTTCCGCGTGCGGAAGCGCCCCCCCGCATGAACCGGCAGAGGAGACGGTTTGTCCACCACATAAAAATGAGGATCTTCGAACCGGATGCGGAATTCAGAAGCAACGAACAGGTCGGTTTCCGCACGCTCGGGAAACGCCGCCCGGGGGCTGCTCCATACCTCCGGGTCGACAGGCATGGCTTCACGGCTGTCCGGATCGCTTCTCAAGGGCTCGTTCCCTTTCGAGAAGTGTGGGATGGGAATAGTAGAAAAAGCTGTAGGCCGGATGCGGGGTCAGGTTGCTCAGGTTTTCCCGGTTCAGGATCCGCAGGGCCCGGATCATGGCGTTGCTATCCGCAATGCAACCGGCGGCAAAAGCATCCGCCTGGTATTCAAAGCGGCGGGAGAGCCAATTGGATACCGGCGACCACCAGAAGGACACGGTGTTGGCCAGGAGGGCAAACAGCAGCAGGGCAATGGCCATGTCCGGCTCCGAAAAGCCGAAAGAGGAATACAGCCATTTTTGGGAGGAAATCCAATCGAGCAGACGGAAGGCCAGGAGCGAGCCGACCAGGGAAAGCACCAGCATCCGCCGGATGTGCCCCATGCGGTCGTGGCCGATTTCGTGCGCCAATACGGCCTCCGCTTCCTCCTCAGAGAGCTGCTGCAGAAGGGTGTCGAATAGAATGATTTTGCGGAAGCGGCCCAGCCCGGTGAAAAAAGCATTGGAATGACGCGAGCGCCGGCTGCCGTCCATCACCTGCAGCCCGGCATGCCGGAACCCGGCCCGTTCCGCCAGGCGCAGCAATCTTTCCCGTAAAGCCCCTTCCGGCAAAGGAGTGAATTTGAAAAACCAGGGCAGGATCCACACCGGGACCACTACCATCAGGATGACCTGCACCAGAAAGGTGCCCGCCCAGGCCCAGAGCCACCAGGTGGGCCCGCTCCAGCGGACCAGGGCCAGCAGGGCCAGGAGCAGAGGGAATCCGATTCCCATGGAGAGAAGAAATTCCTTGCCGAGATCCGTCCACCAGAGCTTTTTCGTGGTGGTATTGAACCCGAAGCGCTCCTCCAGGTTAAACTGGGAATACCAGCCCCAGGGAATATCCGCCAGCGCAAAGAGCAACCCGACTTCCAGCAGGAACAGCGTCTGTGCCGGAAGCGAGGAGCCGAGGACCGCACGGTGTGTCCCGTGCAGCCAGGGGAGCAGGCCGCTGAACAGAAACAGGAGAAGAATCAGGGTATCCCAGCTGTCCTGCCACAGCGCCAGGCGGTTTTTTTCCAGCGTGTAGGCCACCGATTTCCGGTAGGTCTCGCCATCCAGGGTCTCCCGGAAAGCCTCCGGAATTCCACCGGCATGGGCCTGCACGGAACAGCGGTTCAGCCAGCCGAGAACCAGCTGGCCGGCCCACCGGCTCAGGATCAGGAATAGAACAATCAAGCGCGCGTCCATATGTTTGCCACAAGCATTGTGTCATTATTTTACAAAAACGGAAACTCCCTTCTTTTTTCCCTCCTCCGTCAATTCTTGCTTTTTCCATGGAAGGTCAAGCCGAATCGGACCCTTAACCTTGGCCTGCGGTACAAAAGGCCGGGAAACGCGATCCAGAGCCTCGCCGACCTGAACGAGAAAATCTTCGCCCGCCTTGGCAGCCAGGATGTTTTTCGTCTGACTTCTACCCCCGTCGACCATAACAAGAACTTCCAGCCAAGGTTCGGGTTCAGCTGGGAACCGCGTCCGACCAGTAATCCAGACCACCGACGGAAATCCGCGCACCGTCTGTGGAACTTCGGGATCCCCGAGGCACGAATCAATAACACCGGATTCGGCAACCAGTGGGGAACCGACGGAGGGAGCCGTCGGTTCTTCCTGGCCGTCCGCTTCACCTACTGACCGGGAAACGAATGGGGCCGGCTATCGAAAAATATCCGGCAGCCTCTACCTTATTGTTAGAGGCAATACAACTTGCGAACAGCCCGGTTGTTGGGTTACGGTCACCGTGACAGAGCCGCACCCGGGGCCAACGACAGTAACGTTGGCAGCCCGGGTACTGCCCGTGGTATTTGTGGAATAGACAGCACTCAGGACGCCGTTCCCCATTCCCGAGGAGGGTGAAATGATGCACCACGCATGATTGCTGCCCGCTGTCCAGGGACAATTTGAGGTTATAACAAAACTCGTCGAACCCCTGATGCAGCTTACCAGACGGTTGGAAGGTGCCGTTGCCAGGGTGCGTATTGGCACCGTTACCATCGGAGAGCTGAAATACCAGATGTTATCGGGTTCATTGGATTCCAACACCTGATCCAGATGGTCAAAAAAGAAAAACACGTAATACGAACCGGCCGGAATAGCAGGAGAGACCGTTAATACATCCTTGGTGAAGGTGGCCGGGCTTGTTCCACCAATTTCCAGGGAAGCCACGGGGTTCGTTCCAATCAGATAATTGGGAGCCGTCGCAAGAGACGCATCCGGTGAAAGGTAATAGCCTAACTCACTGGCCGCCGCAGACGTGGAACCGTTGTTGGTCACGGTGGCGGAAATGGACACGTTGGTTCCGTTGACAGTAATACTGGTCGTACCGCTTACCAGATCGAGGTTGGGCTTACAGGGAATGGTTACCTTGGGTGACGGGAAATACCAGACGTTATCACTTTCATTGGATTCTGCGACCTGTTCCAGATGGTCGATAACGAAGATTACATAATAGGTCCCGCATGGAATCGACGAGGTGGCCGCATTCACCAACATAGTTTCCGCGCTGGCCCCCCCCACGGCCAGTGTGGAAACCGAATCCGTTCCGATGAGGTAATTCGGAGTTGTCGGATACGATACATCCGGTGACAGGTAATAGCCTAATTCGCTGGCGGCCGCAATGGCGGAGCCGTTGTTTATCACGGTAAGGGCCACAGAAATCGTGGTCCCGTCAATGGTTAAATTGGCTGAACCGGATGACAGGTCGAGATTGGGAGCCGCCTGTTCACGGGCAACCTCCCGTTTGACCGGGCTCGCCGGATTACCGGGATCGGATCCGGAAAAAGTACGAATCGCGTATTGTTCGGACCTGACCTCCGAAGAGATCCGCACATGACCTTCTGCTGCTTTCAAAGGATCGGCAAGGTCCGGATGATCCGCCACCCTCACGTCCGTTCCGGCAACAGACTTGGGCCCTGCGGGCGAATGAACAGAATTCATTCCGGAGAGAGCGACAGGATCAAGGGAGCTTTGTACAGAGACATGCCTCACGTCATCCCTGGCATCGGTGCGACTGGCAGCAACACCGCTGGGCTTCTGGGAATGTCCGGTTAAGGAAGCCAGAAAGAATAGCAACATCAAACAATGACCACGTGCAATGATTTTTCTCATAAGGCCATCATTTAGGGCGTTTTTATTGTATCACGAATCAGGATTTTCCTGTTATCCCGGAGGGGCGGCGGTACAATATATCATTATGGATATCCGACCCCGACGGTTCCGGATCGCGCTCTGGCTGGCGACGCTTGCACTGCAGACCTCTCTGCTGCGGCCGCAGACCGCGGAGCAGCTCTTCCGGCAGGCGGCAGCGCAGGCGCAGTCCATGCGCATGGCCGAGGCGGAACTGCTCCTGCAGAAGGCACTGGAAAAGGAGCCCGACCACCTGGCAGCCTCCGGCCTTCTGGGCCGCCTCTACCTGATGCGCGGCGCCGCCCAGGCGGCTCTGGAGTGTTACAACACCGCGCTCCATTACCACCCGCGGGATCCGGAAGCCCTTTATGGGAGAAGCCTGGCGCTCGGATCTCTCGGGCAGCCGGCCCTGGCGGCCTCGGAGCTGGAAAAGCTCCTGCCGGAGGGAGGCGCATCGGCGGACCTGCGCCTCACCTGGATCACGTTCCTCTTTCTGCAGGGCAGCGAGGATAAGGCATTTCAGGAGGCCCAGAATCTTGCCCGGCAGCAGCCTCGGGATGCGGAAGTCTTTCGCCTTCTCGGGCTTCTCTGGCTTTCCCGGGGCGACTCCTGGAATGCCTACCGCTGCCTTAAAAAATCGGCCGATCTGAATCCCCGCCACACGCTCACCCTGCTGAGTCTGTCTTCGCTGGCCGGGCAGCACGGGGACGGGGAGGAGTCCAAGGCCTGGGCGGAACGGGCCCTGGCCCTGGACAGGTTTTATCCCCTGGCGTGGGACCGCCTGGCACAGGCCATCGATCGACTCGGACAGGCCGAAGAAGCGGCGGAAATCAGGCGGAAAGCGGAGGCCTACCGCCATGCGGAGATCCTTTACTCCCAAAGCCTGGCGGCCCGCCGGGACGGACGCACTCCGGAACAGGAGAAGCTTTTGCGGCAGTGCCTGGATTCCAATCCGGAGCTGATCAAAGCCCGGCTCGACCTGGGAGACCTTCTGTTGCGTCAGGGCTCCCAGGCGGCGGCGCGGGAAATCTACCGTAAGATTCTGCAGCAGGATCCGGATCACCTCCAGGCCAGGCAAAAACTTGCGGCCCTGTTGCTTTCGGCCGGCCAGGTCGAACCGGCTCTGGAGGAGTACCGCAAGGCAGTGGCCCTGGCGCCCTTCGCCCCGGAAATCCATGCCGCCATGGCATCGGCTTATCTCCAGCAGCGCTCCCTGAAAAAGGCCCGGGACTCCGCCCTGCAGGCGGCGGCCCTGCAGCCGGAGGATCCGGACCTGCTCTCCTTTGCCGGAGACGTTCTCTTTGCGGCCGGAAGCCCGCAGAAAGCAAGCCAGTTCTACGCGCGAGCCCTCCAGGGAAACCCCGCCCTGGCGGAGGCCGAACTGGGGCTGGCGCGCGCCTTCCGCCGGATGAAAAACTGGGATCAGGCCGCAGAGGCATTGCGGCGGATCACCGACCGGAGTCCGGAAATGCAGGATGCCTGGACGGAGAGAATTCTTCTCTCCCAGGAAGCCCTGCGTCCCGCCGAAGCGGAAGAGGCCGCCCGGCAGTGCCTGCGGAAGATCCCCGCATCCACGGCATGCCGGGAGTCGCTGGCCTCGCTGCTGCTCCGGTCAGGAGGCTACCAGGAATCGGCCCGCCTTTACCAGGAGCTGCTGGCCGCTTCCCCGAAAAGCAAAGGAGCTCTGGACGGCCTGGGCTACGCTTATTCGAGGCTGGGAAAGTACCGTGAGGCGGAGCAGGAGCTGGCTCGAAGCCTGGCCATCCACGGCGACGACCCCTGGGTTTTACGTCGGCTCGGATTCTGCAGAAAAATGCAGCAGAACCTTTCCGGTTCCGCCCAGGCTTACCGCCGCGCCGCGGAGCGGGCTCCCGAAGACGACGAAGTCCTGCACGACTTCGGTTTGGCGCTGCTGCTCAACCGGGAGTACCCGGAAGCGATCCGGGTCTTTCAAAAAGTCCTGGAAAGAAAGCCGCAGTCAGGCGAGGCATGCCTGAACCTGGCCCTTGGCCTCTGGCACACCGGCGACTTCACTGGAGCGCTGGCTCAGGCCCGGAATGCCAGGCGACTGGGGGCCGCAGGCGCGGAACCGCTGGTTGCCCGGCTGGAGCTGTACCTCGGCGGAAACAGAAAGAGATGAACCCATGATGAACCTAAACCGACACCCCATATTATTCCTTATGCTGACCCTGCTGGCTTCCTGGAAATCCCCGGCTGTCGTCCGTGCTGCCGCGGCACAGGACCCTGCGGCGATGGCCTTGTTTTACGATGCCGCCCTCCCGCAGGCACGCTTTGCCGCCGCGGAGATACGGCGCGCGGATGTCCTGCGCGCGGGAGGCATGGCCGAGTATCCCCTGTCTGCATGGAAGAATGGCGTGTCTCCCACGTCCCTCCTGCTGATTCCGGCCGGCGAAGCGGATCAATTAGCGGCCCGGTTTTCGATTGCGGCACCGAAGTTTCTCTCGGAGCAAAGCTATGCACTGCGCCGCATCACCCAGGAAGGCCGTACCATTCTGCTGGCTTTCGGAGGGGATGCGGCCGGCATGATCTACGCCGGGCTGGACCTGGCCGAGGCCATACGCCTGGGGACCCTGCACCAGCTGGCGGATTCCGACCACGCGCCTTTCGTGGAGAAACGGGGTATCAAGTTCAACATTCCTCTGGATGTCCGCACCCCCAGCTATTCCGACAACAGCCACGCGGCCCAGGCCAACATCCCCGAGATGTGGAGTTTCGACTTCTGGCAGCGATTTCTTGACGAGATGGCCCGAAACCGCTTCAATGTTCTCTCTCTATGGAACCTGCACCCGTTCCCTTCCCTGGTGCGGGTCCCCGAATATCCGGAAGTGGCCCTCCGCGATGTGCGCCGCACACGGGTTGCAATGGACGACACCTACTCTCATAACGGAAATGATATGGTGCGCCCGGAACTGCTCCGCGATACGGAAGTTCTGCGGCGCATGGATATCGGCGAAAAGGTCCGCTTCTGGCGCGACGTCATGCAGTATGCGCAGGACCGGGGCATCGAGGTGTACTGGTTCACCTGGAACATCTTCACCTTTGGCGCCGAAGGGAAATACGGAATCGACTCCCGGCAGGACAACCCTCGGACCATCGATTACTTTCGGGCCAGCGTCCGCGAGATGGTCCTGACTTACCCGCTGCTGGCCGGATTCGGCATCACCGCCGGGGAGCACATGGAAAACCGCACCGACGCTTACTCAAAGGAGAAATGGCTGTACGCCACCTATGGGCGCGGCATCGCCGACGCCTTGCAGCGGCAGCCGGGAAGAAAGGTGCGGCTGATCCACCGCTATCATATGACCGGGCACCAGGAAATTCTCCGGGAGTGGAAGGATTTTCCGGGGCCGCTGGACCTGAGCTTCAAGTACTCCATCGCGCATATGTATTCCATTCCGGACCCTCCGTTCCTGCAGCCGGTGCTGCCTTTCCTCTCCCCTGCGCTGCGCACCTGGCTTACGGTGCGCGATGACGACTACTACAGCTTCCGCTGGGGAGACCCCGCTTTCGCCCGCGCCTATCTGCGCCACATGCCGGGAAAAGACAAGCTGGCCGGATTTTACATGGGGCCGGACGGGACCGTCTGGGGGCGCGATTTCCTGGACCGGAAGGACGGCATGGAGCGGCCCCTGGTGGCCGAGAAACGCTGGTATGCCCTGATGCTCTGGGGCCGGCTGAGCTACGAGCCCGACCTTCCGGACGAACTGTTCCAGCGATCCATCGCCGCGCGTTTCCCCGCGGCGGACAGCGCCTCCCTGATGCGCGCCTGGGCGGAAGCCTCGCGCCTCTTTCCCCAGATTACCCGTTTCTTCTGGGGCGATATCGACCTGCGCTGGTTTCCGGAAGCCTGCCTCAGCCATCCACGATACCGCGGCTTCTATACGGTCCGCGATTTTATCACCGGAGAAACCATGCCGGGCAGCGGCCTGGCCAATATCCTGCAGTGGCGCGATCAGACTCTGGCCCAAAAGCCGGTGGCCTCCGGGCCGCTGCAGGTAGCGGAAATCCTCGCGGCCGACGCCTCCTCGGTGCTGAAGAAAACAACCGAACTGCAGGCCGCCGAAGGTGGGACGGACGAATACTATGCCACCATCGGGGACCTGACGGCCATGGCTCACCTTGGCAATTATTACGCCGCAAAAATCCGGGGAGCGGCCGAACTGGCGCTTTTCGACAAGACCGGAGCCGCCGCCAACCGCGAGGCCGCCATCCGTCACTTGCGCAGCGCGCTGGTTCACTGGAAGCTGTATGCCGCCGCCTACACCCGGCAGTACCGCCAGCCCTGGCTTTACAACCGGGTCGGATGGGTGGATATCCCGGCGCTGACCGCCAAGGTGGAGCAGGACATTATCATGGCAATGATGTGGGCCCCGGGAACCCTGCCGGACAAAACGCCGCCGGCCCCTTCGGACACGCCGTTCCGCAAGTGAGATGAATTTCTATTGCCGGCTGCCGGCCGGGAGCTTTCGCCGTCGGCCATGGCCTCCTCCCGGCTCCCGGGCCGGCCGCTTCATTCCGGAATACTCTCGCGGTCCGTCTCGATCGCCTGGCGAAAGGTCTCCAGGCTGACCTGGATTTCCTCGGAAGACAAGCCCAGGCAATGCAGCGCCTGGCGGGCCATTTCCATACCCGTTTCCAGTTCCGGCTGCACCACCCGGGCCATGCCGATACGGCGGACATCGTCCGCCTGCTCAAAGCCCTCCACGCGCGCAATGACCGGCAGCCGTGGGGAAGCCAGGCGAATGGAATCAATCACTCCCTTGACGTCGGCGATAGACGGGATGGCCAGCAGGGCTATCCGGGCCCGGGCAATTCCGGCTGCTTCCAGAACCACGGAATATCCGCCGTCTCCATAGACGGCCGGAAATCCTTTCTCACGGCATTTTTCGAAGCGATAGTGGTCGACTTCCACGATGACAAAGGGAATGTGCCGTAAGGACAGAACCCGGCTTATGCTCTGCCCTACCCTTCCTCCCCCGATCAGGACCACATGGCCTTCCATCCCTTCCTGCGGCATATGAACGGTTTGCAGCGTTTCCGTCCTGGGCCTCCTCCGCCTCCGGGAATAAAGAGGCCCGGTCAGGCCGGAAAAGAGGGGAGTGAGCAGCATGGTCAGAACCGCCGTGGTCAGAAGAACCGAATAGATTTCCCCGGGAATGGCTTTCAGCCCCAATCCCAGGCGGGCAATCACAAAAGAGAACTCTCCAATCTGAAACAGGCTCAGCCCGGCGGCCAGTGGGACCACATTGCCATAGCGGAACAGGCGCGCCAGAGCGGCGAAAAGAATGCCTTTGAATAAGGAAACCGCCGCGGCCACCAGCAGGATCATCCCCAGGTTCTGCCACAGAAAGACCGGGTCCAGGAGCATACCGACGGAGACGAAAAAGAGCAGGCCGAACAGATCGCGCACCGGAAGGATATTCCCCAGAGCCTGGTGCCCGTAATCGGATTCGCTTAAGACCAGGCCGGAAACAAATGCTCCGAACGCAAAGGAGAGCCCGAACCGGTACGTCACGTAGCCGACACCCAGCCCGATGGCGGTCACACACAGAAAAAAGAGCTCCCGGCACTTCCATCCGGCCACCTTCCGCAGCAGGCCGGGAATCCATTTCATCCCTGCCACCCACATCGCCAGGAGAAAAAGTACCGCTTTAAGAATGGAAACAAGAATGTCTGCGGGCTGAAGGGAGGTTTTCGAAAGCTGAGGCAGGGCGACCAGCATGGGAACCAGCGCCAGGTCCTGGACGATCAGCATCCCGAGCATGACCCGGCTGGAAAGGGTTCCCAGAAGGCCTTTGTTCATCAGCGTCTTCAAAACCACCATGGTGCTCGACACGGAAACCGCTGCGCCAAACCAGAGGGAGGGAACCGTCTCCCAGCCCAGCCCTTTCCCCAACGCATATCCCATAAGAACGGTCAGCGTCAGCTGAACGGGAGTGCCGATCAGGGCGATGCGCCATACCGACTGCAGCTGTTTCAGGGAAAACTCCATCCCGAGGGCGAAGAGGAGGAGAGCAACCCCGATCTCGGCCAGGAGTTCCACCTGACCCGTTTCCACGACGGTGGCGCCGCCGGTGTGCGGACCCACAAAGAGACCGGCAAGAATATAACCAAGAATCAGGGGCTGGCGGAGCCTGTGGGCGACAACTCCTCCCAGGAATCCGGCGACTACGATCAGGATAATGTCGGCGGCAATACCCATAGCATTCATTAAATTATCACAAAATCACAAAACAGCAGAGAGAAGGAGTGAGGAAGGGTCCCCCTTGCAAGGCCGGGGATCCGGAATCCGGTCCCTCCCTTGATTCCGAATCCTTCCGAAAGTAAACTTCCCAGGACACAACAAAGTTATGTCTGCCCGTTCATTTGAGAAAGAGATGGTGGTTGTGACTGGAATCCGCATCAGGGACGAAGAGGAGCCGGATTACCTGGCGATCACCGAGACAACCGAATCGGCTTTCGCCACTCTGGCCATCAGCGAGCATACCGAACAGTTTATTATCCGGGCTTTAAGGGAGGCAGGGGCACTGACGATTTCGCTGGTCGCCGAAGCGGAGGGCCGGGTGGTGGGCCACGTCGCCCTTTCTCCGGTCACCCTGTCAGACGGCAGCCCGCACTGGTTCGGTCTCGGACCCATCAGCGTGCGGCCGGAACTGCACCGGCGCGGCATCGGCAGTCTTCTCATGGAGCACGCTCTCGCCCGGCTGCGATCCATGGAAGCCGGGGGCTGTATTCTGGTGGGCGATCCCGGCTACTACCGGCGATTCGGCTTCCGCAGCCTGCCCGGCCTGGAAATCGAAGGGGTCCCGCCGCAATATGTTCTGGCCCTTCCTTTCGACGAGAGCCGGCCGCAGGGCATGGTCGTTTTTCACGATGCCTTCCGGGCTACGGCCTGACCGTCAGGGTTTATGGGCCGCCACCGACATAAAACAGGCAAAGAATGGAGGAAAATCAGATGACTACCACGAGGAAACCGGTTTCTAAAATCGTTCAGGGGGCCATTCTTTGCGCCTTGCTTCTGGCCGCCGGCAGACTGGCCATGGCGCAGGGGAGCAAAGAAGATCTGGCCCGGAGCATTCCGATCGACAGGCTGCAGCATCCCTATCTTTTCTTTTCCGACTCCGACAAACCCGCCATGCGGCAGAGAATACAGGCCGATCCGGCAAGCCGGGACACCATGGCGGCTCTGCTCGCTCAAGGGCACCGATGGCTGTATTTTCAGGTCAAGGATCCGGCGCCCATGCCTCCGAGCCATCCGCGCTACGTGGCCAACGGCTCGGAAGCCGATCGCTACTACTCGGAACTGACGGAAGGATCCCTCACCCTGGCATTTCTCTACCAGATGACCGGAGATCCGTCCTACGCTCAAAAGGGGATCGAGCTGGCCGTGGCCATGAGCGACCTACCGGACTGGACCAACCCGGCGCACAAGTTCGACATTATTTATACGCGCATCTGGCCCTGGAACGTTCCGGACGATCGGGTGGTATTCTCCTATGACCATATGGCCGCGGATCGGGCGGCGACCATCGCCACCGCCTATGACTGGCTGTACCCGGCGCTGAAAAAATGGGAGCGGGACAAAATCCGGGGCGCCCTTCTGGAAAAGGCGGTCACCAAAGTGCGGGGCAATTACGAGTACCACTGGTGGGCGACTTCCTACCGGTGCAACTGGTCGGCGGTCTGCAATAACGGACTGGGTCTCTCGGCGCTGACTCTGCTGAAAGAGGATCCGCAGCTGATCGACGTCGTCGCGGAATCGTACCACCGCATCGGACTGACTTTCGACCAGATCGGCGACGACGGCGGCTGGCAGGAAGGACGGGGATATTACGGCTACCTGCTGCGCACCGGCGTGCCGTTCAGTGCCGCTTTGAAAAGGGCTACCAGCGGGAAATACAACCTGTTTCAGCACAAGAATATTAAAAATCATCCCGTTGACTTTTTTCTCTTTGGCCTGACCGCTAATTTCGGCGACGGCGGCGGCGGACCCATGGGTCCTTCCTGGCTGGTGAACAAGCTGATCGACGAAACCGGCAACGGCACGGCGGCGTGGTATCGGGACAAGATCCTGGGGCCGGGCGGCGGCAGCTACGGAGGGGGCAGCGTTTATGACCTGATCTGGCCGAAAAGCCCGGTGCCGCCGGTGGAGCCCAAGGAAAAATCCAGGTTTTTCCGGAGCATCGACTGGGCCATCCTCCGCAGCGATTTCCTGGACCCCTCGGCCTTCACCATCGCCTGCAAGGCGGGCTTCAATGACGATCCCCATCACGGGCACCTGGACTGCGGGCAATTCGTTCTGACCTGGCACGGCGTCCCCTTTATCCGCGACCTGGGCAGCGGAGCCTACGATGAGATCTACTTCAACGACGACCGCTTTCTCTATCCGCAGGCCTCCAGCGAAGGAAACAACCTCATTTTCGTAAACGGCGAGCAGCAGCTTTCCGCCAAGCGGAAGGATCAGCCCTGGAAGGAAGGGATCGGCGGAAAAATTCTGAATTTCCAGACCGGCGAAAAAAGGGACTACGTCCGCATGGATCCCACCCGCGCCTATCCCGGCAAGGAGCTGAAGAAATGGAGGCGGAACATCGTCCTGGAAAAACCGGCGGTGGCCGTCCTGTTGGACGAGGTCGGGTCCGCCCCCGGGGCCCGGATCGCCGCCCGCTTTTTCCCATGGGTGGCGCCCGCACCCAGAGCCGGTTCCAGCCGGGACAGCCACCTCGAGCCTTTCCCCAATGCCGACTACACCCTCGCCGACAACCATGTTCTCCTCACGGTCCAGCGCCGCAGCCTGGTGCTGATCCCCCTCGTCCTGGATAACAGCTTCGAAATCGGCAAAGGCCGGCTCCCCTCGCTTCCGGTGCGGGAAGATGCGGTATTCAGCTGGATTCCATATTTTGAAACGCTGACCACAGCCAAAGCGGACAGCTCGGTCCTGGTGACGCTGATTCTTCCCGCCCGCGACCGGCAGGAAGCCGCCGACCTCGCCAGAACAGCCAAGCTGGAAAGAGCGGCTTCCGGTGACCTCGAAGTAAGCGTCCGCCCGTCGGCCGGAGGGGTGAAATGGATCTTCACGAAAGATAAAGAGGGCTATACCCTCCGAAACTGACCCCCGGAATCACGAAAAAAGGACACCCACCATGTGGGTGTCCTGGCCCTACGGGGCGTGAAATGCCGGCAGCTCATATCGCTCGCGCCCCCTATCCTAGGGCCTCCTCTCCTGGGAGGGACCTGACGCTGTGGCAGAATACCGGTCCAAGTCGCCGCCCGGGACTTTAGGTGGGGAGCCGCATTCCGACGATACGAGTACTGCATTTCCTCGAAGCCAGCTTACCCCTCCGCGCGCCACTGCAATCGGGCGCGGGCACGCGGAATCGGGATCACGGCGCCCCCCCCAACCGCTCGTGAACCCATGCGAAAGCCTCTTCCGTGGAAAAGAAGCAGCCAACCCCTCGCTGCTTCCACAGCACCGGCGGCGGTTCCGGCGGCGGCTAAAAATCCCCCCTGCGCCCTATGCCTTGGCTCGAATGACAATTCCTTTTCAGCCGGAAAAAACCATGCTATCATCAACGGTACGACCCGAACCAAAACTTGGCATATATCCACCGGACTTCAGGTCCCAGTCTACAATGGCCATTATTATTGACAGATGGAGACAGGCTGTTATGAAATGGACTACTTTCCTTCCCAAACTTACCCACCCAAGAAAGAAGTGTTCTCCGCATATCCTTTTTATCTTAGCTGCGGGGCTCGTTGCCCAACTTCCTTTTCTTCATGCGCAACAGGACATGGGGGTGATTACCGGAATCGTTACCGATGCCAGCGGGGCGGCTGTGCCGGGAGCGAGCGTAACGGTGACCAACCGCGACACCAACGAGATCAATAGCGCTACGACCGAGAATACCGGCAGTTATACGGTGGGGCCGCTGCGCATCGGGACCTACAACATTACAGTAGAGATGGCCGGATTTAAAAAGGCCTCCTGGTCGGAGATCGCCATCCATGCCCAGGCGCGGGTGCGCGCCGATTTTCGTCTGGAAGTGGGAGGAGTGAATGAAACGGTTACGGTGACTTCCGACGCTCCTTTGCTGCAATCGGAGACCTCTTCCATTGCCCAGGTAGTGGACCAGCGGCAGATTCGGGACCTGCCGCTCAATGGGCGCAATTTCCAGCAGCTGGCCTGGCAGGCGCCCGGTGTCATGCCGGCTACCCGCAGCCGGGATCGGGAGAGCGGCTTCAATGCCCACGGTCAACCGATTACCCAGAACAGCTTCATTATCGACGGCATCGACAACAACAACAACGTCATGGGCATGCAGGACCGAAAAATGCAGGTGGTAGTCCCGGCCCTCGATGCCGTGGCTGAGTTCACCATGCAGACTTCCAACTATTCGGCGGAATTCGGGCGCAACTCCGGAGCGGTGATGATCGTTTCCATCAAGTCGGGCTCCAACCGCTTCGGCGGTACGGCATGGGAGTACATTCGCAACGATTTTTTCGATTCCCGGGACCCCTTCAACTACGTGGACCGGAACCGCGACGGCAAGGCCGATCCGGAAATCCTGCGCCAGAACCAATACGGAGCGACGTTCGGCGGTCCCATCCGTCGCGACAAGACTTTCTTTTTCGCCTCCTGGGAAGGTCGACGCGAACGGCGGCAGCAAACCGACCTGGCGATCGTTCCCACCGCAGCCGAGCGCAATGGAGAGTTCAGTCCCAGTTTGCGTACCATTAAGGACCCGCTGACCGGCCAGGCGTTTCCCAACAACCGGATCCCCCGCGAGCGGTTCGACGCCACGGCGGTAAAGATGCTTTCCCTCTGGCCGGACCCCAATTTCGGAGGTTCGGGCACCCGCGAAAATTATGCCCGCAATCCTCCCTGGTCCGTCGATCGGGATCAGCTCGACATCCGGGTGGACCATAACCTGTCGTCCAAAGACCGCACATTTGTGCGCTTCAGCCGGAGCTGGATTACCACCCTGCGCGATTCCGTCTTCCCGGTTCCGGCACGCGGTGGGGTGAACAACGAGCGCGCCCTGGACGACAACGACGCCACCAGCATCGTGTTTTCGCATACGCGGATCCTGACGAATCGGCTGCTCAACGAATTCCGGTTCGGCTTCGTTCGCCAGAAGGTGGACAAGCGTGAGCTTTCCCAGGAGCCTTTGTCCGAACTGACCGCCAAGTACGGCATTAACGGAATACCCGGCAACTCCCGGCTCTTCGGCTTGCCGATGTTCACGCTGTCCGGAGCGGTCAGCTACCAGGGCCTGGGCGAGCCGGGCTCCATGCCCAACTTCAAGATTCATGAAGTGCGGCAGATGCTGGACAACATTTCCTGGAACCGCGGAAACCATAATATCAAGTTCGGCATCGACTTCCGGTGGAACCGCTCGGACATCTACGGCGGTAACAGCTCGCACGGTTCTTTTTCCTTCGACGGCAATTTTACCAACATCAGTTTCGCGGACTTCCTTTTAGGCATGCCCTCCTCGACTACCCTGACCACCGGGCTTTTCGGCTATATGCGCTTCCGAAACTACATGGCCTACGCCCTGGACGACTGGAAGGTAACCCCCAGGCTGACGATCAATCTGGGACTTCGCTATGAACTGCAAAGCCCATGGTTCGAAAAGACCAACCAGATGAACACCCTTATGCTGGAGCCGGGATCGCAGTTCAACACCATCCGCAAAGCGGGCTATTGCGGGGATTCCTGGTCCTGCCGAAGCCTGGTCGACACCGAGACAAAAAACTTCGGCCCCCGGATCGGACTGGCCTATCAGCTCGGGAAGCGGACGGTTCTTCGCGGCGGTTTCGGGATTTTCTACGGGGGACAGGGCTCTCTGGGAGCGGACGGCCGGATGATCAATAATTTTCCGTTCGTGCGCAGCGCCACGCTGAATTCCACGACCACCCGTCCGGCGGTGGTGCTTTCCCAGGGCTTGCCTCCCGACCTGTTGGGGAATACGTCCACACCGCCCAACAACTCCAATTGGATCAACTGGCAGCAGGATTTCCCGCTTCCAGCCATTCAGCAATGGAATCTGGCCCTGCAACGCGAGATGGTTCCGGGCCTCTCTCTTACCGTGGCTTATATCGGCTCGGCTTCCAGCTACATCATGGATTCCTACAACTGGAACGGTTCCCCGCCGGGGCCTGCAGCCACCGAAGTGCAGCGCCGGCCCATACCGCAATGGAACACCGTTACGGTTCGGACCCCCTCGGGCCATTCCTCGTATCACGGTGTGGATCTTCAGGTGGAGCGCCGTTTTTCCCGTGGACTTTTATTTACCAGCGCCTATACCTGGAGCCACTCCATTGACAATACCGACGAACAGTTCGGTTCCGGCGGCGGCGGAATTCAGGACTGGCGCAATCTGGGAGCCAGCCGCGGCAACTCCAACTACGATACCCGTCACCGGTTTATCCTAAGCGCCCTGTACCAGCTGCCGTTCGGCCAGGGGCGGCGCTGGCTGAACCGGGGCGGCCTCCTGGACCGGATTTTCGGAGGGTGGGAGTTGTCCGGGCTCTCTGCCCTGCAGTCCGGCCATTACTTCACTCTTTCGGTTCCCAATGCCCGGACGCGTCTCGGATCCACGCTGATCGGCACCTGGTATCCGGATCGCCTTCGCGAGGCCAGCCTGGATCATCCCACCGCCCGACGCTGGTTCGATACGGCCGCCTTCGCCATCCCGCGCAATGCCGACGGAACTTACCGTTTGGGCAATGCCGGGCGGGGGATCCTCAGCGGGGACGGGATCTTCAATCTGGATTTCGGATTGATGAAAAGCTTTGCGCTTCGCGAAGGGATGAGCCTGCAGATTCGCTGGGAAACCTTTAATGTGACCAACACGCCGACTCTGGGCGATCCGGTTGTCAACATCGAAAGCCCCGATTTCGGGACAATCACCAATGCGGTGAGCACTCCGCGACAGATGCAGTTTGCCGTTCGGCTTGCCTTTTAGAGAGAATCGGCGCTCGC
The DNA here is from genome assembly GCA_903847975.1 of uncultured Acidobacteriota bacterium. Taxonomy (GTDB): domain Bacteria; phylum Acidobacteriota; class UBA6911; order CAINFC01; family CAINFC01; genus CAINFC01. The sequence goes on along the minus strand of CAINFC010000021.1, from coordinate 34,720 downwards.
GCTTTCCGACCTCCAGGCGAGCATCGGCGAAAGGAAGAACTCTGATTTACTTGATAATCAGCCATGGGAGAGCCGTGCATCCATTTGCCATGGCGGGACTTAGCGCATCCCTTTTCAGGGTTGTCTCCTCCGAACATTGCCGCCTGGGGGTAGGGAAAAAGCGCGCCAATCCCGGGCTGCGGTCCGAAGCCCCTCAAGGGCTTCCGCGGGCTTTGTTGCACTTTGCTTCCTGCTTGATTTTGTGGCGATCGGATCGTATACTTGCGGAACATTTCGAGAAGGCGGCAAGGTAATTGCCTGCGGTCAGGAGCCATAGGTGCGTTTATCATTTATCGATCTGCAACCGCCGCCCGCACAAGGGCTGCCCGCGGAACACTTAGGAGGAGTGAGTTATGGGGAAGCCTGCATTCAAACTCGCGACACTCGGATGCTTTCCGGTTTCGGTGGTCAAGGTCACCGGCCCGGAGGTCGAGTAGGTGGGGTACTCTCGAAAAGATCCAATTGCCACCCCACCCCTCTCGGAACCGTACAAGTGGATTTCCCAGCATACGGCTCTTCAACAGGTTCAGGATCCGATGGCCCGAAACGGATTGAGATGGTCAGCGGCAATCCGAAGCTCGGCAAGCCGACGAAAGATCTCTGGTTCGATACGTCTATGTTCGCCGTGGCCGAAACCAATACGCGGCGATCCAACCCCTGGTACTATGAGGGGCTGAACGGGCCGGGCTGGGCCGTCACCGACATGACGATGACCAGCGTGCGCTTCCTGTTCCGGCCTGTCCCTTAACGCACCGGGACGTCGGCCCTCCGGCCCGTCCCGGCGTTTATCACTTCTTGCCATCAGGACCTTTCCATGAATCGTCGCCATTTCATCAACCTTGCTTCCCTGGCCACCGTCCCCGCGTCCCTGGATCCCGGCAGGGCGCTCGCCCCGCTGGAGAGAGCCCCGCGCATCCTGCTCCGTAGCTCCTGGCAGAGCGTGAACATCGGCGACATCGGCCATACCCCCGGCGCGCTGAGCCTGCTCGACAGGTATTTTCCCGAAGCGGAAATCACACTCTGGCCGAACGACCTCGGTCACGGCGCACACGACTTGCTGACCCGGAACTATCCGCGCCTGAAGATCGTCGAGGGCACACTCGACCCGACGGGCAAGCCCTCGACGCCCGCCCTGGCGCGCGCGTGGGCGGAGACGGACATGTATCTCGGCGGTTCCGGATCGGGCTTTCCGTCGAGCGCACATGCCGCGTCGTTTCTGCGGGCCACGGGCAAACCGGTGGGCATCTTGGCCGTCAGCACCGATCCCGTGTGGGGCTTCGGACCGGGGCAGTATCCGGAGGGCGGCACACTGCAGGAGTTGCGGGCCAAGGCGATGGCCCTGCCGGCCACGCATCTGAGCGAGGAGTACCGTTTCGTCATGGATCGCGCAGCGTTCTTCTTCACGCGCGACACGATCTCGCTCGACTACCTGAAGTCTCAGGGCGTGAAAACGCCGATTCTGGAGTTCGGACCCGACGCGCAGCTGGGCATGCACCTGCGCGATGACGCCAGGGGAATCGCCTACCTGCGCGACCAGCGGCTGGAGATGGGCAAGTTCATCGCCGTCATTTCCCGTCTCCGCTACACGCCGTATCATACGTTCTACCAGCGCCCGCCGGCGGCAAGCGACGCCGTCAAGGACGCGATCAACACCCGCACGGTCGAAGGCGACCATGGCAGGCTGCGCGACCTGATCGTGGCCTACGTGCGCAACACCGGGAATCGTGTGCTCGTATGCCCGGAAATGACCTACGAGATCCAGCTCTCGAAGGACATGCTCGTCGACCCGCTGCCGGCCGACGTGAAGAAGAACGTCGTCTGGCGAGACACCTACTGGCTACCCGACGAAGCGGCCTCGGTCTATGCGCAGGCCCTTGCCGTGGTCAGCATCGAATGCCATTCGCCGCTGATCGCCTTTCGTAACGGCACCCCGGCGTTCCATGTGCGCCAGCCGACGGACACCTGCAAGGGGCAGATGTATCGTGACATGGGCGCCAATGACTGGTTCTTCGAGATCGACGATACCGACGGCCGGCAGCTCTGGGCACGCCTGAATGAGATTCACAAGGATCCCGCCGCCGCCCGCGCCAAGGTGAAATCGATCATGAAATTTGTCGAGCAGCGACAGAAGCGCATGATCGACGCCGTGCGCACCGCCGCAATCGGGCGCAGGCGGACGTAACCAGGATTATGACGCCCCCCGGACCGCTTGCGAATCCACGGTAAAACCTATTCCACGGAAAAGAAGCTGCCAGCTCCTCGCTGCTTCCACAGCGCCGGCAGCGGTTCCGGCTCCGGCTGAAAATTCCGCCCCCCCCGCACAGAGAGCCCTGGCTCGAATGACAATTTCTTTTCGCCGTAGCAAAACCATGCTATCATCTGCGGAACGGCCCACGCCAAGGCAGGGTATATGACCGCTGGACGCCGGATCCCAGTCCACGGGGAAACAGCGGGGCGAAAGCACACCCTTCCGGCGGCGGTCATCCACCAGGAGTCCGGCTTACCGAACAAGGGGAGACGATGAGAATGAACCGAAACGAGTTTCTGAAGACCATCACTCTGGGAGCCGCCTGTTTCAGCCTCTCGAAAGACGATTTGGCGGCTGCCGATAACGGTGCCAGGCCCAACATTATTTTTATCCTGACCGACGATCTGGGGCGCACCGACCTCGGGTGCTATGGGTCTCCCAATATTAAAACCCCACACCTCGACCGCATGGCACGAGAGGGGATGCGCTTCACCGACTATTACTGCCCCGCGGGGGTCTGCACCCCGACCCGGGCGGCGCTGATGACCGGCTGCTATCCCAAGCGGGTCAGCCTGCATGTAGCCGTTCTTCCTCCACAGGGCCGAACGGGTTTGAACACCCGTGAGGTGACGATCGCCGGATTGCTGAAAGGCAGCGGGTATGCCACCGGTTGCATCGGCAAGTGGCATCTGGGAACCGAGACCGCATTTTTCCCCACCCGCCACGGATTCGATAGTTATTTTGGAATGCCCGGCCCGAACCACGGAGCCTCCGATCTGTATCGCGATGAGGAACGGATTGCCCTAAACAAAGAGGTATCCTATGACACCCTAACGCAAAGATACACGGAGGAGGCGGTTCAATTCATCGCCAATAACAAGGACCGTCCCTTTTTTCTCTATCTGGCCCACAACGCTCCTCACATACCCCTTTTCGCCGGTGCGGCCTATCGTGGAAAATCCGCCCGCGGCCTGTACGGCGACATGATCGAGGAAATCGACGGAAGCTGCGGGGCGGTTCTGGCTGCCTTAAAGGAACACGACCTGGACCGGAACACCCTGGTGATCTTCACCTCCGACAACGGCCCGGCCAACCAGGCGGCCCCTCCCCTGCACGGCGGCAAAGGAAGCTCCTGGGAAGCCGGATTCCGCGTGCCCTGCATTGCCCGCTGGCCCGGGCAAATCCCGGCGGGTCGGATATGTAATAAGCTGGTTACGACCATGGACTTTCTGCCCACCCTGGCCGCTCTGGGCGGCGCCCCCCTTCCGGCTAATAATCGGATCGACGGACATAATATCGCCTCGCTGCTGAGGGGCAGGCGGGGGGGGCACACCCCCTACAAAGCCTTTTACTACTATGGCCGCGATGGAAAAATGTATGCCGTGCGGGAAGGTAAGTGGAAACTGCACCTGCTGGCCCCCAGCGAGCAATGGTTCGGCAAACTGCCCAAGGAAGCCCTGCTGGCCACCAAGCCTGCCACTCCGCCGCCCTGGCTCTACGACCTCCAGGCGGACATCGGCGAAACGAACAACCTGGCCGGGAAATACCCCAAGCTCGTATCCCGCCTGCGGACTCAGGCGGAGGCCTTTGACCGTCAGCTGGAAGCCGAAAAGCGCCCCGCCGGGGTAATCTAGCAGCACGCTTGCCCCCATAGCACGACCTGTATCAGGACCCGTACCGTGTTCGTTACCGCAATCTGGCAACTGTCCACACAACTTTCTCTAATATATTCTATTTGTTTGTGTTATAGTTGCTATAATTCTTTGTTGATAATATTTTTAAAAGCATGAACGTGTACGTTTATTTTTTGCGTAAAACAATGACCGGACTCACAGCCCGATGAAAACGGCCGGGAAGGATAAACATACTAAAGGCGCAGCAAAATCCCTGGGGATAAAAGAAATCGCCAAAATCCTGGGGATTTCCATTGGAACGGTGGACCGCGCGCTGCACGACCGACCCGGGATCCGCCCCGACACCAGGCAGCGAATCATGGAAACCGCTGCCAACCTTGGGTATCGGCCCAATCTGGCGGCCCGATTTCTGAAATCCGGAAAGGGCGCCGCGATTGCGGTTTGCCTTCCCCGGCACATATTCCATTTTTTTAATGAAATCCGCTCGGGCATTCATCACGCCGCCATGCCTTACGGATCCATGTGGAAGCTCTACGACTATTCCTATTCCCGCTTTGAGGAGGGGGAAACGGCCATTTTCCAGCAAGCCCTGGCCCAGGATGTGAAGGGCATTATCATCGCTCCCGGCAAAGTCGATACCGTCAAGCCGCTGATTGCCGAAGCGGCCCGGCGCAATGTTGCCGTGGCCTGTGTTACCTCGGATGCGCCCGGAACACAACGGCTGGTCTACGTTTCTGTGGATCCTTTTGCCAATGGCGCTCTGGCCGGCGAATTTCTTTGTTGTTTGAATCGACCCTTGCGCCGGCTGGCTGTTTTCACCAATTCCCTCGAACTCACCACGCAGGCGGAAAAACTTCGCGGCTTTCAGGAAAGTATTCGCCAGGGAGGATTCACCAACGTCGTGCTGGATATTGTCGAAAACCACGACAGTAAAAAGGAAGCAGCCCATCTTGCGGATCAGCTGTTCGGACGGAGAGAGGAAATCGATGCGGTCTATGTTTCTACCGCCAACGCTCTGCCTGTTCTGCGGGCCATGGAACGATATGGCTTTCTGCCAGGAACGCCCGTCATTGCCACGGATATCTTTCCGGGATTGGTGGACTACATACGGTCCCGAAAGGTACTGGCCACCATTTACCAGCATCCGGAATTCGTGGGGAGAATCGCTTTTGAAGCGCTCTATCGCTTTATCCAGCATGGGGCGGTTCCTCCTTCCCAAATCATGTTGCCGCCTCTGTTAGTCATGCGAAGCACTTTGGATGTACTGTTGGCACGGATCCGCAGCGGAACCAATGCCGCCAGGGAATTACCCGGAATTTCTGCCATGTGAATTCTTTTTTCTTCAGGAGGGACCATGATCCGTTTTCACTCTGCTTTGATTGTATTTTCCTGTTTTCTTCTGTTTTGCCTTACCCCTGTTTGGGGCCAGGTGGATTCCGGCGCCATTACAGGTCGAGTCACCGACAGCACCGGGGCGGTGGTACCTGGCGCCGGGGTCCTCATTACCCAGATCACGACCAACTATAAGATCGAGCTGGTAACCAATGAGGCCGGCTTCTTTTCCGCTCCATCGTTGCGTCCGGGGACCTACGAGGTTATGGTTACGCAACCGGGCTTTCGGGTGCAAAAGAGCAAGCCTTTTGATGTGCGCGTGCAGGATCGCGTGGAAATCGACTTTCAGCTCGAGGTGGGTGGAACCGATACGGAGGTTATGGTTTCGGACATTGCTCCCTTGCTGGAATCGGAAACCTCCTCGCTGGGCCAGGTCGTGGAACAGAAGACGGTGACGGAGCTTCCTTTAAACGGCAGAAACTTCATTCAGCTGGCCACTCTGGGAACAGGCACGGCTCTGACCCAGGGGCGCACCGCGGAACGGGACAACTTCATCGCCAACGGAGCACGGGCGGTGCAAAACAGCTATCTGATCGACGGGGTGGACAACAAGAATCGGATCATGGGTTTCGACAAGGGCTCGGCGCAGATCATCCAGCCGGTCATCGACGCCATTCAGGAATTTAAAGTGCAAACCTCCACTTTTTCCGCGGAGTTCGGACAGTCGGCCGGCGGCGTGGTAAACGTCACCATGCGCTCCGGAACGAACGACCTGCACGGCAACCTGTTCGAGTTTTTCCGTAACTCCAAGATGGATGCCACGCCCTATTTTCAGCCGGTCGGAGGAGGCAAACCGCTGTTCATCCAGAACCAGTTCGGTGCTACGGCCGGTGGCCCGATCATCCGAGACCGCACTTTTTTCTTTGCCAGCTGGCAGACTTCGCGGGAGGTGAACGGGGCCCCGCAAATCGCCTCCGTACCCACTGCCGCCATGCGCAGCGGTGTTTTTTCCAAAGCGGTGAGAGACCCGGTCACCAAAACGAACTTTCCGGGCAACACCATTCCCGCCAACCGCTGGGATCCGGTTACCACCAAGCTTTTGGCCCTCTACCCATTGCCGAACCTGCCGGGCGAAGTGCGGAACTATTTCTCCAATCCCAAAGAAAGGGTCAACAGCGACTCCTACAACGTTCGAATCGACCACCGTTTGAGTTCCAAGGATTTTCTCTTCGGAAGAATCTCGCAGGGGTTCGGGAACAACCGCCTGCCCAATCTGCTGCCGGATCCGGCCAACCAGCAAGGCTGGGTGAGCCTGGGTGGCCGGCAGTGGATGCTGAGCGAGTCCCACACCCTGTCGCCCACCATGGTCAACGAGCTGCGTCTGGCTTTTATTTACACCCGCAGCTTTCAGGACACGGACGCGCCGCGCATGTTCGAAGAATATGGAATCAAAGGTGCCCTGAACGATCCCAACATCAAGGGTCTGCCGCAATTCAACATCAACTCCATGACCGGGATCGGCACCCAGGCGCCGGGCACACTGCCCATTTCCGCCACCGGATCCGGCAATTATCCTGCCAAGAAATCCGGCAAGATTTACCAGATCCTGGATAATCTGTCGTGGACCCGCGGCCGGCACACGGTGAAATTCGGAGTCGATCTGAATCGCGTCACCATGTTCGTGTACGCCACCAATAATGCCCGACCCATATTCACGTTCAACAGTACTTACACGGGAATCGGGCTGGGCGATTTTCTTTTGGGCTATGTGCAGCAAATCCAGACTTCCGCCAACCAGCAGCTCAATACCATCCGTCAGAACGTGGCTCATGGCTATGCCCAGGACGATTGGAAAATCACTCAAAAGCTAACTTTGAACCTTGGCCTGCGTTATGAGCTGACCACTCCGTTCTGGGAGAATCGAGACAAGCAGGCGAACTTCTTCATCGATCAGGGCCCCTGTTATCTGCAGGTCATTCAAGTGGCCGACGGATCGAAATGCGGTGTGGGCCGTTCTCTGGTGCATACGGACTTCAACAACTATGCACCGCGGCTCGGCCTGGCTCTCCAGGCAACCAGGACGACGGTAATCCGCAGCGGTTTCGGAGTATTCTACGGCCGCGATGAAAACGTAGGAATCACCCGACGGCTTTCCAGCAATCCGCCCTGGGTGAGCAGCTCCACCTTTACCGGCGATCAGACCAAGCCCGCCGGCTTTATGAAAGACGGCATTCCCGATATCGCTATGGCGGGTGGCGGCAGCAGCGCGGATCTCAACAGCTTTCCCCTCTACCCGCGTACTCCGTATGTCATCCAGTGGAACCTGAATATCCAGAAAGAGTTGCCCGGAGCTCTGGTGGCCCAGTTGGGTTACACCGGATCCCAGGCTCATAAGCTGGTGCAGGTCCTCAACGTAAACCAGGCCCTGCCGGGTACCGGAGATGTGAACGCCCGGCGCCCCTACAAGGGATACGCCAATATCCAGTTCTATGCACCCCTGGGCAATTCCAACTACCATGCCATGCTGGCCAAGCTGGAACGCCGGTTCAGCCAGGGCTTGAGCATGCTGACCTCCTACACCTACAGCCATTCGATCGATGACGGCCGAAGCGCCAACGACCAGAACGACCCCAATACGCAAAATCCGCGCAATCTGGCCGCCAACCGCGGGTCATCCAGTTTCGATGCCCGCCATCGATTGGCGGCCAGCGGAGTATGGCAGCTGCCGTTCGGCAAATCCGGCGGTCCGCTGGCCCCGTTGATTCGAGACTGGCAATTGTCGGGCATATGGTCGTACCAGAGCGGGCAGCCCTTTACGGTGACCTTAAGCGTCGATCCGACCACATCCGGTGCCACCGCCCATCCGAACCGGCTGCGGGACGGTTCCCTCCCCTCGGATCAGCGCAGCGTAAATCGATGGTTCGACATTACGGCATTCGCCGCACCGACCTGTGCCTGCTATGGCGATTCCGGACGCGGCATCCTGACAAGTCCCGGTTTCGTCAATTTAGATTTGAGTCTGGCGCGCGATTTTCGCTTCAACGAGCGCTGGCGGCTGCAATTCCGCACCGAAGCATTTAATCTGATGAATCATCCCAACCTGGGACTCCCGAATTCGGCCATCGGAAACGCTTCTGCGGGAATCATCGGTACGGTGGTGAACAGCGAACGCCAGATTCAGCTGGCATTGAAGCTCTATTATTAGAGGAAAAAGGATTCTCCTTCTGTTCTTGTGATTGCCCCGATGTAGCTGTAATATTGCTTCATGTCGGCCATGCGAAATATCGGTTCGACTGTCTTTGGGCAGCGGATTACAGGACCATCCGACCCCTTCCCGGCGATGGTCGGTGCAGGTCCTCGATGTGCATGCGGAGCCGGCTTACCTGCGAGGAATGGGAGATGAATCTATGAAACAGTTTCCACGAGTACCAAGGCGCACATTCCTGAAAACGACCCGGGCCGCTCTGGCGGCCCCCTTGCTGATCCCGTCCGGCGTGCTTGCGGCTCAAGGCCGAAAAGGCGCCAATGACCGGATCGCCATCGGGCACATCGGCTGGGGCGGGCGCTCCCGCGGGCTTTTCCGCGAATTGGCTGCCCTGCGCGAACAGGGAGCGGCGGTGAGCGTCGCGGTGTGCGATGTGGACGAAACGCGACTGGCCCAGGGAGCCAAGGAGATTCCCGGCGCGACGCCCTATCGCGACTATCGCTACCTTCTGCAGCGCAAGGATATCGATGCGGTGGTCATCGGAACACCGGACCACTGGCATGGCGTCCAGGTGGTCCACGCCGCCGAGTGCGGGAAACACATCTATGTGGAAAAACCCGCCTGCTGCACCATCGAAGAGGGCAAAGCCATGATCGCCGCCGGCACCCGGCACAAGGTGGCCATCCAGGTCGGATCGCAGGGCCGCTCGCAGCCGGAAGCCTATCTGATGCACCGCTTCCTGGCCAACGGCGCGATCGGCAAGGTTAGTCATGTCGAGTGCTTCCACTATCCCAGCCCGGTCGACGACCAGCCTGTCCCCGACAGCGATCCGCCGCCGGCCCTGGATTGGGACTTATGGCTGGGTCCGCTGCGCTGGAGGCCCTACAACCCGAAGTACCTTCATGGCGTGTTCCGCTGGCTGCTGGAATCGGGCGGCGGGCAGATCCGCGACCGCGGGGCCCACGTCATGAGCTGCGCCATGTGGTGGATGGGCCAGGACGGAACCGGCCCGGTGACTGTCGAAGCTACGGGGACGCCGCCGCCCCTGGGACTATGGGATTCTGCGGTGCTTATGCGCGTGACCTATACCTTCCGGAATCCCGACTGGACGATGACCTGGACACAGATGCCGAACGAGCAGCTGCCGGCTGCCGAAACGAGAGCGGAGGAGGAGCTGAAGGACGGCATCACCAAAATCACCCGACCCGGATATGGTGCCATCTATCATGGCGAAAACGGCCGATGCATGCACTGGGGCGGGGATGGCGGCACCTGGGCCGAAAGAAAAGTCCGCGACTGGAAACCACCTGCCGGAGCCCAAGAGGTTTACAAAAGCCCCGGACACATGGAAGACTGGTTCCATGGGATCCGAACGGGCCGGAAGACGATCATGAACATCGAGGCAGGCGTCGGGGTGGCCAACCTCACGATTCTGGGGAACCTTTCCTACATCCTGGGGCGCAAGCTGCAGTGGGATCAGCAGAAGATGGAAATCGTGGGGGACGAGGAAGCCCGGCGGCTGATGAGCCGTCCGCAGCGCTACCCCTACAGCTTATGACACTCGCCGGAAGTCCCGGCACCCGTTAGAGGGTCCGGGCGGGCGGCACAAATCATTTCGTTCGATACCATTTTGGAAGAAGGTAAAAGTATGGCCTCCCTGGATTCCCTTCTCGAAAACATCAAGAGCAACCGGCCGGATGTGCGGACGGCCGCCTGGCTGGGCGCCGGCGAAGTTGGCGCCCCTGCCCTCCCGCCTCTGGCCGAGCTGGTGGCCGGGGCGGAACGGGAAGTCGGCCGCGCCGCCCTGCGAGCCATGTGGAAAATTGTCCGGCATGTGGGCCACCCGGCCGCGCCGGAAGCGCAAAAAACTGCGGTGGTAAGCGGATTGCTCGACCTTTTGTCCGCTGGCGGATCTGCCTTGGTCCGCCGTGAATTGCTCTGGATGCTCTCGGAGATTGCCGGCGAGGAATCGGTCGATCGGATCGCACCGCTTCTTAAGAACCCGGACCTGCGTGAAGACGCCCGAATGGTCCTCGACCGCATCCCTGGTCCGAAATCGCTTGCTGCACTGCAAACGGCACTCCGACAGACGGCCGACGATTTCAAGCACAACCTGGCACAGTCTCTCAGACATCGCGGCGTCCCCGTTCCGGGCCTGCCGGATCGTAAACTTGTCCCCACGCGGCAAACCGAGGTCAAGGCGACCAGCACCTAATTCGCCGCCCCGGGAAATATCGGCACCGCTTCCTGGCTTGCAGGTTTCGTGCGGCGCGCCTGGTTGCACCGGGTGGCCATGGGAACCGGATCCTGATGCGAACCATTGGCATCCATCCTTCCATGGAAACCAGCTTTGTCGGCGCCGAACAAAGTCGGGAACCCCAAAGGGGTTCCCGATCACAGCCCGGGGTAGCGCCTCTGAGGCGCTACCCCGGGTGGGCGGATTATTCACAAGCAGCCCTGTAAGGGCTGCGCAAACACCTGCCATTGCCGGATTATGCGCAACCCTTACAGGGTTGCCTCCTCCGAACATTCCTACCCAGGGTAGGCGCGAAGCACGCCAACCCTAGGCTGCGATCCGAAGCCCTTGCAGGGCTTTTCACGACTTTATGCGAGATGATCTTTTTTTGATGAAGCGGTAAAACACAGGAAGATGGGAAGGTGAGGTCAGTGTTGCTTCCAGAGGTAGCGATCTTCGGTTTCGGCGACAAAGCCCAAACGGCTCCAAAAGCTGCGAGCCGTAAAACGCACCCGATCGGCAACGATCACCGGATATCGGGTTTTAAAGTAGTCGATAACCGCTTTGCCGTAACCGTTGCGCTCGTATTCCGGATAAATCATGATGGAGTAGATGATCAGTCGGTCCGGATCGATGCGGCAACGGGTTTTTCCCACCTGGATATCGCGCATTTCGATATCGAACCAGTCGTAATGAGCCTGGTCCGGATCGGTTCCGCGCGGCACTCTCTTTAAAATCAAACCATTCATGAGATGATGGATCATCCGTTCAGTCCTCGGCAAAAGGCCAGAACATTAGCTCCCAGGTCCGGTAAATAGTAGCCCCCTTCCAATACCGCAAACCGGCGGCCTGCGGAGAGGCGATGCGCGGCCTGAGCGATCGACCGGCCCAGGAGCTCGAAGTCGTGGGTGTCCAGCTTGCCGCCGGCATCCAGGCGATAGTTGTCGAATCCGGCCGATACGGCGACCATGTCCACAGGGCGAGCCGTGGTGAGGCGTGCTGCCACTGCGTCATGATACTCCGCGGCATTACCAGCAAAGGGATTGAAGACCTCCGCCTGTGCCCAGCCGCTCAACAACTTCCGGGTGCCGTCGCCGGTGTGGGCGTCGATGTCGATAACCAGAGCGCTCTGAATCAGCTTTTCCTCCCGTAAAACCAGCAGGGCCACCACCAGATTGTTGAACGTGCAATAGCCCCAGGCGTCTCCGCAGGAAGCGTGATGTCCGGGCGGGCGGATGCAGGCAAAGGCAGGTTCCCCTTTCCGCGCCACGCGCGCGGCCAGGATGGCTCCTCCGGCAGCGAGGCTGGCCATGGCGTATCGACCGGGATTTCGGGCCACCGCTTCCAGGTAGGTCTTTTCATGCGTCAGGAGCAGCTCTTCCCGGGTGGCCGGCATGGGGGAGCGGATCTCCCAGCCGCTCGCCCACAGTCCGCTCATTGCGGCTTCCATACGTCCGGGCGAAGCGGCGTTGTCGTCGGCGTAATCGGATCGGCAGAACTGGCGATCGAAAATCACCTGCATATTTACCCCAAGGGCTGCAGTTTCCCCGGCATGATGATTGCCGGAGAAACTCCTATAAAAGGATCAAGTTACGATAAATACGGAAAGGCGTCAAGGGAATAGATTGAACCATATCTTTGCGACCGTCCCTATCGCTTTTCACGTCGAGTTCTTTGCCGTCCGGCCGGAGAAAGTGCACTTCCCGTGACCGAGCGACCGGTTTCCAGTCTTCGAAATCCACCTTTTCCGAGGCACCCGACATCTTCCCGTCGGCATGGATCAGCTGGCTCAGCCCGGGGATTGAAGTCACTTGACATCCTTCCGGATACGAAATTACAATCAGGACAGTTAACCCTTGAATCACGGGGCCTGTTTTCGGATGCCTTTTCCAGCACATGCTTGAAGGATAATGCCATGGACCCAGAAACCCTTCCCGATTTCGGTCATCTGCAGAAGAACCGCTCTCAGGAGGAGGCCCGGTCCCAGGACCTGACGGGCAGAAGCCTGCACCATTACAAGATTGTGGAAAAGCTCGGAGAGGGCGGCATGGGAATGGTCTACAAGGCCATCAATACCCGGCTGGGCAGCACGGTTGCCATTAAAACGCTTTCCCAGAAGGTTATTCCCGATCCGGAGCACCAGCGCCGTTTTATCCAGGAAGCCAAGGCGGCTTCCGCACTGAGGCACCCCAACATCATCCAGGTCTACGATATTGATTCCGACGAAGGAATCCTCTTCATCGTAATGGAGCTGGTCGACGGGAAGCCTCTGAACAAGCCGATCGGGGCCAACGGCCTACCGCTCAAGGAGCTTCTCGACAGCGCCATCCAGATTGCCGATGCCCTGGCAGCGGCCCACACCGCGGGAATCATCCACCGCGACATCAAGCCGGGCAACATTATGATCACGGAGCGGGGGCTGATCAAAATCCTCGATTTCGGTTTGGCCAAACTGATCCATCCCCTGGAAAGCGATTCCCAGGAGGCCCCTACCTTCACCCGCTCGGAGACCGAAGCGGGAATGATCATGGGCACCCTGGCCTACATGTCCCCGGAGCAGGCGCAGGGCAAGCCGGTCGATATCCGCTCGGATATTTTCTCCTTCGGATCCATGCTCTACGAGATGATCTGCGGCCGGCGGCCTTTCCGGGGCGGCGGCACCCTGGCCACCCTGTCGGCAATCCTGTCCGAGGAGCCCGAAGCGATGAAGGAAGGAACGCCTGCGGAGCTGGAGCGGATCGTCAGCCGCTGCTTGCGCAAGGACCCGGCGCGACGCTACCAGCACATGGACGAGATCCGGGCGGAGCTGGAGGACCTGCGCGATGAGCTGTTCTCGGGGCGCTCCCGGGCGCAGGCCGCTGCGGAGGAGCCTCCTAGAAAGTTTCGGGTCCGCTGGTGGATGTGGGCCGCCGGCGGTATGCTGATGCTTCTCCTGGGTGCCACCCTGGTTTACCTGTTCCGTCCGCAGGTCCGCCCGCAGGAGTACGACGTAATCCCTCTGGCGAGCTATCCCGGAAAGCAGCAGCACCCCAGCCTATCCCCGGACGGTAACCAGGTGGCCTTCAGCTGGGACGGGGAGCGGCAGGACAACTTCGACATCTACGTCAAGATGGTGCAGAGCGATAAGGCCCTGCGCCTGACCAGCGATCCTGCGGCGGACATTGCCCCGGCCTGGTCGCCGGACGGCAGCCAGATCGCCTTTGTGCGCGACGGCAGCAAGGAGAAGTCCGTTTACCTGGTTTCGCCGCTCGGCGGTACGGAGCGCAAGCTGGCCGCCATCGGCGGTCTTCCGCAGTGGTCAGTGGTTTCCTGGACCCCGGATAGCAAGTACCTGGGGGTGGTCGACCGGGAGAACAAAACGGATCCCTGGTCGATCTACCTGATCTCGGCAGAATCAGGACAAAAGGTACGCAGGCTCACCACTCCGCCGGAAAAGACCGTGGGGGATGTGGACTGCGCCTTTTCCCCGGATGGGAAAAACCTGGCCACAACTCGGGTCCTGGGAAACTACAACCCGATTAATGACATTTTCATCTATCCTCTGGCAAACTATGTTGGCACGGGAGATGGCCGGAGGCTAACCAAGGACGGCCGTACGCTTAACGGTATCACGTGGACAAACGACAGCCGGGATATTATTTTTTCATCAAACCGTGCAGGACGCATCTGTTTCTGGCGAATCCAAGCATCATTGGGAGAGGAGCCTTTAAGGATATCCGGAACTGAGGATGCATGGTGGCCCAGTATCAGCCGGGGGCAAACACCCCGCTTGGCTTTGATGCGCCCCCTGACCGACTACAATCTGTGGAAGATGGAACTGCCGGCGCCCGGGAAACCCGCTCTTCCCCCCACACGAATTGCCAATTCAACACGAAAAGAGATTAATCCGTCTTTTTCTCCAAATGGAGATAGGATCGCTTTTGTATCAGATCGCTCCGGCTGGATGGAAATCTATACCTGCAGTGCGGATGGATCCAACGTAGTACAGCTCACTCACTTCAAAGGGATGCGAAGGCCTTCTTCTCCCCAATGGTCTCCTAGTAGCCAAGAAATTACTTTCGATTGTGAAACTGAAGGGAAATTAAGTATTTTCACAATAAAAATTGATGGTAGTGATCTTAGACAAATAACTCATAACTCCATAAATGAGTTCCACCCCACCTGGTCTCCTGAAGGAAACTTCATCTATTTCTGCTCTACAGGTTCGGGAACCTCCCAAATATGCAGGATGGATTCGTTTGGAAAGAACATCCAACAAATAACACAGCATGGCGGACAGGAAGTACAGATTTCTTCTGATGGTATAAACCTTTATTATATCAAAGAATATAGCCTTCCAGGACTATGGAGTGTATCACCTGAAGGGAGAGGAGAAAAGGCTCTAATAAAATTGTCATCTGTAAGGCGTGGACACTGGGTTGTTGTTGATAAGGGAATAATTTTTCTTGATTTTAAGGACTCTCAGCCGAATGGGGCGGTTCCTATTCGGTTTTTTCATTTTTCCAACGAAATAATCGATACTCTAGGTGCCATTAATAATATTAGGCTTACAGCTACTTTCCCCATAACGGTTAGTCGTGATGCAAGATGGATTGTATGGTCCATAGAGGATCGCAGCGAATCTGACCTGATGATGGTTGATAACTTCAGATGAATTTATCGCATGACTAATGGAAGAAAAAGATAAGAGACAATTGTCCATGGCAAAAGTTCCGGCTCCGACCATATGTCCTCGTTATTTCTTGCACGGAAAGAAATAGTGTGTTGGCCAGGCTTCAACGACGCCATGTTTCTTGAAAAAGATGCAGAAGTGCTTAGAATACCGTCCCGATTAGAAGCCCACTCGTAGGCCACAATCCCTGCCTGGCCATCCGAATCATTGTCGAAGGCACTTCCTCGGAAGGAAAGCATACTGGAATATGGAATTCTAAGGCCACTTCCGGGATACCCCGAGAGGATCATGTCGATGGATGCCGTGGGAATACCTTCGTTACCAAGGGTTCCGAGCGGCATAATTCCCTCGTCATCCCCTGGAAGGGGAACGAGTTCCTGGGCACCGGCACCGTCGTAGACGTAGAGGGCCAGGATGCTGGATTTATCGTTTTCCGCCAGGGGGAGCGGGGCGGTGTGACCCTTGTTGTCCGGAGGGGCGGTATCCGGGGGCACCGTCGGCATGACCGCCAGGGTGGAATTGTATACCTGGAATTCCCAGAGAGAGCAGCCGCTCTGCCGGACGCTCTCCTCCACGTAGATCCGCACGTAGCGGGCGGTGGTCATGGGGAATCCGAGCCGCTCGGTGCCCCCGTTGCCTCCGGGAATGTAAACCAGGTTTTTCCAGGCATCGTTTTCCCAGAACTGCAGGAAGTAGCGCTTGCCGTAGTTTTCGGCCCAGTGCAGGACCGCGGAATCGATGCTCTGGGCCTGCAGCAGATCCACCTGCAGCCACTGCGGGTCCTGGGGGAGCGAAGCCCATCGGCTGGTCAGGTCGTCATCAATCGCCTTGTAGGGAGCCACCAGGCTGTTGTCGGCAGAAGAGGCCGAAGCGGATTTCCCGGCGGCATAATTGGTGGGCTTCATCAAAGTTACCCGGATGGTATACCCGCCATAGGAAGACTGATTGTAGGACCGGGCATTGACCCGGAAAGTACCGGAAGACGAAAGCAGGTGGGTCAGCCAGGCATCGCCGGAATCCGCTCCCCCCCCGTCATTGTTGGAATTCAGGTAGGTGCCGTTCGGGTCGTATAGTTCCAGGAAGCTGTCCAGCGTAATCCCGGTGCGCCGCATGGTGATGCTGACGATGCTGCCGGTGGTGCCATAGAAATAGTATCCGTCGGCATCCGTGGTGGAGCTGATGGTTCCTCCCAGCGATACCTTGGAAGCCAGCCATCGGCCGTCGTCGGGGTCGATTCCACTGGTCCCGGAGCTGACCGCAAGGGCATACCCGCCGGTCTGGGTGGCCGTTTGCGCCCGGGCAACGATACGGTACCGCCCGGTCTGCGGCAGCTGCCGGACCAGCCGGGCGTTGGGCGCAAAGGCTCCGCCGTCGTCGTCGGTGTAGAAAAGAGTTTCATCCGGACCATACAGCATCAGGAAGGGATCCAGCGTGCCGGAGGTACGGTTGAAGGTAATCGTGACAGCATCCCCCTGGTTCCCGGAAAAGAAATGAAAATCCTGGTCTCCGGCAGGATTGATTTCTCCATTGGCAGCCACGCCGAGGGTCAGCTGCGGCGGGCTGTTATCCGACAGAAGCGAATCTCCCAGGCATCGACTGTTGCCCCCGCTGGTGAAACAGCCGGCGGAGCCGAGGGTCCAGCCGGAAAACTGCGCTCCGACAGCACTCTGCGGCTGAAAGGTTCCGCCGCTCCAGCTGCCCGGAGACACGGTCAGATGGGCGCTGCTCACCGCACCGCAGGTGCCGTTGAAGCCACGCCGGTTGAGGACCACGCCCAATGGTTCTCCCTGCCGCACGGTCGTGGTCCCGGCGATCAGGTCCATGGCGGAATTTTTCTCCAGGTGGGCATATTCGAGGGCGGATCCCGACGCATCCGCAATCAAGACCTCGGTCTGCAGTGCGTCCGTGCACTTCCGGACTACCGTTCCCGCGAAAGCCGCCCGCACCTCCCGGTCCCGTTCCAGCAGGAGCGGGGAAGGAGCGAAATCGAGAGCGCTGGCCACAGGGCTGCCTGCGCCGGGAACAAAGGGACCGTTGGTAAAGAACCAAGACTGCCCATCCCTCCAGGGCAGCTTCCAGGTAGCGTCTGCCGCTTTGGAAGATGGAGACTGCACATTGCGGTTCTGCCCCCCGGGCCCCGATCCTTCCCGCAGACTCCCATGGGAGCGGGTAGAAAGTCGAGATAGATCCGAAGTCTCCCATAGTCCGGCACGCCATTCCGATCCCTGGCGCCGCGCGGTCACCAGGATGCCCGGATACCGGAGCAGCGAAACAGCCGGATCCGGCGGCCGATCCGGCCTCATCACCGCTGTGGCCATAACCGAAGTGCCGTCCGACAGAAAATCCAGGGAGGTGAGGATGAGGTTGGCGTCGGAGCCCGGCAGAACATGGCGGGGTCTCTGGCGCAGGACCTCCGAGACCGCACCCAGCAGGTCTTCCGGCCAATCCTGGGTAGTGGCTATCGGCGCGATTCCTGCCATGCCGGCGGATTCTCGTACCGGTCCGGCTTTGAGGAACTCTTGAGGATCGACCGGCAGTAGCAAGCCCGGGAGGATGAAGGAAAGCAGAAAAAACAATCGGATAATGTCATTTCGACCCATAAAAACCTCCTCTCAAATAGTACGCCCGCTTTGCAGACCTCCGATCGCCTTGCCTACCGAAGAACCAGCGGCAGGAATAGTTTTTGCTGCGGAGCCAGCATCGGGGGCAGCCCCGGGTCGGTTGCCGGATCCAGGCCCAGGTTCATGGCTCCGAAATAATCCTTCAGGAATTCATCCCACTGATTGTCCAGGGTCATCCTGAAAAGCTGGTCGTTGACGTAGCGGCTGTAAGTGTTGGTCCCGGAGCGGGGTGGAAAATAGAGAGACATCCCATGAGCGCCCTGCAGACCCCAGTAGCCCGGGGTTTCTCCCTGGAAGCTGAAAATGCCGCTCTGATGGTACTCAAGAACGACCATTCCCAGGATCGCATCCATCAGGATCTGCCCGGCATTTTTCACGCTTTGGACCGACACTACGCGCCCGACCTGGTCCACCAGGTCGTAAAGGTCCACGAACTCGTCCTCATCGTCCAGGGTACCATAATCCCGGCTATCGAACTTCTGCACTACCTGCCGCCGCTCGGCAATGTTCCCCTTCACGGCGGAAAGGTTTTTGCGCAATGCGTCGGCCCAGGCGTCGAGCGCCTGGCACACCGTAGTCCCTTTGCTTAAGTCCAGCGCCGAGATGGTGCGGGGATGTCCGAGCAGCTTCGGATGGTTGAAATAGTTTTCCACCACTCGGATGGCCAGATCCCGCGGGCCGGTGGTACGGCTCACCTGACCCAGGAGCCGGTCGTAGACCAGGGGCGGCATGGCCTCCACTCCTACCGTCTTCTCCCTGGTCCGTTGGTTGGGGGTATAGAGGTCAAAGGCAAACACGGACCAGCCCAGATTCTCCGAGGCGACCATGTATTCCGCATATTCCCGCACCTGATAGGCTACCTCAAACATGCCCATTAAGCATGCGTCCAGGTGCAGCACATGGATTTTGGACTGGCCGCCACTGGTCAAGGTATTCAGCGCTTCTCTCAATTCCGCCGGGGTCAATTTGTCGCTGCTGCTGGTGGTGTCCCAGGCCACCCCCTCGGTGCCCTTGCCGTGATCGGCAAGGGCCAGGTAATAATAGTCCGCCGGGAACTGGGTGCGGGCCCCGTTGACGAATTCCACCAGGGTTTCGGTCTTGCCCATGTTTACTTCGCCGAGTTCCCAGTAATTCAGATTTTTCGTGTAGGTTCCGCCCTTTTGCACCAGGAAGCGTCGGCTGTCCCCGGAATCGTCTCCATCCATCTGCACCACCACGTTGACATCGGGATTGATGTTCTGTTTCTCCATGCCGGCAATGGTCATTTCCAGAAAATGTTCGAGGTTGTTGTCCCCGTCCAGGTAGAGCAGCAAAGTCCAGGCCTTCTTCCCGGGAGCCAGGATGGTAAAGGTCGCCCCGGCGGAGGTCCCTCCGCCCGGAGCGGGATTGAAGACCGTCACCGTGGCGCTCCCCTCCGCGGCGATGTCGGTGGCAGGGATATCCGAGGTCAGCTGTGCTGCAGAAATGTACGTCGTGGTTCGGGCGGCCCCGTTCCACTTCACGGTCGATCCGGGTACAAACTTTGTCCCGGTGACGGTCAGAGTGAAGGAGGCTCCCCGGGCCATTCCCGAAGCCGGATTCAAAATGCTGATGGCGGGGACAGGGTTTTCGATGGAGAATGTGTATACACTGGAAGTACTCCCGCCGAGATTCACATTCGAAACCGTGACCTGGGCTGTCCCCGGATTGGCAATGTCCGATGCTAAAATAGAGGCTGAAAGCTGGGTTCCGGAAACAAAAACGGTAGTTCGGTTGCTTCCGTTCCATTTCACTACGGATCCGTTGACAAACCCGGTCCCAATCACGGTGAGATCGAAGCCTGGGCCTCCCGAGGCAATAAACATAGGATTCAGGCTGGTAATGGTCGGATTCGGAACAAGGACATTGAGCGGCAAACTTGAGGTTAACCCGCCAACCGGCTCCGGATTGAAAACCGTAATGTACAGTGTACCGGCCACGGCCAGGTCGGCCGTGTTTATGTCCGCATACAACACCGTACTGGATTCGAAACGAGTCGTCCTGGGAGATCCATTGCAGCGTACGATGGAAGAACGGACAAACTTGGCACCCATGACCTTCAAGGTCACTCCCTGATTGCCGGCAAAGACTGTTGATGGCTCAAGGCCGTAAAGTTCAGGGGTCGGATTGTTTACGGTGAAAGTCACACTGTTGGACAAACTGTCGTCCGGAGAGGGATTATAGACGTGAAGGGAATGAATACTGCCAACAGCAATTTCCTCTGCCGTTATGGCAGTCGTCAACTGAGTGGAGGAAGAATATATCGTGCTGCGGTCGACGCCATTCCACTTTATTACGGAGCCGTTGACGAAACCGGATCCGTTTACTTTCAGGGTGAAATTAGGCCCGCCGGCGATTATGGGTGAAGACGGATTCAGGGATGTAATCGATGGAAAGACAAACACTTTGGCTGCGAATCCATCATTGGAATAGGTGTCCGAGTGGGGCTTGATAGGGGATCCCCAGCCGAAAAGGCTGCCATAACTATATCCGGTCAGGAATAAGGCAGTGCCGTTAAAGAAAATGCCTTGCCCTGAATCGGTTCCAAGTTCCCCCAAAAAGGTGTGCCATCGCTTTGCGCCAAAGAAGTCAAATTTGACCAACAATATATCGGTGCCGCCGTTAAATGCCGCCAGGGGGGAACCCCAACTGGCCGAGCTTGCACCGGCCAGGTAGACATTCCCCGTGCCATCTGCAACAATGGAACGGCTTTCCACCTGGGAAGAACTCCCGCCGAAAAAGGTATTCCATGACCGGGAACCTTCGGCGGTCAACAGGGCGAGAAATCCATCGCTGTTGCCGCTCCCGCTATGGGGATTAACGGGGCTGCCCCAGGTCAAATTACTGCTTCCCGCTACAAATATTCTTCCGCTGTCGAATGCAATAGCGGAGCCTGAGTCTTCGCCTTTGCCACCCAGAAACGTATTCCACTGCCGGTATCCATCAAAATTGAGCTTGAGGACAAACGCATCGTTGCCGGCGGTATAACGGTTGAGCGGACTGCCCCAGGTCGCATCGCTGTACCCGGTCAGGTAAAGACTTCCCGCCGCATCCACCGCCATATCGCCGCCATGATCCGTTCCGGTGGAGCCCCAAAAAGAGGTCCATCCCAACACACCGTACGTCGATTCATATTTGGCGACGAAGGTGTCGATTCCGCCGGCGGGGGGATTACGCATCAGCGCGTAGGGACCCCAACTCGCGCTGCATTCTCCGGCGACAAAAATGGTCTCATGGGTGCTTCCAAAGCCCAGGGCCAGGGCAGAAACGTCCATGCTGCCCCCCATAAAGGTATTCCACAGCCGGTTACCGCTGGAATCCAGCTTAACAAGAAAACCGTTGCTGATCCCGGAACCGCTATGGGGAAAAACCGGACTACCCCACGTTCCGTAACTCTTTCCGATCACATAAATATTTCCCTGAGAATCCACCAGGACGCGACTGCCTTCGTCCGCCAGGGTGCTGCCTAAAAAAGTGAACCAGTTCATGTTCCCATCGGCATAATACTTGACGACAAAGGCATCACCGCCCCCGCTATAGGCACTTCGCGGAATACCGTCCCATGCCGACAGGGCACTGCCGGTCACATAGACGGCACCGTTCTGGTCGACGAATATTCCTTTACTTCTATCGTCGGATGTGCTTCCCAGAAAGGTGTTCCAGCTGAGCAGGGGATCAATGACCAGATCGTACTTCGGATCAAAGCGGCTCGTCGAAAAGCCCAGCTCCCGGGCTCCCACGATGGCGAACCGAACGTCCACTTCTCTTTTTTCTCCGGCAACGATCTGCCAGGCGAGGGGAGGATCTTCGCGCAACTCTCCGCTGGGAAGGGAAAGCAACAGGCGTCCTTGTGTGTCGACGCGGATCGGTACGTTGTAGCGCAACCGGATCTGTTCCGGCCTTCCGATTCCGGCCTGTACCGTGTAGGTGCTTTTCACGATCCCAGACTCCGGCTTGCGGAATTCGATCCGGATGCCGGGCCAGGGATTTTCATATTGCACCTTGCCAAGGACAGGCATGGCCCTATCCTGGACGCCGGCTTTCCTGGTACTGGCTTTTGCAACCGGCTTCCGGGGCGTCGCCCCAACAAAATGCACCTGCAGGGCGTAGCTGCCGTTGGAAAGCACCATGCCATCCGCAAGAAAGCCAACCACTTGTCCCTCGGAGGAAAACTGCTGGATGACCTTCGATTCCGTAAGGGGCGGGCCAGGGGGGGCAGCAAAAAACCGTGGCGATAGGATGCACTGCCCGATGAACCAGGACCAGAAAGCAACAGTGGGCATGCAGGTAGAATTGGGCCTCAGCCTTTGGCATATGCGCCTGCTCATGTGAGTGTTCCTCCCCTGAACGACTGCTCCCCCCAACAGAAATCAGCGACTCTCCGTTATGGGCCACACGAACTGCTTTTTCTGCATCAATAGCGAATTGCCTTGATTCTACTTCAGGATCAGCGGCAAGTACAGCTTCAGTTGCGGGAATAGCACCGGGGGCAGGGTGGGGTCGGTCGCCGGGTCGACCCCCAGGCTCATGGCCCCGAAATAGGCTTTCAGGAAATCGTCCCATTTCCCGTCTACGGTCATTTGAAACAGCTGGTCGGAATTAATATAACTGTTGTAGGTGTTGGTGCCCGAGCGGGGCGGGAAATAGAGGGAAATCCCATGGGCTTCATCCAGGTTCCAGTTCCCCGGGGTGTCCCCCTGCCAGCTGTAGCTCCCGCTCTGGTGCCGCTCCGCCACCACCATCCCCAGCGCCGCGTCCATCA
The DNA here is from genome assembly GCA_903847975.1 of uncultured Acidobacteriota bacterium. Taxonomy (GTDB): domain Bacteria; phylum Acidobacteriota; class UBA6911; order CAINFC01; family CAINFC01; genus CAINFC01. The sequence continues at coordinate 11,953 of CAINFC010000021.1, read as the reverse complement.
ATATCTGCCCCAGGCCGGCCACACGGCCGATGGTGGCCACCTTCCGTATCTGGTCCGCCAGATCGTACAGGTCCACATACTCGTCCTCCACCGTCAGCCGGCCGTAATCCCGCGAATCGAACTTCTGCACCACCAGCCGCCGGTCCTGGATCTTTTCCTTGAAGGGACGCTGGTCCTGTAAGGTTTCGAGATTCAACCGCATCTCCTCCGCCCAATCATCCAGCGCCTGCCGCACCTCCGGCGCCTTGCTCAGATCCAACGCCGAAATGGTCCGAGGGTTGTTCTTCAGCGCCGGGTGATTGTGGTAGCTCTCCACAATGGAAACGGCCAAATCCCGCGGCGTGGTGGTACTGTTTACTTCCTCCAATACCCGCGCATAGGTCAGAGGTGCCCAGTCCGCGCCCTCCGCATTCTCCCTTGCACTGCGGGTCGGGACGTACAGGCTATAGGCAAATACCGACCAGCCCAGGTTCTCCGAGGCCACCATATATTCGGCATACTCACGCACCTGGCAGGCTACCTCCAGCATGGCCATCAGGCAGGCGTCCAGGTGCAGGACCTGGATCTTTGTGTTGCTGCTGTTGTATAGGGTGGATAAAGCGCTCCGCAGCTCCCGGGTGGTCAGGTACTGGTTGCTGCTGGTGGTGTCCCAGGCGATCCCCTGGGTGCCACGCCCGTGGTCGGTGATGGCCAGGTAGTAATAGTCGGCCGGGAATTCCTTCTGAGCCCAGTCGACAAAACCGATCAGGGTTTCCTTAGCCCCCATGTTGGGCTCGGGAACGAACCAGCGGTTCAGTTCCGCCGTGTAGACGCCCCCTTTTTGCACCAGGAAGCGCCAGGTATCCCCCGAGGCCGGCCCGTCCAGCTGCACCACCACGTTAATGTCCGGGCTGAAGGTCCGGGCCTCCATGCCGGCCACCGCAGAGGCGAGGGCCTGGTATAGGTTGTTGTCGCCATCAAGGTAGAGCAGGAAAGTCCAGGCCTTTTTCCCCGGAGCCAGGATAGGGAAGGCTGTCTCGGGTTCGGAGGTTCCCCCACCCGGTGAGGGATTAAACACGGTAACATAGGCGGTCCCTGTGGAAGCGATATCGATTGCAGTGATCTCCGCGGTCAACTGGGAGCCTGAGACGAAGGTGGTTTTCCGATTGGATCCGTTCCACTGCAAGACGGATCCAGGAACGAAACCGGTACCGCTCACGGTCAAAGTAATAGCTGCTCCACGGGCCATCACCGAAGAGGGATTGAGGTTGCTGATGACCGGCAACGGATTATTAATATTAAAAAGAACCGTATCCGAGCTGCCTCCTCCCAGAGGATTGTAGACGGTGATGGAAGCAGTGCCGGAGCTGGAAATATCAGAGGCAAGTATACTGGCCGAAAGCTGTTCCCAGGAGATATAGGTCGTTGGGCGATTGCTGCCGTTCCATCGCACCAGGGAGCCGTTCACAAAGCCGATACCCTTTGCCAGAAGGGTAAAGGCAGAGCCGCCTGACAGGGCCGAGGAAGGAATAAGGGAGGTAATACCTGGACGTGGTTCGTAAAGGGTAAGGTTTCGCACTTCAGCAGATAGACCACCACCTGGCTCAGGGTTATAGACATCGATGGTCAATGTGCCGCTGGCCGACACATCAGAGGCCACCAGCACGACGGACAGCTCGATCCCGGAAATGAATGTGGTAGCCCTGTTGTGTCCGTTGCAGCGAACCACGGACGCCGGAACGAAATTTGCGCCGTTCACCCCCAAGGTCAACTGCGGAGCACCGGCGTAGTCAACGGTGTGGGACAGGCTCCGAATTTCGGGTACCGGATTATAAATGGTATAGGTCAGGCTGTTGGACAGCTCGTTATCCGGGGCAGAATTGTAGACACGAATGGAAACGGATTTCCCTGAAAGAATATCCTCTTTGAGGATGGTTGCCGTCAGTCGGGTCGGGGAAACGTAGGTGGTGGCGCGGTCGGCACCATCCCAGCGCAGGGTAGATCCGTTGGTAAATCCGGTGCCGTTTGCCGTCAGCAGAAACGAGGAACCGCCGGCGGTAGCCGATACTGGATCCAGACCTGAAAGAGCCGGAGCGAAATACACTTTCAAGGTAACCGCATCTTCCGCACCGGAATAGGGATTCAGCGGATTTCCCCAGGTTTGGCTGCTCATGCCGGCAATGCTAATGGCATTACCGCTCAGAGAAAGGTTATAGGAATAGTCCCAGTTGATGCCTCCGAGAAACGTGTGCCACTGCCTGATTCCACTTAAGTCGAATTTGGCTATCAAGAGATCCGGAGCACCGCTGAATGCGTTTAAGGGATCCCCCCAGGCTGCATAGCTCCTGCCGGCAATGTAGATTTTACCTGTGCCATCCAAAGCGATTCCCAGAATGAAATCGGAGACACTGCTGCCGATATACGTATGCCACGACCTGGAACCGTCCGAATTCAGTTTGGCAAGGAATCCGTCTTCCAATCCGCTATAGGGGTTAAGAGGATTTCCCCAGGAACCGAATGTCGTCCCGGTTACAAATATGCTTCCTGCTCCATCGACGGCAATTCCATACCCTTCATCAGAGGAGGCTCCTCCCAAAAATGTATTCCATTGCAGGATCCCGCTGGAATTGAGCTTGGCAACAAATGCGTCCGTAACGCCGTTTTCTCCGATAAATGAGTTAACCGGGTTCCCCCAGGTCGCAAAGCTGGTTCCGGTCAAATAGATATTTCCGGCCCCGTCGGAAATTACTCCTCTTCCATAGTCGCTGCCGAAGCATCCGTGAAAAGTGTTCCACTGCAGAGCCCCCTCGGAGTTGTACTTGGCGACAAATGCATCCGCTGAGCCGTTAAAGTCGTGTTTAGGACTGCCCCAGGGTGAGGCACTGTAGCCGGAGATAAGAATACTTCCGTCATTCCCTCCAAATGCAAGGCTGTGAGGATTATCGACCAGGCTGCCGCCGAGAAAAGTGTGCCAGATCTTGGTTCCACTCGAATTCAGCCTGGCGAGGAACGCATCCCTTGTGCTGCCGCTGCAGAACGGATTGAGCGGATTCCCCCCCCAGGTTCCCGTGCTGTAACCGGCAACGTAAACGTTTCCGGCGCCGTCTGCAATTACATCAACGCCGGAATCCTCATAACCTCCACCGGCACCCAAAAAGGTATTCCAAAGTTTCACTCCGTCCGGATCATATTTAACGACGAATGCATCATAATATGTATTGCTATGTGGATTGACGGGATTGCTGCCCCATGTATTCAGGCTCTTGCCGGTGACGTAGACGTTCCCGCTGCCGTCCAGGTATACTCCGTATCCTATATCGGTTGAACTGCTTCCGGCAAATGTATTCCAGGCGAGAACCGGGTCAATGACCAAGTCACAGTCAGGATCCTGCCCAACCACGGAAAACCCGAGTTCCTGAGCACTGCGGACAACATACCGGACCGGAACCATTCTTTTTTTTCCCGCAATCCATTGCCAGGCGATGGGGCGGTCCTCACGCAATTGCCCTTGCGCCAGAGATAGCAACAAGTTCCCTTCCGCGTCGATGTGAATCGGGACGTTGTAGCGCAGGCGGATCTGCTCCGGCCTTCCGATTCCGGCCTGTACTGTGTAAGTGCTCTTCACGATGCCGGCAGCCGGTTTTTCGAATACCGCCTGGATTCCGGGCCAGAGGTTTTCGTACCGGACAGCCCCCAGTTCCGGAAGCCCTTTCGGGTGTGAAACAGTAATTCTGGATTTGGATTCCACGACCGGGGTCTGCGGGGATGCACCCGCAAAATGCACCTGCAGGGCATAGTAGCCGTTGGAAAGGAGCCAGCCGTCCGGCAGGAAACCGACAACCTGCCCCTCGGAGGAGAACTGTTGGATGACCTGGGATTCGGGGATTGCCTGGACGGACGGCGCGGATAAAAGGGCCGGGGCGGTTTGCCGCAGGCACTCCATGCTTAACCAAATACAGATAAACATCGCCTGTCTGCCCCTGTTCACAGGCTCCGTCTCTTCCAGAAAACAATTTCTCATAGGAACACCCCTTCCCTATAGAAAATTGCAGGCCTGGCGGACTGAAATGCTTTTCCGTCAGGGCAGCTTATGCCCATCCTTGCTTTTGGACTATTTTACTTCAGGATCAAAGGCATGTACAGATGGCGGTCATGGAACCATGGTAACCACATCGCTTACGCTGGCCGCCCTGCGGATATCCGCATTTGCGGATTGTTCTTGATTTCGCAATGTTCCTCCGTTACACTGCTTAAGTGAAGATCGGAAAAGACAAAACGGTCCATTGCCCAGAATTGGTGATGGCAACATAATAGGCGGCAACATGAACACAAGGATGACTCGCATAACTTTTTTTGCTGTATTGGCCTTCCTGGCGCTCCTGTCTCCTCTTGCCCGGGCGCAAAAAAATGGGAACGGCAGCAGTGTGGGGACCGGACAGGTGTTCCTTCCGAACCCGGTAGCCTCCCTGCAGAACCAGTATCTCACCGACCAGAAAGATCAGAATTACCCTGAGCTGATGCCGGCCTACCGGATGGTAACCCTCACCAACCTGGACGGCAGCGGCTTTCTTCGAGGCGACTGGGCCACCATTCGCAGCTCAACCGGAGATTTGGCTTTTTCCGGCACCAACACGTTTCATTTCACGCGCGAAGACGACCGTTTTGAGCAGGTAATGGCCTATTTTTGGATCACCGAGGCGCAGAAGTATATCCAGAGCCTGGGCTTCGGAACGACCCGGCGCCCCATCAACATGGAATCCCAGGCGGTGCGCATCGATCAGATCGGTATCGACAATTCCTATTCCTGGGACAAACACGATATTCTTCGATTCGGGAAAGGCGGGGTCGACGATGCCGAGGATGCGGAAGTCATCCTGCACGAATACGGCCATGCCATGATGGATTCCCAGATGACCCCGTTCGGCAATTTTGGCTATTCCCTGGAAGCGGGAGCGATCGGTGAGGGCTTCGGCGACTACTGGGCGGCAACCGTTTCCAGCCTGATCGCGCCAACCCCCGATCCGGCCTGCATCGCGGACTGGGACTCCGTCTCCTACACCCCCAACATGGTTCCCCACTGCCTGCGCCGCATAGACCTGGACCTGCATTATCCGCAGGACCTGGAAGGCCGGATCCACAACGACGGGCAGATCTGGTCCCGCGCTTTATGGGATATCCGCGCCCGGCTCGGCAACATACAGGCGGACACATTGATCCTGGAAGCCCAGTTCAGCTTCGCGGCCGACACCAGCATGCCGGCCGCGGCCACCGAAACAGTCCAAGCCGCGCGGAATCTTTACGGGAAAAAGGTGGCCGATACCGTGCGCCAGGTTTTTGTGGAGCGGGGCATCCTTAATTAGGCCTTACCGTCGACTTCAAGTCCCGCTCAACGAGCAGTAAAAAACGAGCAGTAAAAGACATCCACTTCCCGGTTACACGGAAACAGCGGATTTTCCGGATCTCAGCGGATCGGATCGGCTTTCCTCCGTCCGATCCGCTGTTTCCGATTAACTCTCCGAAACCGGATTTACCGGAAGGGGCTAGAAGCGCACCCGCAAGCCGATTTCCACCCGGCGCATGTCCATGACGGTGGTGACATCCTCATGCCCCACGCCGGAGCGGTACTGGTTGTACTGTTCGGCGACCGTGGCATTAGGGACGCGACTCAGCAGGTTCTGCACCAGCAGCTCCGGGGTGTTGTACAGGTAGTAACCGTCGGCCAGGGTCTTCCCTTTCATCTTGTAGGTGAAGGAGGTGTTCATGTCCTGACGGCGCACCTGATTGAATGGGTTGAAGAGGCTGGCCCGAAGTTCCAGGGCGATCCCTTCGCGGATCGGGAAATTCTTACTGACGTTGATATCATTGGAGAATGTTCCCCGCGACCAGACATAGTTCCGCGAACCCTGACCGTAGTCGGGGATGCCGGGCACCTGGAAATTGTTCACCTCGTACATTTTGGCCATATTCGAAAATCCGGTGTTGGGGTCACCCTTCGGGAGGAGGCGCACTGCGATATCCGGACTGCCGGTGAAAATGGCGTTGGTGTTGGCCAGGCCTTGCGTGTTGTCGGCATACTGGAACCCGACGGAGGGAGTCAGCGGACGGCCGGAATAAAAGTTGATCAGGTGCGCCAGTCCCCAGCCGTCCAGCAGCTGCCGGGCAAACCCGTTGTTCCAACCCAGCTTCTCGGAAAGCCTGGGCACGTCGTAGGTGTAATTGAAGGCCACAACATGCGGCCGGTGTTCGTTGGCCAGAAAGCCGGTATAGTCCTTCCACCGGTAGTAGAATGGACCGAAGCTCTCCGTGTAGGTGAACAGCTTGCTCCAGGTGTGTACGAACTGGAAGGTCAGCCCGCGGCTGAAGCGCTTGTTCAGACTCCACTGCAGGGAATCGTAGCGGCTGACCCCGACATTGGTGATCAGATTGAGAGTGCCGAACCCGACAAAGGGGCGCATCAGGTTGCTGTCCACCGCCTGGGTGCCCGGCAGGGGTCCGGGGTTGGTCGCCGAGATCGGTCCGGCAAAGTTGTTTCCTGCCAGGCGCGGATCCTTGAACTCCGCCTTCCAGGCCGTACCCGGCAGCACCTGGTTGATATTGAACTGCATAGGCTGATGGGTCTGAATGTTGCCGATGTAGGCCACATCCAGGACCATGTTGAAGGGCAGCTCCCTTTGGATCGAAAAGCTGTAGTCGTAGCCGGTGGGCACCGCGTTGCTGGACTGGTCGATGGCCCCGAAGTTTTTCGGCGACAGGCGCTTGGTCGTGGTAGTGGTCAGCGTGCTCAGGCTGGTCTGACGATAGTCCACCGAATCGGCCATGCCGTTCTGAAAGGTCCCGGTAGCCATGCCGATCGTCGGGCGGTTGTAGGCCCAGCCGAATCCGGCGCGCAGCACTGTTTTGGGCAGGAACTGCCAGGTGATGCCGCCGCGCGGGGCGAACAGCAGGAAGTCGGGATTGCGGATTCCGGCTTTGCTGAGATCATTGGGAAGAGGCAGGACGCCGTTCATCGGATCGCCCGACCCCGGCACCAGGGAAAAGAGCAGGGCGTTGAACTGGCTTACCGGCAGAGGCTTCAAGGGCGCGGCAGGATCGATCAGCTGCTTGGGATTGCCGGGATCGGGGATGTAATAGCGCGGGGCCTTCTTGGCATCCCACAGGCCAGGGACAAAAACGGCATCTTTGGTAATGTTCGGGACCACGTTCCTTTCCGAGGGGATGTGGTATACCCGGACGCCGAAATCGAAGGTGATCTTGCGGGTGGCCTTCCAGGTATCCTGTACGAAGAAGTGGAAGTCCTGATACTTGGACATCTTGTGCGAAGGGTTATCGACCTGGGTAAACTGGGAGACCGCACCGGCGAGAATATTCGCCGGGCTGTACCCCATATCGAAATCGCTGGCCGTATTCACCCCGAAGTTGAAGTTCCCTTTTTCGATGGCCGCATTGATCTCATCCTTCTTGTTCAGAATATACTGACCGCCCCACTTGATCACATGGGTGCCGTGCATCAGGCTCCAGGTCTGGGCCAGTTGATACTCCGGCGCTTTGGCGTACCAGGGGAAGCGGTTGAACTGAAAATCCTGATACCCGGTGCCGGAAATCTGGGGAAGAACGTTGGCGGAAACCGGAAAAGCCAGCGGCAGATCCTTGAGGCCTACCTTGACGGGATCGATCTTGGAGGGATCCGGGACGATGCTGAGCGGGGCATTCACGAAATCCTTCTGCCAGTTGAACAGGGTTTCGCTGACCAGCATGGAAGAAAAGGTCTTGGTGAAGTTGGCCGTCATCGCCTTGTCCGGGCGGTCCCACCCGGTGATGACAAACGGAAGATTGCTTCCCGCCGCCCAGGTCACCATGTCGCGATAGTGCTGGAAATCGTAGGAAAAGCGAACAAAGGCGCGCGTGGTGCTGTCTATATTCCAATCGACCTTGGCCACGTTCAGATAGCGCATGTCTTCCTTGGAATACTCATTGAGATAATTATAGTTGGGATCATTGGCCAGGTTGGGCAGCGGGAAAACATTCATGATGGCCTTGCCCGTCGGGTGGATCATCGCCGGCGTCATGATGTTGTTGGGCAGCAGAACCGGTTTGCCGGAAGCCTGGGTCCCGGGAAGATAGATTGTCGGCCGGGTTCCGCTGGCATTGATGGTCTGGGAAAAGTCTCCCTGCCGCTCCAACGGAGTGGGAATCCGTATCAGGTTCCGCAGGGTCGGCGTATCCTGCTTGAGGCTCTCGTGATTGAAAAAGAAAAACAGCTTGTCTTTCCGGATCGGCCCGCCGAGGTTGCCGCCGAAATAGTTGTACCGGTAGCGCGGCTTCCCGCGGCCGAAAAAGCCGTCGACCCACGGCCGGGCGTTCAGGACCTCGTTGCGCAGATAGTTCCAGGCCGTCCCGTGGAACCGGTTGGTTCCCGACTTGGTAACGATATTGACCACCACTCCGGCCCGGTTCCCATACTCCGCCTGGAAGTTGTTGGTCATGACCGCCACTTCCTGGATCGATTCCAGGCTGGGCGTAACTGTCGTTTTGGTATCGCTGCCGTGATCGACGTTGCTGCCGCCATCCAGATTGACCTGGGTCTGGTTGGAGGCTTTGCCGTTGATCCGGAAATCGCCATAGCCGTCGTACCCGGCCTCGCGGCCGTTGATGGCATTGGTGTTGACCGGAGTGGAGCCGGGAATAATCTTCAGCAGGGTCGACCAGTTGCGCCCCTGCAAAGGCATTTCCGTAACCTGCTTGGACTGCACCGTGTCGCCGCGGACGGCGTTTTCGGTAAGGATCCGGGGAATCTCCACGCTGACCTCCACCGTGGTGGCCGGGGCCGTACCCAGCTCCAGCATCACGCGTCCGAGCGAGATCGTCTGCAGGGCGTTGAGCTCCAGATCGCGAATCGTCTTGGTCTGGAAACCCTTGGCCGTAAAAGTCAATTCGTACTTGCTGGCCGGCATCGAGGGCAGAGTGAACAGCCCATACTCGTTGGCGGTCACGGTGCGTTCCGAGTTGGTCGAGAGCTGCACAACGCGAACCGTGGCTCCGGGGATCGGGGCATCGGTCGGATCGACCACCGTTCCGGCAATGGAGCCGAATCCGCCCTGCGCCCGGCCGGGAAGCATCGCCGCCAGGAGAAAAAGAAAAGACAAACAAAATCGCTTCATTGCAGTAATCCTCCTGAGACTGAAAAAGCAATTGTCGAAAAGAGAAAAGGAACATCCATTGTTTCCGTTACGCGGAAACGGCGGAATTTGCGGATCACAGCGGATCGGATCGGCTTTCCTCCGTTGCCTCCGCTGTTTCCGTGTAACTTTCTGAAACCTTCCACCGAACGACGTTCGTCCAGAAATCGGTTACTGCGGAATCGGAGCGCTGCGGCCGATGGGCTTCCCCTCCCAGACCGCTTCGCCGCTTTCCGGCGCATAGGTAAGGATGCGATGAGCGCTTCCCGGCACGGGCTTGCGGTTCACTTTGGGCAGCCACCGGGAGAGATCCTGCCGGACGGAAGCATACCGGGAATTGCCCGCCAGGTTGTTCCACTCCCGGGGGTCCTTGCGCATATCGTAAAGCTCTTCCGACCCGTCGGCGTAGCGGATATACCGCCAGCGCTCCGTGCGGATGCCGTGATTGTCATGGTTATGAGTGGTAATTGCCGGCCAGGGACGCGGTGCCTTGGGGTTTTTCAGCTGCGGCACCAGGCTGTGCCCCTCGAGGTCCGGCCGGGGCGGAAAAGAGGCCAATTCCAGCAGCGTCGGAAAGATATCCAGCAGTTCCGCGGGGCGGGAGCAACGCTCCCCCTTGGATACGCCGGGGCCGGCGAAGATCAGCGGGCCTCGCGTGGAGCGGTCCCAAAGGGTGTTTTTTCCGGTAATCTCTTTTTCTCCGAGGTGCCACCCGTTATCGCTCCATAAAACCACGATGGTCCCGCCGGAGCGCCCGGTGGCTTCGAGCGCTTCCAGCACCCGGCCCAGCTGGGCATCCATGAAGCTGATGCTGGCCAGATAGGCGCGGACCAGCGGCTTCCACTCCCCGAAATCCTTCAGCACCTGCAGGCGCGGCTCGGGCAGGATCCAGTGCAAATACCAGGAAAAGCGCGGCGTGTCCGCCCGGTCCCCGTCGAGAACTGCGGGCAGCCGAAGCTGCTCCTCCGGGTAGAGATCGAACCACTTTTGAGGAGCATAGCAGGGCACATGCGGCAGCCGGAAACCGCAAGCCACAAAGAAGGGGCGGTCTTGCGGAGCGGACTGCAGAGCCTGGATCGCGGCGCTGGCGATCTGGTAGTCGGCATGATCCTCGTCCCGCTCCGGATAGGGGCCCCAGTCCATCAAAGGATGCCTGGGCTCCGGCAATCGGGCCATGGGGCGCGCCGGCCGTGACAGCCCCGGCGCCGGCCCCCAGGTCTGGAACTCTGCGGCCCGGTCCTTCGGGGCAATCGAGCCGTCATGATAGACCTTTCCGCAGGTGTAGGTGGTATAGCCCGCACGGGTAAAGGTCTGCGGCAGGGTGACATGATCCCGCAGGGCGGCGACATCCCTCAATCCGGGAGCGAGTCCGTACACCCCGGTGGAGGAGGGGCGCAGTCCGGTCATCAGGCTGACGCGCGAAGGATTGCATAACGGGCACTGATTATGAGCGTTCGTGAACAGGGTCCCCCGTGCCGCCAGCCGGTCCATATTCGGCGTCTTCACCTGCGGGTGACCGCGGAGGCAACCTTCCCAGTCGTTGAGATCATCCACGGCAATGAACAGCACGTTGGGCCTCTCCCTTGTGAGACCCGCAGCCGGATTCCCCTGTGCGGCGATCACCCACGCCAGGATCATCCAGAAATGACGTCGTACACCCAAAGACTTCATGGCTATCCTCCTTCGGGAAATATCGGACCGACCGGGTTATTTTACCATTGGTTACACAGAAACTTTAGCAGTGCGGGCTGAAGGCCTGCTGACATAACATCCAGGTGTGGAGCGTAGCGCATCCCCCAGGTGCGCATTAGAGTACAGCCTTCAGGCTGCGTGCTGCAAGCAGGTTTCCGCTTGTGCCCGGCAAGCTAAAGCTTGTACTCTGAACAAAGATTTTTTGCGAAGCCATCAGGAATGACAATCTCGTGAAAGGGGCAGGAACCCCAAAGGGGTTCCGGATCACAGCCCGGGGTTGCGCCGCACCTGGTATTGTTGGATTTTGCGCAACCCTTTCCGGGTTGTCGTCTCCGTGCATCTCTTCCCGGGGTAGGCGCGAAGCGCGCCAACCCCGGGCTGTGTTACGAAGCCCTTGCAGGGCTTCCGTAGTGTTTCGCCATGACGCTGGGAGGCTCCGCGTGTACCGGCACAGGACCGTTGTTTCTAAGCAAAGTCCTGTTAAAATCGTTTCGTACAGTCTTTAGACTGCGCGCTGCACGCGGGATTTCGCTTGTGCCACGCATGCTTGTACTCCCAACAGAATTCGTTTGGGAGATGGTTACGAGCTCATCATCGGCAGGTTACCGGGCCATCAAGGTTGGCAACCCGGCAAGCGGATTGTTTGAAAATCAGCCCTGTAAGGGCTGCGCAGATACCTGGTATGGCTGGACATTGCGCAACCCTTACAGGGTTGGTTCATCCGATCGTCCCTACCCGGGGTAGGCGCGAAGCGCGCCAACCCCGGGCTGTGTTACGAAGCCCTTACAGGGCTTCCGTAGTGTTTCGCCATGACGCTGGGAGGCTCCGCGTGCACCGGCACAGGACCGTTGTTCCTAAGCAAAGTCCCGTCAAAATCGTTTCGTACAGTCTTTAGACTGCGCGCTGCACGCGGGATTCCGCTTGTGGCACGCAAGCTTGTACTCCCAACAGATTTCGTTTGGGAGATGGTTACGGGCTCATCATCGGCAGGTTACCGGGCCATCAAGTATGGCAACCCGGCAAAAGTCTGGAACCCCGAAAGGGGTTCCGGATCACAGCCCGGGGTTGCGCCGTACAGGCGCTACCCCGGGTAGACGGGTTTGTTT
>CAINFC010000020.1 GCA_903847975.1 uncultured Acidobacteriota bacterium | reverse complement strand
TTTGCGAGATTATCTTTTCTGACAGCCCGGGATAAGGGAACCCCGAAAGGGGTTCCGGATCACAGCCCGGGGTTGCGCCGCAGGCGCTACCCGGGGTAGGCGCGAAGCGCGCCAACCCCGGGTAGCGATCCGAAGCCCTTCCAGGGCTTCCCCCACTTATTGCACCTTCATCAAAACTGAAATAAACTGGTCGCATCGGCAGGAATGCATAAAAGCCGTCCGCGGCCCGTCAGAAGCAGGATGCGACCAGGAGGAGGAATACCGTTGAGGCCCGGGAGATATCTCTGTATGCCAACCTTCCGCGTTTGCTCTGCATGCGGATCCCGGCCTGACCCCGTTTGCGCACATCGTCGCGCATTTCGGAGATCATCATTTTTACGGAGGAGCAAGGAATGAAGAACAGGCGGTGGCTGAATATTGTCCCGGCGGGGATCCTGTTGCCTGTCGGGATGGTCGTTGCGGGATGCGGGACGTTGGCCCGCAATCCCCCTTCTGTTCCCGGACAGTCCGTACCGGTGCCGGCCAGGTGGAGGATGGGATTCGGGTCCGCCATTACCGGCGATGACCGGGGGCACATCTGGATCCTGAGCCGCCCGGACGGTCTTCGGCATCCCCGGAGAACGGCGCCCGACCTGACCTCCACGGCAGCGCCGCCGGTGATGGAGTTCGACCAGGAGGGCAACTTTAACCAGGGCTGGGGCGGGGAAAGCGGTCCGGGATATCAATGGCCCTCCAACGAGCACGGCCTCACCGTAGATTCCAGGGGCCATGTCTAGATTGTGGGAAACGGGGAAGGCCAAGGACGGAACCTGCCCAATGACAGCCAGATCCTCAAATTCACCCGAGCCGGGAAATTCCTGATGGCCATAGGAAAAACGGCCGGATCGGCGGCAACCGGACCGAGGTTCTCCGGGGGGCGACGGCTCTCTGTTACTGGGCCGGGACGAACGAGCTGCTTGTTGCCGACGGCTACGGCAACAGCCGCGTGATGGTCTACGATGCCGATTCGGGCCGGGTCAAGCGAATGTGGGGCGCCTACGGCCACACGCCGCTGGACATGGAGGACCGGCCGAAACCCGCACCACCCTCGCCGGATCCCTGGGTCCGGGTGTCGGAGGTCCTTCAACCGTTCTCCTCCCCGGTCCACGATGTGAAGGTGTCCAACGATGAGCGGGTGTATGTCGCCGATCGCGGCAACAAGCGGATCCAGGTTTTCACCCTGGAGGGCAGGTTCATTGCCGAGCAGTTTCTGGGCCTGGACAACAGGTCCCCTCTTGCCGGGGCGAGGGGGGTGGCCTTCTCTCCGGACCCGGGGCAGAAATTTCTGAACGTTGCCGGAGATCCGGTGGTCTACATACTGAATCGCAGGACGCTGGAGGTCCTGGGCGCCTTCGCAACCGGCGCGCCGGACCAGGCGGATTCTCCCGGCCACCTGATCGGGACCGACAACCGGGGCAACATCTACGTGGTGCAAGCCGAACTGACCGGGCCGGACGGAAAGAGCGGGGGCACGCCGGCCTTCAAGTATGTTTTGAAAGGGTATTCTCCCGTCACCAGGTGTTATCAGGGCGGCGGAGTACACAGTGGTCATGCGGATCTGCCCCCCGGGAGGGGTGCCGGTCCATCCGTCCGGAGAACGGGTGCTCAAATAAGGGCGGAGGTGCCGGGGGCCGGATTCCCGGCGCCCGGTGACCGGGTGCGTCCTGCGGTCTCAGGACATTTGTCATGCGTCCAAAGTACAAGCGAGAGCGGCATAGCACATGTCTGAAATCAGTGCATCGGAACGTACGGAGATCTTAGCCGATTACACCCGTTTAGCGCTCCACAGGCCTCCTGCAAACCTGGGCTGCCTGGGTTGGCTGCTGTTTGTCATTGGATTCTGCATGTTCGTCGCCTTGCCCGACTTACTATTTGACCAGGAGTTCAATCATGACTCGAACGATGGCACTGCGTTCACTATCGTCTTGACGATCACGCTGCTCGTCGTCGGGCTATGGCTGGTGTTCCGCGGGAATCGAAGGGGTCGCTTCCGCAGAAAACATGTCAGATCAGCGCTCAACGAATTGCGACGGTTCCAGGATCTGCCCCCTGCGGAGCGCCGTGCCGCAGCCGTTCGCCTGCTGATGAATGCACCCGGGATGGACCGGCCGAGGCGGTTGAAGAGGTGGCGAGCTGAAATCCCTGATGCTCTTCCTTATGTTTTAGCGGTTCGGGAAGTATTGGTCGCTGAACTTGGAGGAGCGAAGCATAATGTCCCCCCAAAAACCGGACCGGTGAATAAGGTGTGAAATTGCTGCTGACAAAACAAAGGAGTAAGCGGAGAGATGAGGCCGCGAAGAAGCTTTCGCAGTCGCCCCGGGGCGACAACAGGTGAAGTTTGCCCTTTCATCCCCGCCAGGAGTATTCCGAAACCGATTCGTCACCATCCTTCCTGGCAAAAAGGCAGATGCAAGCCCTCCGCTGATTTTTTTATACCCTTGCCCCACGAAATGCCACCCCTTCTCTCCTGCCGGACCATTTTTTCTTACTTGCTTTCTCTGGAACCGCTGCGTAAGCTTGAAAAGTGGTAAGTAAATCTGGAAAGACGACGATCTGCTATTCTTTAGTCATGTGGAGGCAGGATGAGAAGGGCAAATAAGGGAATCCTTTTGTACTCCCTGTTGGTCTGCCAGGCGGCACTTATGGCCGCTCTTCCGACTGCGAGCCGGCCGGCGGAATACGGCATGCGTAGGGCCGATCCACTTCCGGCGCAAAGGGGAATCCTCCAGACGACTAATTCCTCCGGGAGAAAGGGCGCCTATTATCTGCCCGCAGGATATAACCTCAAGGCCACGCCCATGATGCTGGCTTACCACGGCACCGGCGGCAACGGCGACGGGATCCTGAGCGCTTTTGTGGGCCTGGCCGAAAAATACCATTTCATCATCGTTGCGCCAGACTCCCGATATCACCCGATTTACGGTTACACCTGGGAGGTCGGGACCGAGCCGGGCGAAATCACGCCTGATTATCTCCATGCTCTCGCCTGTATGGACGAGGTCCTGGCCTTCCCCTATGTCTCCATCGACTCACGGCATGTGCTGGCCGTGGGTTTTTCCGGTGGCGGGAGCTCGGCTCCCTATATTGCCTCCAACTCTACCCGGTTCACCGCCTCGGCAACCCTCCACGGGGGCGTTTTCACTTCGGGACTTGGCGGGAATAAGATCCGGCCATGGTTCTCGACGGGCCAGGGCGATACCATTCGTACGCCCGCGCATGTCCAAGGTCAGGCGGACTCCATGATGTATGCCGGCTTCCCAAACGTCGAGTTCCATGTTTACAGCGGCGGGCATGAGCTGATTGCAATGGAAATCGAGGAGATGACCATCTGGTGGCTCGGGACGGCGACGCGGAAAGTGTACCTGCCAATCCTCAAGAAGTGAATGCATCGGTTTCCATGGTGAAAATGCCCTGGCGCCAAAACGGCCATCCTTTCTTCTCTGAACCGGCTCCCCTCCTGGAGAAGCGGAGGGAAGCGTCATTCCTTTTTTTTTCGAGAACTTTCCTCAGCCGGGCCGGCCTGCCGATGGCTGCACTCGTGCAAAACCCTGCTACTTCCTCTGCAACGGGAGGAAAGCGCCGCATCGGTGTCGCTTCCGGCGTAAAGCGCGGGGACGGAGCCACGGCGCTGGAAGTTTCACTGATGCTCAAAGGAGCAAAGCCGGCTGGGATCTCTGTACACCGGGAGTCGGCAGATTACAGGCTATATAATAAATTATTGAGCCTTTAGGAATAGCATTATTGTATTCATACCACTTGTGATTCGCTAAATTGAGGCTGGAACTTCATCTGCCCTTTCCAATCAACACCGATCGCTGGAAGATCAGAACAAAGCCCAGATAGGAAATTGGATGGCTATCTGGGGTGAGGTACTGTGAGATAAAGCATCGTCGAGAGCAAACAAGATTTCGGTGTTGGGCAACCTGCATTGCAGCGACTTGGCAGATGAATACCGCATTCTCCGTTTGACATCCATGCCGGTTGCTGATCCAACAGCTTTAAACCATGTCATCTCCGAGGAGCTGAAGCTAGGAGATTTACCCCCAGCCCAATCCGCGACCCCCAGGTCTATTTTAGTACCTTTTCGACGTTGAAATCCACAAAGGAGTCCCCGAGGCGGTCCACCAGACTATCCAGGAAATCCTCTTCGTCGACGCCAAGGTAACCAAATGAGCGAGGTTGCTGTGGAAGCAGGATAGGATTACACGGCAACCGCGAACGTACTTTTTCTTGGGGGAACTATTCCTGGATTGCTCCACAAGATATATCGTTCGGGCACCGATATCCCTCGACCGCCTCTCCTGCAATGGCCCCAAACGGTACGGTGGATTACCGGCTTGAATCCTCGCCAGGCCATCCTCTGTTCGCTTCGGTTGGCAGCAGGCCCTTTCGCCTTTCTTCCCGTTCTTCCTTGTCTTCCTGTGAGCCCGATCTTTTCACAGGAAGACGGGAGGAAGGCGCACAGAATCAGAGTGCGCGCGAACCGACTCTTCCCCGCCGGCCCATACCCGGGGAACCCGGGGGGGCGTCGGAAAGAATGCTCCTCAGCTCCTCCGGGCGCATATACTGCGCCTCATAGGCCGCTCCCTGCGCTTTCAGCTGGCCGGAAAATGCGCGGATATGGTTGTAGGAACCGCTGCGCAGGCGGCCGTACACCGTCTTCAGATCGGCATTATCCGTGATTTCCATGGCGCCATTCAAGTCGTGAATGTCCCGATCTTCGATGGTGGCACCCACGGTAAGGGCTTCCTTGTAGGAAGAAACGCCTTTCCGGACCAGTTCCTGGAAGAGGGAGGCATAGCGGTCCTCTTTGAAAACCCCGACGGCGCTTTCGCGGACCGGGTCGGCCAGACCGTAGCGGTCCAGAAGAGAGCGGATCATGTCCATGTGGCGCTGCTCGCTGTTGGCAATGCGGTCAAAAACGGGGACCCTCCATTTTTCATACAGTTTCAAATAAACATCACGAGCCAGTTTTTCCTCTTCCCGCAGGGAAAGCAGGCTGTCTTTTTCCCTGGTGTCCAGAGGCTGTGTCGGGAGGGAGTCGACCGAAGTATTGCCGTACCTCCCGGCCTGCATCCCCGGAGATGATCCATAAGGCCCGCGCTGTGCCCAGACCGGCACGAAAAAAAGCAGTATGCTTCCGAAGCAGAACCAACGAGTTGCTTTCATAATCCCCCCTGTTCACGCTATCTATACATTTTGTTTCCGGTGCTGCGATTTCAGCGGTACGATTTTTTATTTGCAAGGATCATGCCACTCGGGAATCGATCGGCATGGACGTATTTTCCGGGAATTTCCGGACAGGTGGGCGCAATTATTGCATCCGAGGAGAACAAGAGAATGCAAACATTGCATCCCTGTCCGCCGGGACGATGGGAGCAGGTGAAAGGACGGACCGGCGGATTTTGGAAAGTCGATGATAGGATAGAGGATAGATTGCATGCTACATGATTTGTCGTCGCCGGCGCAAACCGGTACGCCGATTGCATGATAATGCCGGTGGTGTCAGGTCAGGCCGGGATGATCCGTCTTTGACAAGAGCAACACCGGGGGGGGCATGCTATGAAATTCAGGATTTATCTCCTGTTTCCTTTATGGATTTTCGGAACGTTCCTGCCGCCCTCCCCGGCTGCAGGAAAATCTCCTTCCCAGGTGTACCGTTTCGCTATTCTACCCTGCAGCAACATCGAAACCACGTTCGGAAAGTATTACCCGCTATTGGTCTACCTTCAGAAAGAAACGGGCCGGGAGCTGAAACTGGTGGTTCCCAGCAATATGGAGGAATTTTCCCATTTTCTGGCCGGGGGGAGTATCGATTTTGCTCTTCAGGATCCTCACACCTATGTGACCCTGTCCCGCTATTTCCACACCGACGGCCTTCTGCAGGCTCTCAGTCCGGAGGGCGGCGCGACGCAGTCCGGGGTCGTGGTGGTCCGAAGCGACAGCGTCATCCACAGCCTGCCGGACCTGAAAGACAAAACGGTGATGTTCGGCCCCAAAGTTTCAACCGTAAAATGGGTGGCGGCCCGGATGCTCTTCGAAGCGGCCGGGATCCGGATCGACCAGGATCTGAAGGAATACCGGTTTGGCGGATGCTGTGAGGATATTGCCTTCAGCGTCTCCGTAAAATCGGTGGATGCCGGGGTGATCTGCGACCACTTTATGGCCGACCACCGGGAAAAGCAGCAGGACATGGGCGTGGATAAGACCGGCCTGCGGGTGATTGCCAGGACCGATCCTTTTCCGACGCGCATTTTTGCGTCATCGCTTGGTGTGCCCGGGGAGGTGCGGACGAAACTAAGGCAGGCTTTTCTGGCCCTGGATCGGGAAAACCCGGAGCACGCCCGGCTCCTGCTTCGCGGAGAATTCGGCGGCTTTCAGCCGGCTGCCGACGCGGACTACGATTCCATGCGCCGGGCCATGGCATGGAAGCGCCCCGCGGACAAGTGATCCGAGGACGGAAAGGAGGGTGCGGTGCCGGAAAAAAAGGCCAGAATCTGGGCTCGGCTGCCGCTGCGAACCAAGCTAGCCCTTTTGATGGAAGGGCTCATTCTGGTGATCGTTTTTCTGACCGGGGCGATCACTACCATCCATGAGCGGCAGTCCCTGGAGGAAGAGCTGCGCAATCGAGGTATGGCTCTGGCCGGCGATCTGGCCGGATTCGCCGTCCGGCCCCTTCTTTCCGAGGATGTAGCCACCCTGCGCCGCTATGTCCGTCACTCCCAAAGCCAGGAGTACGTTCGTTACATCACCATCCTGGATGCCGGACGGAAAGTGGTCATGGATACCGACCTGCGGGAAATCGGTACGATTCGCCAGGACGAGTTGAGCCGCAGGGCGGCTTCCTCCTCCGTGCCGGCCAGCGACGACATCGACCTGGGAAGAGGGGGGGAAAGCATTTATCACATCTATTCGCCGGTCCAGGCAGGCGAAGCCCGGCTGGGGACGGTCATCATGGGATATTCCCACCGCGCTGCGGATGAGGGGATCGTCCGGGCGCGGCGGAAAATACTGACTGTCGGACTGACCACGGCCGTTCTGGGCGGAATTCTGGCTTCCTTACTGGCGGCCTACGTCACAATCCCCATTCGCCGGATTACGGAAGCCATGAAAGCCAGGGCCGGCGAAGATGCGGACCTCGCTTCCTGCCTGGAAAGGAAGGATGAAATCGGGGAGCTGGCCATTTCCTTCCGGCAGATGACCCGGGACCTGTCGAGGCATCGGGAGTCTCTGGAAATTCTGGTGGAGGCCCGCACGGAGCAGCTCCAGGAAGCCAATGATCGGCTGCAGCAGGAAAATGCCGAGAGGACCCGCGCCGAAGAGCATCTTCGGCAGTCCCAGAGCCAGCTGCGGAGCCTGGCCTCGCACCTGCAGACCGTTCGGGAGCGGGAGCGGACCCAGATTGCCCGGGAGATTCATGACGAACTCGGGCAGACGCTGACCGCACTGAAAATGGACCTTCACTGGATGCGGCAGAGGCTGCATGCCGATCAGCAGCCACTGGCGGACAAAGCCATTGCCATGTCGAAACTGGTGGATGCCACGGTGCAGGCGGTCCGCCGGATCTCGTCGGAGCTGCGGCCCAAGCTGCTCGATGACCTCGGGCTCTCTGCCGCCCTGGAATGGCAGGCCCAGCAGTTTCAGGAACGGACCGGCATCCCCTGCGATATCCGTTCCGAGCCGGATGACATCGTGCTGGACCAGGAGCGGACCACGGCATTTTTCCGCATTTTCCAGGAGGCGCTGACCAACGTCACCCGCCATGCTCGTGCCACCCAGGTGGAAGCGCTGCTTACCCGGGAGGACGGCCAGGTGGGCATGACGATTCGGGATAACGGTCGGGGGATTACCCGGGAGGAGGCTGCCGGAACCGGGTCGCTGGGTATTGTCGGCATGCGCGAGAGGGCTCTGGGCGGAAAACTGAAAATCGACGGGGCCCCGCGCCTGGGCACAACGGTGGAAGTTACGATTCCTTTATGACACCGGGGAGAGAGCGCGATGATACGTATTCTGATTGCCGATGACCACGCGGTGGTCCGGGAAGGGCTGAAGCAGATTCTTGCGGATGAGCCCGGCATGGTGGTCGCCGGGGAGGCGGCCGGCGGAATTGAAGTTCTGCAATTTGTCCGGAAGACCGATTTCGAACTGGTGGTTCTGGATGTAGCCATGCCCGGCAAGGATGGGCTGGACACGCTGAAGGAGCTGAAACAGATCAAGCCGGGGCTGCCGGTCCTGATCCTGAGCATGGATCCGGAGGAGCAGTACGCCATCCGCCTTTTGCGGGCGGGAGCCGCCGGCTATATGACCAAGGAAAGCGCTCCCGAAGAGCTGGTGGCCGCGATCCGGAAAGTGGCCCATAAAGGAAAGTACGTGAGCACCGTGCTGGCGGAAAAACTGGCCTGGATTCTCGACGGCAGTTCCGACCGGCCTCCGCATGAGAGGCTGTCGGACCGGGAGTTCATCATCATGCAGTTGCTCTCCACCAGCAAAACAGTCACCGAAATTGCCGGCGAGCTGTGCCTCAGCGTGAAAACGGTCAGTACCTATCGGAGCCGGGCGCTACAGAAAATGGGAATGAAAAACAATGCCGAGTACTCCTATTATGCGCTCAAACAGGGATTGCTGGGATGATGTGTAGGGTAAACACCGACAAAAAGTGTTGGAATTGTCCTACAGGAAAATCCGCAAACCGCTGATATTCAGCTCCTGGTCTCTCCTGTAAGATAAGACCGTGAAGAGCGGTTGTTTCCCAAAAGCCGCGAAAGCCCTTTGGGGGTTTCTGCTACTTTTTGCACCTTTATCTGGAAGAGCGGTCTCATGGAAAATCTAATGAATCGAAGACGGAGCAGAAAATAGCGGAGTTCATTCTAGTTTAGGACGGGAGATGCATATGAAAAAATTCTTATTCTCTTCGCCTTTTACAGTCCTTGCTGTACTGATTTTCACCGTCCTGGGGATTGGCCCGGCCCTCGCTCCTGGCGCACCGCTCAGCGGAAGCATCAGCGGAACCGTGTATGCTCCTCCCGGCGGGCTGCCACCGGCCGGAACCCAGGTCAAACTTCTGGGACCCGATCGGACCGCCACGGTGATTTGGAAGGAAACCACGGTTGATTCCGGAACCGGCCAGTTCACCCTGAGCCAGGTGCCGAACGGCATGTACTTGCTGGTTGCCGTCCCTCCGCAGGGGACCGGCTGGACCTCCTCCATACCCATGCCGGTCAAGATTTTCAACAATAACCTATCCGGCCTCCACCTGGACTTGACCAGGCCGCAGATCCAGGGAAAGGTTCTTCCGCCCGTGGGGAATACCCCGACACCGGCCATCCTGAAGCTGGTATATGCACGAAGTGTCCCCCTGCCTCCGGTATCCTCCCCGGACGGCAACTTTGAAATCGGCGGGCTGACTCCCGGCACCTACCAGGTGCAGGCCGCACCCGATTCCAGCAATCCGTACTGGTATTCGGAAACGATCAGCGTAAATGTCACGGCCAGCAGTTCCAGCACGGTGGAACTGCGGCTGACCGCGGCGCAGCTTTATGGCACCGTCCGGGACGGCCAGGCCAATAACGTCTCCGGCGCCCTGGTGATGGCTGCCAGCTTTACCAGCAACCAGGCGGGCGCAGGGCAGCTCGGCTCGGAGGGTTTTCAGGTCCGCACCCGCCCGGACGGCTACTGGGCTCCGGGCGGGCTGCGTAACGGAAGCTACAAGCTGACCGCTTTCCCTCCCGCGGACCGGCCCGATCTGCAGCCCTCCGTGCCGCAAACCGTCACGCTGCCGGGGGCGGGCAACCCGATCCCCCTGACTCTTTCCAGTCTGAATAAAATCGTGCAGGGCCTGGTAAAAATGACTTCCGATGTGCCGGTGCAAAAAGCCCGGGTCCTGGCGCGCGGCGTCGACCGGATCTGCGAGACTTTCGTGCTTACCGGCACGGACGGCACTTACCAGCTCAAGCTTCGTCCCGGAACCTGGTCCCTGACCGTGCAGCCAACGGCCGATGCCATCCCCCAGGGAACGGTGCGCAACGCCTTGACCAACGCCCTGGTGACCGGAGTGGGCGGCCGCGTGGCCGCCCATCAGGAGCGGCTGTGGGCCGGAGCGCCGATTCAAACCCGGACCGGTTCTTTCCGGATACCGGCTACCGCCGGTCTGTGGCGGCTGGCTTACAGCATCGATCCGAAATCCGGATATGTCCAGGCCAGCCAGGCCCGGACGATCGCGGTGACGTCGGGGGGAACCACGGAAGTGCCTCTGCCGGTCCTGGAAAAGAATGCCCGGCTGCAGGGACAGGTTCTCGATCCCGACGGCAAGGCGCTGGCCAACACGGTGGTTTTCGCCCGGACGGAACGGCACGGCAGCCGGGAGATGGAAATGCATGGCTTGACCGATTCCACCGGGAAGTTCGACCTGGCGCTGCCCGCCGGGCCGTATCGCCTGGGTGCCCGGCTGCTGGTCCGGACGGAACTGCAGTCCAACGGCGAATGGCTGCAGCCGGCCGAACGGAAGGTGGAGATTCAGAACGGACAAACCTCCGCCGGGCATACCCTGCGCTTCCGGCGCTCGGATGCAGTCTTGTCGGGGACGCTGACCCTGGAAAATTCGACAGCCTCCGGCCGGGCCCTGGTCTGGGCGTGGTCCCAAGATGGCCAGGCGGCCCACGGTTCGGCGGACATGACCGCCGGACAGGGAACCTATCAGCTCAAGGTTGTGGCCGGCACGAACTGGAAGGTGGGGGCGGTTTTCGAAACGTCCACCGAATACTGGTCCGGAACGGCTACCCTGGATGTGATCGCAGGGAGCAATACGCAGGACATTCTGCTGCAGGGGCCGCATGCCAAGCCGGCGCCGGTGGCGGTGACCTTCGATGCCGCGGAGCCGCAGAGTATCGCCCTGGCGGATGGCACCGGTATCTACATCCCGGCCGGCGCCCTGCCGGCCACCGGAGCGGTCACCTTGCGGATTGTACCGCATGCCGGAATACCCGGCCAGACGGGAACCGATGTGTTCCGGTTCGGCTATGCCTTTCTGGCCACCGACGAACTGGGGCAGGCCATCGAACAGACGTTTCTGCAGGAAGTGGAGATCACCTTCGGCTACACCGATGCGGAACTGGCCAGCCTCGGGATTTCGGAAAGCAGCCTGCGACCGGCCTATTTTTCCACCACCGAAAACATGTGGGTGATCCCCGAAAATTACATTGTGGATCCGTCCGCCAATCAGATCACGCTGATGATCGATCATTTCACCGATTTTTCGCTGATCTCCGGAAACGGAAACTGGCTCTATCTTCCGGCGGTATTCCGCTGAAAAAGAGCGGCGGTGCCGGAACGGGCCATACCTTCGAGGAAGGGGCAAAAAGCAGACATTATTATGTTCTACCGTTCCTTGTGGGACTTGCGGGTGTGTCACAAGGGGCGAAATAGCGGATATCGCCGTTGTGCTCCGCCATGGCTTGGGGAGGTCCCACGTAACCCGGCACGGGACTGTTATTGCGAGGCAAAGTCCCGTAAGGGACGACAAGATTGCGGCCCGGCAATTCATTGCCGGGTCGGCTCCAGTACAGGGCAAGTCCCATCGGGACGGTAGAGCCGGACGAAAAACAATTTTTTGCGAAGGTATCCTCTTTGTTTCAATATTAATTTAGAAAAAAAGAGTTGTATGCGTGGAAAAATCATCCCAATGATTCCGGCTCTGGTGCTCAGCTTTTTGCTGATTACTTCTCCGGCTGTGGCCGGCAACGGGCCGGCGTGCGGGCTTTGCATCGATTGCGATCACGACGGGATCTGCGACGGGACGGGGCCTTACGGACCCGCACCTCGCCCGTAGTCCATCGGCGGATGGCCCCGCAGGAAGCCGCACGTCTCCCAAAGGCAGGTCCCTTTGTTTTTCTTCCCGGTCTTCCTTCCTTCCTGTGATTCCCGTCTTTTCAAAGCAAGAAGGGAAGATCAGGAAGGAGGTAGAAGTCAGGGCCTTTCCTGCGCTTCGCTTTGAACCTGGGCCAGGAGGATCGTGGCGTCGTCGGAATGGAGGTTCCCGGCATGCCGGGAAGCCAGCTCCTCCAGCAGCCTCGGAATCAGCAGATGAGGTTCCGCGGCCGGGAGGCCGCGGACCAGTTGTTTCAGGCCGGCCAGGCCGAGGCGCCGGCCGTCGCGGTCCATGGCATCCGTCAGGGCATCGCTGTAACAAAGAAGAAGATCTCCAGGCCGCAGGACAATATCCATCTGCGAATACTCCGCATGGCTGAGAATGCCCAAAGGAATATCATTCACCACGGATCGATCCGCAGGGGTCTGCTCCAGGAACCGCCAGCAGGCGGAAGAGTGCCGATAAAATAGCGGGCTGGGATGCCCGGCGTTGGAAAGGCGCAGTGATCGTTCCGGTGCGTAAAACGTCCAGATCAGGGCCGTGGCAAATCCTCCCTGCTCGGTAAGGGCCGAGAACCTCCGGTTTACCGATTGGACCAGCCGGGTCTGGTCCATGCAGTTGATGTTTTCGCTCATCAGCCGGCGCAGGTCCAGGGCGGTGGCGGACCTTTCGCTGCCATGGCCGCTGACATCGGCCAGCAGACCTCGGGTAACGCGCCCCATGGAGCAGGAAGACAGGTAATAGACATCGCCGCCCTTTCCTTCCCCGCCGTGCGGCCGGCAATAGACCCAGAGGCGAAGACCCGTCAGATCCAGCACCTCGTTGGTCTGATGGTTTCCGCCCCGCACCTCCAGGCAATGCATGGATCCCGCGGCGGCAGGCTCTGTTTCCGGTTGGATCGGGTTCATGGAGTTCAATCCGTGCGAGCGGATTCCATTATCAGCTAGAAGCGTTCGGTAATAAAGTTGCAGGTTATCTCGGATTGGGGCCGGGTAAAGAGCAGGCGCGTCGGTCCGCATTCCACCAGGCTTCCGCGCTGCAGGAAAGCGGTGTAGTCCGAAGCCCGGGCGGCCTGCTTCAGGTCATTGGTAGCCATCAGGATGGCGTGCGATTCCTTCAGGTCCTCCAGTAAATCTTCCAGCATGGTGATCACCTGGTGGTCCAATCCGGCGCCGGGTTCGTCCAGGAGGAGAACTTCCGGCTCCAGTACCAGCGTCCGGGCCAGGCTCAGCTGCAGGATCATGCTGGTGGTGAGGCCGGCGGCGGACTCCTGCAGCCGGTCCTTGACGCGATCCCATATCTGAACCTTCATGAGCCCGCCCTGCACTTTTTCGAAAATCCGCTGCTTGCTGTGTTCTCCGGACATTTTCAGAGCCAGGGCCACATTGTCGAAAATACTTCCCGGAAGAACCGCGGCAGGCGTGCCGACCAGGCCGACACGGCGCCGCAGGGCTGCTACATCGACCCTGGGATCATGAATATCCCAGTTGTTCAGCAGGACGGATCCCTGACACCGGTAGCCGGGAATCATGTCGTTGCTGCGGTTCAGGCTGCGCAGCAGGGTCGATTTTCCGCTGCCGGCCGCCCCGATCAGGGCCAGCCGCTGGCCGCGGCAGGCGGACAGCCGGACATCCTGCAGCGCCTGCTTGTCCCCGAACCAGACGCTGAAGCCGCAGAAGACCACCGCCGGGGCAGACGGGTTTGCCGGTTCCTCAGACATAGCGACCCTCGATATATTCCGCGGTTTTAGGATTTCTGGGATTGAGAAACAGTTCGCGGGT
>CAINFC010000019.1 GCA_903847975.1 uncultured Acidobacteriota bacterium | reverse complement strand
GCCGCGTTGTCGCAGGCGGCAGTGCAAGGCAATCTGGCCCATCGGGCCGATGCCGGCAGGCACCGCGGAGATTTCCGGATCATCGTCCAGGGGGTCAATGATACTCTCGATTCGGTGATCGGGCCTCTGAAAGTGGCCGCCGACTACGTCGACCGCATCAGCAAGGGAGACATTCCGCCCAAACTCACCGAGCCCTACCAGGGCGATTTCAATGAAATAAAAAACAATCTGAATGTCTGCATTGACGCCGTAAATGCCCTGGTGGAGGACTCGCATTCCCTGTCCCGGGCTGCCGTTGAGGGGCGGCTGACGACTCGCGTGCCGGCCTCCCGGCACCAGGGAGATTTTCGCAAGATTGTCCAGGGGGTCAACGACACTCTGGATGCCCTGCTGGAACCGGTCACGGAAGCGGCGGAGGTGCTCTCCCGCGTGGCGGAAAAGGATTTGACCGTGCGGGTCGTCGGTCAGTATCAAGGCGATCATGCCAGGATCAAGAACTCCCTCAACCAGGCGATCCAGAACCTGCACGAGGGCCTCCAGCAGGTGGCGGTGGGCTCGGAGCAGGTCTCCTCGGCGGCCGGCGAGATCAGCCGAGGGAGCCAGGCATTGGCTCAGGGGAACTCCGAACAGGCCGGGAGCCTGGAAGAGGTATCCGGCAGCCTGCAGGGGATGGCCACCATGAGCCGGAAAAATACCACCAGCTCTCAGCAGGTCCAACAGATGACCGAAAGTGCCCGGAGGAATTCGAATCGCGGCGTGGAGAATATGATAAAGCTGAAGCAGGTCATGGACCAGATCAAGAGTTCCTCGGACCGGACGACAAAGATCGTCAAGACGATTGATGAGATCGCCTTCCAGACGAACCTGCTGGCCCTGAACGCTGCCGTGGAAGCAGCCCGCTCCGGAGAGGCCGGCAAGGGATTTGCAGTCGTAGCCGAAGAAGTCCGAAACCTGGCGGTGCGCAGTGCCGAGGCGGCCAGGAACACGGCCGACCTGATCGAGGAATCCGCCAGGAATTCGGATTGCGGCGTGGCGGTCAATCAGGAGGTGCTGCGCAACCTGGAAGAGATTAACCGTCAAATTAATAATATCAGCGAGGCTGTCTCGGAAATCACATCCGATTCCGAGAAGCAGAGCCTGGGCGTCGACCGGATCCATAAAGCCGTGGAGCAGATGAACCTGGTCGTACAGCAGGTGGCCGCCAGCTCGGAAGAGGCCGCCGGCACTTCCGAAGAGCTGTCGAGTCAGGCCATGGAGATGAAGCGCATGGTTGCCTCCTTCAAGCTGAACGAGAATTCCCATCGTCGAAGCGATTCAAAGGTCGTGCTCCTCCGGAGCCCGTCTCCGGAAAAAAGCAGGGCGGCCGCCCGCAAAGCTCCCGGGATGAGCGAACCGGCTCTCGCTGTCTCTCCGGGAAAACGTTCGCCTTCCGCAGTCATCCCGTTTTACGACGGCGAGGAAGAAGCTCTGTCGAGCTCCTTCTGACCCTGGGGTCCCCTCCTGGGCTCCGGCACCCTGTGCCCGGCGGCGCAGGGTGCCGGCAGGCCGCTAGAATCCCAGAAAGGGAGAGAGCCCTGCGGTGGAACGGCCGTCCTGATACGAAAAAACGGCAAAGCCGGTGATATTGTTGCTCGACTCCACTTCCACCCAGCCGAAGAGATTCTGGGTGCCGAACAGATCGGAAACCAGACCCAGGTCTTTCCGGTTGGGGCCCACGGTTTTGGAGGCGGTCTTTACCAGGCGGCCGGCCGGATCGAAGAGCCGGTAGGTCAGGCTGGCTGTGGAATCGTTGGGATTGATCACCGCGATGCCGGTCCAATAGGGCGAGCCATCCACGGACCCGGTGAGGACCTGAGGGAAGAGAAGCTTTTTGGATACCCGGGCAGCGGCTTCGATTCCCGCCACCGTATCGCCGGAAGAAGAATTCAGCGCTCCAAAAAGCTCGTACCCGGAAAGATAGTTTCCTTCTGCCATGTAAGAGACCAGGAGCCATACCGTTCCCTCCGGAACGAGGTACTCGTTTCCTTCCTTCCAGGTGTCGGCGATCTGTACCGTCTTCCCCAGGTAGGGAATTCGGGTGATGGTCTCCTTGAGCACCTTTCCGGCGGCGCTGAAAGCCGTTACCTTGATGGGCGCCGTGGTCACGGCGTCGTTCGGATTGGGGTCGTCCTGCAGGCAGATCAGGGCGATGCCCGTCCACCACCCCTGCCGGGTGGAGGTGATATGGCTGAAAAGAAGGCTCCGGGAGCTCTCGCTGCTCAGGGTAAGCGCCGCCAGCGAGTTGCCCTGGATCGTTCCGAACATCTCCCCGGCCACCATGTTGGCTTCCAGCACCTTGTCGGCCTTCAAATCATAATTGGCAATCAGGCCCCAGAGTCCGCCCAGCCGGGAGGTGTCCGGCATTCCCCCGTGAATGGGGAGGTAAAGGCTGTCGTAGAAATCGAAGAACAGCGACTTGTTCAGCCCGTTCATTTCAAGGGTGTTGACCTTATCGGCGTTGTCCACGTACATGACGCTGCTCGGCACGTTGGTCACGTTGCTGACCCCGCAGAGCGTAAACCAGCCCTCCTTCAACGGGTAGGTGATGTGGGGGATAAACACGCCGTTGCTGTAATTCTCGGAAGCGGAAGTGCAGGCCCAGCTCCGGCCGTCGGCGGTAACCGTTTCTCCGAAGCCGATCAGACGCTTGTTGGAGGTCACCTTCACGAAGCTGGTGGCATCGTTCACCTTGTAATACTTCATAGCTTTGGCACTGAGGGTTGCCGATCCCGATGATGCCACGCGAGTGCCGTCCTTCTTGAATTCCTCGACGTTGTACTGGGTCTCGGCATCCTGCGGGTTGGTGAAGCTGTAATATCCCTGGAACTTTTTCCCGTAGTGGTCGAAGCTGGTGGCCATGGGGTAATAGAGGTAGAAACTGCCGGAGGGCTGCTGGGTATTGGATGAAATGCCCACATCCTCAAAAGCTTTCCGGACGGCCGCCAGCTCTGCGGAGCCGGCACCGTACAGATCGATGGCCGATTGTTCGAAAGCCTGGCGGGCACCCTTGAAATCGGTGTTCTGGGTCATATAGCGGTAGCCCCGATACCAGACCTTTTCCGCCTTGGCCAGGGTTATGGCGCTGGCGGTATGATAAAAAGCCAGGTTGGGGATACTGCTGTTTTTATGCACTCCGCCGTTGTCGCGATTGGCCGGGTAATTCTGGAACTCCCGCATGTGCGCCGGCTGCCAGAAGGGACTGTCGGCCGAATTCTGGCCGTTGTGCGGATCGGACATGCTGCGCAGCGCCGGCGCCTGGCCCGGGCGGATGATTCCCTCCCCGATCAGCCAGTTGGCCCGCTCGACGCAGACCCCGAAAACATCGGACATGGACTCGTTCAGCGCGCCCGACTCGAACTGGTAAACCAGGTTGGAGCTGTATTCGGTCACCCCGTGCGTGAACTCGTGGGCCAGCAGATCCAGGGCCCCCGCCCAGTTGGAGGTCACCTGCCCGCCGTCCCCCAGGACGATCTCCTTGCCGTCCCAGAAGGCATTGTCCAGTCCCTGTTTGGGCTCGCTGCGGAAATTGACGAAGACCCGGATTCCCATTCCGGCTCCATCGATGCTGTTGCGGCCGTGGGTGTTGCGGAAATAATCGTAGGTTTTACCGATTCCGTAACTGGCCTGCCCTGCTTCCACGACTTCCGACGTATCATCGAAGACGTTGTCGTTGTCCGGATCAAAGGCCGGATAGGTTTTGCCGCTGACCGAGGTGTCGGTGTGATTGGTTTCCATGATCAGAAGGATGCCGCGGAACGTGTCCAGGTCCAGGGTGCCGGGAAACATGGGCTTGGAAGCATCCAGCAGGTAGATTCTTCCGTCGTCGTCCCGCCAGGTGTTGATCGTCACCGCCTGCCCGTTGGGCACCTGGTTATTCCAGATAAAGCCGGTGGAGGTGGCGGGGCGCCCGCTGATCGCCATGTCGATGGAGTTGACGATCGTTCCGGACCGGGCATCCACAAAAACCAGATACCGATACGGATAGGCTGTTCGGGAATGCAGCCATATTTTCCAGGCCAGAACCGGCTCCTCCACGTGGAACGTATAGACGACCAGCTCCGCAGTGGCCTCGACTCCCTGACGGCAGGGAAAGCCGGTCTCGGCAATCCGCACGGCCTCCTCCCGGGAAATGGCAGCCTGCACTTCCTCGAGGGAAATTTCCCGGTAGTTGCCGTTGAAACAGTACACGGCCCCCTGCGGATCGACGTGCACGATGACATCCTCCGGCCAGACCGGCAGGCCCCGATAGCGGTGCAGGAAGCGCACATGGGCGTTTCCCGAGTCATCCCGCTCGGTGCGCAGCAGGCTGAAATCGTTGCCGGAGCGGCTCAGCTTCAACAAGGGGCGGTTCTGCGCCAGAAAACGGGCGGCAATCGCTTCCGGCCTTTCTTCGGAGGCTTCCGTCAAGGCGCCCCGCACGAAGCCCGGAGTCCCGTAACGGGATTCCCATACCGTGGTACCCCCGGCTCCCGCATCGGACAGGAATTGCGTCTGCCGGATTTTTTGCCGCACAGGGTCCCCAAGATCCACGGAGCGTCCGATCGGCGGCTCCCGGTCGGCCGAAAACGCCAGGCAGACCAGAAACAGTATGGAACCAAGCACAATTTTCCCGGAAGCGGACAAGCCGGCTGCCGGTTGGAAACGATGATGACGCATTCTCCCTCCTGAGCCACAAGGATAACATCGGGCGACGACCCGGTACTATTGGGGTGATGTTACCGCCGGCTGCGGCCAAAAGCAAGAAGGGGCTGCCACCGGCCGGCATCTATCCATCGGGCGCAATCCGCGGAGGCCTCATCGACGATTCCCCCGCGGACCTGCGTCCTGTGCAAAGGGAGGTTTCACGCAAACAGCGGATTTCAGGGATTCGCGCAGATCCGATCCGGCCTGAGCGTTGAAAATCGCGCTGGCCGCTTCAATAAGGAGACGCCTTTTCCATGCGGAGAATGGAGGCGGCAACCTTGCCGTCGGCCTGACGGACCAGGTAGTCGGCATCCAGCCGCTGGGAGCTGATGAGTCCGCTGTAAACCATCTGCGGAACCTGCCCGCCGGCCAGATTCTTCATGATGCCGACAATCAGCCCGCTGGCGTCAATGTAAACATCGTAATCCCCGAAAACATCGCTCTTGCCCCGCACCCGGGCCCCGCTTGCATCGAAGGTTCCGGTCAGCGTCTGCGCCGGAGGATCGGCCAGGCCCAGGTAATTGCCGTCGAAGTCGATGGTCAGGGTGGCGGTGCGGTTGGCCTGGTTGGCGGCAATATCGATGCGGGCCGCCCCGCCGGTTCCGGTCGACAGGCTGGTCCAGGTGCCCCGGTAGGTCCCGGTCAGCGGACGGATATCGAATTCCCGCTTGTCGGCGCCCGGCTCATCGTCCATCGCCGAGACCGGCAGCGCGGAAAGAGTGATGGAGGGTTTCAGCTGCATGCGCACCGCCGTAGCGGCCACCGGCGAGCTGGACACCACCACCAGGGTTCCCTCAAAACTGCTGACCCCGGCGAAGTGGCTGAAGATTTCCTCCAGAAATCGGGCGAAGTGCTGTCCGGCACCGAGAGAGGCGACCTGTTCGGCCACCAGGAGACCGCTGGAATTCAAAAGCCTCAGGACCAGTACCGCCCCATCGCTGCCCGGGTTGACCAGAGCGATTCCCGTGCTGGCATTGGCGCTGATGGCGGCAAAGGTCTGCAGCTTTCTCAACGGCGCCGCCTTCTGCACTCCGGCTTCGGTCAGAAGATTGTTCTGGGAATCGAAATACTGGAAAAGGGCCACGGCATCCAGCTCGGCATCCGCGGTGATGGCCGCATAGCCGGTCTTCACGGAAGCGGAGGAGCCGTCGGTCTGCAGGCGCAGAACCGCGCGCGGGGGCAGCGCAAAGTCGAAGCTGGAGGCGCTCTTTCCTCCGATGGTAAGCGAGATGGCCCTGCCGTCGCTGCCCACAAAGTCGACCTTCCCCGAGGTAAAAACCAGTCTCGGATTCGATATCACCACCGAGGTGCGGTACCCCTGGCCGTCGGCGATCTGCGGCAGGTACTGGGCCAGGGCCTTTCGGCCGCGGTTTTCCTGGGGTTCGCCGTAAATGAAGTCATCCATGACGACCATGTCGGCGTTCGGCGGGCTGTCGCCGATTCCCACGGCAGCCATCCCGCTGGTAATGCGCACCCGCATCACTTTTTCCCCGGAGGTAAAGACCACGCCCAGAAACGAAAGTGTTTTGCTGCCGGACAGAGCCGGCACGGAATATTTGCCCAATAGATTGTTGCCGGTATCAAAAAATTCCAGGGTGGCCGCTCCGGCAGTATCCACGTCGCTGAACACCGCACCGAAGCCGTTGGTGGTCGCCGGCACGTTGCTTCCGGGAACAAAAAAGTACACATCCATAACCGGAGATCCCAGCGGCACAAAAAGCCGCTCCGGGGAAAAGGGGGTAAAAACAGAGCCGTAGCCGGCATTCAGGTTTACGAAGTTCAGGGGTGTGGAGGTCGGGTTGCCGGCTTTGGCGCTGACCTGGAACCCGTTGCCGGAGGTGTGAAAAACCACGCCGCGCGGTGAGTTGCTGTTGAAAAAATTGGCCGGAAGCAAATTGGGCGCGGAAAGGTTGTCAGGCACCCCGTCCCAGTTGATTTCCCTTCGGCCGGTGGAGAAGGTGCCGCCAATGCCGTTGTTGCTTCCGAGGGCCAGCCGGAAGGAATCCACGGCGCTTTGAATGGCGGCGGCATTGGCGCCTTTGGCTTCGTGCAGAACCGCGCCCGCCCACAGGGGCCGCCCTCCAAGGGCAATGGTGAGCAGAGCGGCAGAGAGGAATATGCGACCTTTCATTTCAGGTCCTCCTTTTCGGATCGATGATCGTTGTGTTCCGGGTAAATGCCACAATGTAGCATACTAAACGATTATAATATCCGTTTTTTCTTTGTCAAGTCTGCCTTTGGGAGACCGTGGGGACGGCGGATGCCCAGGGGGCGGAACGGTCGCCCGGTTCCGGACCTCCCCGCCTTCCGGCGATCTTTTTCACCGGAAGACGGGGAGGTCCGGAAGGGGGAATAAAACCGGAATACCGGGGAGACGGCTAATTCTGCGGAGCGGAGAAGCGGGCCTCATCCAGGGACACGTTGTGCGTCACCTCCTGGTAAACCGTGGTGGTCGCCGAATTGGGATCGGGACCGGTAAACCGCACCACCATCGGCAGGCGAACGCCGTCCACCTCTTTGTAATTTTCATAGTCGGTCTGCTGCGGCAGTGCCCCGATCGGGGTGCCGATCATCACCGTCCGGCGAAGGAGCTGGCCTGTCTCCGCGTCGAAACAAAGCTGTACCCGCTGCCCCTCGGTGCGCGCGGACACCGCATAGGCCGGACGATCCCCCACGCGGGTCCTGCCGGTCACCCGCGGGTTCTGGAGTTCCTCTCCCAGATTGAGGGCCCGCCCGAAATCGGCATTGCGGCGCATCAGCAGAAGTTCCAGTCCGACCAGTTCTGTCAGCCCTCGCTGATTTTTATTCCATCCGGTCTTTCCGTTGTAGCCGCTGCCCATCGTTCCTTTCGGCATGCGGACCAGGGTGGCCATTTTATCCGGGGAAGCCTGCAGCACCTCCACGGGATGCGATTCGCCCCGGGCATCCGTAACCATTCCCTTCATGACGCGGCTCTTCAGTTTCCCGAATGCCCCGGGATCTCCTGCGGCCGCCTGATATTTCTGCAGGATCTGATCGATGCCGGGAAGCCCTTCCCCTGCCTTGGCGGCCGGAGGAGGAGGCGGCGGCGGAGTCAGTCCGCTGCCGATTACGGGAGTGGTCACCGGGACCACCTGTCCACGGTGACAGGTATAGCAGGTAATTTCCGTATGTCCGTTGAAAGCCTGCTCGTTGGTGTCCAGAACCATCTGGATCATCTTGCGGGCGGTCTTCTTGTTCTCCTTGTCGTCCTTTTCCATTTGATTGGGAACGTGGCAGGCATCGCACCTTACCCCGAGAGAGGCATTCATCAGGCCCATCATGGTCCGGATTTGGGAAGCAGGGACGCCCTTGAGCACCTGGATGTTTTTATACGCCTGTTCGGCGACCGCTTCGCCTCGCGTCTCCGACTGGGCCCGGGCGCAGGGGGTGCATAGCGCGGCGAGCACCCACGCGGCGACCAAAGCCGCCGCCGGTTGGCTTGTGAAAAAGCCGTGGGTTCTTTTCATGGTCCCGTTTTCTTTCCTGCTGTTCATTGGATGGATCCTCCTTTTAATCGAACCAGGGAATAATACCACTTCGTGCTTGATTGCTCCCACGGCCGCACTCCCCGACCGGAGCGCTCGGGATTCCGACAGGGAGCATTTGTTTTCCTCCTTCCTGATCTTTCCGTCCTCCTGGGAAAAGAGATGGCTCACAGGAAGCCAAGGAAGAGCGGGAAGAAAAGCAGAGGGGCTTTTTTTGCGAAGCTCTCAATCCTGACGAAACGGCCTAAAGTGGTTGCCGGGTCCGGTTCTGCCGTCTCTGACGGGACTTTGCCTCGAAATAACAGTCGTGGGCCGGTTTGCGCGCGGGGCCTCACCAGGCCATGGTCCTATCGGGACGGCAGAGCAGGCGGAAAGCCGCAATCCGAAAGCTCCTTCCATGACCCGACCCGGTTCCGCAAGCCGCCGCGGCATGGGCTAGAGCAGGGCGCCCTGCTCCCGCAGCCGGCGGCGAAGCTCGTCGGTATCCACCCGGCGCGGCGTGCAGGCCTGGCGCAGGGAAAGCGCCGCGGCCGTACCGGCTGCCTGCCCGAAGGCCATGCAGGTGGGCGAAACCCTCACCGAGCCCTGGGCTTCGCGGGTAGCGGAGATACAGCGCCCGGCCACCAGCAGCTGCTCCACATCGAGCGGCACCAGGCACCGGTAAGGGATCTCATAGGTTTCTCCGTGATAGTCGAAGCCCGCGTCGGATTTTTCCCCCGGCACCAGGCTGTGGATGTCGACCGGGTAGGAGCTGCGGGCGATGGCGTCCGGGAAGCGGCACTGCCGGAGGATATCTTCTCCGGTCAGGACATACTCGCCGCGGATGCGGCGCGACTCGCGCACCCCCAGCCGCTGCCCGACCGCCACCAGCCGCGAACGGGCGAACCCGGGAATTTCATTGCGGAAAAACTCGCAGAGGGCTGCCACCTGCTCGCGCCCCAGGTTTTCGGCCTCGCTCAGCGCCCAGGGATCCAGCGGATCGACGCCGGCGATGCGGCTGGTATTGACGATGACCTCATCCTCGTAAATGGTATTAAAAAAGAGAATCCCTTCGCGCTGCAGCGGAATCCGGCCGGCATCGATGTACTTTTTCAGCTTTTCCCGGAAGCCGGCATTTTTATTGAGCGGCTGGGCCATGTAAGCCAGGGCCTGCTTCTCGCTCAAATCGGCTTCCCCGGGATGCGAGGCCGTGTAGGCGCGCAGAGCCTCGCTGTCCACGTTCATCAGCTTGAACATCAGCGACACCGGCTGCACCCGGCCGTCTTCGGGCCGGCCGAACTCGAACGGGGCCCCGGCCAGCCAGGCCACATCCGCATCCCCTGTGGCATCAATGACCCGCGCGGCGCGCAGAGCCTCGGTTCCCGCCTTATGGGTCACCTGTATGCCGGTCAGCTCCGGGCCCTGGCGGGTCGCTCCGGTCACCAGGGAGTGATACAGAATCCGCCCTCCCGCTTCCTTCACCATACGCTGGCAGACCAGCTTGAGGGCTTCGGCATCAAAAGGGGTAATCGTGGGGCAGTAGTCGGAAGTATCCGGCACGTGGCCGGGCGAGGCATCCAGGGCCATCAGGCGGTCGACCACCTCCTGGGCCAGCCCGCCGACCACCTGCCCGGCGGGGGAGTGAAAGGTCATCATCGGCCCCACCAGGGCGTTGGTCATGGTGCCGCCCAGGCAGCCGTCGCGCTCCACCAGCAGGACGGAGGCGCCGCTGCGCGCCGCTGCCGTAGCCGCGCACACCCCGGAGAGGCCTCCGCCGCATACGATCACATCCCAGTATTTTTCCTTCATACCTTTCCTTTGTCCTTTCCCGGCATTTGCCGTTCCTCCTTTCCGGACTAGCGGCCGGAGGCCGGCAGCGATTGCATCCCGCGGTCATAATCCGCCCAGAGCTTCGCGAGATCGGCTTCCCCCAATTCACCCCGGACGATGACCAGGCGGTACTTCAAAACCAGTGGCCCTCCCGGCTTCAATTCGTACGCTTTATTTTTAGCGGGAAAGGTCGGCTGCAGCCAGTTCAGCTCCGGGTACTGCACCCAGTCTCCCGGGTAATCCGGATTGCCCGCCGGCTGGAGGATCACCAGGCTGACCGCCCGGCTTCCGCCGGGAGGAGTGCCTGCCAGGCAGGCCCAGGCGCGGCGCGGCAGCGTCCCTTCCCCATCGCTATGCACGGCGATCTTCTGATTTTCGCGCGCCGACAGGCGAAGATTGAGTCCTCCATAGAGCGACCGGTCACGCCTGGCCAGCGTCAGGTTTTCGACCAGCCCTTCGAATTCGAATTCCAGGTCCACGATCCGCCGGCCGCCGCGCTCCGGCATAACCGAAATCCGGGCGCGCTCCCGTGCCACGGCATCGGCATCCCCCCACCTCCAGACGCTCTCCACTTCCAGAACGGCGCGGGCGCGTCCCGACTCTTTGCGGAGCACCCGGACGGGCCGGGCGAAAACTCCCTGCAGCGCGTGGAGATCGCGGGTCTCTCCCTTCCAGGTCACCTCCGGCCAGGCCCAGTAGATTCCCCGGTGGTGGGGATGATCCGGCGAGTAATCTCTGGTTAGCTCTTCCCCTTCCGGACCATAGAGCGGATGAATATAGTCGGCCCTGGCTACGGCATACCGGCCGGTCACTCCCGCCGGCACCGGTACATTGCCGAAATGGTAAGTCAGAACGGGTTTTCCCGCATCGGTGACGGTCATTTCCCCGGTTGCCGGATGATCCGAAATCCGCAGGCCGGCAGCCGGACCCGCTCCGCAAAGCGCTGTTCCACTCGCAAGGAACAGGAAAAGAGCCCATCGTCCGATGCGCCTGTTGCCACTTCCTGATTCCATAGGCTGATTTCTCACCCTCCGGCGTTCGAAACGGCTAGAGCGACCATCCCGGGCGGTATTCCCGGCCGAGATAGCGGTTGGCGGCCGGTACGTTGCTGAATTCCCTTTTGTCGCCGTCCCAGAGCAGTTTGGTCCCGGGCATGCGCAGGGCGATATTCCCCATCAGCACCATTTCGGTCAGCGGTGCGGCATAATCGGGGAAGTTGGATCCGGCCGGCGCCCCCCCCTTGCAGGCGGCAATCCACTCCTGGCGGTGCCCGATCGAGCGGGGCAGAGTCCTGGCCGGGCGGACGTATTCCTTCATTCGGGATTCGGGGATGAGGCGGAGCCCGTTGGCTCCGTGCGACCCGGTCAGGATTTTTCCCTTATCGCCGATGTAGAGCGCCCCGCCGTACCTGTCTCCCATGGCCCGGTCGGGCTCCAGCTCCTCCGGCCGCTCGGGCATCAGCCCGCCGTCGTACCAGACCAGCCTGAGAGGCGGCATGTTTCCCCGGGCCGGGAAGTGGTAGTAGACGACGGATGCCTGCGGGTAGCTCTCGGTGTTGAGCACCTTGTCCCAGTTCATGCTCTCCTTGACAAAGATGGAAGCCCGGGCTTCCACGCTGAGCGGCTGTCCGAGCCGGAGAGCCCAGAAGGTGTGGTCGAGAATGTGGCAGCCCATGTCGCCCAGCCCTCCGGTGCCAAAATCCCACCAGCCCCGCCAGCTCCCGGGCAGATAGGCGGGATGGTAGGGCCGGTAGGGAGCCGGCCCCAGCCACAGATCCCAATCCAAATTCGCGGGCACCGGCGGCTGATCCGCGGGACGCTCCATTCCCTGCGGCCAGACCGGGTGCGGCGTCCAGGCATGAACCTCGCGGACCGGGCCGATGGCCCCGTCGGCAATCCATTCGCAAAGCAACCGGATCGATTCGGTGGCGTGCCCCTGGTTGCCCATCTGGGTGGCCACTTTCGCCTCCCTGGCCGCTGTCGCCAGCTTGCGGGCCTCCTCGATGCAGTAGGTCATCGGCTTTTCGGTGTAGACGTGCTTGCCCGCCCGGATGGCCGCCATGCTGATGACCGCGTGCAGGTGATCCGGAGTGGCCACCACGACGGCGTCGATGTCCTTTTGCTTCTCCAGCATGACGCGGTAGTCTTTGTAGGGGACGGCCTTGGGATACTGCTTGAAGGTCTTGGCGGCATAGTCCCAGTCGACGTCGCAGAGAGCGACGATATTGTTCTGCTGCGACAGCTCCGACAGGTCGCCGGCCCCCATTCCCCCGATGCCGATCCCGGCAATGTTCACCTTGTCGCTCGGAGCCTGGTAGCCCTTTCCACCCAGCACGAATCGGGGCACGATGGCCGCGGCCGCCGCAGCCCGCACCAGGAATTTTCTTCGATCCGGTTTTTCCATGATTCTTTTGCCGCCTTTCTCGGGAATTTTCAACCGCTTATCGGGCCAAGTTTACTGCGCCCTTCCCCCAAAAATCAACCGACCCGCCTCCCCCCCGAATCGAACCGCCGCATTGCGGATTGCAGCCATCTCCTGCCGCGAACCGGCTGCGCTGGCAAGTCCGCTTTTCCGCAACCGCCCGGCAGCGGGGAGCTCCATTGTTTCCGTACCGGGACAACCGCTTCCTTCGACCGACCTATCCATGGCCTGTCGACGCCCTGACGCATGTTCCGCATTTCGGGTCCGGTTCGGTTTCGGTGGGGCTATGCGGCTGGCCTGGCCTATTTTCCCGCGGGCAGGCCGATGCCTGCATCGCGTTTTTGCAGCTGGACGGTTTGCGGCACGACGCCGAGAACGACGTAGCTGCCTTTGCCGATCAGCTCCAGTTTCTGACGGCCCGGCCCGTGGCGGAAAGCATGCACATTGACGTTCGGGCATTCTTCGACGGTTGCGGCATTGCGGAGAAGGACATCCAGCCCGCCGCGCTCGTCCGCATGGGCGGCCGTATCCAGGTTCGGCACCTGCAGCCAGGGTTCCCGATCGCTCTGGAAATAGCCGATCAGCACATAGACCGGCTCGCTGAATTCCAGCTCCAGCGTCTCGCTGCGGCCGTCTTTCATCGCCTGGTGCGCGAGGCGCACCCCGGTCAGACCCAGCAATTCGGGGGCCAGCGCGCGAATCGGGACCTGGCGATCGGCAAAAGGCCGCGCTCCGGTCCGGACCTCATAGGTTTCCGCCTGAGCGCTGTGCAGCCTGAATTTCGCCGCAGGCCAGGCAGCTGTCGGGGCCGGGGCCGGGGCCGGCGGCCAGGCGGAGCCCGTCTTTTGCAGGGCAGCCAGCCGGGTGCGGAAATCGGTTAATTCCTTTTCATACAGCGGCAGGACCTGCGACCAATGAAAGTTGGCCCCCGCACCGTTTTCTTCGCCGCGGAAAGGTATCCGGCGGTGACCGGTCTGCATCGAGTTGACGAAGCGGTAGGCCGGGGTGGTCAGGGAAGCCAGCTGCCGGAAGACCTCCAGGCTGTCGCTCATCTGCCTTTCCGCCTCGCGCAGGTCGTGCAGGTCATGGCTGAAGCCATAGCGCAGCATGTGCTCGGCGGCTTTGGTCTTGCCGGCATAATACCGGGCCATGAGCCGGATAGCTTGAAAGTCGGTCATCGAGCGTTCGAATTCCGGGCGGTTGCGGGTAACGCCGGGGGATGCGGTCCGGGCCAGAGCTACGGCCTCCTCCGCAAATTTCAGACACTCGGCGATCATGACCACCGGGGTTTCGCCCGTGTGGGGCTGCCGGTCCCATTCTTTCCGGGCATACTCGTCGAGGCGCTCGCCGGGAGGGGCCAGGCACTCCCACAAGTCGGGATAGGCATTATAGCGCTTGGGATTCACCAGCTGATCCAACGTCATGCCCAACGCCAGTGTCTGGCGGTTGCCCTCGGTGATGCCGAAGCGGCGGATCAGCCGCGGGGCTACCTCGCCGGCGGCGTTATAGGCGTCCAGGAGACTGGCGGCCGCCCCGGAATCGCATCCGAAGAATCCGGCCAGCCGGTTGACCCAGTAGGCGCGGTCTTCCGCGGGTGGCCGCTCCGGGCTCCAGGCATAGCGCGCCCACGCTGCGAACCACATCCAGTCGCGGTCCCACTGCTTGAGCGGCACCTCGGTGCGGTCCGCCGAGTAGGGCCAGTTCCAGTAGGCCAGCGGATACAGGTGCAGCCCGGAGGCACCATAGCTGTCGCGGGAAGCCAGAATCGACTTGCGTATGAACTCCGTGGCGCCGTAACGGAAGGGCTCGAGGTTGGAAAGGATGTGGACATTGACCAGGTGCGGTCCCAGCGCGGCCATATTCTGGTGGGTCTGGCGTACCTTGCCGCGCGGCTCGTAAGTGGTCAGCGACTCGCCGCTGTATTTCGTTTCTGTGAACAGGTTGGAATAAACCCGGAGGCACTCCGGCAATATGGCTTCCGGGTCCATGGCATGGGTGCGCAGGACCACCGGCGGCTGCTCCTTCAACCCGGCGGCCTGCATGCCGTCCAGCACCCCGGGAAGGATGGTTTTGGTCGCCCACTCGATCTGGTTTTTGGTGCCCTGCAACGCCTCTCCCAAACAGATCATCAGTCCGACATTGGGAAACTGCCGGACGAATTCGGCGATGGACTTGCGGGTGTAATCGGCGGCCAGCGGTGTAGGAGCGGAAAGCTGCGTAGGAAGGCCGTTTTTGTCAGCCAGCGGCTTGGGCAGGAAAATGTTGTAGAACATCTGCACCAGCCAGATGCCTCGCCGGTCGCACTCCGCAGTCAGCCAGCGAAACATTTCCACGTTTCGGGCAAAGGTCTCCTCCGGAACTTCGATCGCATCCGGATATTCCTTCAGCCGGATGAGGGAGCTAAACGGGTGGCCGTTCCAGAGGTAGAGCGTGTTCATGCGGTTTTCCAGCAGAAAGTCAAGGTACTCCATCCACAGGGCTTGGTCGTAAAACCAGGGGAAAAGCTCCGGCGTGTAAGGATATTCGTAGATTTTCCGCCCCGGCAGTATATAGGTTTTCTGCATGCCGACGCACACTCCCCGCAGGATCATCGCCGGACGGACGGAAATAGATTCCCGCGCAGGCCATTTCCCTGCCGTGCGGATATGTCCGGCCAGCTCCAGGGCTCCATAGAGCGTCCCCGAATCGCCGCCGCCGATCACCGCGAAAGAAAAGGAGTCTCCAGCCAAAATACCGAAGCCTTCTTTTTCTGCCGGCACCGCGGTCGGGGCGAGCGAATGGGCGCTTAACCAGCCGGAAACCAGGGGATCGGGAAAAGTCCCGATCACGATACGCTGCTCTTCCCGGCCCGCTGCGGGAAGAGCGGACAGGATCCGGGAATCCAGCCCCACGGCCTGGAGCGCCTCGGCGATCTTTTCCGCACCGAAACGGACTCTCGGTGCCGCCTTTTCCGGAAGAACCAGGGAAACCGTTGCCGCCGCGGCACGGAAAGAAATAACCGACAGGGCGAGACAAAGCCAGATTCCGAACCGTTTTATTCTTTTCATGATTAAGTTTCCGATGTGGTTATGAGGCCCATGGAGCGTCCGCCGCACGCCTCCGAGTATGGATTGATTTTTCCGGCATGGCGGTTTACGGCAGCCGGTCGGCGTTTACCAGGAAGCGGTCCAGCAGTGCGGCGGGAAACCAGCGGCTGAACTGGCGAAAATGAGGCTGGGGCTTGCCGTTATTTCCGCGCAGCCAGAGGCCCTCCGCCAGGTGGTGGCCGGCAGCGCAGCTGATGGTGTTGTAGGCTCCGGCATGGCGAACCGGCGTTAAAAATAAGGAAAAAGGGCTTCTGTCGGCCTGCGCCGGGATCGCCGGCAAGGAGCTGACTATAAAATCCCGTCGGTTCACGGCTTCCCCGCGGCCCTGGCCGTGGCTTCCTGGTAGATTCCCGCAGTCCGGTGGCGGACCGCCTCCACCTTTTTACGGGCGGAAGAATAGTCGGCGATCAAACCCTGGAGGCGGCCGGCGATCTGTGACCCGCCGGTCTGCTCGATTTCGAAAACCCAGTCCGCCAGGTCCAGGTCGTAATACATCTGTCCCTTGATGCTGTCCTCCGGCTGGCGCAGATAAAACGCGGGAGTTCCTGCCGCCAGGGCGATGATCGGCGAATGGCACTCGAAGCTCAGCACGGCGAAAGCCCGCTCATACACCGAGGAGGCCTCGTCGGGCATCCAGTAATCATGCTTCACCACGCGGGTCCGTATATCGGGCGGCAGCGGCTGGATCAAAAGCTCATCCATGATTTCGGTTTCGTAGGTCATTTCGGGACAGACCAGCACTTTGTGGCCGGTGGTCCGGACCCAGGCGATCAGGGCTTCTCTCAGCTTGCTGTGATCCTGCTCTTTCTTGGATTGGTTCAGATCGTCGATTTCCCGGATCTGCTCCGCCGTGTAGCTCTGCGGGCGGACCTTGTAGTAGGGGGTTTTCCGCAGCCGGGGAACCGCACAGATGAACTTTTTATTCTCCAGGCCATTGGCTTTCAGGAAAGCAGCCGCTTTGGCTTCGTCCTTGAGGTGCAGGCTGAAAGTGGCGTCGGGAACGAAGCGGATATCGGGCCCTTGTATGCCGGCTTCCGCCAGCACCTTGAGCGAGGCTGTTTCCCGCGTGAAAAGAAAGTCCGCTTTGGGGAGAAGAGTTTTCAGGGACGGGGTAACCTGCGGAATGGTAACCCCGAAAATACCGAACGGCTTGCCGGTGGACTGCACGAAAGCACGAAGGTGGGCTTCCCCTACGACCCCGGGTCCCGAACCGTGAATCATCCGGTCGGCTTCCCGGAAAGCCTGCCGGACCTCTTCCTCGCGGACGTTGCCGTCGGCATCCATGTCGCCGTGGATGATCCGCACTGCCGGGAAGTTGCGCTGCAGCATGGCTTCCGCTTCGCTGCCCCTGCTTCTTTTCCAGAGAACGATTTTTGCCCGGGGCAGGCGGCGCTGCAGAAGGTACAGCAACCCCGGGGTATGGGCAATATCGCCGATATTGATATCCTGCCAGCCGGAAACAACCAGCAGGGTCCGGGGCCCGGAGGCCAGGCGGCTGGCCGCTGCCGCGCCGGGAAGGGTTAGAAAAGATCTTCTGTTCATGACGTCCCTCTCGCGTGAAATCCTGGTTGGAAGGATTGCCCCGTTCTACCTGAAGTTATTGGGTATGGGTGATGATAGCACAGGCCGGTTCGGGCATCGCAGTGGTGCCTGTCGATCAGTCGGATCTGCCGAAGGATGTCGTCTCAGACCTTGGGGGAGGCTGCGAAGAGCCGGCCGTATTCCGCATAAAACAGGATCCCAGGTAACCATCATGCGGCCGCATGTTTGGTGTTTGGTTCTGAAGCCGGGAATCAGGAATCGGCAGGCCGCAGATTTTGCACCCGGTACCCTTTGCGAAGTGCAGGAATCGCACCTCAAACCAGTCGGCATTTTTTTCAGCGGCTGTAACATTATGAAAATAAATGATGCGATGCGGCCGGCCGTGCATCTGACCCCTTTGGAACCGCATTTGCTCTCACATGGGTGTGATTGCTGGAATGAAAACAGCAGACGGTTTTAAACGAATTAAATGAAGGAGTAGACAGTCATGAAAAGCGTGAAAGTTGTTATCAGCGGCGCCATTGTGTCGTGCTTTTTAGCCGCCACACTTCCGGCCCAGACCACGACACCGATAAGTACCAGTTCTGCTACCAACCCGGGCGTTTGCGACGGAAGCGGTTCCGGCCGGCCGAGCACCGCCGGGAAGAAAGGGTACGGCCCCGGCGACGGAACCGGCCAGAAGGGCACCCGCCCACAGGACGGAACCGGCTACGGCGCCAGGAACCAGTTTCCGAACGGGACGACCGGGACGACCGGCACCTTTGGCCGCACCCAGGGCGGATCCGGAAGCCGGCGCAACAACCGTTAGCATTCGGTCCGGGGGCGGCACCCCGCTACCCCCCTAAAAATCCTTGGGACACGACATGCCGTGTCCCAAGGACTATTCCGTTACGGTTTGTTCGCAGCCCCTTCTTCTTCAGAAGGACTCCATGGTGGCCTTGTCCTCCTCGTCGTTCAGGGGAATGGCCGACGGAGCCGCCAGCCTCCTGGGTGCCGGCCGCGCCGCGGCGGGTGCTGCCGCGGCCCGACGGGGCGCCGCGGGAACCGGAGGCAGGCTCCGGCCGCGGGGCGACGAGCCGGAGCCGCTGTGGGCGCTCAGACGGAACGACCCCACCATCGACTTCATCTCCTCCGCCTGCCCCAGCAGCTCTTCCGAGGCGCTGGCCGATTCTTCCGAATTGGCCGCCACCTGCTGCACCACCTGGTTCATCTGCTCCACCGCCTTGTTGATCTGGTCCACCCCCTGGCTCTGCTGC
This sequence comes from uncultured Acidobacteriota bacterium, assembly GCA_903847975.1. Classification (GTDB taxonomy): domain Bacteria; phylum Acidobacteriota; class UBA6911; order CAINFC01; family CAINFC01; genus CAINFC01. The sequence continues at coordinate 1,674 of CAINFC010000019.1, read as the reverse complement.
TCCGAGGCCGCCGCGATCTCCGTCACCACCTCGCTCACCTTGTTGATCTGCTGGTTGATCTCCTCCAGGTTGTTCAGCACCTCCTGGTTCATGATCACCCCGTTCTCCGAGTTCTTCACCGACTCCTCGATCAGGTTCGCCGTGTTCTTCGCCGCTTCCGCCGAGCGCATCGCCAGGTTGCGCACCTCCTCGGCCACCACCGCAAAGCCCTTCCCCGCTTCCCCGGCTCGCGCCGCTTCCACCGCCGCGTTCAAAGCCAGCAGGTTCGTCTGGAAGGCGATCTCGTCGATGGTCTTGACGATCTTCGCCGTGCGGTCCGAAGAGCTCTTGATCTGATCAATGGCCCCCTTGAGCTTCTTCATGCTGTCCACCCCGCGGTCCGAATTCCGCCGCGCCTGCTCCGCCAGCCCCCGGGCCTGCTGCGCGTTCGAGGTGTTCTGCTTGCTCATCGACGCCATCTCCTGCAGGCTGCTCGACACTTCCTCCAGGCTCGAGGCCTGCTCCGAGCTCCCCTGCGCCAGCGACTGGCTCCCGGCGCTGATCTCCCCGGCCGCCGAGGATACCTGCTCCGATCCCACCGCCACCTGCTGCAGCCCTTCATCCAGGTTCTGCACCGCGGTGTTCAGCGAGTTCTTGATCTTGGCCAGATCTCCAGCGTAGCTGCCCAGCACCCGCGCCGTCAGATCTTTGGCCGCCACCTTCACCAGCACGTCCGCCGCCTCGTTGATCGGTCCCAGCACCGCGTCCAGCGTCTGGTTCACCCCCTGCACGATCTTCCGGAAGTCCCCCTGGTGCTTGGTGGCGTCCGCGCGGGTATCCAGCCGCCCTTCCACCGCCGCCTGCACCAGCATGTCCGAATCGCCCACCAGGGTGTTCACCGCGTCCACGCACACGTTCAGGTTGTTCTTGATCTCATTGAAGTCCCCGTTGTACTTGTCGGTGATCTTCGGCGGTATGTCTCCCTTCGAGATCCGGTCCACGTACCCCGCAGCCACCTTCAGCGGCCCGATCACCGCATCCAGCGTGTCGTTCACCCCCTGGACAATCTTGCGGAAATCCCCCTGGTGCCTGGAGGCATCGGCACGCGTCGCCAGCCGCCCATCCACCGCCGCCGTCGACAGCATCGCCGCGTCGGCCACCAGGGCGTTCACCGCGTCCACGCACACGTTCAGGTTGTTCTTGATCTCGTTGAAGTCCCCGTTGTACTTGTCGGTGATCTTCGGCGGTATGTCCCCCTTGGAGATCCGGTCCACATACCCCGCGGCCACCTTCAGCGGCCCGATCACCGCATCCAGCGTCTCGTTCACTCCCTGCACGATCTTCCGGAAGTCCCCCTGGTGTTTGGAGGCATCCGCTCGGGTAGCCAGCCGCCCTTCCACCGCCGCTTTGGCCAGCAGGTCGGCGTCGGCCACCAGGGCGTTCACCGCGTCCACGCAGGTGTTCAGGTTGTTCTTGATCTCGTTGAAGTCCCCGTTGTAGCTGTCGGTGATCTTCGGCGGAATGTCCCCCTTCGAGATCCGGTCCACGTACTTGGCGGCCACGTTCAGCGGCCCGATCACCGCATCCAGCGTCTCGTTCACTCCCTGCACGATCTTCCGGAAGTCCCCCTGGTGTTTGGAGGCATCCGCTCGGGTGGCCAGCCGCCCTTCCACCGCCGCTTTGGCCAGCAAACCG
>CAINFC010000018.1 GCA_903847975.1 uncultured Acidobacteriota bacterium | reverse complement strand
GAACAACCTGAACGTCTGTGTGGATGCGGTCAACGCGCTGGTGGCCGATGCGGTCGTGCTGGCCAGGGCGGCGGTGGAAGGGCGGCTGGCCACCCGGGCCGACGCGGCGCGGCACCAGGGGGAGTTCCGGAAAATCGTGCAGGGGGTCAACGACACGCTGGACGCGGTGATCGGGCCGCTGAAGGTGGCCGCGGGGTACGTGGACCGGATCTCCAAGGGGGATATCCCGCCGAAGATCACCGACAGCTACAACGGGGATTTCAACGAGATCAAGAACAACCTGAACGTCTGTGTGGATGCGGTGAATGCCCTGACGGCCGATGCCATGATGCTGTCCCAGGCGGCCATTGAGGGGAGGCTGGCCACTCGCGCGGATGCCGCCCGGCACCATGGGGACTTCCGGAAGATCGTCCAGGGAGTCAATGACACGCTGGACGCGGTGATCGGGCCGTTGAAGGTGGCCGCGGGGTACGTGGACCGGATCTCCAAGGGAGACATCCCGCCGAAAATTACCGACAGCTACAACGGGGATTTCAACGAAATCAAGAACAACCTGAATATCTGCGTGGACGCGGTCAACGCCCTGGTGGCCGATGCCATGATGCTGTCGCAGGCCGCGGTGGAAGGACGGCTGGAAACCCGGGCCGACGCCACCAGGCATAAGGGAGATTTCCGCAAGATCGTGCAGGGCGTCAATGACACGCTCGATGCGGTTCTGGGCCCGATTGCCGAAGCGGCTCAGGTACTGGTGGGAGTGGCCGGGAAAGATCTGACCGTCCGGGTGCTTGGGCAGTACCAGGGGGATCACGTCAAGATCAAGAACTCGCTGAATCGGGCGGTCCAGAACCTGGATGAAGGACTGCAGCAGGTGGCGGTCGGAGCCGACCAGGTGGCCTCGGCATCGGGCGAGATCAGCGCCGGAAGCCAGTCGCTGGCCCAGGGAAGCTCGGAGCAGGCCAGCAGCCTGGAGGAGGTTTCCAGCAGCCTGCAGGAGCTCTCCTCGATGAGCAAGCAGAATACCAGCAACGCCCAGCAGGCGCGGAGCATGGCGGAGCAGGCCCGTCAGAACTCGGACCGCGGGGTTCGGAGCATGCTCAACCTCAAGGAGGCCATCGATCAGATCAAGAGCTCCTCGGACAAGACGGCGCGCATCATCAAGACCATCGACGAGATCGCCTTCCAGACCAACCTGCTGGCGCTGAATGCCGCGGTGGAAGCGGCGCGGGCCGGAGAGGCCGGCAAGGGATTTGCGGTGGTGGCCGAAGAGGTGCGCAACCTGGCCATGCGCAGTGCCGAAGCCGCCAAGAACACGGCGGAGCTGATCGAGGAATCGGTGAAGAACGCGGACCACGGGGTGGTTATGAACCAGGAGGTGCTCAACAACCTGGAGGAGATCAACCGGCAGATCAACACCGTCAGCGGGGTGGTGGCGGAAATCGCCTCGGCTTCCGAGCAGCAGCAGCAGGGCGTAGAGCAGATCAACCAGGCCGTGGAGCAGATGAATCAGGTGGTTCAGCAGGTGGCGGCCAACGCGGAAGAATCGGCCAGTGCCTCCGAAGAACTCACCGGGCAGGCGGCGGAAATGAAGAGCCTGGTGGGCAGCTTCAAGCTGACCGATAAGCAAGAGCCCGGGAAAAGGGCTCGAGCCCTGAATCCCTGAGAAAGAGCCTTCTCAGAGGACCTTGCCGACCACAACGGTAATATCGTCCTGCTGCACCAGGCCCTGAGAGTAGTCAACCAGGGCCTGGTGCAGGGTTTCCACGATTCGCTCCGACGGCTCCGACCGGCAGCTGCGGATGACATCCAGTGCGCGCCATGCTTCGAAAAAGCTGCCGTCCGGTGCCGGGCATTCGGTCACCCCATCCGTCAGCATGACCACCATATCCCCGGGACACAGGTCCAGCGGCTGGCTGCAGGCAAACGTTGTATTGGTCAGAATACCCAGCGGAATGCCGGTAGCTTCGATCACCGCTTTGATGCGACCCTCGCTGTCGAGGTGGTATCCCGGCGTGTGCCCCGCGCTGACAAACACCATCCGCCTGGACAACGGATCGATGCAGGCCAGCAGGAGAGTCACAAAGGAGTTTTCCTCCAGGTCCTGGAACAGGGAAGCGTTGATCGAGGCGAAAATTTCGTCGGGGTTCAGGCCGGAGCCGGACAGGGAGCGCAGATAGGCGCGGATGGAGGCCATGATCAGGGCCGGACCGAGGCCATGGCCGCAGACGTCGCCGACGGCAATGGCGTGGCGTCCGTCGGCCATCGGAAAATGATCGAAGTAATCGCCGCAAGTGGCGACCGCCGGGAAAACGGCCCCGGAAATATCCAGACCGGTGATCTGTGGCGGGTTGTCCGGATAGAGCTTCTTCTGCACCTGAGAGGCGTAGCGCATCTCGATATCCTGCTCCTGCTTCTGCAGCCGCTCGGTGATATCCTTGATCACCGAAACAAAATGCGTGACCTGCCCGAAGGAGTCCCGGATCGGGGTGATGGTCTGCTCGGCATGAAACAGGTCGCCGTTTTTTTTGCGGTTGATGAAGATATCTTGAAAAACCTCGCCGGAATGCAGCCTGCGCCACAGGGCGTTGTAGTGACTGTCGTCATGGACTCCCGACTGGAAGAGGCGGGGCGTTTGGCCCAGGACCTCCTCCCGCTTGTACCCGGTGATCGGTTTTACCGCAGGATTGACATATTCGATGGTTCCCCGGCGGTCGGTGATGAAAATGATGTCGGCGGTCTGCTCGATGGCATTGGAGAGATGACGAAGCCTGTCCTCCTGGGCCTTTTTTTGGGAAATATCCCGGAAGACGACCACCCCCCCGAAGCACTTTCCGCTGGAATCCAGCAGCGGGGAGCCGTTGACATTGATCCAGATGCCGGAAGGGCAGTCGGGGTGCTCCACGAAAATGGTCATGTCGCGCACCGTCTTTCCGCCGATGGCCAGGGAAAGGGGGAGCTGATCCCGGGTGTGGGGAGTTCGGCAATCCTCCTGCAGGCAGCGCACCGTTTTGGACCATTCATCCAGGTCGATCTGATTCTTCCGGATTCGCAGAATGCGGTTGGCGTTCTCGTTGAACAGCAGGATTTTTCCGGAAGAGTCGGCGACGATGACCCCCTCCATCATGCTGTGAATGACCGTGTTCAGGACCTGGTGCTCCTTGCGCACGGCGGCCTCTTTGGCCTGCCGTACCATTCCGAAAAAGAGACCGCCGAGAAGCTCCCAGAGCAGGAAGGCCACCAGGCCCATGGCCAAGGGCTGGTGGGTGCGGTGCTCGGCGAGAAAGGAATCGCTGGGCTGGGCGTACAGGCGCCAGCGGCGATCGGCAAATTCAATCCACCGGGAGCAGACAATCAGACCTTTGCGGCCCAGGTTCGAGGCTCCCGGGGAGGCGGCGATCAGATTCGGCTCCCCTTCGGCGCTTTCGTCGATCAGCCGAAATTCCATGGGATAATCCGGCTTGGTGGAGAAACCGTCCAACAATTCCTTGATAATCCCATGGATGCTGAGCACCATCAGAAAGACTCCCTCCGGAGTGCCCGGAAGAGTTTCCTTTTCCCGGGAAGCGGGGCGGTACACCGGATAAAACACGAGAATGCCCATGGTCCCTTCGGAAGCCTGGATGAGCTTAACCGGAGGAGTGACCGCCAGTCGCCCGGTGACCAGGGCGCGCTGCAGGGCGCTGCGGCGCGTCTCTTCCGAGGTCAGGTCGAACCCCAGAGCCTCCCGGTTGGTTTCCAGGGGCTCGATGAAGTAGACCGGGAAATATTCCGTTTTCTGTGGAGAGGGAAACGCGTCCTGCCGGGAACGGAAGCTGAGAACCCGGTAGTTGGGAAACCCTTCAAGTCGGGCTTCCTGTTCGTGGCGGTCGAGCTGGCCGGCGGGAATGCGGGGTGCCCATTCGATGGCACGGATGGCGGGATGATCCGAAAGGGAATCTCCGGCCAGCAGGCGGAAGGTCTGTCGGGAAAAGTTGGCGGTAAACAGAAAGGAGGAGCGGAAGTGATAAAGCTCTTCTGCCAGGGAATGGATATCCTTTTGAACGGCATAGGCCCGTTCGTTGAGGTAGCGATCAAACAGCCTCTGTATTTTTTCCGCCTCCGAACGGTGGGACACAAGCCAGGACAAAGTCCCGAGCAGCGGGCCGCATAAAACGAGCAGCCCCAGGGCCAGCCAGTGGAAGCGATGCAGCCAGGCGGAGGTCATACGGTCATGATCCGGGGTGCCGGCAGTCCATAAATCGATAAGCGCAATCTTCGGGTCGGGTACATATATAGTGTCACATTGTAGTAGTTTTAGGTCCGATTGTCAAGATGGATTGCCGGATGGTTTCCCCTTTCTGCTTTCCTTTTCTGCCGTCTCTCCTTCCGTAAACTTTATCACAGGAAGACAGGAAAATCGGGAAGAAAGAGGAAACCGTGTATTTCCCTCTGCGGAACGTAAACGGGTCGGGCAGGCCGTCTTTCTTGAATGCATCGGACAGACGCTGTACAATCGCCGGAGGCAGATCGCCGAATCGATCATGGTCCGGAATCAACATGCGACTAGGGTTTTTCCGCTAAAGAGGAACTTATGAAACGTTTCGCCTTGCTTGCGCTGATCGTCTTATTCCTTGTGCCTTGTAACCTTCCGGCTCAGCAGGCCGTGGTCCGGGAGGAAAAAATGGTTTTCAAGACCTATCCTTTTTCCGATCCGGATCCGGCGCCGATCATGACCCGCTCCAGCATCTGGGGCAAGGGCCCGCGCCTCTACCCGTACTATTTTTACGACAAGCTCAGCTACGAAGGGAAGGAGCAGGACTGGAACGTGGTCCGGATGGAAAATCCCTATATCCGGGTTTTTGTCCTGCCCGCCGAAGGGGGCAAGCTGATCGGAGCCGTGGAAAAGAGCACCGGCAAGGAATTCATCTACTTCAATCATGTCCGCAAGTACCGGCATATCGCCCTGCGGGGGCCGTGGACTTCCGGGGGGATCGAGTTGAACTTCGGCATCGTGGGGCACACTCCGGCCACCGCCACCCCGGTGGATTACCTGACCCGGCAGAATCCGGACGGCAGCGTCAGCTGCTTCGTGGGGGCTATGGATCTTCCCTCGCGGACCGAGTGGCGCGTCGAGTTCGTCATTCCCCCCGACAAGGCCTATATCGAATCGCGATCCCTGTGGTACAACCCGCAGCCGGTGAATCAGTCCTATTACGTATGGATGAATGCGGCCAACAAGCTCAGCCAGGACCTGGAATTCCTCTTTCCGGGAACCCGCTACATCGGACACAACTATGAGGAGCCGGAGCGCCCCTGGCCGATGAAGGGGGAGCGCAACCTGGCTTTTTACCGGGAGCATGACGACAGCGATGAAGGCAGCTTCTTCATTCACGGGCTCATGAACGACTCCTACGGAGGCTACTGGCACAATTCGCAGTTCGGCTTCGGGCACTGGGCGCTGCACGAGGATGTACCCGGGCAGAAGTTCTTCCGCTGGCCCCTGTCGGGGGCCGGGGCCATCTGGGAAACGCTGCTCACCGATCAGGACGGACCCTATTTCGAGCCGCAGTGCGGCCGGCTCCTGGACCAGAACGACCACGAGTTCTTTGCCCCCTACACGGCCGACCAGTGGCGGGAGCTCTGGTTCCCCTACAAGAAGATCGGACCCATGGTCAAGGCCACACCGGCCGGGGCGCTGCACGCCTCACGCAGCGGAAATGCCCTGCAGCTGGGATTCTGCGCCCTGCAGCCGGTCCGCGAAACGCTGGTGGTCCGTTCGGATGGGAGAGAGGTTTTTCGCCAGGCCATCTCGCTGCAGCCCATGGAAGTGTTCGAAAAAAAGCTCGAGGTGACCGTACCGGAAGGCCGGCTGCAGGTGGAAGTGGGGGACAAGCTGTCATACCGCGACGACCCGCAGGCCGACCTGCTGAGCCGGCCCCTGAACTTCCGCAACTATGAGGAAAATACCCTGGAGGGGCTCTACCAGAATGCCGAGCGGGAAGAGAAGGCCCGCAACTACGACCTGGCTCTGCAGAAATACCAGGAATGTCTGCGGCGCGAGCCGTTGCACATGCGGGCTCTTTCCCGGGTGGCCGAGCTGTACTTCCGACGGGCGGAATATGCCAAGGCGCTGGAGCATGCCGCCAAGGCCCTGGATTATGTCATGTACGACCCGGATGCCAACTACATTTACGGGATTACCGCGCGGCGGATGGGCAAGTGGACCGACGCCAAAGAAACGCTGGGCTGGGCGGCCCGTTCCATGAAATACCGCTCCGGCGCCTACGGGCAGCTGGGGGAAATTTACCTGATGGAAAAGAACTTGCCGCGGGCCCAGGAATTTCTGCAGCGCGCTTTGAGCTACGATACCCAAAACATCCGGGTCAGGCAGGTTCTGGCCACTCTTCATCGGCTTGCGGGCAACCGGGCCGGTGCGGAAGAGGCCCTGAACCAGGTGCTCGGGATCGATCCGCTCAACCATCTGGCCCGCTTCGAAAAATTCCTGCTGCAGCCCGACGAGGCGGCGCGAAAGGCATTCCAGTCGATGATCCGCAACGAGCAGCCCCATGAGACCTACCTGGAGATCGCCATGTACTACGTCGGCCTGGCCCGGGTAGACGATGCCCTGCGACTGCTGGACCTGGCCCCGGAACAGGCCACGGTGCGCTATCTGCAGGCCTGGCTGCTTCGGGAGAAGTCTCCGGAAAGAAGCAGCCAGGTGCTGCGGAAGGCGGCCGCGCTGTCTCCCTACCTGGTGTTCCCCTATCGGGAGGAGATGGTCCCGGTTTTCCAGTGGGCCATGCAGGTGCTGCCGGAAGACTGGAAGGCCAGGTATTATCTCGGCTTGATCTTCTGGGGATTGCGGCGTCCGGAGGAAGCCCTGCAGCTGCTGCAGCAGTGTGCCGATCAGCCCGATTTCGCCCCGGCCTATTTGAGCCGGGCCTGGCTGGAAAAAGAGGGTCAGCCGGAAAAAGCGCTGGCCGACTACGAAAAAGCGTACCGGACCGATCCCGGACAGTGGCGCACGGGCTTCTATCTGTCCGGCTATTACGGAGAGCGCGGCATGACGGATAAAGCCCTGACGCTCGCCGTGGCGCTGGCCGAGCGATTTCCCGGCGAGGACCTGATCAAGATCCTGCTGGCCCGCTCCTACATGAACAGCGGCCGCTACCGGGACTGCTATTCCGTCCTGGAAAACGCCACCATTCTGCCCTTTGAAGGACAGAGGGACGTGCATGAACTTTTTGTCCAGTGCCAGATCTGTCTGGGGATGGAAGCCATGAAGAAAGGGGATCACCCCGAGGCGCTGCGGCGCCTGGAGGGAGCCAAGGAATACCCGGTGCGCCTCGGCACCGGCAAGCCTCAGAATCCGGATTACCGGGTGCAGGACTTCCTGATGATGCAGATCTACGGGAAGACGGGAGAAGCAGCCAAGGCGGCAGAAGCCGGGAACCGACTGGCGGCCTATGCGCAGGCGACCTCCAGGCCTGCCTGGGACACCTTCCGGGAGCGCGCCGAGCAGTGGTATCGGGTCACCTTTCCGTCGAAGGGGGAGAAGCAGGCGCTGCAGGAACTGCGCAGCATTCTGCAGTCCAGCCGCTCGCGGCGCCCATAGAATAAGAATAAAGGACACCTAAGAATAAGGAAAGAATAAAGGACACCCACTTTTGAAGACACCGAAGAATAAAGGACACCCACTTTTCAGGCGGAGAAAATGGGTGTCCTTGTTTCGCTTGTTTCGCCCTTACAGAGAAAATGGGTGTCCTTAATGTTGGATGTCCTTATTGTGGAACATATCACCTTTGTTTCCAGTACATCATTTTCCGGGAAAGGAATAAAGGACACAAAGGAATAAAGGACACCCACTTTTCAGGCGGAGAAAATGGGTGTCCTTAATGTTGGGTGTTTACGGAGAAAATGGGTGTCCTTTATTGTTCCCACTTTTTTCAGAGAAAATGGGTGTCCTTTATTGGGAAGATCAGCTTCTTCGGATCGCCATTGTGGAACATATCACCTTTGTTTCCAGTACATAATTTTCCCGTTCCTGCGCCTGTATGTACTCCTCGAACATTTGGCGTTTGGCGGGATGGAGGGCGATCAGTTCCCGACACCGTTTTTGAAGGTGTCCGAACAGGATTGCGTCGGTCTCCTTCATGTCGGCGGCATGAAGGATTATTTCTTCTGCAACCGTCATGCCCGCATCTGAAATTTGCCGATAAACCTCGGACCGTGTCCGGATGACCGGGTGCGAAAAATCGCTTTCCTCCGGGATATAGGCGTCATCGATTATTATGAGCCCGTTCTCGGCAAGGTTGCCGGAGAGCGTTACGAGTGTTTCGTAATGGTCGCCGAATACGGGTCCGATAGCGCCCAGGATGATGATGTCGAAACGGGGCAAGGTCGCTATTCGCTGTCGTATGTCTCCAATTTCGAACAAGCAAAGCTTCCCAACCTGGTAGTCGCGGGCTTTTTTCCCTGCTTCGGCTATAAATTCCCTTATCGCATCAACCCCGACACAGGTGCAGCCAAGCTGCTCCGCAAGTCGAATCGACACGGCGCCCTTTCCACAACCCAGATCGAGTACCGTCAGATGCTCCGGATCCTGCGCGTTCCTGCGTACGAGTCCAAGGACGACATCCGGGACGGTGCCGATCTCCCAGACATCCTGCAGGATATAAGGCAGGAAGGGGAAGAGTTCCACCTCGGTACCATCCATTGCAGCGATGACGCTTTCTTCCACCGTCTTCATAAAGCAATGGAGAATTAAGAATGGAGAATGGAGAATTAATTACAGGCTTCGGACGGCGTCTAGGAAGCGCTCGATTTCCTCCAGGGTGTTGTAATGCACGGCGCCGACGCGCACCATCCCTCCCTGTCCCTCAAGTCCAAGCCACTCCATGACTTCCAGCGCGTAGTAATTCCCGTCCCACACGTTGATGGCCCGTTGCCCCAGCTCCGCGGCAACCTGCCTGGGCGTCCGCCCCTCCAGGGTGAAAGCCACCGTCGGAACGCGCTGCTCCAGCCGGCCGATATCGGTCACGCCGCGGATCCGGACGCCGGGTGTCGCCCCCAGCCCTTCCAGCAGCGTGCGGCTTAAGCCGAACTCGTACTCCCGGATGGCATGCATGGCAGCCTCCAGCCGCTCCCGACGGCTGATGCCGGCAGACGGCTCCCCGCCCAGCGACTCGAGGTACTGCAGCGCCCCGTGTACCCCGGCGATCGATTCGAAGCTCTGGGTGCCGGTTTCGAACTTGTGCGGAGGTTCGTTGCCGGCCGGCCGGACCTTGTAGGCCGGCAGCTGCCGCAGCAGGTCCAGCTTTCCGTATAAAATGCCGGTGTGCGGGCCGAAAAACTTGTAGGCCGACACTGCCAGGAAATCGCAGTCCAGGGCCTGTACGTCGATCGGTCCGTGAGGGGCGTACTGAACCGCGTCGATGAAGGTCAGGGCTCCTGCCCGGTGCGCGGCGCGAACCGCTTCGGCAACAGGATTGATGGTGCCGACGGCATTGGAGGCATATCCCAGAGCCACCAGCCGCGTCTTTTCCGTCAGCTGGGCCTCCAGGGCCTCCACCGTCCAGCGGCAGTCCTGCGGATCGAAATCGAGCCACCGCAGCATGCAGCCGCAATCCTCGGCGATGCGCATCCACGGGGCGATGTTGGCGTCGTGATCGAGCCGGGTGACCACGATTTCTTCCCCCGGGTGCAGCATCCGGGCGATGCTCCGGCTGATGTGCAAGGTAAGGGAGGTCATGTTTTGCCCGAACACGATTTCCTCCGGGCACGCGGCGCCCAGGAAGTCGGCCACCGCCGCCCGGGCCTCGTCGACCACGGCATCGGAGTCCCGGCTGGTGCGGAAAGCGCCTCCGTGATTGGCATTGCAGCCGGTCAGGTAATCTGTCAGCCGCTGCAGCGACATCCGGGCGATCTGCGTGCCCCCGGGATTATCGAGGAACACGGTTCCGGTGGCCAGGGCAGGGAAATGGCTTCGTATGGCGTTGAGATCGAGCATATCTTTTCAGACCAGCTTCTTTCGGTTGTCGTAAACTTTTTGCACCGCGCGGCAGATGTCGTCCATGTCTTCTTTGGTTCCCAGGAACATGCGCTGATGGAAGCCGACGGTCTCCTCCACCAGGGAATCGCAAAGCGGGCAGTCGTTTTCCGCCGGATAGGCGGCCAGCTTTTCCCTGGCGTAAACGCGCTGGTAGAGCTTGGACTGGAAGGCGGCGAACAGCGCTTCCTCCTTATTCATCGGCAGCCCCTCGATGACCCCCAATCCTTTGTTGGCAGGAATGCCCTCGGCTCCCAGGGCGGAGATAAACCGGTCGCGGTGCAGGCCGTCAAACTTGTCCTTCTGGTAGCGAATTCCGAAGTAGTAGAAGGCGGTGTGGGTCACCTGGGCGTAGTCGGTCCGGGGGACAATGCCGGGAACAGCCGCCAGTTTCTTGAGCAGGTAGGCGGCATTTTCGCTGCGGGTCTGTGCCTGGGCCACGGCCACCTCCATCTGGGTCATCAGGATGGAAGCCTGGTACTCGGCCATGCGGCACTTGGAGCCGACAATGGGATGTCCCGATTTGTTCTTGGACACCACCGAGCCGTGCGGTCGTCCCAGGTTGTGGAAGGAGTAGCAGCGGTCCATCAGCGCATCCGATTCTCCGAGAATGGCTCCGCCCTCCCCGCAGGTCAGCGCCTTGCCGGTCTGGAAGCTGAAGCAGCCCAGGTCGCCCAGGGTGCCCACCTTCCGGTTCTTCCACTCGCCGAAGTGGGCCTCGCAGGCGTCTTCCACCACCTTGAGGTTGTGCTTGCGGGCGATGGCGTTGATCCGGTCCATGTCGCACACCCCGCCGATGATGTGCACCGGAAAAAGAGCCACCGTGTTCCGGGTGATTTTGGCCTCGATTCTGTCGGGATCGATCTGCCAGGTGACCGGGTCGATATCGGCAAAAACCGGCAGGGCGCCCGACAGCAGCAGGGGCTGAATGCTGGCTACGAAGGTGTAGGGTGTGGTGATCACCTCGTCTCCCGGTCCCAGATCCAGGGCCCGGAAAGCGGTGTAGATGGCATTGGTTCCGTTGCAGGTGGCCAGGCAGTGTTTGGCGCCCATCATCCGGGCGAAGCGCTGCTCGGCTTCGGTCACCCGCTTGTCCCTGGACCAGACGCCCCGCTGCAGCACGGGAAGAATGGCCTTCTCATCGGCCTCCTTCCAGATCGGCCATGGGGGAAAAGGCCTGCTGCGTATCGGCTGTCCCCCCAGCAGGGCAGGGGCGCCAGCCTGGGCCTTGCCCGGCGCGGCCGGAGGGGGCTGGGCCGCCGCTGCGGCAAGGCTCCCGGCGGAAGCGGTTGATAGAAAATCTCTTCTGGAAACTGGGCGTTCCTTCATGATCGGACTCCTTTTACATTCCATAAGGAAAGAACATGCTGGCAGGAAGGATAATTCAAATTGTTCCTCCTGTCTATCGGGATAATGCATTTTGGGGAAGCCGTCACAGCGTTTCAACCGGAGGGGTGGATTCATCAGAAGGGAGGCACGATGCCCTGTGGGTCGGGCGGCTTGCGGGCCCGTACCACGGGTTACTGATATTCAATACCCGGTGTTGCGGTGCGGGCGCACCGCTGCAATTAAAACCGAGGATGACTTGTAATAAAACTTCGGATCGATTTATTCTCTAGTTCATCATAATTCGAAGCAGAATTACGGCAGGAGTATTTTGCAAAGCGAGCGAACTATTTTTACTTTCCTTTTCCAGGGGCGTTGGGGTCCTGCCTATTTCACATCCGACCATATCCAAGGAGCATTTATGGAAACAGATCATTTCAAGCAAAACAGACGGAAATTCTTTATCGGCTTCGCGGCGGTACTTGCGTGTCTTTTGCTGAGCACCGCCTGGCAGCAGGCCCAGGTCCTCTACGGAACGCTGCTCGGGCGGGTGGAAGACCCGAGCGGAGCCGTCCTGGTCGGCACCACGATCGAGGTCACCAATGCCAGCACAGGCATAAAACGCACAGGGATTACCGACGATACCGGATCCTTCGCCTTCCGTGATCTGCAGCCCGGAAGCTACGAGCTGAAGGTCACCCAGACGGGTTTCAAGGCCTACGTCAAACCGGGGGTCATGATCAACATCAACAGCATCACCCGCGAGGATGTCCGCATGGAGCTCGGCATGGCCTCCGATACGGTTACGGTAACCGCCGGTGCGGCGATGCTGCAGACCGACCGCGCCGAAGTCAGCGCCCAGCTGGAAAGGGCTCAAATCACCCAGCTGCCGGTCACCTCGGGACGCAATTTCCAGCAGCTCTACAAGCTGATCCCCGGGGCCGCACCTCCGGCCGAGGCCCACTCCGATGCCGGCAACCCTCAAAGGGCTCTGACGACCTATTTTAACGGGGTTTCCCATTCCAACAACAACACCCGGATCGACGGGGCGACGATCAGCTACCCCTGGCTGCCGCACATCGTCGCCTACGTGCCGCCGGCCGAAGCGGTGGAAATGGTCAACGTGGTGACCAACAGCTTCGATGCCGAACAGGGTCTGGCCGCCGGTGCGGCGGTGAATGTCCAGATCCGCTCCGGAACAAACGATTACCATGGCAGCGCGCACTGGTACCACACCAACAGCCGCTGGAAGGCCCGTAATTTCTTTTACGTGGGGGACAAGCTGCCCCAGAACCTTTTCAACCAGTTCGGCGGAACCTTCGGCGGGCCGATCATCAAGAACAAGCTTTTCTTTTTCGGCGACTGGGAGCGCACCACCCGCCGGGAATATCGATCCGCCTACCGGACCATTGCCCCCGACATCTTGCGGCAGGGCGATTTTACCGGGACCGGGGCAGTAATCTACGACCCGCAGACCGGCAACGCCGACGGCACAAACCGCCAACCCTTCCCGAACAACAAAATACCGACCAACCGCATCGACCCGGCTTCGGCCAAGATGATCGCCCTTCTCCCGGCGCCGAACCTGTCGGGTGTCACCAACAACTATTTTGCCCAGGGAAGCTACGAATTCAACCGGGACAACATGGATTTCAAGGTCAACTACAATCCGACGGAAAAGGCCACCATGTTCGCCCGCTACTCCTTCTCCCCGAGCCTGATCTTCGATCCGCCCTCCCTGGGAGCGGCGGGCGGGGACGCCCTGGCCGGAGGGCAGCCCGGGGAGGCGACCGGAAGAATCCAGAACGTGGGGATCGGCGGCACCTACACGATTTCCCCCACCCTCCTGCTCGACGGCAACATCGGGTATACCCGTCTTCGCCTGGGAGCGGAGAACGTGGACATCGGCAAAAATTACGGCCTGGAAGTCCTCAGTATCCCGGGGACCAACGGCCCGGACCGGCTGCAGGGCGGCTACCCCCGGTTCACCTTTACCGGCTTTTCCAGCATCGGCAATCCGAATGTCTCCAATCCTTTCCAGTTCCGCGACAACCAGTATGTCCTGGGGGGGAACCTCGGCTGGGTCCGCGGATCGCACTCCTTCCGCTTCGGCGCCGAATATGCTTACTACACCATTAACCACTTCCAGCCGCAGGCCGCCTACGGTCCCCGTGGCGGCTTCGCGTTCTCCGGCGGTTTGTCTGCCCTGCGCGGCGGCACCTCTCCCAACCTGTACAACAGCTGGGCGGATTTCCTTCTGGGTCTTCCTTCCGGCATGGGTAAGGATCTTCAGTTCATCAACCCGACGGCGGTGCGCATGCCCTCCTGGGGATTTTTCGCCCGCGACCAGTGGCAGGTCAACCGCAAGCTGACTCTCAACTTCGGAGTGCGCTACGAGTACTACCCCTTTGCTACCCGGGACCACATAGGGGGGGATCGCTATGATCCGGACATCGACGTGGTGCTCCTCGGCAACCTGGGAGGCGTGCCCACCGATACCGGGGCGGACGTCGGCCACGGCCAGCTTGCTCCCCGGTTCGGAATCGCCTACCGCCTTACGGAAAAGACGGTGGTCCGCATCGGGTACGGGATCAGCATCGATCCCCAGTCCTACCGCTACATGAGAGATGCCTATCCGGCGACCATCTCCTCGCAGTATTCCGGGGCTTCCACCTACCAGGCGGCCGGATCGCTGCGCAACGGGCTTCCGTCCCCCGTTCTGCCGGACATCAGCTCCGGTAAAATCATTCTGCCGGCGACAGTAGGAACAGAGACCTTTCCCGTGAAATTCGACCGCGGCTATATCCAGTCTTTCAACCTCAGCCTGCAGCGGGAAATCGGCAAAAACTTCACCGTACAGGCGGCCTTCGTCGGCGCCCGTGCCATTCGCCAGACCGCCCGCATTAATATCAATGCTGCGCAGGGCATCGGAGTGGGCAACGCCGGCCGGGCTCTCTACTCCAAGGGAGGCAAGATCGGCACGATCAACATGACGACCCCCTACAACACGGCCAACTACAACTCCCTGCAGACCCAGGTGACGCGCCGCCTCGGTTCCGGTTCGATGCTGGGTCTGAGCTACACATTTTCCAAGGCCATCAATTACGCCGACAACAGCGATTCGGGGCTCACCTGGAACTGGGTGGACATACGCAGTCGCAACCGGGCCGTGGCGGGCTTTGACCGCCCGCACAACCTGCAGATCTTCGGCGTATACGAGCTTCCTTTCGGTAAAGGAAAAAGATGGGCTGCAGAAGGATGGGCCGCATATGTTTTTGGAGGATGGCAGCTTAACGGGGTATACAGCGCTGTAAGCGGAGTACCTTTCACCATAGGATCCTCTGCGGCCTCGCTGAACTCTCCGGGCAACACCCAGACAGCTGACCAGGTCAAGGCCCAGGTGGACAAGCCGAAGCAGGTCGGGCGCGGGACCAGCTGGTTCGATCCCTACGCCTTCATGCCGGTGACCGCGGTGCGGTTCGGGAATGTGGGCCGCAACAACATGCGCGGTCCGGGCGTCAGCAACCTGGATGCCAGCCTTTTCCGGGATTTTCAGCTGGTGGAGAAGCTCAAGATGCAGTTCCGGATGGAGGTCTTTAATGTGACCAACACCCCGGCGTTCGGCAATCCGGGTACCGATGCCTCTGCGGCGACGAGGGCGGCCGACGGCACGATCACCAATCTGAACAACTACAGTTCGGTTACTTCGGCGGCGGCCACGGAACGGCAGATCCGGCTTGCGCTGAAGCTCATCTTCTGATAAACAATTTTTCAGGGAGTAATCGGAAGAATGAGAATAACAAAATGGTCCGGGGTTTTTCTGCTGGTGCTGAACGGCTTTCTCGGCGTCCGGCTCCTGCAGACGGTGCGGGCCGAAAAACCGGCCCAAGGCTACGAGTTCTTTGCCTTCGACAACGGGGTGGGCCGCGGCAAGTGGACGCCGGAGCAGCAGGCCGCGGCGCTCAAGGAGCTGGGCTACGACGGCATCAGCTACAACTACACCACCCCCGAGGCCCTGGCTGCCTGGATCCGGGCCTTCGACGCCCAGAAGCTGAACATTTACGGATTGTATGTCCCTTCGGCCATCGGCAAACCGGATCACTTTCCCAAAGGGCTGGAAGATGCCATCCGCATGCTGAAAGGCCGCGGGACGGTGATCTGGCTGAATATGTCCAATGTCCGCAAAACCAAGGGCGACATGGATGAGGAGGCGGTGGAGGTGATCCGCCAGGTGGCCGGCTGGTCACAGGCTTCCGGGCTTCGGGTGGCCCTCTACGGACACAAGGACCTCTACATCGAAACCGGGGAGGACGGCTTGCGCCTGGCCGACAAGGTAAACCGGAAAAATGTCGGCTGCAGCGTCAACCTCTGTCACGAGCTGATGGTCGGCAACGGCGACCGGCTGCTCGAAATTCTCAAAAGCTGCGCCCGCCGGATGTTCCTGGTGTCGATCAACGGGGCGGACCAGGACGGCAAGCCCGAGGGCTTCATCCTGACGCTGGATAAGGGAACCTATGATGTGCTGCCTTTCCTGCGGCAGCTGAAGGCGGTCGGATACCGGGGGCCGGTAGGACTGCAGTGTTATAACATTCCGGGGGATATCAACGAAAACCTGAAAAATTCCATGGCCGCCTGGAAGCGGCTCCATGCACAGCTTTTTCCGGAGAAAGGAAAGCAGAAATGAACAGAAGCGCAGAACGAAATATTCCGGAGAAGTGTACCCGGCGCGGCTTTGCTCATAAAGCCGGGCTGGCCGGCGGCCTGGCGGCGGTCGGGTTTCCCATGATCGTTCCGGCACGGGTGCTGGGGAAAAACGCGCCCAGCAAGCGCGTCTCGGTGGGTTTTATCGGGCTGGGGCGGCAGTGGGACGGGTCCAACATCCAGCCTTTCCTGGAGGCCGAGGATGCCACGGTAACCGCCCTCTGCGACGTCGACGCCTGGCGCCTGGAGAGCGGTAAAAAGAAAGTGGAAGGGTACTATGCCGGGAAGTCCGCCTCCGGAACCTACAAGGGGGTCAGGACGTTCGGCGATTTCCGCCAGCTGATCGCCCTGCGGGAGGTGGACGCCGTGATGATTTCGACCACCGATCACTGGCATGTGCCCATGTCGCTGCTGGCGGTCAAGGCGGGCAAGGATGTCTGCTGCGAAAAGCCGCTGACCATCAGCATCGAGGAAGGGCGTTGGCTGGCGGACGCGGTAAAAAAGCGCAAGTGCGTGTTCCGCACCGACAGCGAATTCCGCTCCATTCCCCAGTTTCACCGCATGGCCGAGCTGGCGCGCAACGGCCGCATCGGGCGGATCCACACTATTTACACCGGGGTTCCCAAGAGCGATATCACCCATCCTCCGGAGCCGGAAATGCCCGTGCCTCCGGAGCTGGACTATGCCTCCTGGCTGGGGCCGGCCCCCCTGGCTCCCTACACGCTGAAAAGGGTGCATGCCCCCCAGGATCTGAAAAGCCGGCCGGGCTGGATGCGGGTGCGCGACTACTGCGAGGGGCTGATCACCAACTGGGGCACGCATCTCAACGATATCGCCCAGTGGTGCAACGGCACCGACCGTACCGGCCCGGTGGAGGTGGAGGCCACCGGGGTCTATCCCCCGCAGACCAACCTCTGGAATGTTCTGCTGGAGATGCAGGCGGTCTACAAATACGCCAACGGGGTTACCCTGCACTACAAGATGGACCGGCCGTTCGTGCGGCTGGAGGGGGACGAGGGGTGGCTGGAATACGAGTACACCACCAAGGATCTGAAGGCCTCCTCGGAAAAGATTCTGAATTCGGTCATCACCGACAAAGAGATCCGCTTCCCGCTGAAACATGAAAAGCGCGACTGGCTGGACGCCATTAAAACCCGGGGGCAGACGCTGGAGGACGCCGAGGTTGGCCACCGCACCTGCTCGCTGTGCCAGCTGGCCCACATTTCCATCCAGCTCGGCGGACGCAAGCTGAAGTGGGATCCGGACAAGGAGCGCTTCGACCACCCGGAAGCCAACCAGCTCAAAAAGCGCAAATCCTGGCGGGCCCCCTGGACGCCGAAGTCCTTCCGGTGATCGGCGGGTGAGACGCATATGAATTCGAGAGAAAGACTGTTGACCGCTCTGGATCATCGCGAGCCGGACCGCATCCCTTACGATCTCGGCTCCACCCAGGTGACCGGGATTCACGTAATCGCCCACCGCAGGCTGCGAGAGTACCTGGGGCTTCCGGAGATTGTTCCGACACTTTGCGACTCGATTCAGCAGCTGGCCATGCCGGAGGAAGACCTGATCGAAAGGCTGGGCGTCGATATCCGCGGACTTTACCCGCGGGGCAGCCATAACTGGAACATCCGCGATGAGGATGCCGGCGACGATTGGGAATACCGGGACGAATGGGGCATCGTTCACCGGCGGCCCAAATCCGATGGGCTTTACTATACAGTGGTTCGTTCGCCGCTCAGCGACAGCTCCCTGACCGAAGAAGAGGTGCGGGCTTATCCTTTTCCCGATACCGGCGATCCGGCGCGCATTGCCGGCTTGCGGACGCTGGCCGAATCCTACCGGGCTCAGGGGCAGGCGGTCATGCTCAAGGCCCTGACCACCGGCATTTTTGAAATGGCGCAAAGAATCCGCGGAATGGATTCTCTTTTGATGGACCTGGTGTCGAATGAACCGCTGGCCGGGGCGCTGCTGGATCGCCTGCTGGAGTTGAAGCTGGCCTTCTGGGAAACGGCGCTCCCCGCGCTGGGCGACGTGCTGGACGTGGTCATGGAGGGGGACGATTACGGGACCCAGGTTTCGCAGCTGATCTCGCCGCGCACCTTCCGGCAGCTTTTCAAACCGCGGCTGGCGGAGCTTTTTAGCGGCATTCGCCGGCTGGCCCCCGGGGTGAAACTGTTTTTCCATTCCTGCGGCAATGTGCGGCCCCTGGTGCCGGACTTCAT
This sequence comes from uncultured Acidobacteriota bacterium, assembly GCA_903847975.1. Classification (GTDB taxonomy): domain Bacteria; phylum Acidobacteriota; class UBA6911; order CAINFC01; family CAINFC01; genus CAINFC01. Next base: position 49,905 of record CAINFC010000018.1, on the reverse strand, counting down.
CGAGCTGGGAGTGGATATCCTCAATCCGGTGCACATCGCCGCCAAAGGGATGGAGCCCGCAGCCCTGAAGCGCGACTTCGGCAAAGACATCGTCTTCTGGGGAGGAGGCGTGGACACCCAGGATGTGCTGCCTTACGGTACGCCGCAGCAGGTGAGGGATCACGTCCGACGCAACATCGAAATCCTGGCTCCGGGCGGAGGCTTTGTCTTCACCACGATTCACAATATCCAGGCGGATGTTCCTCCGGAAAATGTGCTGGCCATGTGGGAGGCCCTGCGGTCCTAGGATAAAAGGCGAACGGAGGAGAATGACGGAAGAAACAAAATCGCTTGCCGGGAAGGCCCATGGGCAGCCGCAGGGTTCTCCGGAGCTGCTTTCGCTTCGGCAGCTGATCGGTCTCATGGTGATCTCCAGTTTGCCTCTGCTGGCGGTTTCCATTTATACCAGCCTGATCTCCGGCTCCCTTTCCGTGGTGGCGCTGTTCCTGCACACCGGCGTCAGCCTGGCCATTAACACCACCACCTATTTCCTGCTGGGAGTCATCGCCCGGAGCAATGTCTTCCAGTTTCCCTATGGAACCGGGAAGCTGGAGAATTTCGCCGGCTTTCTGAACGGCCTCGGCGTGCTGATTCTGGCGGCAACCATTTTCTACCGAGGCATGCTGCGCCTTTCGGCTCCGACGGTCAAAGTCTCGCTGGGAATTGCCCAGATTGCCTTTTTGGTCGGCGTTCTGCGGATGATATGCATCGTCTGGTGGCTGGCGCGGATGACCCGGAACAACCCGAATCCCTCGCCTTTGCTCCACGCTTACTATATCAATTGCACCGCCTCCCTGTGGTACACACTGGGACTGCTGGTGGCCATGCTGAGCGGATGGCTTCTTTCCTACCGCTGGGGAGACGGTTTTTCGCTGACGGTCGACCTGCTGGTCGCGGCTTATTTCAGCGCCTACGTCGCCTGGACCGGGATTCGGGTCCTGCGGTCCAATTTTCCGAGCCTCGTCGATCTTCCTCTTCCCGAATCCGATCAGATGAAAATCCTGCCGGTTCTGGCACGCCACAGCGAGGAATATTCCGGTCTCGGCCGGGTGCTGACCCGAAGGAGCGGCGGACAGCGGCGCGTCGAGATCGAGCTGTTTTTTCCGCCGGAAACCACCGCCATGCAGATCGAGAGCCTTCGTCAGGCCATGGTTGATGAGCTGCAACAAGGCATGGGGCAGGTAGAATTTTCCCTGATGGCCCGAACCCGGGACCAGGAGCCGGCTTCCCCGGGCCATTCGCCTTCCGGGGGATGACGGACCCCAAGGGCAAGCGGAGTCTCCCGAAGGCGGGAACGCACTTAATTTCTCAACCAGGAGAACCATGAAAAACAAATTGTTTCTTTTTATTCTGCCCCTGCTGCTGGCCGGCGGATGGCTTCCGGCTCAGACCAAGGTGTCGGCGGTCAAAGTCGGCTCGCACATCGACATCAACATCGGCAGCCTTTTCTTCACCAGCTACATTTTTTCGCCGGACCAGAAATATCCTTTCTTCTATCCGGTCAACGGACCCTCCGGAGCTTCGGTGACCTCCATGCGCAACGGGACCTATCCGCACCATAGCTCCCTGTTCTTCGGGTGCGACATGGTCAACGGAGGCAACTACTGGCAGGAGGGGCTGGAGCGCGGGCGGATCGTCTCCCTGCGCGAGGATATCCTGGAAAATGACGGGCCGCGCGTGGTTCTGGAAAATGAGTGCATCTGGTCGCGGCCGGGGGCCGCTTCGCCGATCAGGGATCTCCGCCGGATTACGGTCAGCGCCCCTTCCAGGGATTTGTTTCAGATCGATTTCGAAGTGACCATGGAGATGCTGCTCGATGTGACCATCCGCAAAACCAACCACTCTCTTTTCAGCGGCCGCATCGACCCCGCGCTGGCGGTGGTCAACGGCGGGACGATGATTAACGCCGAGGGTGTCCGCGGGGAGAAGGAAACCTTCGGAAAGCCGTCCGCCTGGATGGACTGCTCCGGTAAAAGAGGGGAGGTCATCGAAGGGATTGCCATTTTGCAACACCCTTCCAATCGGTGGTATCCTTCCCCCTGGTTTACTCGCGATTACGGCTTTTTTTCGCCGACTCCCATGTACTGGCCGGCGGATGAAAAGGCGGGAACCGTGATGAAGAAGGGGGAGACGGTCCTGCTGAAATACCGGGTTCTGGTTCATTCGGGCAGTCATGAAGCCGCGCGGATCGCCGAGGAATTCAGGAAATATTCCACGCCATAAGCATTACAGCCAATACGGAGAAAATATGCAAAGACGAAGCTTTTTGAAACAGGCCACCGCGGCCGCCAGCGCCGCGCCCATGATCGTCCCCTCCTCGGTTTTCGGCAGCAGCGCCCCCAGCAACAAGATCCAGATCGGTCAGATCGGCTGCGGCCGCATCGCCCGGGATCACGACCTGCCGGGTACCCTGCAGCATGAAGTGGCCCGCGTGGTTGCGGTGTGCGACCTGGATAAAAACCGGCTGGTCGACGGGAAGAAGCTGGTGGAGGAGTATTATGCGAAGAAGACCGGCCAGGGGGGGTACGTCGAAGTCAAAATGTATGACCTTTATCAGGAGATGCTGGCCAGCAGGGAGGTCGATGCCGTGGTGATCAGCACTCCGGATCACTGGCATGCACAGCCGGCGATCGAGGCGGCTCTGGCCGGGAAACATATCTACCTGCAGAAGCCGACTTCCCTGACCATTACCGAAGGGCGCGCCCTGAGCAACATCGTCAAGGAAAAAGGAGTCGTGCTGCAGGTCGGGACCCAGCAGCGCTCCTCGCCGCAGTTCCGGATCGCCGCCGAGCTGGTCCGCAATGGCCGCATCGGACGGCTGCACACCGTGCGCATCGGGCTGCCCGGCGATCCCTCCGGCCCGGAGGCCCCGGAAATGCCGGTCCCCAAGGGATTCAACTACGACATGTGGCTGGGGGAGACGCCCTATGTGCCCTACACCGAGATCCGGGTTCACCCGCAGGTCGGCTACGACCGCCCGGGCTGGCTGCGCTGCGAGCAGTTCGGCGCCGGGATGATCACCGGCTGGGGCCAGCACCACTTCGACTCCGCGGCCTGGGGCATGAACACCGAGTACACCGGGCCCATCTCCATACAGGCGGTGGCGGAATTCCCCAAGTCGGGCCTCTGGGACGTGCACGGCGACTTCATGGCCAAGGCGGAATACGCCAACGGGGTAACCATGTTTACCAGCGGCGGCTATCCCAACGGCATCCGCTATGAGGGGACCAGTGGCTGGATCTGGGTTTCCCGCGGCAGCTATGTAGCCTCGGCCAGCGATCCGGTGTCCCGCGAGAAGAGTGCCAAGGCGCTGGATGCCAGCGACCCCGCAATCCTGACTTCCGAAATCGGACCCAATGAAATTCATCTGTACCGCAGCGAGGAGCAGCACGGCAACTGGCTGGAGTGCATCCCGTCGCGCAAGGAACCGATCTCGCCGGTGGAAATCGGGCACCGGGCCTGTACGGTCTGCCTGATCACCCATATCGCCATGAAGATGGGCCGCAGGCTGGTCTGGAATCCGGGAGCGGAGCGCTTCGAGAACGATGAAGCGGCCAACGCCATGCTCAGCCGACCGGAGCGCTACCCGTACGGGATCGGCAACATCAAAAGAAAGTAGCCCGTCTTACTGCAGCACTGCCGGCAGCAGATGGTGATAGGCGATCGGGTCGGGCAGCGGCTTGCGCCGGTCGATCTGCATGGTGGCTTCCTGAAAGCGGGCCAGGCTGAGGTCGATCGGGTCGGGCAGCCGGGTCAGCGGATTCAGAAAGGAATCGGTGAAGGGGATGATCACCGGTCCCCTGGGTTTGAGGACGTAAGCCATCTGCCCGCTGCGCAGGAAAACCACGCTGCCGGGAGGGTACACGCCGATGGTTTTCACGAAGGCCGCCAGGATCAGCTGCAGGCATTTCTCCTTGTGGGCCGAATAGAGCCGGACGATGTCGGTGATGGCGGAGATGGGGTTCCGGGCATTGCTGTACGACCGCCGGGAGGTCATGGCATCGTACATGTCGGCCAGCTTGCAGATTTTCACATAGAACGGAATCTGCTGCGGGTTCCGGGAGTCAGGGTAGGTGCGCTCCTCTCCGGGAAAAAGGGCGGCGTGGTGGAAGCCGACGATGTTTCCGATCACAGCGCTGGTGATGTGATTTCTCCGCAGGATTTCCGCTCCCAGCCCGTAGGAGTGGGCCTGGATCTGACGGAATTCGTCCGCATCGAGCGGAGTCTGCTTGTTGAGAATCCGGGTGGGGATCAGGCTTTTCCCGCAGTCGTGAAGCATGTAGCCCAGGGCGATCTCCTTGATCTCCTCTTCCTGGTAAAGCACGAACTGGGCCAGGGACTCGGAGTTTCCCTGGAGATTTTCGAATTCCGAAAAGCTGGCCAGGTTGCCGTTGATCACCTGGGAGAACTGGCTGTTGAAGCTGTGAAGGATTGCCACTCCGAAGGTGCAGACGTTAACCGAGTGGTTGTAGATATATTTGTCGAAGGCGAAAATCTCCCGGGCCATGTGCAGGGGGGCCTCCTCGTTGGATTTCAGGAAGTCGACCGTTTCTTCCACGACCCCGGTCACCATTTCGGCGTCGAACTTTCCCCCGTTCCGCTGGATTTGATTGAGGGCCTCCTGGACATTTTCGCGTGCCCGGGTCTGGAGCTTTTCCGCCTCCTGACGTATGGACCGGATTTCCTTGATCCGGCTCCCCAGGGTGGAAACGCGCAGCGGCGCGCCCTGGACCGGCTCGACTTCCCTCTCTTCCGGGCCGGTTACAATGTGGATTTCCACCTTCTTCCCGTTTTTGTCCCAGACGACTCCCTCTTTGTTCCGGTCGAAAGGAAGGGTGGTATGGCCCAGCTCCTTGAGACGCAGCAGAGTGCTGGTTCGGGTGATCAGCACATCTTTTTCCAGCAGGAGATCGTTCTGCTCGTTGTAAAAGTTCATCCCGGTGCGCACCGCGCCCCCATCGGCAACGACGGCAATCAGGTCGTCGATAGACACCACTTCCGCTTCTTTCATTGGAGAGCCTCCCGCGTCCGTGCTTTTTCCGGTAACCCCGGCTTTGTATGATAAAAGGATTTGTATCGGAACTGGCGTCGTCTGTCAAGCTTCCGGAGAAAATCGGAGCAGATCAGGGAGCAGATCAGGGAGAGCAGATCAGGGACACCCACTTTTTTCGGGCTTATCAGAAAATGGGTGTCCTTTTTTCCTTTCGATCCGCTGTTTCCTGAACAATCCGCCTTGATCCGTGTAACTGTCTTTCAACCCTCCTTGATTCCACGGGAGCAGCCCGCGAGCGGATGAGGGACGAGCGGATGAGGGACGGATGAGGGACGGATGAGGGACACCCACTTTTTTCAATCTTCAGAAAATGGGTGTCCTTTTTTCCCTTTTTTCCACTCCGCGTAACCTGCAAAATGCTTCAGTCGAATACCGTGGGACGTTCCGGTTGTGCGCGGGATTCGAAGGCATCCAGGATATGCCGAGGAAGGGTCCTTTGCCCGGAAAGGTGTGCAGGAATATCCTCCATGGCAAAAAAGGCAACTTCCGAAGTTTCCCGACTCGGAGTCGGCGTGCCGTCGATCAGGTCGCACAGAAAGACCAGCTTGAAGCAGTGGTTGAATTGCAAAGGGTCGACCCGGTTGCCGTCATAAACTCCGATCAGTTTGCGGGCCCGCACGCGGAAACCGGCTTCCTCCCAGGTTTCGCGCTCCGCGGCCTCGGAAGGCACGTCGCCCACATCAGCCCATCCGCCGGGCAGCGTCCATCCGCCGTCGCAGCGCTCGCGTACCATCAGCAGCCGGCCATCCTGGAAAACTGCCGCGCGGACATCCACCTTGGGGGTGGCATAGCCGGGTTCCGCCCGGAATGCCGCCACAAGCGGGGAGGTAGGAATCCCGGAATGCTCGTGGACCATTTCGGCGGCAATCTCCATCAGCCGCTGATAACGCTGCCCGTGGTAGTCACCTTCCGTGGCGTAATGCATGCCTGTTTGTGCCAGGGCCTGGATTTCGCGGGCCCATTCCAGCCAGCGCGGTGGTTGCATTTCGTTCTCCCTTTTCCCTTTTGTGGATAACAGGTATTTTTCGGAGGCCATTTTCGCTCAACGTCCGAATAAATAAATGCCCAAAATTATCCTGCTTGTCAACGGATCCTTCGGATGCAGTTCAAAAAGTGGGTGTCCTTTTTCTACTCTTTTTCTACTTCCAAAAAGTGGGTGTCCTTTTTTTAACTGTTTTTCTGCCCTCCTTGATTCCACGGGAGCAGCCCGATAAAATAACCAAATAAATAAATGCCTAAAAATATCCTGTTTATTGGCCGGCACTAGGTGGTACGGGAAATCCGGTCGGGTGGTCAGGGTGGCATGGGCCTTTCTGGAGGATCGGGTAATGGTTGGAACCGGGATAGCTGCTGCATCTCAAGGAGAACACCGGCACGGCCGCCTTCTGGCGGCAGCGGCTCTGCTCCTATTTCTGATCGGTGCGGCAGCGGCACAGGAGTTACCGGTCGCGAGCAGCGGACTTACTCTGCTTCAGGCAGTTGAGGCCGCTATGCGTCACTACCCTTCGCTGCGCGTCTCGGAGGAAAAAGTCAATGCTGCCGGTGCCGGGATCCAGCTGGCTCGAACCGCCTACCTTCCGCGGGTGGATGTCCTGGCCCAGGCGAACCGCGCTACGCGCAATAACGTCTTCGGACTGTTGCTTCCCCAGGGAACCATTCCTTCCATTTCCGGGCCGGTTCTGGGCTCTAACAATTTTGGGTCGGTGTGGGGCAGCGCGATGGGTGCCCTGGTGAGCTGGGAGCCCTTCGATTTCGGATTCCGGCAGGCCAATGTGGACGCAGCGGCAGCGGCGAAGGCCCAGTCGCAGGCTTCCCTGGAACGAACCCGGTTCGACGTCGCCGTGGCGGCGACCGATTCCTTTATGACCGTCCTGGCGGCCCAGGAAGCAGTTCGCGCCGCCCGGGCCGCCGAAGAGCGGGCCGCGGTTGTGGCAAGAATGATTCATACCCTGGCCGAGGCCGAGCTGCGGCCCGGAGCGGATGCCGCCCGGGCCGACGCCGAGGTGGCTGCCGCGCGGACCCAGGCCATCCGGGCGCAGCAGGCAGCGGAGGTGGCCCGGGCCGGGCTCTCCCGGTTCGTCGGCCTGGAGCCGGCGGCAATCGTCCCTTACGCCCCGAGACTGACCCGGCTTCCCCCCGAACGTTCGGTGGCCCCCCTGGATGCGGCCGCCAATCCGGCGGTCCGCGAGCAGAATGCCACCATCGAACAGCTCCGGGCCCAGATCAAGGCACTGAGCCGATCCTGCTTTCCGCGCTTTGCCTTGCAGGGCGCGGCCTACGCGCGCGGATCGGGAGCCGAGGTCGGCGGCGGCCGCCAGGGAGGCCTGAACGGGCTGGTTCCCGATACCCAGAACTATGCCTTGGGTTTTACCCTGACGTTTCCCCTTTTGGACCGCTACGCCGCGCGGGCCCGTCAGGGGGGGCAGGAAGCAGCCCTGCGGGCCGAAGAGGCCCGCTACCGGCAGCTGACCACCGATCTCAAAGCCCAGTGGAATGCGGCGGTGGCCAGTCTGGCGGGGACACGACTGGTGGCGGCCAACACTCCCGTCCAGGTCCGCGCTGCGCAGCAGGCAGTGGAGAAAGCGACAGCGCGCTACCAGTCGGGGCTGGGAACCATCGACGAGCTGGCCGAAGCCCAACGGCTCCTGGCACAGTCGGAAATCGACGATTCCCTGGCCCGCCTGGGTGTCTGGCGGGCTCTTCTGTCCATAGCCGCCGCTGCCGGCGATCTTCAACCTTTTCTGGTGGAAAGCAGTTCCTGATTTCCGGGAGTACGACCGATCATGCGACTTGTTCTTGCAGCCCTCGGCAGACCCATTACCGTCATGGTCCTGCTCCTTGCCACGGCGCTTTGCGCCCGCCTGGCGGTGCAGAGAATGCCGGTCGACATTTTCCCGCAGGTGGGAGATCCGGCCATTTACGTGGCCCAGCCCTTCGGCGGCATGGATCCCGGGCAGATGGAAGGGTACCTGACCTACTACTACGAGTACCACTTCCTTTATATAACCGGCATCGACCGCGTGGAAAGCAAAAGCATTCAGGGCGCGGCGCTCATGAAGCTGATTTTCCACGAAGGCACCAACATGAGCCAGGCCATGTCGGAAACCGTAGGCTATGTGAACCGCGCCCGCGCCTTCATGCCGCCGGGCACTGTCCCCCCGTTCATCACCCGCTTCGATGCCGGTAGCGTGGCCGTAGGGCAGCTGGTGTTCCGCAGCGACAACCGCACCCAGGGAGAGCTGCAGGATTTTGCCCTCAACCGCGTACGGCCTCTCTTTGCCACCCTGCCGGGAGTCAGCGCTCCTCCTCCTTTCGGCGGGAATCAGCGCTCGATCGTCATCACCCTCGATCCGGACAAGCTCAAGCAGTACCGCATTTCTCCGGATGAGGCCATTGCCGCGGTCAGCAAAGCCAGCCTGGTCATGCCTTCCGGAAACATGTGGACTGGGGAAACTCACCGCATCGCCCGGACTAACGCCGCTTTGGGAGGGGATCTGTCCGAGCTGCTCCGCACGCCGATCCGGGCCGGACCCGGACCCGGCGTGTTCCTGAGGGATATCGGCACCATCGATAACGGCACCGACCTGGTCACTGCCTATGCCCACGTGAACGGCAAACGAACCGTTTACATCCCGGTCACCAAGCGCGCCGACGCCTCCACCCTGGCGGTCCTCGAGGCGGTGAAGTCCGCGCTGCCCGACTTCCGGAAAGCGGTTCCCGAGGACGTCGACGTGCGGCTGGAGTTCGACCAGTCACCCTACGTTACCCAGGCGATTCGGGGCCTGGTCGAGGAGGGGCTGCTCGGTGCGCTGCTGACCGGGCTCATGGTTCTGATTTTTCTGCGCGACTGGCGCAGCGCCCTGATCGTGGTCGTGAACATCCCGTTCGCCCTGCTCAGCGCGGTGATCCTGCTCTGGATCACGGGTCAGACGATCAACATCATGACGCTCGGTGGGCTGGCCCTGGCGGTAGGGGTTCTGGTCGACGAGGCCACGGTGTCCATCGAGAATATCCACACCCAGATGCGGCCGGGTATCTCCCGGGCCCGCGCTGTGCTGCGGGCCTCCGCCGATACCGCCCTGGCGCGATTGCTCTCGATGCTCTGCATCCTGGCCGTTTTTGTGCCTGCCTTCTTTATGGCGGGAGTCAGCCGGCAGCTGTTCGTCCCGCTGGCCCTGGCGGTGGGCTTTGCCATGATCGCTTCCTACCTGCTCTCCAGCACGCTGGTGCCGGTCCTCGGAACATGGATGATGCGGGAATCCCACCGCGGGGAGGGATTTTTCGACCGGCTGCGCAGGCTCTATGGGGTCTACCTGCGATTTCTGCTGCGGTTCCGGTGGCCGCTCTCCTTCGCCTACCTGATCACTTCCGCCGGGCTGATTTTTTTCCTCCTGCCGCGCATCGGAACGGAAGTGTTTCCGGAAGCGGATGCTCCGATCCTGCGGCTCCGGCTCCGCGCTCCGGCCGGCACCCGTGTGGAGGAGACCGAGCGGCTGGCACTCCGTGCCTTGGATGTGGTGCGCTGCGAAATCGGTCCGGAACATGTCGCCATCACCAGCGATTTCGTGGGCGTTGTGCCCTCCAGCTACCCGGTCGACCTGATCCACCTGTTCACCAGCGGGCCGCAGGAGGCGGTCCTGCAGGTGGGGCTGAAGCCCGGTTCGCTGCGGGGGGAAGCGCTGCGGGAAAAGCTGCGCGCCGCGCTGCGGCGGGAGGTCCCCGCCTGCCGTCTGTCCTTCGAAGCCGGAGATATCGTCAGCCAGGTTATGGGCTTCGGCTCTCCGACGCCTGTGGAGGTGGCCGTCCAGGGGGTCAGCCTGCCGGACAATTATGCCTTCGCTCAGAAGATTCAGAAGGAGCTGGCCGGGCTCTCTTTCCTGCGGGACCTGCAGTTTGCCCAGGAGGTCAACTATCCGACGCTGGAGATCCAGATCGATCGGGAGCGGGCCGGCCAGTTCGGCCTGACCATGGCGGATGTGGTCCGCTCGGTGGTTCCTGCCACCTCCTCCTCGCGATTCACCCAGCCGAATTACTGGCGGGACCCGGTTTCGGGCAACGCCTTTCAGATCCAGGTGCAGCTGCCGCAGAACCGTATGCAGAGCGCCGCCGCCCTCGGCAGCCTTGCCGTCATGCAGGGCGGAAGGACCGGTGTGGAGCTGGCCAGCCTGGCGGAAATGAAGACCGCGACCATGCCGGGCCTGATCGAGCGCAACAACGGCCAGCGGGTGGTCAGCCTGACGGCCAATCTGAGTGGAATCACCCTGGGGCAGGCGCTGCCCGGGCTGAAAGCAGCGGTGGCCCGCGCCGGAGAACCCCCGCGGGGAGTCAGCGTCCGGTACCGGGGGCAGGTACCGGCCCTGGAGCAGTCGGTATCCGGTCTGCAGGTCGGCCTGGGGTTGGCCGTGGTGGCGGTCTTCCTGCTTCTGGCCGCCAATTTTCAGTCGCTGCGGCTGGCGCTGGCAGTCCTTTCCACGGTACCCGCCGTGTTGTGCGGGGTCCTGGCCATGCTTTTTATCACCGGCACTACACTCAACCTGCAGTCGTTCATGGGCGCCATCATGTCCGTCGGCATTGCCGTGGCCAACGCGATACTGCTGGTCAGCTTCGCGGAGCGCTTCCGCCGCGAGAAGATGTCCCTGCTGGATGCCACCTGCGAAGCCGGCACCGGCCGGCTGCGGGCCATCCTTATGACCGCGGCGGCCATGATTTTCGGAATGATACCGATGGCTGTCGGTCTGGGAGAAGGGGTTTCCCAGTCGGCGCCACTCGGTCGAGCGGTGATTGGCGGACTGCTGGTTTCCACGTTTGCCACCCTGACCATACTTCCCTCTATTTACTCCATTCTGCAAACGCGGGCCTCCGCCGTTTCCCCGACCCTTAACCCGATGGATCCAGCGAGCCGATATTATGAAGGAAGTTAAATTTCGATTTTTACTGACTGCCGGGATTGTCCTGTTCCTGGCTCCCCCGGCTTTTCCGCAGGGGGTGGAATTTGTAGCGGTGCAGTCCCGGCCGGCTTCCCGCGAAGTGGATCTGCCCGGCGAGATTGCTGCCTACATGAGCGTTGCCTTGCATGCCAAGGTTGCCGGGCACGTGGAGCGCATCCCGGTCGACCGCGGAAGCAAAGTCCGCCGGGGGGATCTGCTGGCGGAGCTGTCTGCCCCGGAAATCGAATCGCAAATTGCCGCGGCACAGGCCCGGTTCCAGGCGGCGGAGGCGGAGAGCGCCCAGGCGGCCGCACAGCTGGCCGCGGCCCAGGGAACGGTGGAGCGCCTGCAAGCGGCCGCCCGGACGCCGGGGGCGGTGGCAGGTCACGAGGTTATGCTGGCCGAAAAGCAGACGGCGGCCACCCGGGCGCTGCTGGATGCCCGCCGTCAGGCCTGCCTGGCTCTGGAGCAGGCGGTGCGATCCCTGAAGGAACAGCAGTCCTATCTCAGGATCACCGCCCCCTTCGACGGCGTGGTGACCGAGCGTCTCGTCCACCCCGGTGCCCTGGTCGGGCCCGGTGCGGATCCCGTCCTGCTCGTTCTTCAGCAGGTCTCCCGACTGCGGCTGGTGGTCGCCGTGCCGGAAGAGCATGTCGGCGGCATCTCTCCGGGCTCCTCAGTCCGCTTCACCGTACCCGCTTATCCCGGGAGCACCTTTTCCGGGACTGTCGCTCGCCTCAGCCATGTCCTGGATCCCCGGACCCGCACCATGCCGGTGGAGGTGGAGGTCGGCAATGCCGACGGGGCGCTGGCTCCGGGGATGTATCCCACCGTCCGGTGGACCGCGCGCCGCACCCAGCCGGCGCTGCTTGTTCCTCGCACCAGTGTGGTTACCACGTCCGAGCGCACCTTCGTGGTGCGGAACCGCCAGGGGAAAGCCAATTGGGTGGAGGTACGCAAGCTGGCATCCTACGGAGATCTGGTAGAGGTGCTCGGAGATCTTCAGGCCGGGGACATGGTGGTCCGCCGGGCTACCGATGAAATGCGGGAAGGACAAGCATTAGGGACACCCACTTTTTGAAGCAGTTCGGAAAATGGGTGTCCTTTTTTCTGTTGATCCGCTGTTTCCTGAAAAATCCGTTGTGATCCGTGTAACCTGATCCAATCAAGGAGATCCAATCAGGGACACCCACTTTTTCAGAGATTGCTCGGAAAATGGGTGTCCCTTTTCTATCTCCCTTTTCTATCCCTACCGGGCGGCGGTCGGCCTGCCTTCCTTGTCCAGCAGGATCGGATCGCCAAGGCCCAACCCCTTGAGCTTTTCGAACTGGGTTTCCTTGTCGCCGACGATCACGAAAACCAGCTTGCCGGGCTGCAGGTGCTTCTGGGCCAGGGCTTTCACTTCATCAGGGGTTAGCTTCTGCACGAAGGCCTCGCGCTGCTTGATGTAGTCCAGAGGCAATCCGTAAGACAGGATCGGATTCAGCATCATGGCCATCTGCTGCAGGGTTTCGAACCGTCCGGCGTAGCTTTTCAGCAGCGAGCTTTTGACCAGGCTGAAATCTTCCGGTGAAATTCCCTTCCGGTATTTGGTGATTTCATCGCGGAGAATCTGCGCAGTCTCGTAAGTGGCATTGGTCTGCACGTCGACGGTGGCCTTGAAGGTGCCCGGGTGAGAATTGCCGCTGAAGCCGGAGCGGGCTCCATAGGTGAAGGACTTGGTTTCCCGCAGGATCATGTTCAGGATGCTGGAGAAATCTCCGCCCAGTTTGTGGTTCATCACCGTAGCCTTGTAAAAATCGGGATCGGAGGCCGCCGGGCCGAGGTGCCCCACGTTAAATACCGACTGCTTGGCGCGCGGGGCGTCAATGAAATAGACGCCAGGCCTATCCTGCTGAGCGATTTTCACTTCGGGAAGCTTCACCTCCTTGGCTTTCCAGTCCTTGAGCCCGTCAAACAGCTTGACGGCTTTCTCCTTGGGAAGATCTCCCAGGACCATGATTCTGGCAACAGACGGGGAAAGATTCGCCGAGTAATAGGCTTTCAGGTCCTCCAGGGTGATCCCTTCAATGGACTTCTGCGTTCCGGTGGCCGGGTTGGCCAGAATACTGTCGGTGCCGTAGACCAGCTTGTCGAACACGCGGGAAGCGATGTTGGCCGGTGTGGTTTCGGTCCGCTTCAGCGATTCCATTGCCTGGGTTTTGGCCATCCCGAATTCTTTTTCGTCCCAGCGCGGCTCAAACAGCATTTCTTTGGCCAGGGCGAAGACTTCGTTCAACTTCGAGGAGAGGCAGCCTGCCGAGAGGGTGATCGATTCCTCCCCTCCGGAGATGCTGATACTGGCACCAAGATCCTCGATCGCCTCGCGCAGCTCTACCGGTGTCCTGGACCGGGTACCTTCGTTCATCAGCCGTGCCATCAGGTTTCCGGTGCCGGTTTTTCCGGCCGGGTCGAGAAGCATGCCTCCCTTCATGGTGATGGAGAACTCGACCAGGGGCAGATCGCTCTTGCGGATCCCGAAAAGGGGAATGCTGTTGGCGGTCTTTGTGGTCCAAATCACTGGAATCTTTACCGTCGGATCGGGGCCTTTCACCGGCTCTTTGCTCCGGTCGATTTTGGAGCGGATGGTTTCGGCCTTGTAAGTGCCGACGTCCTTTTTGGTGCCGGCCTTTTCCACCGACTCCTGCGGAATCGCAAAGGCAGATGAATTCGGGGCGGCCCGCTCGGCTCTCCCCTCCGGAACCATGCTCACCAGCACGTAGTTTTTTCCCTTGATATACTGGTTGTAAACCCGCCAGACGTCATCCTTGGTCACGCTCATAGTGTTCTTGAGGTCGGTGGCCAGGAAATCGGGGGAGCCCGTCTCGTTGTTGTAGTTACCGAGGAGGCTGGCTTTGCCGAAAATGCTGCCCATGCTGCCGTAAAATCGGAATTCCAGACCGGCTTTCTGGCGTTCCACGTCCTGCTCCGTGAATCCTTCCTTTTCGAAGCGTGCCAGGGCTTCCTGAATAGCCGCTTCCACCTCGCCAAGCTTCACCGTCGGGAAAGCCCGCACGCTGATCTGAAAGGAGCCGGCCACTTCCCGGCTGCCCTGGAAGGCGGAAACCGAGGGGCCGCCGCCGAATCCGCCGCGTCCGCCGAACCCGCCGCGTCCGCCGCCGCTGCCCGAGGGGGCCAGCTTCTTTTCTTCCACCAGAACCTTGTAGAGAGCCGACTTCTTGCTGCCGGCCAGGATCCGGGCCAGGAACTGCAGGGCGTAGGCATCCTTATTATATTCTTCCACCGTGGGGAAGGCCATATTGAGCATCGGGGAATTGGCCAGAGAATCTTCGTAATAGGCGCGCTTGGTTTCCGCCAGGGCAACCGGCATCTTGTCCAGTGCCTTGGGTTTGGGCGCACTGGGGATTTCCGCGAAATACCGGTCGATCCACTTTTTGGTCTGGGCCACATCGATATCGCCGGCGACCACCAGGGTGGCATTGCTCGGTCCGTAATACTTGTTATGAAAATCGACGGCATCCTGCAGCCGGGCGTTGGCCAGATCTTCCAGCGATCCGATGACCTGGTGGTTGTAGGGGTGGTTTTCGGGATACATCAGCTTCCCCATGATGTAGCTCGATTGGGAATAAGGCGCATTGTCGCCGCGCCGCTTTTCATTCTGCACCACGTTCTGCTGGGTGATAAAAGTCTTTTCGTTGAACTTGTCGAGCAGAAACCCCATCCGGTCCGATTCCATCCAGAGGGCCATTTCCAGGGCATTCTTGGGAATCACCTCATAATAATTGGTCCGGTCGCTGCTGGTGGAGCCGTTCACATTGGTGGCTCCGGCTCCCTGCAGCCGTTTGAACCATTCCCCCTGCGGAATGTTCTGCGACTCGTTGAAGCGCAGATGTTCGAAGAGATGCGCAAAACCGGTCTTCCCCTTTTCTTCCCGTCCCGAGCCGACGCGGTAAACGATATAAACTGCGGCAATCGGATTGGAGTGATCGACGTGCAGCAGCACGTTCAGCCCGTTGCCCAGGATGTATTTTTCATAGGGAATTGTAAACTCCTTTTTCCCGCCGGCCGCTGCGGCGACCGAAACGCAAAGGGTCAGAACAAGAAGCAGACAGAGAGCTCGTTTCATGGCATTCTCCTCGATTGAAAATTGAGCGGAATCAAACCGTTAACGTCTGTGTAAACCGTACGGCAGGGGATTGTAATGGTGTAACTGCCTGTTGTCAATCGTTTCAACAGAAAGCGATGGTGCCTTTCTTCATTATTCTTGTGCTTTTCACGGCAATGCCTGTTGTTCGACCAGCGGTGTGTTCGTTGTTACCGCCGAAGATGTGGCCTCCAAAGCGATTGGCGCATAGGGCCGGACCGATACCGGACCAAGCAGCCCGGATGGCCGGATGTACTGCTCATCCTTCCGCATGTGGTTCTGAAGCACGTTGGGTACATCGATCCAAAGTGCGTTTCCCCCTGCTCTGATAAGACCGGTGATGTCGAGGGTAAACGGCGGATACCAGCACGTTCCGGCCTTTCTCCCGTTCAGCCGGATTTCGGCCAGCTCGTACACCTGACCGAGATCCAGCTGCCAGCCGGTTCCCGCGGAAACCATTTCCGGAGCCAGTTCAAACTCCGTCATGTAGGTGGCGGTGCCGGCATAGAACTTCAACTCGGTCAGTTGGCGCCAGGAGACCAATCGTTCCAGAACCCGGTCAAATGGCTCCTGGGGGCTGACGGCGTGCCGGCCGTCAACGACCAGCCGCCAGGGACCGGCCAGTAACAGGGGAACGGGCAGAACTGCATCCGCGGTGCGGCCCGTTTCGTAAGCCGGCCGCCCTGAAGCAGACACCGCCTTATGCGGCGATGTTTTCCCGGCGGAAAAGCTCACCAGGGAGGAAGCGAAATGATCGAGCCTCAGGGGAAGGCATATGCGACCATCCTTCTCTCGGTAAGAGGAGGCGGGGCGAACCGAGCCGGTGTCGGCGTCCCACTGCTCAACAGCCCCGCCCGCATGCGGGAACGAAACCTCGCCCTGGAAGGCGTCCCCCTGGTTGACAATCAGGTAGATGTCTCCGTCCTCTACCCGGCGGTGCTGGAAGACGAGCCGGGCGGCCGCCGGGGTCCAGCGTACGGAGCGAACATCGTCCAGGGCCTTTTCCCAGCCGGCAGTCCGCGCATCGATCACCTGCCCCCTGGCCCCCGCCGACTCGAACCGGGCGGACAATCGGGCCCCGGCCGGTGTTTGCAGGGCGCTCCACCGGCCGGGCAGTCGGTCGCAACAGATGAGTCTCGCTCCTCGGTCGAGCAGCGTGAGGATTCTCTCTGCTTCCTCCACCGTCCTGATGTCCTCCAGCAGGCAAATGTTTTTGATCGCGTACGGTACCTTTCGGCTTTCTGCTTTCATGTTCAGGAAGGTGAACCGGTTTGCGGCATCGACTGCATTGGCGGCCGAGATCGGCTGGTGTTCCCCCATCCTGTGATAAGGCCCATCGGGCGGATCGGAGCGGACAGGATAGACCAGGGCGTCGGCCACCGGGCTGCCGGCCTGCAAAACCCACTGGTTTCTGGCCATCCAGGAGGTCACACTCGGCAGGTAGGGCCACCACGGCACGTTACGGTTCAGATGAGTTTCCGCATAAATCCGCCAGCCGGGCAGCGGCACACCCGGCGGAGAATAGGAGAACGCATGCATCTGAATCCGATTGATCCCTTCGGCGTAAAAACGGTTGGCGTGCCACCGCAGCAGGGCTGGCGTGGTTTCCCACGGACCGCCATGCGGCCATTGCACCGGTTCTGTTTTACCGCTTAGGAACGTGAATGCCTCTGCAGAAATGAGAGGTTTTCCAGCTGTGTGGGCGCTCCAGACCGCCTCGGGCAATATCATTCCCTGCTCGATTTCGGGTGTGTCGGCGGCAGAGTAGACCTCCAGGAGGTCTCTTTCCAGGCCGCGCCCATACGCCTGGGGGCGATGCCCGAGTCCGCGCTCGTGCAGAAACTTCGTGGCGGTCTCAAAGAAATTCCGACGTACGAGCTGCTTCTCGACCCGCATCAGGTCCGCAATAACCATTTCCTGATCCGGCCCGTAGCCGAGGAGGGTGTGCATCTTCTCCCGCAGGTCGTAGCCGGCCTCGCCCGGGAATGCCTCCAGAATGGCCGGGCTCCAATAGCGTTTGGGGCCGCGGCCGTATTCCCAGCTGTCCGAGGCCACGTCGATGAGCGTTGAGCCGTAGTAATTCTTCAGCTTCGGGTCGAACCGGCTGAAAATCTGGTTGAGGTGAAACAGGATCGCCTCCCGGGAGCCGGGGTCGGCTTCCGGGCCGCTGCCTTTGTCGCATATGTCGCCGGGGGTAGTCCGAAAAAAAACCACCAGCCAGCGGCCATCGGGGACCACCCACCGCAGCGTACCGTCGCGGATGTTCCCGGTCAGCGGCTGACAACTGCCCGGTACGACCGCTTTGGGGGTACCAGGATCGAGCCTCCAGGCAAGGACCATCGATTCCGGTGAAAGATCTTTCTCCTCCACGACGGCCGGTCCGGCGATTTCCCGGTCCTGCCAGGTCAGGTGCCTGGAGCGATGCCGGTTTGTGATCCAGGTGCCGCCTGGCGGCCAGCCCATGCCCATATTGATTGCCAGGAGCAGACCGGTCCGCCTGGCTTCCGCGCAAAGATGTGCAAGCAGGTCGACAAACTCGTCGGACAAATATTCGAACTTGCGCTGGCCGGTACGCCGAAGAGTGTCGGCATCCATACCGGAAGGCTTCACCCCGCTCCAGCCGTGAAAAGTGATAAAACGAAGTTCCGCACCCGCGATTCCCGCAGCGGCCAGTTCTTCCACTTCGCGGGTGATTTCCTCTTTCGACAGAACGTTGTCGAAAACGAACCAGTAAACCCATGGGCCGGCCTCGCGCGGCGGCCTGGCGAATCCGGCCCGCAGGGAAGCCATATCCTGGGCGCGAGGCGCATGGCTCACCGCGGCGTGGAGCAAAGGCATGTGCGCCGACAGCAGCGCGGTGAAAAAAAGAATTCTGTGTTTCATGATTCGAATGGATTTCCTTCCTGCGGATCGGCGCATTCAATGAAGAAATGCCGATCGGGTTCGCACAGCGAATATTATAGGTTTTAGTACCGCAGGTAAAGGGGTCCCCGAAACGGGACACCCATTTTTTCGTCCCCCCGAAACGGGACACCCATTTTATTACTGTCGTTGGGTGTCCTTTTCTTGGCTTGTTGGGTGTCCTTTTCCTGGGGTGGCTGGGGTAACATCTTACGTTACAGTATGGCTTATAAAATCAATTGCGGAATTTTGGATCCTTATGAAAAAAATGAAAGCTGTTACCATCCTGGTTTTCCTTCTGGCGGCAGCCGGTTGGGCGGTGCAAACCCAACCTGCCATCCCAACCAACTCCCTGGGTATGACCCTGCTGCGTATTGAACCGGGGACATTCCCTATGGGAAGCGCCATCAAGCGTGACCTGTGGAACGAGCAACCGGTGCACGAGGTGGTTTTATCACAGCCGTTCTTCATTTCTGAAACCGAGGTTACGGTCGAACAGTTCCGGCAGTTCCAGCCGGATTTCGAGGGCACCGCGGCTTATCGGCCCTTCGCCGCCGGGATGAGCTGGCACGCCGCGGTGGCCTTCACCGAGTGGCTGAGCCGCAAGGAAGGGAAGACCTATCGTCTGCCGACCGAGGCCGAATGGGAATTCGTGGCCCGCGCCGGCACGGATGATGCCGCCTCCCAAGCGAAAGGCAGGATCAATGTTCCCAATGCCTGGAAAGTCAAAAATATGCTGGCCGGACCGCGGGAGTGGTGCCTGGACTGGTTCGGTGAATACCCTGCGGAAAAGCAGACAGACCCGGTCGGGCCGGCCGGCGGCAACGTCAAAATCGTGCGCGGCGGGACGCTGGACCTGGAGGAGCGGAACCGCGGCGAGGAGGACTTCGAGCGCCCACAGGCGCGGCTGGCTATTGCCCCGGCCTTTGGGCCTTTCCCCAAAATCCCGGCGGCCGGTGCTTCCATCCCTGGCGATCGCCCGGGCCTGCTTGGCGTCTGGTATCGCTCCCTGGATTTCCAGAACCCGCAGGAGGTCGATCTGCTTTCCAGGATGAACAACAGCTGGAGCAATGACCCGCGGGCCGGCGGGCGATGGTCCGCACGCTGGCGCGGATTTCTGGAAGCACCCGCCAGCGGGGAGGTGATCCTTGCGGCGGAGGGGGGCAGCGGACTGACGCTGGAACTGAGTGGCAAGTCAGTCCTTGACAGTAGCGCCAATCCTCCGGTCCTTTCGGCAGCGGTGTCCATGATCCAGGGACGAAAGTATCCCGTGGTAATTTCTTTTTCCCGAAGCGGTGGCTCCACGTTCCGCTTTTTCTGGGAGTGGGCAGGACAAAGCCGGGAGCTGATTCCTGCTGCCCGCATCACGCACACGGCCGAGGAGGAAAAGCAGGCTAAGGCGGAGGCCAAGGCTGAGAAACAGCCCGGCTTTCATCCCATCGGCTTTCGCGTGGTCCTGGCGGCTCCACCTGCAGGTAAACCATTTCCTGACGAGCTGCCCTATGTCCGGCAGGGAGTGAAACAGACCACGGATTTCGTCCAGACGGCGCCTGATATGACCCGGCCCTATTTCCGCAAGCGGCACCTGCTTCCGACTCCGCTGGAGAACAGCCCCAACGAAGCCATCGATGCCCTGGCATTCCATCCAAGCTTCCGGAGGCACAACCACAGCCCGGGGATGGAGGTCATGCCCAACGGGGATGTGTTCCTGGTGATTTATACCTCTTATTCGGAATATGAGCCCGGGGTGTCCCTCATCGCCGCCCGATTGCGCTTCGGGGCCGAGGAGTGGGACATGCCCTCGCGCTTTCTCGATTTTGTGGGGGTCAACGATCATGCTCCTTTAGCCTGGACCGACCAGGGAGAGGTTCGCGTTTTCTGGGGCAATCCGCAGATGGCGGAAGGCGGCTTTCCTTTCCAGTGGACCGCTTCCCGCGACAACGGGGCTACCTGGGACCCGATCCGGTTTCCGAATTTCATCGGAAAAATCGGCAGCCACTCGCCCCAGCCGATCAACACTGCTTTCCGTGGTCCGGACGGCAAGTGGTACCTTTCCAGCGATGGCTCGGGCGGCGAGTCGGTCCTCTGGGAGAGCCCCGACGGGGGGAAGACCTGGCGTGATCCCCGGGCCCGCAGCGCCGGGAGGCACACCAGCTTCGCCCTGCTGAAGGACGGGCGGATCCTCGGGATGGGCGGCAAAAACACCCACATCGACGATTTCATGCCCAAGGCTGTCTCCCGCGATGGAGGCCAGTCCTACGAAGTCGCCAAGACCCCGTTTCCCCGTCAGGGATCTAACCAGCGGC
Source organism: uncultured Acidobacteriota bacterium (assembly GCA_903847975.1). Classification (GTDB taxonomy): domain Bacteria; phylum Acidobacteriota; class UBA6911; order CAINFC01; family CAINFC01; genus CAINFC01. The sequence goes on along the minus strand of CAINFC010000018.1, from coordinate 29,535 downwards.
CGACGCTGATCCGGCTGCAGAGCGGCCGGCTGCTCTTTGCCGGCGACTTCGTTTATCACAATGACGGCTCGCAGCCCAAAGGTGTCAACCGCCTGGGAGGCTACGTGGCCTTGTCGGAGGACGAGGGGGAAACATGGTTCATCAAGCCGCTGATCGGCGTGCAGATTCACGAGGACATCGAGCGTGCCGAAACCATGCGCGGGCCCACGCTCGGATATGCCGTGGCTCGCCAGGCGCCCAACGGGATGATCCATCTGATTGCCACTATGAACAACCCCTGCCTTCATTTCGAGTTCAACGAGGCCTGGATCCGCGATGACCAGCAGGGGCAGCGATCGGACGCGGAGCTGATGGCTTCCCGTGCCACGTCCATTGCCCAAATCCGCCGGCAGGAGGAGCGCTACCCGGATGGCAAGCCGAGAATCGTCTGGAGCGGAGGTGTGGCCGACGACGGACGCTACCTGCTGGAGGGGGCCGAGACCTGGTTCTACGACAACGGGCAGCGGCAGCGCGAGGCCACTTACCGACTGGGCCGGAAAAGCGGCACGGAAAGCTACTGGAGCCGGGACGGCAGGCTTCTCTGGTCCTGGGAGGTTCAGGAGAAAGGGAGTGCCGTCTGGCGGCAGTACCGGCCATCGGGCCGGTTGAAGTCCGAATCCGCCTGGAGAGGATTCAAGGCCCACGGCCCGGCGCGCCTATGGGATGCATCCGGAAATCCTGCCGGCGAAAGCAGCTTCCAGTCCGGCAAGATGATCAAATAGGGAGGGACGGCCATGACCAACCTTCGCCTGGCGGATCTGCTCATTGTTATCCTCTATATGGCTTCGATGGTGTACATCGGCATACGCTTTGCCCGACGGCAGACCTCCACCGAGGCCTACTTTGTAGCCAAGCGCTCCATCCCTTCCTGGGCCATGGGTATCTCGCTCTTTGCCACTATCATCACCAGCGTCACTTATGTGGCCTATCCCGGTTCGGCTTATGCCAAGGACTGGTCCAACCTGGTCCCGGGATTCCTCATCGCCGTGGTCCTGCTGCTGGTGGGCTCGGTGATTGTCCCCTTTTACCGTGAGGCGGTGGGCATGAGCGCCTACGAATATTTCGGAAAGCGCTTCGGCAAGCCGGCCCGCCTCTACAGCGCCCTGGCGTTCGCTCTGGCCCATTTCTCCAAGATGGGCTTCATCTTCTACACCCTGGCTCTGGTGGTCAGCAGCATGACCGGCTGGCCCCTGGACCAGGTGATTCTCTGGGTGGGGGCCATCACCATTTTTTACAGCCTGATCGGCGGTCTGGAGGCGGTGATCTGGACCGAGGTGGTGCAGGGAATTCTGAAATCGATGGGCGCCCTGATTTGCCTGGGATACTTCTTTCTTTATACTCCGGGAGGGCCTTCCGCTGCCTTCCAGGTGGCCTGGGACAACGGCAAGTTCAGCCTGGGCAGCCTCGATCTGGACTTCACCAAACCGACCATCGTGGTGCTGGTCTGCTATGGATTTTTCTGGTATCTGCAGAAGTATGTCGCCGATCAGACCGTGGTGCAGCGCTACCTGGTGGCGCGGAGCCACAAGGAGGCGCTGCGGGGAATCAGCCTGGGAGCGCTGCTCTGCATCCCGGTGTGGACGTTGTTCATGCTGGTGGGCACCATGCTCTGGTCCTTCTACAAGCTGACCGGCGAGGCGCTGCCCGCTCACATCACCAAGGCCGACCAGGTCTTTCCCCACTTTCTCACCACTCATATTCCCGCCGGCCTGGCCGGGCTTTTTATCGCCGCCCTGATGGCGGCAGCTATGTCGGGCCTGGCTTCGGATCTCAACTGCCTGGCGGTGGTCTGTGTGGAGGATTTCTATGGTTTTTTCCGCAAGGGGAGCAGCGACCGGCGCCGCCTGAATATCGCCAAGGGGATCGTCGGCGTCACCGGCATGGGGGCGGTGGCCACCGGGCTGCTGCTGGCGCACACCCAGGGGACGGCGCTTACGATGTGGTTTACGGTCTCCTCCATCGCTTCGGGCGGTCTGGCCGGGCTTTTTCTGCTGGCGTTCCTCAGCCGTAGAGCCAACCGGCAGGGCCTCTACATCGGCATCGCCGCCTGCATCCTTTTTACCGCCTGGGCGACGCTTACTTCGGGAGCCAGGCCGGTTGTTGACATGGGCTCCTACAACTGGAAGCTGCACGATTTCATGATCGGGGTCATCGGTCACATGATCATCCTGATGGTCGGATGGCTGGCCAGCTTCCTTTTTCCGGCGGAAAACACCACTGCCGGCATGACGGTATGGGAGTGGCTGCAGTCCAGGAAGCGGGGGGCCTGAGGGGGAAAGCCGGTCGGAACGAATATGGAAACCGGCGGCCAGGAAATCGATAGAATACTTATGGGGAGGTTTTGGTTCGGCGGCGGATGGCCCGGATGACCGCTGAGTTGTCGAGGTCTCCCTCGCCAGATTCGATCCCCTCCTGCAGCACGCGGGAGTGAACCCGGGCCAGCGGAAGCTCCAGACCTAGGCTTTCCGCGGTTTCGAGAATGATCGACAGGTCCTTGTGGTGCTGGCTCAGCCGGGCTTCCGCCCGGAAATCGCCTTGGATCATTTTGGCTCCTTTATCGTCCACGGCTCGGGAATAAGCTGGGGAAATGCGCAGAAGCTCCAGGAACTGCGGGAGGTCCAGTCCCAGTTTTTCGGCCAGCACCAGGCCTTCGGCCAGAGCAGCGCGGTTCAGCCCGAGAATGAGGTTGCTGGCCAGCTTGGCCTTGCTCCCGCTGCCGCTGGGCCCGAGATGAACCGCTCTTGCCGAAAGGGCTTCGAACAGGTCACGGCAGAATTCAAAATCTTCCGCCCGGCCGCCGACCAGGAAAACTCCATGGCCACTCCGGATCAGGCGGCTCGATCCGCTCACCGGGCAGTCCAGAAAGGCGATGCCTTGCCGGCGGAGGCGTTCGGCGAGTGCCCGCGTCTCTTCGGGGTTCCCGGTGGAAACGTCCAGAATGTGGGAAGGAAGGGGGGTGGCCTCCATCATTCCGCCGGGGCCTTCTATTACCTGCTGTACGATGGAGGTGTTCATCAGTGCCAGGAAAATGCGGGAGCAGTACCTGGCGACATCGGCAGGACCGGAGGCCGGATGGCCCCCAATGGCGACCAGCGCCTCAATCCTGGCAGGGTCGATATCGTAGCCGATAATCGCGAAGCCACGATCCAGGAGGCGGCCGGCCAGTGCTGTTCCGACCAGGCCGAGGCCGATCAACCCAACCGCGGTACGGTCATCACAAGGCGTGAAGCGGGCAATTCCTGCAGATGTCATGTTTTTCCTTTCCTACTTTGCCAGCAGGCCCGGCAGATAAGCTACCATGCGTTGGACCGAGTCGGCACCGTGGCTCTCCCGGGTTCTCTCGACGGGGTAGCCGGCGGCACGGATGTCGTCCAATGCCGGCAGGGCGCGGCGCCCCATGCGGTGCAGCGCATGGAGCGCCGCCAGGCGCACAAATTCGTTGTGCTGCTTCAGCTCTGCGCGTAAAACTGTAAGTGCTTCGTTGTCTTGCCCCAGGTTGGCCAGCACTTCTGCGGCGCCGATACGAACGTCAGGTGATTCATCCCGGGATGCCTCGCGAGCCTCGGTCAGGGCGGGCATCGCCCGAGTGCCCAGTGCCGCCAGGCCGGTTGTCCCCCACCAGCGCAATCCGGGGTCAGGATGACGAAGGAGTTGTACCAGCTTGGGAATTTGCGCAGCCTCCATCCGGCTGGCGATCCAGGCGGCATCCAGGAGTTCCTCGAGAGGATTGGCTTGCGGATTCTTGGCAATTTCGTATGGGGTGCTGTTTCGGGCTCGCTGCCAGAGCTGATATTCGTTCAACAGGCCCAGGTCGCCATTTCGCTTCATCCAGGCGGTGCATTCCGCTCGGAGCCGGAGGAGCTCCTTTTGATGCCCGGAGTGGCCGGCCAGGTTGCGGGTCTGAAAGGGATCGTTTTTCTGGTCGTAGAGTTCTTCGACCGGCTTGGGAACCTGATAGAAGCGGGCAGGCAAGCCTTGCAGCCGGCCCTGTTCCTGCAGCTTTTGCCAGGCTCGCATGCTGGCGATATTCTGACCATAGTCGATAAATTGTCCCCAGGGCAGCTGAGGAAGGAAGTTGCGGATGTACTGGTAGCGCTCACTCCGCACATAGCGGCTGATGTCGTAGCTCGACCCGATCCGGTCCCGACCCCCATAGACATACCTGGGAGGCGGACCGGTATTCTCTCCGAGAAAGGGGATTCCTTCCATATGCGCCGGAGGCTTGACCCCGCAGAGGTGGAGGATGGTAGGTGCAAAATCCACAAAAGCAACCAGACGGTCCACGGATGCGCCCGGTGCCGCGCTCGCAAAGTGCCGCCACTTTTCGGGAAAGCGCACCAGCATGGGTACGTGAATGCTCCAGTCCCAAACATACCATTTGATACCGGGCATTCCGGTGCCGTTGTCGGCAAAGAAAAATACGATCGTGTCTTCTGACAGCCCGTCCTCCTCCAGTTCCGTTAGCCGGTCGGAGAATTCAATATCCATGGCGGTCAGATTGTCGTAATGCCGGGCCCAATCGTTGCGGAATTCCGGTGTGGCCGGATGAAACGGCGGAGTCGGCGCGTGTGCGGGATCATGACGCAGAGCGTCCGGGACGCGTTTGGTCCGGAGGCGGTGCTCCTCATCGCTGCCGAAGAGAAAGCTCTGGTGGCTGACGTTGATGTTGAACACGCTGAAAAACGGCTGACCCGGCCGGCGGTTCCGCCAGTGCGCCTGCGGACTGGATTCATCCCACGGGTCGTTCGGGGCTTTGAAGTTGTAGTCCGTCTTGCTGTTGTTCGAGCAATAGTAACCGGCTTCGCGAAGATATTGCGGAAAGCATTTCACGTTTTCGGGCAGCCGGGTATTCGAGCGCATATGGTGGCTGCCGAGACGTACCGGGTTGACTCCCGTAATCAGGCACGACCGGCTGGGGGCGCAAACGCCGGTATAGGCAAAGGCGTTGTTGTATCGCACAGCCTGCCGGGCGAAGCGATCCAGGTTGGGTGTGGTGCTGTAAGAGTCGCCATAGAAGCGGAAGTGCGGACTGGTATCCTCGCAGGTGATCCAAAGGATGTTGGTACGGGCAGCGGGCGGGCGATTTCCGGCTGGCGTCATGGCCATGTTGAAAATGGCTGAAAAAGCCACAAAAACAATCCATCGAATGGGTCTGTTCATGGTTTCCATTTTATCCCGGAGTAGAAAAGGATAGGAGGAAAAGGAAGAGGAAAGGAAGAGGAAAAGAGGAAAAGGACACCCGAGGAAAAGGACACCCAATTTTTTTAACAATTAGCAGTGAATTAAAACCATTGCTCGTTCTGCGACAGACCCTCGAGCGAGTAGTGGTAACGAAAAATGAGGACTCACAGGAGACGCCCGTCGGGTGATGCCAATCGGCCATTTCTGAGAAGGAAACCGATTTCCGTGAGCGGGAGAGGTCAATCCTAATTGGAAGTGATGGGTTTGCAGGAACTCAATTTTAGGGACGGACGTACAGCCGGTTGATGAAGGGCTAAATGAAACTGGCCGCTTGGAAAAAACAGAGATACGCTCTTGCTTATGCAGAGACTCAACAGGCTACTGGTCTGAATACAGAGTTACAGGCCCGGGTCCCTTGGAACCACCTTCGTCCGGCAGTCCGTGCCGCCTCAGCTACGGCTGCCGCCCGACCAACCATCCGCCGGAACAGGCGTTTGTATTGGTGAATCGTTTCTGCCCAGCGCACCGTGTTAACATCCAGTCTGGCCAGGATCGGCGCCAGTTCCGAGGGAATCACTCCCCGCTTGTCCGACCGGACGATTCGTCCGGTGGCATCAAGCAGATCAAGGTATTCTGAAAGTGTCAGTGCTCGAAATACCCCCACCCTGTCCGATTGGTCGCTGATTGGGCACAGCCAGACATCCGCTTGTTGTTCTGCTTGCACTTGGGCTACCAGAGTATTTTCCGGTGAGGATTCCTTGCAGCTTCCATCTTTTGATATCGCTCCCTCAGAATTGACCATTGGGAGAGCTTTTTCAGAGCCAATCCTGGTCATTTTCATTCCAGCCAGCCTGGCCACTATCCGATCCTGCGCTGAAGTGTAATCACTTTCCTCTGGCGTTGTTGCCATGCCGGCACGGATTGGATTGAGGTCTACATAGGTCAGGCAGGCCAGAATCGCTGCTTCATCCAGTAAGCCCTGGCACTTGAATCGGCCTTCCCAGAATCGTCCCTTGCACCGATCCTCTCGGTTGGCTTTACGGGCAATGTGCTCATTTAGGCAGCGCATGAACCAGCTCAAGCTGGCAAGACGGCTGCGAAGCAGTGCCACCCGCTCCGGGTCAACCAGTAGGTTGGCTAACTTTCTCTCATGAGCCTGTTTCGGCAATTCTCCTTCCCGTGCTCGTGGTGGATATAACGTCAGCCAGCGGTGGGCAACCTCTTCTTCTGTCCAGGCCTCTGATTTTGAGGGCAGGATACGGGAAATGACATGAATGTGCGTATTCATGACTGCGTAACCAATAATGTCCACAGCAAAGAGTCCGCTTAGGGACCTCAAACGATCTTTGATCCAATTCCTACGATGCTCGTAGTTGCAACCGGTCTGGGCATCCCGACCGCAAAGGTATGACTGGCGAACGCAACGTACAGTGCAGTGATAAGCTCGTTCCACTCCGCTTGCAACGATATCTTTACGGGCGATGGTCATGGGAAACCTCCATTTAGATTCCTTCCATGGACATAACGTTTCCCTTGGTCATTCTACGAAGAAAAATTCTGCTGGGAAAATCTGGACACCCTAAATTGGGAGGAAATACTGGAGGGAAATACTGGACACCCATTGTTCTGGCGCCTGAGCCTCCAATTAATGGGTGTCCAATAAATGGGTGTCCAATAAATGGGTGTTCTTATGCGTTGGGGCCTTTTGGGGCCTCCCCCCCAATAATGGGTGTCCTTTTTCGGGACCTCCAATAAATGGGGCCTCCCCCCAAATACTTTTTCGGGACCCCTTTCATGGGTGTCCTTTTTCGGGACCCTTACGGGACCGGGACCCCTTTTACGGGACCCTTTTTCGGGGCCCCAGGGCTTGGCTTTAGCGGGCAGGGCGGCGCATGCGCAGGGAGTTGAGCAGTACTGCTGTGGAGCTGGCCAGCATGAGCAGCATGGCCCACAGAGGGGTCAGGTAGCCGAGGGCGGCCAGAGGAATAAATAGAGTATTGAAGCTGAAGGCCCAGAGGTAGTTGTGGCGGATCACCCGGGCAAGCTTGCGGCCGGTTTGAAAAAGGAAGGGGAGTTCGGAGAGCCGCCCGGAAAGCAGAATGAAACCTGCAGCGGACAGAGCTTCGTCGGAGCCGTGCGACAGGGCGACAGAAGCAGTGGCGCGGTCCATGGCCAGGGCGTCGTTGGTCCCGTCGCCGATGAATGCCGTTTTGCGGCCCAAGGCTTCCTGCTGCCGGACGGCATCGACTTTCTCCTCCAGCGAGGCGCGGCCCCGCGCAGTCGAAAAGCCTACCTGCCTGCCGATCCAGTCGCAGACTTCCTGGCGGTCTCCGGAGATCAGCCCGCAGCCGTACCCCTGCCGAGTCAAGGTGTGAACGGTCTCCGCAGCCTGGGGACGCAGCGGGTCGCTCAGCAGCAAACAGCCCTCGGCCCGCTCCGCGAAGCCGAACCAGACCAGGGTGTGGCGCGGAGCGACCGCCGGGGAATCGAAGACGGAGGAAAACAGATCGGCAGTCCCCACCAGAAACTCTTCCCCTGCAGGACCAGCGACCCGGCGGCCCTGGCGGCGAATGTCCGCGCTGCCCTGCAGCCCGCCGGGAATGGTCCAGCCCTCTTCCCGGGCTTGGCGGAGAACCGTTTGTGCCACCGGGTGCATCGAACCCTGCTCCGCCGCCGCTACCCATCCGAGCAGCTCCGGCTGCGGCCCGCCCCGCCAGGCAATCTGCTCCAGGGCGAGCCGGCCCTGGCTGATGGTGCCGGTCTTGTCGAAGAGCAGCGCATCGATTCCACTGAGCCGCTCCAGTTGGGCGGGATCCTTGACCAGGATGCCTTGCCGGAGCAGCATTCCCAGACAAGCAGACACTGCGGTTATACCGGCCAGGCTGAAGGCGCAGGGGCAGGCGACGGCCAGCACCGCCACCGCCGGAAACCAGGCGGCCGGCGTCCAGGCCGTTGGCCAGCCATGGGGCCAAGCCCGGAGAATCCAGGTGGCAACGGCCGTCAGGAGGACCGCAGGCGCAAACCACTGGGCAATCCGGTCCGCCGAGCGCAGCCGGCTTTCATTGGCCTCCAGCGATTGGCGGATGGTTTCGGAAATGGCAAAAAGACGGGTATCCGAATAGGGGCGCTCCACGGTAAGGAGCAACTCTCCTTCCTGTACCGTGGAGCCAGCCAGGATCCGGTCCCCCTGGCCTTTGAGGACCGGTCGGGGCTCCCCGCTCAGCACCGCTTCGCTGACGAAAACCCGGTCCCCGCTGACCCACCCGTCAAAGGGAACCAGCTCCTCCGGAGCAAACACCAGCTGGTCTCCCGGCCGGATCTCGCCAACCGGAGGATATCGAAAGCGGTCTTTTTCCGCTTCCTGCCGGACCCGCTGCACAGGCATGTGCATCAGCGTGGCCAGGCCGGCCAGGGCCTGGCGCCGGAGCCGCGCTTCCACCAGCCGGCTGAAAAGAAATATAGTTACCAGCCCGGCGGAGGTCTCGAAGTAGATGTCGCTGCGCCGGCTGCCCATGGCCGCCAGAGAAAGGAAAAAGGAGGCTCCGACCGCCAGGCCGACCAGCCCATCCATGAGGACCCGCCCGCGCTTCAGGGCCTGCCATGTCCGTCGCAGCATAGGCAGCCAGCCGAGATAAAGAATAGGAGCCGTCAGGGCCAGTTCCAGCCAGACCAGAAAGTCGGGCAGCTGGCTGATCCACCCCAGGTTGTAGGCATATCGCAGAAAACTGATGGACATCAGGTTGCAGCAGAGCACCCCCGATACCATGAAGGCAAAGGTAAGGCGGCGCTCCGCCTCCTGGCCCGGCTGTTCCAACGGCTGAAGGCGGTATCCGAGAGGGGAGAGGATCCGGTTGATCTGCTCGGCGCTGCTGCGCCGCAGATCGTACTCCAGCAGGCAGCTGCCGCTGAAGAAATTGGCCCGGGCCTGCCGTATGCCGGGCTGGGCGAGCAGCACCTGCTCGAGAACCCAGGCGCAGGACGGACAAAACAGCCCCTCGATCCGATATTTTTCCTGGCGCAGGGCCGAGGGATCCTCGGGCAGTTGCGGCGAAGCGGGCGCCGAGGCCTCCCCGCCGGGAATGAGCCCCAGCCTCCGGGCCGCCTCCACGTAGGCCCGGCCCTGCACTTCATCGAGGCTCTGCAAGACTTCGTAAACGCGCTCGCACCCTGCGCAGCAGAAGACCGTCTCCCGCTGCCGGCTGGCCGGCACGGGCAGACCGCAAAGCCGGCAGGATGGAGGAGAAGGTTCGGCGCTCAACAGGGGTGCTAGCGAATCGGCTCCGCGTGGCGCGGGGGATAGAACGGTTCGCTCGGGGCGCCGGCCAGGCTGCGGACATGCGCCAGGGCCAGGAGCGCCTCGGCCGGCGGTACGGTATCGGCCAGCGGGATCATGTTGGCGCTCCCGTGCATGACCTGCTGGAAGAGAGCCGCATCGGTCTTTTGCTGTGTGGCCGGGCGGCGCAGATCGGGAAGCGGGACGTCAAAGCTCTCCCCGACGATGATCCTTCCGTCCCCGTGCGGTCCGTGGCAGTGATAACAGTACCGGCGGTAGCTCAGCGCGGCCCGCGCCGGCCGCTGCCCGGCGGGAATCGCCTCCATTTCCGCCAAAGCCTTTTCATAGGTCACCTTCCCGGCCAGGGGAACGGTTCCCGCAAGGGCCGGCAGCAGCGGGGCTTCGTGAGGCCGCACCGAGGGGGTGAACCACATGTCCCAGTCCCGGGTCAGGGAGCGCATGGTGCGCTCCACCGGGCCGAGGTAATCTCCGCGGCTGCACCCTTCGGAGACCAGGCCGAGCAGGCACGCCGCCGTAAAAAGAATCCGCAGGCGCATATTCATTTCCCCCCTTTGGGAATCGTCGTGGTGGTGGTCGTGGCTGCGGGCGCAATGGGCTCGGAACTCACGGCATAGTCGGAGGAGGCCGGAACGAAGGCGGTCCCTCCCATGTCCCAGCCCCTCGGCCGGGGCGGGGTGTTCATGCGCCAGGTGAGCAGAAAGAAAGCGACGATAAAGAGCGCCGCGACCGCCGTGAGCAGCCAGCCCCTCCGGCAGCCCTGGCGATAGGCAGAGGAAAGGTTTTCACTCATAATCCGTACCACCCGCAATAAATGACATATCCGGTCGCCCAGACCAGGTAGCCGACAAAAACCAGCCAGATCAGCAGGGGGACCGGACGGTTGTACTCTTTTACTTCTCCGCCGAACTCGTGCAGCGTGTCTTCCAGCTGCTGCTCGGTCTGCCGGCGAAAGGAAAAGGAGAAGAGGTCGCTGCCGCGGGCCAGAAGAATGGCGGCGGCCAGGGCCAGCCCCAGTCCCATCATCAGCAGAAAGTTCTCAAAATGAAGCCAGTCATACGGCGGCATGATCGCTCTCCTCCCAAATCACATTCATGGTCTCTTTCGCTTTCCCTTTTCCTTCCCGTGCGGCGAATTCATCCGTGGCGCAGCACCACGGTCAGGGTAACCGCCAGCACCACCAGCCCCATGGCCAGAATCCCCAGCAGGGCATACAGGCTGGCTCCCCGCCGGATCGGAGGCCGGTCTCCGCCCGCATCCCCCGGCAGGTCCACCAGCGGCAGGTATCGGGCGCGGTCCTGGTCGTCGAACTGCCGGCGGCGTATGGCCCAGACGACGGCAAATACCGCCATGGCCGAACCCGTCGAGAGGAAGATCAGCCACAGGTGAACGAACTGGTTCATACGTCCTCCCTTCCCGGCTATTTCTTTTCCACCGGTTCGAACGCGGCGTCGATCCCCTTGGGCTCCTGGTTGGCATCGACGATCCCGATAAACTGCCTGGCTACGTAATTGGATACATCCCAGATCTTTTCGCTTTCCAGCTCGCGCTTGAAGTAGGGCATGGCCGTCCCGGTGATCCCGTTCATGATCTGGTAATAAAGCATGCCGCCGGTGGCTCCCCCGGCGATTCCGTGGCGCTTCAGCGTGGTGAAGTTCAGAGGCGGCGGGTAGATTTCGGCCACCGCCGGCCCCTGCCCGTCTCCGACCGGCCCGTGGCAGCCCAGGCAGTGGCGCTGGTAGATGACTTCGCCGCGCTTGAAGGAGGCGTCGGTAATGGGATACGGATTCGGAACGCGCAGCCAGCCGTCGGGAACCTTGCTGTGCAGCCACCGGATGTTCTCGTCAACGCCCGCCTGGTAGGCGGCGATCGCCTGGCGGCGCCAGTGCCACTGCCGCTCGACGCGGCCGTCGGCCGACCGGCCGCCCAGGCTCTGCACGTAGGCGGTCATCGCCTTCCTCTCCTCCGGCGCCAGGTAGGAAAAAGAGGGCATGATCGATTCCGGCCGCGTCCAGCGCGGATTGCGGAAGTGGGCGAAGTGCCAGTCGTCGGTGTGCTCGCCCCCCTCCTGCGACAGGTCCGGGCCGATCCGATTGGAGCCCAGCTGCGGCGAGGTGTCGCGGGCGTAGTCTCCGGCCTGGGCGATGCGATCCGCGCCCAGGTCCCAGTCGATGGTGCGGATGTACTGCGTATGGCAGTACTGGCAGCCGTAGCTGATGTAAAGCGCGCGGCCCTTTTCTTCCAGGTCGGTCCGCGGGCGGTAGGTGTCGGAAACCCGGTCCGATTCCGGATTGGTATAGCGCGGGGCTACGACCACCGCCCCGAAAATCAGCAGCAGCAGGAAGGTGGTGCCCAGGCCGACGATTTTGGGATTCATGTGAATCATGCGGTCACAACCTCCTTGGTCAACGCTGGGCCGGCTCCGGATTTTTTCCGCAGGAGGGTCATCCAGACGTTAAAAATGAAAAGGCCGCCGCCGATGACCAGCAGCACTCCCGAAATTCCCCGCACCAGGAAATAGCGCTGCAGCTCGGGAAGCAGGCGATAAACCACCTCGCCGTTCAGCCAGCCTTCTCCCTGGATCAGCCCGGCGAAAGTCAGCGATAGGAAAAGCCCGGTCAGCCCGACCAGCATCAGCCAGTACTGCATGTTGGCCAGCCGCTTGCTGTAAATCTCGCGCCCGAGCAGCGGCAGCAGAAAATAGATGGCGCCCATGGCGATGAAGCCGCCGAAGCCGAACAGGGCGATATGGGCATGGGCCACCACCCACTGGGTGAAGTGCGTGACCCGCTGCACCGACGGCAGGGAATGGAAGGGGCCCTGCAGACAGGTGATGAAATACCAGACCGTGCCGGTGAAAACCATCTTGGCGCCGACATCGTCGTAAATCCGCCCGAAGCGGTCCTTGATCGGCAGCCAGACGTTGGTCAGGAAGGCGAAGACCGGGATGATCAGGGCGATGGAATTAACGATGGAAATCACTTTGAGCCACTGCGGAACCGGGGCCTGCAGCAAATGGTGGGTTCCGGTGTGGGTGTACATGACGATCAGTGCCCAGAAGCCGAACAGGGAGAGCGCGTGGCTGTAAAGCGGTGTCCGCGTAGCCCGCGGAATGATGAAGTAGGCCAGGGCGATGGCCTGCGGGGTGACCACCAGGCCGACGACATTGTGCCCGTAAAACCACATCAGGATCTGGTCGTTCATGCCGAACCAGGAGCCGGTGGGCGGATTCCAGACGACGTTGCCCACGGCGAAGACGAAGAAGGTCCAGATCAGCCCGCCGGCGATGTACCAGACGCTGACATAGAGCAGATTCTCCTTCCGCCGGGCAATGGTGGTGAAGACCAGGAAGGCCAGAACAGCCACGGCGACCAGGATGCCGATATCGACGATCCAGGGCATTTCGGCATACTCGCGCCCCTGCGTCCAGCCGTGCAGCAGAGCGGCGGGAATGCTCAGCAGAACCACGTTCCAGTACCAGACCGCGAAGTTGGCCAGCCTTTCGTAGCTCAGCCGGGTGCGGCAGACCGCGGGCACCACATAGAGCAGGCCTCCGAAATAGGCGGAGAGCAGGAAGCCGAAGATCAGCACATTGATGTGCGTGGGCCGCAGCCTTCCGAAGCTAAAGGGAGCCAGCGCCGGCATCAGATCCGGGGCGATCATGACAATAGCCCCCAGCAACCCGAAGGTCAGCCCGACCAGCAGCCAGAAGGAGGCGGTCATGAAAAAGCGCCGCGAGGCGCTTCCCGGTTCATCGGGGAATAGAAAGTCGATCATGGTCCTCCTCACTGGTGGCAGGCGCTGCAGGTCATGGGAGCCTGCCGCTCCTGGTGGCATTGAACGCAAAATCCCATATAAAAAGTCACCTGGCTCAGGCGGTCCGTTTTTTCCACCTCGCCGTGACACTCCTGGCAGCGGACCTCCTTTTTCAGATGCCGGAAATGGGGAAAATAGACGTGGTCCGGGCTGTAATACACGCGAACCCAGGGCACGGAGGTGCCGTCCGCGGCGAACTGCTTCAGCTTCAGGATTTCCTGGTGCTGGGGAATGATGTGGTTATGGCACCCCAGGCACTTCTCCGCGGTGGGCAGGCCGGGGTGCGGCGAACGCTCTCCGTTGGGATGGCAGTAGGCGCAGTCGATCTGCTTGTCGGTGACGTGCAGCCGGTGGGAAAAAGCGATGGGCTGCTCCAGCTTGGGGCCGAACATCACCTCCTGGAAGGCAATCTGCCTGCCGTGCTGCCGGGCCAGGCCGGGGTAATAGAAGAAACCCAGCAGCATGGCGCCGACCGCCAGAAGGAAAAGCGCCAGGAGCAGCGGGCCGGCCCAGCCGCCCCACAGGCGGCGCGGAGTCGGAACGGGATTGACGGACGTCATGAATGAGCCTCCCCTCCTCCAGCTAATTCGCTTCGGAAAATTTCATCCCCGACCGGCAGAACCGGCACCTGGGTCAGAAACCAGTTGTAGAGCCAAAGGCCGGCTCCGAGCCCGGCGAGCAGAACCGACCCGGAAGAGAGCAGCACGGGAATCAGGGCGGCCGTGCCGGCCCCCGGCGGCTGCGGCAGCAGGGCCGGAGCGATTTCCACGAACCGGGCCAGAAAGATTCCGCCGATGACCAAAAGGCAGACCGCCCCGAGCAGCGCCCGGTTCTGCTTGATTTTCCGGAACAGCAGGGCGGCAAAGGGAATGATGAAAAAGAAGGTCAGCGCCAGCCAGGCGATGTGCGGCCAGGGCTGCTCCGCGGATAGGGTGCGGGTGATGATGTACTCCGTTTCTTCCGGCAGGTTGCCGTACCAGATGGTCAGGTACTGGGACCAGAAGAAATCGATGTTCACCAGTCCGAAGGCGAAGAGCAGCGTAGCCAGGTCCTTCTGCCGGGCGGCGCTGAAAAAGGCGCCGAGGCGGTACTGATCCTGCTTGGCGGAAGCCACCAGGATCAGGAGGGCCAGCCCCGAAAAAAGATGTCCCATGAAATACCATGCGCCGAAGAGCGCACTGATCCACTGCGGCTCCAGGGCCATGATCAGGTCGAATCCGAGCAGCGTAAAGCAGACGGCATACGCGATGCACAGCAGCGGAGCCAGCGCGGCGAGGCGCCGGCTGCAGCGCTCCGACTCGCCGGCCGGCTCCGGGATGTCGCGCGCCAGCCAGCGGGACAGAGGCCCTTGCAAACGGCCGCTGACGGCCGGGAGGCAGAAATCACGGCGCAGCGAATAATAAAGGAAAACCAGCGCCAGCGCGTAGGTGAGCCCCAGGCAGAGGAGCACCCGGGCATCCCAGAAAGGGCGGCTCAGCCAGATATGCTTGCCGCCGCTGAGGTGCTCGGCGTGGGCCCAGGGGAGATACGGTCCTCCTCCGGCCAGGAAGAGCAGCAGGAAAAGCAGGGCCGGCGGCATCAGCGCCAGGCTGCCTTCCGCCAGCCGGCGGTAGGCCCGTCCCCACCGGGCCCGGGTGACCTGAAAAATGGCGGAAAAGACGATCCCGACCACGGCCAGCCCGATCAGCAGCACGGTGCCCACCAGCAGGGCAGTCCAGGATTCCGCAGGGCGGCCGGCGACGAATCCGGCGGAAAAGCCCGCCGCGCCCAGCCCCATCAGAACCAGCGAGAGGATCCGGGTTCCCGGAGGCAGAACCAGCGGCGTCGAATCCAGGACCGCCTGTTCCAGTTCCGAAGATTTCATAAACGACCTCATCACGGCGCAAAGGTGAAATGCAGTTGGTGTTCACTCCGGGCGGACCGGCTGAATTTCGGCGGCCCCTGTCTGTTCCAGCAATCGGCGAACGGAATCGGCCTGGCCGTCACGGCATTCCAGCCAGACGCCGAAGCGGTCCAGGGTGAATTCCGGACGGTAGACGGCGGTAAAAAAGCGTCGGTTGGGAAGCCCGGCCCAGAAGAGCAGGGCCAGCAGGGTGCCGATGGCACCGAACAGGATGGTCAGCTCGAAACCGACGACCAGAAAGGGAATCACCGCCGTGACCGGCTTGCCTCCCACGATCATATTCCAGATCAGCGATGTGCCGATAGCCAGGGCGATGCCGCTGACGCAGCCGATCAGTCCCATGGTAAAGGTGACGTAGCGGACCGGGCTGGGCCTGGGATCCAGCAGGTGTTCGACTTCGTGGCAGGGGACCGGCGAATAGACCTCGCGGATCGGTATGCCCTGCGCCTTGGCCTGGCGCAGGGCTTCGAGCAGCCCTCCGGTGTCGGCGAAAAGCCCGAGCAGCCCCGGTGCGTTTTCTTTCATGACGTGGCTCCCTTGGCCGGCGCCGGCATGGCTTCTTTCATCTCCGCGATGGAAACGGCCGGCAGCAGGCGAATAAAGCTCAGAAAGAGCAGGAAGAACCAGCCGAAGGATCCGAGCATGATGCCCCACTCGGTCAGGCTCATGGTGTAGGAACCCCAGCGGCTTGGCATGTAGGCGTGGCCGAGCGAAGTGACAATAATATTGAAGCGCTCGAACCACATCCCCAGGTTGACGAAGAGCGAAATGACGAACAGCGCCCCCAGGCTCTTGCGGATCCGGGAGCGGAAAATCAGCAGGGGAATGACGGCGTTGCAGACCACCATGGTCCAGAAGGCCACGGCGTGGTCCCCCGTCGGGCGGTAGACGAAAACCGAAGTTTCAAAGGGGTTGCCGCTGTACCAGGCGATGAAAAATTCCGTGGCATAGGCGTAGCCCACGATCAGCGAAGTGAAGAGCAGCAGCTTGGCCATCGATTCGAAATGGAAGGGCCGGATGATGTGCTCGATGCGAAACACCTTGCGGAGCGGCACCAGGATGGTAATGACCATGGCCAGCCCGGAAAGGATGGCCCCGGCCACGAAGTAGGGGGCGAAGATGGTGGTGTGCCAGCCGGGGATGACGCTCATGGCGAAATCCCAGGAGACCACGGAGTGCACCGAAATCACCAGCGGCGTGGCCAGCCCGGCGAAGAGCACGTAGGCCGCCATGTAGTGCTTCCACTGGAGCATGGTTCCCATCCAGCCCAGGGAGGCGATGCTCAGAATCCATTTTACCGGCCCCGGCTTCTGCCGGTCGCGCACTGCGGCGATATCGGGAATCAGCCCCACGAAGAAGAAGATGGCGCTGACCGTCAGGTAGGTGCTGACCGCCAGGACGTCCCAGACCAGCGGGGAGCGGAAATTGGGCCACAGCTGGCGGCCGTTGGGGTAGGGCATCAGGTAGAAGGCCACCCAGAGCCTGCCGATATGGATCAGCGGGAACAGGCCGGCGGTGGCCACCGCGAAAATGGTGGCCGCTTCCGCGGCCCGGAAGATGGCCGTCCGCCAGGAGGCGCGCAGCAGGTAGAGGATGGCGGAAATGAGCGTGCCGGCGTGGCCGATCCCCACCCAGAATACGAAATTGGTAATCAGCGAGCCCCAGCCGACGGCATTGTTGAGCCCGGTGACGCCGATCCCTTTCAGCACCAGGTAGGTCCAGGAAAAGGCGCCCAGGGCCACCAGGCCGAGGCACAGCAGAAGCAGGGCCAGGTAGCCTTTGCCCGGCGTTCCCAGGGTGGCGAGAATGTCCCGGTCCACTTCGGCGTAGGTGAAGCGCCCCAGGTTTTCGTCGTTCGACGGATGCGTGCTCACGGGTGATCTCCTCCTCTGCTTTCCCGGGGGCTAGGCTCCCGGCGGGGCCGGATAGGTGTTGACTTTGCGCAGGTAGACGATGCCGGGCCGGGTATTGACCACGTAGTCCAGAAGGCGGTAGCCCCGCGGGTCTGCGGCCAGGCGGGTCGCCCGCCAGCTCTCCTGCCGGAAGTCCCCGAAAGTCAGGGCGCCCGTCGGGCAGGTCTGCACGCAGGCCGGCAGGATCTCTCCTTCGCGGACCGGGCGCGATTCCGCCTTGGCCCGGTTGGTGACTTCCCGTATCCGCTGAATGCAGAGGCTGCACTTTTCCATAACTCCGCGCGGCCGGACGGTGACGTCGGGGTTGAGCTGCTCATTGGCCGGGACTTCCCGGGCATAATCGAAGAAATTGAAGCGCCGCACCTTGTACGGGCAGTTGTTGGCGCAGTAGCGGGTTCCCACGCAGCGGTTGTAAATCTGGCTGTTCAGCCCCTCCGGAGTGTGCTGGGTGGCGAAGGCCGGACAGACGATTTCGCAGGGGGCGTTGGTGCAGTGCTGGCACATTACCGGCAGCCAGCGCACCTGCTGGCCCCGTCCGTGGCGGACGATGTGCTTCTCGATGCGCAGCCAGGCCAGGTCGCGGCGGCGGATGATCTCCTCCCGCCCGACCACCGGGACGTTGTTTTCGGCGTAGCAGGCCACGATGCAGGCCCCGCAGCCGGTGCAGCGGTCCAGATCGACGGTCATGCCCCAGCGGTGCTCGGGATGATCGGGAAGCTCGTGCACGGCGTCATGCGGGTGGCGCTGATTCAGGTCGTCGGCCGGCATGGGCACCGCGGCGCCATGATCGGCGGCCGCTTCCGAAGCCGGGATTTCCCCGTGGCGCACCATCCGGGGGTATCGCCCGGCCTGGGCGTCGGCCAGATCCATGGCCAGGCAGAGGTAGCGGTCGTCGGAGTAGCTGCTGGCCTGGGTGCGGGCCAGTGTTCCCGTACCGGCTTTGGCCGCCTCGATACCCGTTGCCACCAGGGCCAGTTCGCCGGAGAGCGGATCGAAGACCGGCGGCAGGAGCCGCAGGACATCCGGGTTGGGATTCTCCTCCGGGCCGGGGGCGGAACCCCCGCCGAAAGGCAGGGCTGCGGTTCCGGCACACAGATCCGGGCATACCACGGCGAGGCCCGTCACGGCGCCCGACCTGCCCTTCAGGGAGACCAGGTCCCCGTCGGCGATGCCGTGCTGCCGGGCCAGGTCCGCCGCTATTTCGACCGGCAGATCCCAGGCGGTCTGCAGCACGGGGTCCGGCACCTCCCAAAGCCAGTCCTGGGTGCGGGAGCGGCCGTCGAAGCGCAGGGCGGTCATGGGCGCCAGCAGCGTGCAGCCTGCGCCGGATGCGGTTTCCAGGGAGATGGCGGGCAGGCGGTCCAGGCCGCCATCGATCAGCTCGACCGGCCTGGAGGGGGGAGCCGGGGCGGCAAAGCGTCCGCCATCGATCAGCATTTTTTCCCACTCCTGGCTGTTCTGGGAGGCGGCCATGGCCGCCCAGCGGGCGGTCACGTAGCTTTTGTAATCCGGGTGCGCCAGGGGCTTGCCCGTCTTCCGGGAAAGCTCGATCAGCAGGTCCCCGGCCATGCGGGTTTTGTACAGGGGAGCGCGCACCGGCTGCATCAGCCCGCAGATGGTGCGGGTGACATCGTAATCGCCCCAGGATTCCAGGGGATGATGAACCGGGAGCACGAAGTCCGCAGCGGCCGTGGTCTCGCTGTGCTCGTAGGCCATGGCGACGACGGTGGCCGCCTTCCCGAGCCGGGAGGGAATCTCCAGCGAGGCGGGCAGGGTTCCCGCCGGATTGCAGCCGTGAACCAGCAGAACATCGGTGGCTCCCTGCGCCGCGGCATCGATGGCATCGGCCACCTTCTTTTCCGAATGCAATTTCGAGTAGACGTAGCCGGCGTCGAAAAGCAGGGAAGACCCGATGGCGCCGGTCAGCAGGTTCAGAAGCAGCACGGCGGCATGAACCGCAGTGGCCTCGGCGGTGCGGCACTCCGCCCCGCCGTAGAGAATCACGGCGCCCGGTTTTTCGGTCAGCGGCCCGAGAACGCTTTTCCAGAGCCCCTCTTCCAGGGGAGGCGCCGCCGGTCGGGGCCCCAGGCGGGCCAGCGCTTTGCCGAGGAGGTCGGCCTGTTCGGGGGCCAGCGAGTCCCGGCGGCGGAGGAACAGCTCATGGGCCAAGGCCAGAGCCAGCGCTCCCATGCGGGCCGGGGGAAGGGGAATCCAGCGGTCGGCGGCGGTGGCCGTCAGGTTGCGGCGCGGCCCGGCATAGTCAAGGCGCAGGGCGCGCTGGTTCTGAATGGAGTGGCGCTCGGCCCACTCGGCGGCCAGGTGCACCGGCGAGATCCAGGCATCCAGCAGATCGGCACCCAGGGACAGAACGTAATGCGTGCGGCGGAGGTCGAGCCAGGGGACCTCGGACCGGCCGAAAAGCAGCGAGGCGGCGGCCGCCTGGGAGGTCATGCCCAGCGGCTCGTATTCCAGGGCCCGGGAACGGGGGAAGCGGGAAAGAAAATCGCCGCGCACCGTTTCGAAGGATCCGCTTTCGGCTCCCGACAGGAAGGTGACGGAGGAAGCTTTGGCCAGGCGTCCCGCCAGGGCATCGACAGCCTCCGCCCAGGGAACCGGCTGCAGCCGGTCCTGCACCCGCATCAGGGGTTCGGCAATCCGGTGCCGGCCGTAAAGGCTTTGGATAAAGGCCTGCCCCCGCGGGCACAGGGCGCCGCGGCTGACGGGATGGCGCGGATTTCCTTCCAGCTTGATCGGCCGGGCCTCGCGGGTTTTGACCCAGAGGCCGCAGCCGGCGGGACAGGCGCGGCAGATGGTGGCGTAAAAGCCGGCAACTCCGGGGATGACGTCCTCCGGAGGGGTCAGATAGGCGTGCAGCTTATCCGTCGGGGCCTGGTTGCATCCGGAGAGCGAGCCGACGCCGAGAACTCCGATGGCTTTTAGAAATGTGCGTCGCTCAATGCTCATGCGCTGATCCTTTCCGCAAACAAACAATAACTGGGTCCAGAACGGGCCGAAAAAAGAAGCCGACAACAAAGGGGCGGACGATGCCGATGAACCTCCGTACGTTATCCGGCCATGGTGCGAAAAACGGCCAACCGTTCTGTTCCGTTTGAGTGCCCCCCTGAAATCCGCCTTCGAAAGATCCGGCTCTCGGGATTGAATCCGATACGCTGCAATTGTAAAAAGGAAGCGGGAAAAAGTCAAAACAACCGGCCCGGTAGCCCGGCAGGTCCTTTTCCTTGACAAGGGTGCGGCGGGCTACTAAAATGCGAAGATGCGCATACATACAATACAAATTACTATCTCTGGAGGAGACCCCCTATGAAGACCAAAGCCCTGCTGATGACCATTCTGGCAATGGCGGCCCTCGCTGCGGCCGCCTGGCTCCCGGCGCAGACCGTCGTGGATCCCCTGATCGAAGGATTCCGCACCACGGAGGTGGCCTCCGTGGCCGATGCCATCGAGCAGCTTTACGGCAAGCAGAATTACATGTTCCACGACATGCGGCCCCTGTTTAAAACCAAGTTCGCCGGGCCGGCGGTCACCGTGCTGCTGAAACGGGAAGAGCACAAGGAAGGGGCCGCGGCCTCCTCCGGGATGATCGATGCCATCGACAACGCTCCGGCCGGATCGGTCTATGTGATGGCGCTGGATGACGGCCTGAATTACGGTGCGGTGGGCGGTTTGATGGCCACCACCATGAAGGTGCGCGGCCTGACCGGCGCCATCGTCGACGGGTCCATACGTGATCTGCCCCAGATCCAGCGCCTGCAGTTTCCGATCTACAGCCGCGGAGTGTCCCCGGGCACCACCATCGGCCACTTCCGCTTTGCCGGGGTGAATGTACCGGTGACCTGCGCCGGTGTCAAGGTGAATCCTAAAGACATCATTACCGCCGACGAGGACGGCGTTGTGGTGGTTCCCTTCGAGAAGGCGGCCGAGATCCTGAAAAAGGCGCAGGAACTCGACTATTCGGAACATTCCACCTACCCGTTCATCGAAAAACTGAAGTCGCTCAAGGAAGCGGTTGCCAAATTCGGCCGCATCTGACGATATAAAAAAAGGAGCCAGGCATATGAATCGAAGAGAATGGATCCGCAGCGGGAGCGGCGCGCTGGCCGGGCTGCTGAGCTTTTCCGGGCTGTCGGCGGCGGTGCAGAATTCGGTCTCGCCCTACCGGCGCCCCCGGCTGAAAATCACCGATGTGCAGACCGCCATGATCCGCGGGCTGCACGTGCGCATCCACACGGACCAGGGTATTTTCGGCCACGGAGAAGGCGTGGATGCCGTCAGCGGAGGGACCGGCATCGTTGCCGGGTTCCGCGCCGCCCTGGTGGGACAGGATCCGCTCCATGTCGAAGCCCTGTTTGAGCGGTTGCGGACCTCCGGCATTTTTGCGGGGGCCCAGGCCGGACAATATGTGGCCGCCCTGACTGCGGTGGAAATCGCGCTCTGGGACCTGGCCGGAAAGGCGGTGGGCCTGCCGATTTACCAGCTGCTGGGAGGCAGGATGCGGGACCGCATCCGCATCTACTGCGACTCGGGGACCGACAACCGCAACGACCCCCGGGCCAGGGAATTTATTGCCCAGATCATCCAGCTCGGCTTTACCGCCGCCAAGATCGACATCGACAACGGCAGCGACCCGGCCCGCTTTGACCGCGTCAACTGGACCGCCAACAATGCGGAGATCGAGCACATGATCGACAAGGTGGCCTTCATGCGCGAGTCGCTTCCCAAGGAAATCGATCTGGCCGTGGACATGCACGGCCGCTACGACGCCGGCACCGGCAAGCGGATGGCCCGCGAGCTGGAGCCCTTCAAGCTGCTCTGGCTGGAGGAGCCGGTGCCGCCGGAAAACGTCGATGCCATGCGGGACGTGCGCCAGTCGACGCACACCCCGATCTGCTGCGGGGAAAATTTGTTCCTGCGGCACGGTTTCCGGGAGCTGCTGGAGAAGCGGGCCGTGGACATCATCATGCCGGACATCCAGAAGTGCGGCGGCCTGGCGGAGGCCAAGAAAATAGCCGATATGGCCCATACCTATTATGTGCCGATGGCCCCGCACTGCCAGGCTTCTCCTGTGGGCACCATGGCTTCCTGCCACGTGCTGGCCTCCATTCCCAATTGCCTGGTCCTGGAATGGCACTGGGGCCACCCCGCCGAGCGGATGGCCGAGTGGAAGCAGTATGTGAAGGAGGGAGATATCCTGCAGAAGGGGTACATCGCCGTGTCGGACGCGCCCGGGATCGGCGTGGAAATGAACGACGAATACGTGCGGAAGCTGCTCCGGCCAGGTGCGGCCTGGTTTGGGGAAAAATAAAACGGGGCCCTGGGCGGCTCCATGAATATGAATCGAGGTTGCTATGTCGGTTTCGAATGCTGTGCATAAAGGGAAGAATTCTCCGGTCCTTCGGCTCACGGGCCTGATTCTGGCGGCAGCGGTGCTGCTGCCGTTTTGGGCCGATCTTCGCGGGCAGATCTTCACCTGGACCCGGGAGCAGATGATCCAGTATACCCCTTTGAATCCTTATGACCGGTTTCCGGACGGCCGGCCCAAGGTGCCCGATGCCGTGCTGGATAAAGTGAAAGGGCTCTGTGCCGAAGAGGTCCTGGGCATGGGGATGCGCGGATATCCCAACCAGTTCGTGGAGGGGATGCAGGTCCTCCGTCCCGGGAAAAAGCTGGTGGGGCGGGCTTTCACCCTGCAGCTGATGCCCATTCGCGCCGACGTGGCCGATGCCACCGCCGCCGCCTGGAAGGCCAAAGGCGGCGACCGGCTGAGCCACCAGACGGCGTTGGATATGCTGCAGCCCGGGGACGTCTTCGTGGTGGATGCCTTCGGCAGCCTGGCCTCCGGCGGCATTGTCGGAGACAACCTGGCCTTCTATATTATGAAGACCACCCGCGCCGGTTTCGTCATCGACGGGGCCATCCGCGACCTGGAAGGGATTGCCGCTTTCGACATGGCCGGCTACTTCCGTGGCGCCGTGCCGCCGGCGATCCGCAACGTGATGGTGACCGGGATCAACATTCCAGTGCGCGTCGGTAATACCACCGTCATGCCGGGCGACATCGTTCTGGGCGACCGGGAAGGGGTCACTTTCATCCCGCCCCACATGATCAAAGAAATGATCCACACCGCCGACATCACCCACGTTCACGACGAGTGGACCCGGCTGAAGTTCAGCGAGGGCAAGTACAAGTCGAGCGAGATTTACGGCAGCCCCAAGGACCCGGCGCTGATCAAGGAGTACGAGGACTACCTCAAAGCACGGGTCACCGAGGAGCAGTTTCAGGAATACCTGAAGCGCAAAAACTCTCCCCGGTAGGCTGATTTCTTATTCAGGGGTGGGAAACATGCCCAACAAAAAACTGCTGGCCGCTCTGGTCGTCTTTTGGATCCTGTGTCCGGGCGCTGCCCTGCGGGCGGAATCGGACCGCTATCCCTTCTTTCCTTTCTGCATCGATTGGCACGACGCCAAAAAGCGCGGCTTTGCCGAGCAGGCGGAAATGCTGAAAGCCCTCGGCTACCCGGGGGTCGGGCACCTCTGGCTCGATAAGGTTGCCGAGCGGCTGCAGAGCCTGGATGCCGCCGGCCTCCGGCTGTATCAGATCACCATGATCGTGGAGGTCGATCCGAAGAAGCCGCCCTACGATCCGCGGTTCAAGGAGGTCCTGGCGCTCGTCAAAGGCCGGAAGGTGCAGTTTGATCTGATCCTGAACGGGCACAAGCCTTCGGATCCTTCCGTGGATTCCTACGCGGTACGGATCCTGCGGGAGATGTCCGACCTGGCCCGCGGTTCCGGCGCCCAGCTGCTCCTTTATCCCCACCTCAACAGCTGGGTCGAAAGGCTGGAAGACAGCATCCGGGTGGCGCAGAAGGTCGACCGGCGGAATGTCGGCGTCATGTTCAATCTCTGCCACTGGCTGCGCGTGGATCCGGGCCGGGATTACCGTGCTCTCCTGAAGCAGGCCATGCCTAGGCTCCGGGCGGTGTCCATCAACGGAGCGGACCGCTTCGACGAAAAGCCCGGCTGGGCCCGCTATATTCAGCCGCTGGATCAGGGCGATTTCGATGTCGGGCCGCTGCTGCGCACCCTGAGGGAGCTGGGATACCGTGGGCCTATCGGTCTGCAGTGCTACGGCATCGGCGGGGACGCCCGGGAGCACCTGGCCCGCTCGATGGAGGCCTGGCGCCGGCTGCGCCCGAACCTCGGTCGGTAGCACAACCGGAAGAGCAGAAAGAAAGGCGAAAGGGTCTGTCGCCAGGAGACCACAAATGATGAAGGTGCAAAAAGGTGCAGCAACCCCGCAGGGATTCCGGAACACAGCCCGGGGTTGCGCCGCAGGCGCTACCCCGGGCAGGCGGATTCTATGGAAAATCAGCCCTGTAAGGGCTGCGCAAACACCTGCCATTGCTGGATTTTGCCCAACCCTTTCCGGGTTGCCCCCTCCGAGCATTCCTCCCCGGGGTAGACGCCAAGTGCGCCAACCCCGGGCTGCGATCCGAAGCCCTTTCAGGGCTTTCCTTACGGAGCTCGACATGCAATACAACATCGCTTCCCGGGGCTTCGCCCCGAACTGGCATCATTTCGCCCGACTTTAAGCACAAATGATAATCTCGTAAAAAGTTTTCTTCGTTTAGTACAAGCTTGCGAGCTGCAAGCGGAAACCTGCGTGCAGCGCGCAGTCGGAAGACTGTACTCAAAACGGCTTTCGATTGTATGTTTGTTTTCGGGTGTTTCTCGGACTTTTGTGCTCTGCCATGGCGTTGGAAGGCCTTGCGTAAACCGCCACAGGACGGCTATTCCGAGGCATAAGTCCCGTGGGGGACGACGGAATTGCGGCCCGGCAATTTATTGCCGGGCTGGCCCGGTCCAAGGCCTGGCGGCGCCCTTTGACAGCAGGGAGGTATGCATGGCGGATCGAACAGCATTTCCACGCGTCTTCTGGGTTGCCAACACCATCGAGGTGCTGGAGCGATTCGCCTACTACGGGATCTATTTCGGTTTCGGGATCTACATGGCGTCCCTGGGTTTCAGCCGCGCCCAGCTGGGAATCGTGCAGAGCCTTTTTCTCCTGCTTTCCTATGGCATCCCGGTGCTGTCCGGCACCTTCGCCGACCGGTTCGGCTTCAAGAAAGTGCTGATCGTTTCCTACCTGGCGTACCTCCCCTCCGTGTTGCTGCTGATGGTGACCCGATCGTTTTCGGGGATCGCCCTGACGATGCTTTCCATCGGACTGGCCGCCGGCATCTTCAAGCCTTTGATTGCCGGCACGGTGCGCACGGTTACCGATGGGACCAACAAATCGCTGGGCTTCGGGATTTTTTACCAGATGGTGAATGTCGGCGGATCGCTGGGCCCGGTGGTCATGGGCAATCTTCGGGCCATCTCCTGGGATTACGCCTTTATGGCCGGAGCCCTGTGCATCGGGCTTATGCTGGCGATCACCCTCCTTTTTTATAAGGAGCCCGAGCGGGAGACGGAAGGCATCACGCTCGGCGGGAAGCTCCGGGAGATCGGCGTGGTACTGGCCGATTTCCGATTTGCTCTTTTCCTGATCCTGCTGGGCATCTTCTTCTGGCTGCCTTTCTGGAGTTTTTTCAATCTCTGCGCCCTGTACGTCGATTCGGACCTGGATACGGCTAGCCTGTACCGGTTCCTGGAATCATTCCTGGGCCCTGCTCTGGCGGGCATTTTTTCCTCGGCAGGCAAGGACGGCATCCGGCGGGTGCTGGGAGAAACCATCTCCCACACCGGCTACATTATTATGATCTTTCAATTCATGGTATCCCGGGCTTTTGAGCGCCGCCGGGCGATTCCGACCTTTTTGCTCGGCCTGGCCGTTGCCGCTCTGGGATTCGGCTTTCTGGGCTATGCCGCTGTTTCCTGGCCGTCGCTGGCTTTCCTGGGTATTTTTCTTTTCGCCGTCGGGGAAATGATTTCTTCCCCGCGCATTCAGGAATACATCACCTGGATCGCACCCCGGGAAAAGGCCGGGCTCTACATGGGCATGAACTTCCTGGCGATCATGATCGGCGGGACGCTCAGCGGCGTCACCTATACTTCCCTCTACGGGAGCTTCCATGGTGCCGGGCATCCCGAGTATACCTGGTACCTGCTCGGTGCCCACACCCTTCTGGGGCTGCTGGTGCTCCGGCTGTTTACCCGGAAAGCGGGCGAGTTCCAGGAGCAGGTCCAATAACGATCGGAGACCGATATGCTGATTCGAGAAAAAGTGTTACAGGCCGCGGACCTTTTGCGGCAGTTCGACATCGACTGCTGGCTGACTTTCGTCCGGGAAAGCGAAATGCTGCACGATCCCATGCTCGACTTCCTGGTGGCTTCTCATCTGACCTGGCCCTCCGCCCTGCTGGTCACTGCCAAAGGAGAATCCTTTGCCCTGGTGGGACAGCTGGACCGCAAAGCGGTGGATGACCTCGAGGTCTACGACCGGGTTTTGGATTACGTGGAGGGGCTGCAGGATTCCTTGATCCGCCTTCTCCGGGAATTACAGCCCGGGACCATCGCGGTGAACTTTTCGCAGGACAGCGAAATCTGCGACGGCCTCACTCACGGCATGTACCTGACCCTGGAAGGATGGCTCGAGAAGATCGGATGGCAGGACCGTCTGGTCTCGGCGGAGCGGATCTGCTCGTGCCTGAAGGCGCGCAAGACGCCGGAAGAGATCCGGCGCATCCAGTCCGCCATCGACCATACCGAGGATATATTCCGGATGGTCGGAGAATGGATCCGCCCCGGGATGACCGAGCGGCAGATTGCCGAATTCATGACGGCGGAGGTGCGCCGGAGAGGTTTGACGCCTGGTTGGGGATCCCACTGCCCGGCGGTCTTCACCGGACCGGACACCGCCGGCGCCCACTACCGGCCGACCGAACGGGTGGTGGAGCCGGGGCACATCCTGAACATGGATTTCGGAGTGCGCTGCGAGGGCTATGTGTCCGACATGCAGCGGACCTTTTATATCCTCGAGCCGGGGCAGGATGCCGCTCCGCCGGAGGTGCAGCGCGGTTTCGATACGCTTCGGCAGGCCATCGAGCTCGCCCGGCAGGCGATCCGCCCCGGAGCACAGGGCATCGGGATCGACCGGCTGGCCCGTGAATGGATTGTGGCCCAGGGATACGCGGAGTTCCCCCACGCCCTGGGGCATCAGGTCGGCCGCTATGCCCATGACGGCACGGCGCTGCTGGGGCCGGCCTGGCCCAAGTATGCGCGGCGGCCGTTTCTGCTCCTGGAAGAGGGGATGGTTTTCACGATTGAGCCGCGCCTGACGGTGTTCGGGCGCGGGGTGGTGACCATGGAGGAAATCGTACGGGTCGCTTCGGATGATGCGCCGTATCTGACTCGCCCCCAGAAGGAACTGATCCTGGTTTGAGCAGGATGCCGCAGGGAACCGATGAACCGGCAGAGCGAATCGGTATCCTCCCTGCGCCCGTTTCAGGGCCGCAGATCGAATCGGGGTTGAATGCGGGCCGCGAATTTTTCCTCGTGGATCCGCAGCCCGAAGCCGGGTGCCTCCGGCACGGTGGCCAGCCCGTCACTCAGGGAATATCCGTCCGCCAGGAGGATGTCGCTGTCCAGCGGATCGTTTTCGGCCCGGTAGAAGTTGGGGATGGCCCGGCCTACATGAAGGATCATGTAGAAGCCCACCAGGGAGCCCCAGTTGTGCGGGGCGATCTTTCCGCGCTTGCCCACCATGGCGGATTCCTGCAGGATCCCTTCGATCCCGAAGCGGTTCATGTCCGCCTGGTAGACGTCGATGGCCCCCGCCTGGACAAAAGGGGCCAGCGTTTCAATGGCGGTCTGCCCCTCGCCGTCGGCGATGAGCGTCCGGTAGCGCTGCTGCCGCAGGAATTCTTTCAGCGCCCGATAGGAATCCGCATTTTCCGGAAACATCTCCTCCAGGAAAGCCAGGCGGCTGTCGGGCAGGTCGCCGATCAGCTGCCGGGTGCGCTCCAGGGTATAGCCGTCGTTGGCGTCCGCGCCCAGCAGGATGTCCGGTCCGACGTGACGGCGAAGAAGGCGGATCACCTCCTTGTCTCGCGCATAGCCCTCTTCGGCCGGCATCCATCTGGCTCCCCGGCCGATCTTGATTTTGAACGCCCGGTGGCCGCGCCGGAAACCCAGGTCGATCTCCTCCCGGAAACGGTCGGCCCACGTCTGCGCGTAGGCGGGCAGCAGGTCGGAAAAATAGATGGAGCCGTCATAGCAGGGCACGCGCTCCGCTCCGCCGGCGCCGAGCAGCCGGAAGACGGGCTTGCGCAGCGCCTTCCCGGCCAGATCCCAGAGCGGCATGGTCCCGGGGCCCAAAGGGCTTTGCATTTTCTTTTCCTGCCGGCGGAAGAGCTCGAACAGATTGCGCCCCAGAAGGGTGGAGAGCTCCTTTTCAGCGGCCCGGCAATTCCCGATCCCTTCCAGCCCGGCGCTGGTATACATCCGGACCATGCGGTCCCGGGCCTGGTCTCCGTGGTCGTCGAGGCGGGAATTTTTTCCGCAGAACTTGGCCCGGCGGCTGACCAGATCAAAGCCGACGATCCGGGTAATCCGTATGTCTTTCGGCAAATCGTCGGCCCAGGCGGCGCGGTGGAAAGCGGCAGCGGCCGGCAAAGCGGAACTCAGGGCAAGAAAACGACGTCGATCCATAATCTGTACTCCTTACAATGAAAACTCCGATTGGGGAAAAGGCCCGGCTGCAATGATCCATCTTTCCGCAGGAATAATAAAGGACGCCGCCGTAAAAAAATCGGGAACCCCAATGGGGTTCCGGAATATAGCCCGGGGTTGCGCCGCAGGCGCTACTCCGGGGAGGCGGAGTCGTTTAAATATCAGCCCTGTAAGGGCTGCGCAAACATCTACCGTTGCTGGATTGAGCGCAACCCTTGCAGGGTTGCCTCCTCCGAACATTCCTACCCGGGGTAGGCGCGAAGCGCGCCAACCCCGGGCTGCGATCCGAAGCCCCTTCTGGGCTTTGAGACTTTTTACGAGATTACCCGAAAGGATCGAGGCGCAACGACAAAGCGCCCCGCCATCGGACATAATCTGTGTGGAAACGGATTCGATCAGGAGGTAATCCATGCGCCACTATGATTTGTTTTGCCGCAGTGTCTTGCTGCTGGCGGGCTTTCTTTGTGTTCTGCCCCTTCGGCTTTTTTCCGCCCCGCGGCCGGCAGAAGACGGCCGTGTGAGGGCCGATGCCCGCCTTTTGCCGCCGGCTCCCGCCTGGGAGCCCCATCCGGGAGACTGGCTGATTCATCCGCTGCCGGTGCGGTCCGGTGCCTTTCGCGGAACAAAAGACACGGAGCTGGTTCTTGCCAACGGGCTGCTGCGCCGCACGTTCCGCCTGGCCCCGAACGCGGCTACCGTCGG
>CAINFC010000017.1 GCA_903847975.1 uncultured Acidobacteriota bacterium | reverse complement strand
TGTAGTTCAGAATGGAAATCTTTTCTTCCATCAGGTCAATTTTATCTTGAGTCTGGCAAGCCGTACGAGCGATCTCGCTTCTCAGTGCGTCGTGGCCTTCCAGTACCAAATCAAACTTTGACCGTACGTCTTCCAGGATGATCTCGATTCTGTGTTTCTTTTCCATAGGGTAACTTTCGTCCTATGTTTTGATTGAACGGTTACACGGAAACGGCGGATTCCATGGATAACGGCGGATCGGATCCGTGCAACTTCTTTTTGGCGTTGTCGTAGACTTTCCGGTGGATTTCGGGACGGGGGCCGAAGTTCAAGAGGAGGCCTACTTCATAGCCGGTGGCTCGCAGGTAGTGCAGCAGCTGCGCCTCGTGTTCGGCAGTCAGCTGCTGCACGGCCTTGAGTTCAATGATTATCTTTTCTTCGACGACCAGGTCGGCGAAGTACTCGCCGATGACCTGGCCGTCGAAATGGACCTCGATGGGATGCTGGGGAGCGACCGAAAGGCCCGCTTTGTTAAGGCGCAGCTCCATGGCACTCTGATAAACCTTCTCCAGGAAGCCGTAACCAAGGACGTTGTAGACCTCATAGAAGATGCCGATGATCCGCTGGGTGATCTCGTGATGCTTCATGGTTGCGCGGAAGCGGCGGATTTGGATCGGTGTGTATTTCTTTTATGTTTCGCTGACGCGGTAGGGGGCGCGGTGGATTTCGGTGTCGGCTCGATGGGCAGCAAGATCTTTTGCTACGGCATCGATCTTTTGGTTCAGGAGATTCAGCTTGGCATCCACCATTTCGAACCGTTCGCTCGTTTCCTGGGCCAAATGATCGATTTTGTTATTTAGAACGGCGTGACCTTCCAGGACCAACTTGAAATTCGACTGCATGTCTTCCATCAGGATTTCGATTCGGTCTTTCTTCTCCATCGGGACAATCCTTGGTTGCGCGGAAGCGGCTTATTTCAGGGCTGCGGCAACCACCTGCTGCTGCGCTCCGGTCAGCTGGGGGAACATGGGGAGCGAGAGGATTTCTTTAGCGACTTTTTCGGTGACCGGGAAGTCGCCTTCCCTGTGGCCCATGTACCGGTAGGCATTCTGCAGGTGCAGCGGGACCGGGTAGTGCAGTCCGGTCCAGATCTTCTCGTCGTTGAGCTTCTTCTGGACTTCGTCGCGATCCGCAATCCGGACGATGTAAAGATGGTAGACGGCTTTCGACCAGTCGGGCTCATAGGGAATGGTGATCCCCGGGGCATCTCCGAGAAGCTCCCGGTAGCGCGCCGCGGCCTCTCGCCGGCCGGCGGTCCATTCGTCCAGATGGCGCAGCTTGACGCGGAGCATCCCGCACTGGATGCTGTCCAGCCGGCCGTTGTAGCCTTCGACCTCGTGGTAGTACTTCTTCGACTGTCCGTGGTCGCGCAGCATCCGTACCTTCTGGGCGATAGCCGGGTCGTTGGTGGTTACCGCCCCGCCCTCCCCGCAGGCTCCCAGGTTCTTGCCGGGGTAGAAGCTGAACGCCCCGGCCACACCCATCGAACCGGCCCGCTTCCAGGCATTCTCTTTCCTCGAAAAGTATTCGGCGCCGTGCGCCTGGCAGGCGTCCTCGAAAACCAGCAGGCCGTACCGGGCGGCGATGTCCGCGATGGCATCCATGTCGGCCGTCTGGCCGTAGAGATGCACCGGCAGGACCGCCTTGACCGGCTCTCCGGCATGGGCGGCAAGATACTGCTCGAGCTTTGCCGGGTCCATATTGTAGGTGCGCTCGTCGATGTCCACGAAGGCGATAGTGGCCCCCGTCTGGGTGATGGCTTCCGTGGTGGCGATGAAGGTGTTGGGGACGGTGACGACGATGTCGCCTTTGCCGATGCCGGCGGCGATCAGCGCAAAGCGCAGAGCGTCCGTTCCGCTGTTGACCGCCACGCAGTGGGCGGCCTGGCAGTAGGCTGCGAATTCCTTCTCCAGGCCCTCCACCTCGGGGCCGCCGATAAAGCGGCCGGTGCGCAACGCGCTGCGGACTACGGCCAGGAGCTCTTCTTCCAGCTGCACATGGGGCGTGACCAGATCCAAAAAGGGAATTTCCGTGCTCATAGGTTCTCCAGGATGATTTTGAGGTTCAGGGGAAGGGGAATTTTATTTCGGTTCGATGCTGCGCAGCCGCCGTGCCGGGTTGCCGGCCACGATGGTGTTGGAGGGCACGTCGCGGGTTACCACCGAGCCGGCGCCGACGATGGCGTTTTCGCCGATGGTGACTTTGGCCAGGATCGTGGCGCCGGAGCCGATGGAGGCTCCCTTTTTCACCAGGGTGGGCTCGACTTTCCAGTCGGCTTCCGTCTGCAGCTGCCCGCCCGCCGTGGCCCGGGGGTAGAGGTCGTTGATGAAGGCCACGCTGTGGCCGACGAAGACGTCGTCCTCGATGGTCACCCCCTCGCAGATGAAGGTGTGGCTGGAAATCTTGCAGTTCCGGCCGACAAAGGCGTTTTTCTGGATTTCCACGAAGGCCCCGATCTTGGTGTTGTCGCCGATGGTGCAGCCGTAGAGGTTGATGAACTTGGAGAGCTTGACGTTTTCCCCCAGTTTGACGTCCGGGGCGATGGAGAGATAGGTGTTCGGATCGCTCATAAGTAAACCATGCCTCCCTTGTTCTGCATCGAGGTGTCGGCCGCTTCCAGGATCTGCACCACCTGCAGCCCGGCCACCCCGTCGGTAAACGGCGTTTCGTTCTTTTCGACGCACTGCACGAAATACTGGGCCGCCATCTTCAGCGCCTCCACCTGGTCCAGCCGCGGGGCCCAGACGTCGCCCATGCGGTAGCTGACCAACAGGTCGTAGACCCCTTCGCCGTTGTTGGTGCTGATCCCCTTGTCGTAGATCTTGATCTTTTCGTCCATTTCCAGGTCGTTCCAGACCAGCATCTTTTTCTCCCCGCCGATCAGCGTGGTGCGCACCTTGACCGGGGAGAGCCAGTTGACGTTGAAGTGGGCGATGATGTTGTCCGGAAAATAGACGGTGATGTAGGCCACGTCCTCCTTGCCGTTGACGTGGTCCACGCCGGTGGCCACCACCGCCTGCGGCTTCTGCGGCAGCAGGTACTGCATGATGGAAAGGTCGTGGGGGGCCAGGTCCCAGACCACGTTGACGTCGGTCTGGAAGAGTCCCAGGTTGACCCGCATGGAGTCGTAGTAGTAGAGCTTGCCCAGGCTGTCGGCGTCGATCAGCTCCTTGATCTTGCGCACTGCGGAGGTGAACAGGAAGGTGTGGTCCACCATGATTTTTAAATTTTTCCGTTCGGCGATCTCGATCAGCTCCCGGGCCATGGCGGAGCTGTGGGTGAAGGGCTTTTCGACGAAAATGTGCTTGCCGTGCTCCAGGGCCTGCTTGGAGAGCGGGTAGTGGGTGGCCACCGGGGTAATGATTGCTACGGCGTCGATTTCGGGAGAAGTCAGCACGTCCTGAACATGCGCGGTCGCTTCGATGTGCGGGAAGGCCTTGCGGGCTCTTTCCAGCGAGCGGGGGTTAAGGTCGCAGATCAGGCGGACCGAGGCTCCGGGGGTGCCCTGAAAATTTCGGACAATGTTGGGACCCCAGTAGCCGAAACCGATAATTCCGATTCGGATCATAGATTCAACCTTTCTGTGAGAGGGTCAATAGGCGCCGCTGCCGAAAATCATGGCAAACGGGGTTTTCAACAACAGCTTTATATCCAGCCAGATCGACTGTTCGCGCACATACTGGAGGTCCAGCCGCACCATCTCGTCGAAGGTGGTCCGGCTGCGCCCGTACACCTGCCAGATGCCGGTGATGCCCGGCTCGACTTCCAGGATCCGGCGGCGGTGCCAGAAGCGGTATTCGGCCACTTCGTAGGGGATGGGCGGCCGCGGGCCCACTAGGGACATCTCTCCCAGCAGGACGTTGATGAACTGGGGGATTTCATCCAGGCTGGTTTTCCGGAGAAACCGCCCCAGCGGGGTGACCCGCGGGTCGTTCACGATCTTGAAAACCGCCCGGCCGGATCCGGAAGCGGAGGCTTTTTCCCTCTGCTCGATCAGGCTCTTGACGTACTGGCGGTGGACCTCGGAATCGTTGTTCAGGTACATGGTCCGGAATTTAAGGAACTTGAACTCCTTGCCGAAGCGGCCGATGCGGCGCTGCCTGAAAAAGACCGGGCCCTCGGAGGTCAGCTTGATGAGAGCCGGGATGACCAGAAAAAAGGGGGAAAACAGGATCAGCCCGCAGAGGCTGCCGACGATGTCCATGATTTTTTTCATGGCGCGGTAGTGGCTGTTCGACTTGTCCTGCTTATCGAGGTCCGGGTAGAGGATTTCGTCCCCGCGGAAGGTGTGGCTGTCTCCGTCCACTTTTTCGGGGTAGAAGTGAAAGGTGATCGTCAGCTTCTTGAGCTCTTCCGGCTCGAGCAGCTCGAGCAGCGTGTCGCAGGTCTTCTCCTTGAGCGTCTCGCGAATGGCCTCGCGGTCCTCGTTGCAGAGCGCGGTGAAGAGGACCGCCAGCTTGGTCGGGTATTCGTACCATCCGGCCAGGTCCGTGTCCCGGGCCCCGGAGCAGATGGCCTTCCCGATCCGCTCGATATTCTCCGCGCCGATATCCACCAGCAGTCCGCTGCAGTCGATGAGCATCAGGACGAAAGTGTCCCCGGTACGTTCCGTACGCTTGCGCTCCAGCGCCAGCATGCGGTTGAACACCTCCTCCTCGACCAGGTCGTAGTTGGCGGTTTCTGCAACGGCTCTTCCGGAGGATCGCGCCGCGGATCCCTTGCGGGATTTGAGCGGAATGATCTTTCGTCCGAAGGAGCCGGAGAAAGGAGTTTCTTTGGGAGCGGCTTTCATAGGGTGCACCCTGTCTTTCATTCTGGAAAATCAGTAATCGAGATATTTTTTCGGTATGGACCGACGGCTCTTGGGCGAATATCGGCTGTAGCCGCGGTCCTTGTAACGGTATTGCTTATAGTCGTATTGGGTGTGGAATATCTGCGGGGCCACGTCGTTGAACACCACCCCAATCAGTTTTTCGCGGTTGATGCTCCGGAAGGCCTTCTCGATGTTGCCGTAGGTGGTCTTCCCGCTGCGGGTGACCAGCACCAGTCCGTCGGCCATCCCGCTGATGATCTGGGCGTCGGAAATCGGCCCGAACGGCGGGCAGTCGAGAACGATGGTGTCGAATTCCTCCTTCAGGTAATCCACCAGGTTTTTCATCTTTTCCATGGAGAGCATCTCCACCGGGCTCGCGGAATAGCCGCCGGCGGTCATCAGGTACAGCCGCTCCAGACGTCGCATAAAGCAGAAAGGCTGCTGGATATCGCCCCGCAGAAAGCCGAGCAGCCCGGGCTCCACCCCGGTGCCGAAATAGCGGTGGATGCTGGGATTGCGCAGGTCGCAGTCGATGAGCACCACCCGGCGGCCGGTGTCCCGGGAAAGGCTGGCCGCCAGGTTGGAGCTGACCAGCGACTTGCCGTCTTCCGGCTGGGCGCTCGACACCGCCATCACCCGCATCGGCTTGTTCCGAGTCAGCTCGGCAATCCGGATCTTGAGCGACTTGAACTGCTCGCTGACCAGCGACTGTTCGTCGGTGAAAATCTCCAGCTTTTTGTGGAGCCCCGCCGGAGAGATTACCGGCACGAAAGCCTCGAAGGGGAAGGCCTCGCGGCGGGCCAGGGAAGTGGTCTGCGCTTCCTTGTCCGAGGCCATTTCCGTTATCGTGAGCAGCTGCAGGGTGTCGAACACGGAGAGAATCTTGAGCAGCGGCTGGTAATCGACGCCGGAAAGCTCCATGAGCTCGGGGATGGAGCGCGGCGAGTTCAACAGGCTGAGAACCGAGAGCTCCTGCGGAAACCAGGGGAGGTGCCAGAGGCTGTCTCCTCCCTCGCGCAGCACCAGCAGCTGGTTGGGGCCGGGCGTGAAGGCGGCGAAATTCCTGCGGGCCAGCTCGAGCAGCAGCCGGTCCAGGTCGACCTGCGCCGAAGCTTCGAAAACCGGGGCGGACTCGGTGAACGACTGCACCTCGTATTCGCTCTTCAGCGCATAGGTCAGCACTTCGGCCACCTGCTCGCGGACCACCTCCTGCAGCTCCTGCGGGTCGACGACCTTGCGGTCCAGCGCGGTCTGGCCGATCAGCAGCCGCTTCTTTTTCCCCTCTTCCGCAAGCATTTTCACCCCGGCCGGGTCGGCAAATCCCTGGCTGACGATGAACTGCCCCAGCTGGAAATTGGGCCGGGTGCTGCGGATGGCGCTGATCAGCCCGTCATTGAAATAGACCATCACCACATCCCCGTCCTTTTCCAGGGCCAGGGCGCCGGTCTGCCGGTCCTCCTGGATCCGGCGGATCCTTTCCATCAACTGGTTCGGATTAGGCATAGCGGGAGATAATCCTTTCAAACAGGGGGTCGAGCAGCTGAACGACAGCGGACTGGTGCAGGTAAATGTAGTAGAGACAAACGGCGTAAAGGCTGAATCCGACGGCAATCGACAGAGCGAAGGCAATCCGCAACCGCATGGCTTTGCGGAGGTCGGCCCGGTCCTGCATTTTGGGGATTTCGATCAGCACCGGGGCACCCAGGAAGCGCTCCAGCTCGGGCTGCGTCCAGATGCGCTGGTCGAGGAAGCCGACCAGGAAGGCCAGCCCCAGGCTGGCCCCCAGGCTCAGCAGGACGCAGGCCAGGATCATGGTGCGCGTCGAAGGAGTGGCCGGCTCCAGGGGGCGGAAGGCGGGATCGATGAGCACGAACTGCGATCCCTTGTTGCGGCTTTCCAGGCTTTCAGCCAGCTGAGCCTGGGTCAGCTTGATCTTCAGGTCCTCGTGCTGCTTCATCAGGTCGGCGTTGGAGCGGACGATGGCCGCCATCTCCTGCTCGGTGCGCGGCGTGTTCTGCACCCTCTGGTTGAAGCGGGCAATCTCCGATTCGATCTGCTTTTTCTCCCTCTGGCGGATCTCGATTTCGGTCTTCACCTGCCGCAGCTGGGCGGCGATGTTCTGGTAAATCGGGTTGGGCACCATGGGGGGCAGGGTGGTTTCGGTGGATACCTTTTCCTCCGGCTGCAGCTCCTCCGGAGGGATCTCGCTTTTCAGCTGGTCCAGCTCCGTCTTGAGGCGCTGCACATCGGGGTGCTTGGGGGTCAGCTTGGTCAGCATCTCCCGGTATTCCTGCTCCTTTTTATTGTAGGCGGCCAGCTTGGGATTGGCGGGCTTTTCCTGGATCACCCGGTTGATGGCCGCCGCCGATTCCCGGGTGATCATCGTCGGGGTTTCGGCCAGCTGCTTTTCCAGGTTGAGCTGCATGGTCATGTGGCGGTCCAGGGCTTCCATGTTGCTGGTCATCTGCATCTGCAACCGGTCCAGGGTGCGCAGATTGGTGTCCAGCTGGTCGGGAAGCTCGTAGCGGTACTTTTCCTTGAGTGCCTTCAGGCTGTCCTCGGACTGCTTGAGCTGTGCAGCGATTTTGCCCAGTTCGGCGGTCAGGAACTCGGCGGTTCCCGATACCAGGTTTTCCCGGTTGCGGCTCTCCTGTTCGATGAAGAGAGTGGTCAGCCGCTCGGTGACCCTCTGCGCTTGGTCGGGATCCGGATCGCGGTAGGCGATGCGGACGTTGGCCACCGGCATGTTGCGGCCGGCGATTTTTTCCGAAAGGAAATCGATTTTAATCTGGTTGCGCAGCCGCAGCACCTTCCGCTCGTCGTTCAGGCGCCGGTAGGAGGGCATCCCGTTCTCGAATTCCTTCAGGATCTTGAGGAGATTGGTGCGGCTGAGGATCAGCTTTTCCAGGGCGGTCAGGCGCTGATCCTGGGTTCCGCCGATGAGGTCCTTGACGAATTCCGTGGGGACGTCGCGCGGTTCGATCTGCAGCATCGATTCGGAGACATAGACCCGCGGCATCATGGTGGCCAGCAGCGAGAGCAGCGTGCTCAGGGCGATAAAAGGAAGAACCACCCACCATTTCTTGCGGATGAGGAGGGCCAGGTAGTCTTCCACATGGACAAAACGCGTCCTTTTCATCGGGGTGGTCATCTTGCCGCCCTCCATAGTTCCGGCAGCTGAAAGCTGAGCGATACGTAGAGACGCTTGTAGGACATATGATTCATGGACACCGCTTTCTGTCCTTTAAAGTCCTGGTAATTTCCCCCGAAGCTCAGCGTCCAGAGCCTGCTCAGCTTGCGGGACAGCACCGCCGAACCACTCAGGCCCCAGTAATCGTAGGCCGGAACCTGCTTGTCCTGGTTGTAGAAGGACTGGCCTTTCTGCTGGAAGGCGCTGACGTCCACATTCAGCGAGGTCCGGGGCCCGAAGGGGCGGGAGAAGCCGAGCCCGGCCTGGTAGCTGTCCCTCGCATAGCCCATCCCGCTGCTGTCTCCGGAGCTTTTGGAAAAGTGCATGGAAAGCAGGCTGGTGTTGAGCTTCTTGCTCAGCGAGGCGGAAAAATTGATGCTGATGCGGTCTTCCGGGAGATACTGGTTTTTTTCCGTCAGCGAGGGGCCGGCTTCGAAGGTGAACATCAGCGACGGGGCCAGCTCCCGGGATGCGTGAAACTGGAGAGCATGGGACCGGGTGGGTCCGTAGTCGCGGTAGTCGTTCTGGTAGATCTTGTAGTTCACCCCGAAGGAGCCGCGCTTGCCCGACTTGCGGGAGTAGGAGATCGTGCCTCCGATCCGGGTCTGGTCCTGAAACGTCCAGGTCTCGTCGACGGCGATGTTTCCGTACCGGCGGATCGTGCCGTCGACGGCGAAGGTCAGAAAGGATTTCCGGGTCACTTCCACATCCATGCTGAGCCGTGACAGTTCGCTGTAGCTGTGGTTCTTGAAGAGCATGGGCTCGTAAATGGACTGAAACCCGTCCGGGGTGAAGACGAAGCCTTTCAGCACGTTGAGCATGGAAACATCGGGGGTATTCCGCAGCGAGTTGGAAAATTTCAGGCTGGTGCGCCGGCCGATGCGGGTGTCCAGGTTCAGCGTCAGGGCATGGTAGGTGGTGGTCAGCGCCTCCGGGTCCGACCAGTAGTGATCCATGGTAAAGCCGTAGGCAATATTAAAATTGGAATGGGCCCCTACCGCTTTTAAGGTCAGGGAGGGGTAAAGCGCAAAAAAGGGCGGAGTCCCGGTCAATACCCGGCCGGCATTGCTGCCGCCGCTGCCGCTCTGGTTGCCGATGCCGCCCAGGAAATCGGAGGTGAACCCCAGGGTATATTTCTGTTCCGCCCTTGCAGGCGGCGCAAGCGCCAGGGTGACGGCCAGGCCGATCAGGATGCTGTGGATTTTTCTCATAGGCGAAAAGCCTCGACTTGGTTCCGGGCTCAAGCGGCGCCGGCGCCTGCCCGTGGTTTGGGTGCCGGCCATCATGGAACTACGACAACGTCTCCCGACTGCAGCAGGATATTCTGTTCCGCGCGGCGCCCTTTTACGACTTCCTTATAATTGAAGTCGAAGACCTTGTTCTCTTTGCCCAGGTTGCGGACGATGGTCATCTCGTCCTCCTTGGCGTAGTCCTGAAATCCTCCGGCCAGGGCCACGGCCTGCAGCACGCTGATCGGCTTTTCGACGATCATGCTGCCCGGCTTCTGCACTTTTCCGACTACGAAGACGCTGTAGCTCCGGATGGCGTCCACGATTATGGTTACGTTGGGGGACTTCAGGTATTCCTTCAACCGCTCTTCGATTTTTTCCTTCAGCTCCCCGGGGTTGATGCCGGCCGCCTGCAGGTCCTGCACCAGGGGAAACGAAATTCGTCCGTCCGGGCGGACCAGGACCTTGCGGGTCAGATCGGGTTCCTTCCAGACGAAGATTTCGAGAATGTCGTTGGGTTGGATAATGTAAAGAGCATCGGATGCCGGGGCCGGGGTTTCC
Organism: uncultured Acidobacteriota bacterium; assembly: GCA_903847975.1. Classification (GTDB taxonomy): domain Bacteria; phylum Acidobacteriota; class UBA6911; order CAINFC01; family CAINFC01; genus CAINFC01. The sequence continues at coordinate 23,761 of CAINFC010000017.1, read as the reverse complement.
AATGCCGTCCCCCGGCCGGCCGGCTTTTTTTGTGCAAAGCAGGGAGAGAGAACTAGCATGGTCAGAAGAAAAGCGGCCGTAATGCCGTTCCGCATGCTGCTTGGGGATTTCATAGATCGTCTCCAGGAATGCTTCGATTTTACCCGACCGCCTATAGCTCCGCCCCTTCAGTCCCACTCGGGGGATCTGCCGGAATTGGCCGGGGCTTGTTCCCGTCCATTTACTGCTTGAAGGCGACGCTTTTAAACTGAGCTGAATATGCCTGCCCGGCTGTCCGCCCGGCCGTTCTTTTTTTATCTGAAACCGAAAGCTAAAAGAATATCGGATAAACCTGCAAACTCAAAGCGAAAAAAAGCGAATTTCGCTTTCTTGCGCTTTCCGGCAGAATCATTTGTTGTCGATCCGGTTCCTCCCGTCGCTGTCCGGAAATAGGAAAATGATTGGTAATAATGCGTGATTGATGTGCCAAGTTTTTATTAATTCACTCTTTGCAGCCCGGCATACGCGCAGCCGCTCAGGTTTTTCTGCCAGACCACCCTGGACGCCACCAGGTCGTCTTCGACTTTGAAATTCAATATATCCTCGGCGTTGAAGGAAAGTTCGTCCATGACTTTGATACCGAATCCGCGCAGAGAGGTATCCACTGTAACTGCCTGGTACTGTTTTCCCTGATAATCGAATTCCAGCGGGATTTCGATTTTGCGTCGGGCCTCTCGCCGGCGGTTCATCAGGGCTTCCCAACTGAAAGTAAGCCCGCAATGAGGGCAACCGATGAGGTTGTCCACCTTATCGGAAAAAAAGGTATCCGTGCAACTTGGGCATGGTATTCGAATCATTTCTCACCTTTCACGTAAAATTTTGTAACCATTGTAAATGGTTCCGCTCATTTCGTCAAACGGGAAAAAGGTGGAATTCGACGCACCCAAAAGTTGCAACCTGCGTGAACGAAACTGCTCATCAGTTCTGGGGATTGGGCTTTTGAAAAACGAGCTCCGGCCAGTATTTATAAGCCTGGACGGCCAGCTGCAGCCGGTCGGTAACCCGGACTTTTTTGAAGGCCCGGTTGCAGTGCGACTTGACAGTCTGCTCGCTGATATTGAGCTTGACGGCAATTTCCTTGTTGCGGAAACCCTGGCAGATGAGGGAAACGACTTCCTTCTCTGTCTTGGAAAGGTGAATCTCCTCCTTCTTGAGGTGGGACTTGCTGTCGATGATACGGCTCATGATCTTGCGATCGAGCCAGAGTTCTCCTTCTGAGATAGCCTTGATGGCTTTCTTGAGCAGTTCGGCGGTGGAGGCCGGGGGCATAATTCCAACCACTCCCTTGTAAACCAGGTTGGAGATGCGCTCCTCCGAGGCGTAAAGGCTCTTTTCGCCGATCACCAGCAGCCGGTTGCCGGGCTGAATGGACTGCCCCTCCTCCAGTTCGCTGAGCAGGTAGGTGTCCAGGATAAAAAGGTCCGGCTTCAGCTTGACGATCTCCAGGTAGTCCCTGGCCTCGTCAAACAGCCCTACGACGTTGACCTTGCTGTCCTCTTCGACTATTTTCTTGATGCCCTCGGCGAAAAGGTGATTCTGACACCCGATCACAACAGTCATTGACATTTGCGACAGCTGCCTCGTTTATGTTTCAGCCGGGCCGTATTCCGATTCCGGCTGCCGCTCATACTTACATGAAGGTGCAAAAAGTCGGGAACCCCAAAGGGGTTCCGGATCACAGCCCGGGGTTGCGCCGTAGGCGCTACCCCGGGTGGGCGGATTTGTTTCACAACCAGCCCTGTAAGGGCTGCGCAGTTACCTGATGTTGCCGGGATTTGCGCAACCCTTACAGGGTTGTCCCATCCAAACATCCTTACCCGGGGTAGGCGCGAAACGTGCCAACCCCGGGCTGCGATCCGAAGCCCTTTCAGGGCTTCCGTCAGAGCTTTTTGGACCTTCACTATCATACTTACATTCCGGTCAATCCGGAAGGATGCGGAAGGTTTTCCTCAATGTATCTCATTTCCTGCAATCATCCTTAACCTTCTGGACTCAAATATAGCACATCAAAGAAGAATAGTCATGCTATAGTAATGTAATAGATTTTTTTGTTGCGGAAGGAAAACCCCTATGAACTGTTCATCCCTGATCCCAAGAACCATTCTTTTCATCCTCTTTATCCTCCTGAGCCTTCCGGCAGCCATTTCCGCCGCGGCAGGTCCGTTCCGCGGCGAACGGATCACCCTGTCCGGGGATTGGAAGTTCGAGCTGCGGCACGACAATCCCCTCACCCGGACCGGTCCGGTGCGCTTCGGCCCGGTGTCGGCTTCGTCCCAGGCGCTTTTCCTGGAACCCTGGATCGGGCAGTCGCAGCAGGGGCGCTACCACACTTCCACGCCCTGGCCGCTGGCGGCCACCCTGACCGGCACGCTGCAGAACAGCTACCCGGCTCCCGGCCGCCAGATCTGGCGGCCCCACCCGCAGCAGGAGGGGCCTTCCTGGTGGCAGGCCGATTTCGGCGCGGAGCAGACCCTCGTCGCGGTGGAAATCCAGTGGGCCCGGTCCGGCGAAGTAAAGGTCACCGCATCACTTTCTGCGGACGGCAAAGAATGGGCTGTTTGGGCCGCGGGGACCGGCGAGCCGGAAGCGCCCCGCACACTGCTCCGGGGAAAAGGGCAGAGGGGCCGCTACCTGAGGCTCGACTTCCTACCGGCTCCGTTTGCGGGAACAGGGAAAATCGACATCGCCTTCCTTGGAAAGGACGGTTCGAGCGTCACCTGGGCTCCGGTCGTCCAGCGCAGCTGGTACGAGGATCTGCGCCGCTTCGTGCCGCAGGACGGATTTCCCGCGGCCGACTTCGACGACCGTCGCTGGCCCGTGATTCATGTTCCCGGCTACTGGGAGGTCCGGAAATTCTCCCCGCCGACCTGGTGGCATCCCGACGATGCCGTCGGCTGCTACCGCCGCACCTTCTCCCTGCCGGAGAGCTGGAAAGGCCGGGCCGTCCGGCTGCGCTTCGAGGGGGTCAACAATGCCGCCCAGGTCTGGCTCAACGGCAGGGAGGTCGGCTACCACGAGAGCGGCTTTACCGCCTTCGAGTACGACATCACGCCGCACCTGCTGTTCGGGAAGCCCAACACACTGGCGGTCCGGGTCTCCAAATGGACCCTGACCCACGACTACGATACGGACGACGTCTGGTTCCTCGGCGGGATCTGGCGGGAAGCGTATCTTTACGCCCTGCCCGCCACCCGGATCGACGATTACACCATCCGCACCGGGTTCGACAGCGGATATAAAAACGGCCGGCTGCGCGTGGACCTGCTCCTGAAACCGGAAGGGGACGGCATGCCGCACGGATTCGAGCTGGAAGGGCAGCTTTTCGACAGCGACCGGCAAGAGGTGGCCGTTCGGGGATTCCGCCTTTCGGGTGATGCGACCGGCCCGGAGCCGGTTTCCCTGACCCTGACCGGCGAAGTGGACGCACCGCACCCCTGGAGCGCGGAAACCCCCTACCTTTATACTTTGTTGGTGCGGCTGAAGCAGGAGGGGAAGGTCGCTCATGAATTCAGCCAGCCCTTCGGCTTCCGGCAGGTCGAGGTCCGCGGCAGCGAGCTGCTGCTCAACGGCAGGCCGATCCGGCTGCGCGGGGTGGTGACCACCCGGGCCAACCCCAACGACGCCGGAGAGCCGCAAGCGGAGATCTTCGCCCGCGAAATCCGGCTGCTCAAGGAAGCCAACATCAACGCCATCCGCAGCCACACCACCCCCCTCGAGGAGGAGTTCCTGGATCTTTGCGACCGCTACGGGATTTACGTCATGCCCGACGTCCCCTACGTCTGGGTGCGGGAGGAGGACTACCGCTTCCTCACCGACGGCATCGTGGAGCGGGCTGCTGACATATACCGCCAGCACAGGAACCGCACCTCGGTGATCCTCTGGCATATCGGCAACGAGAACGGCGCTTCCTCGGAATCCCTCGGCATGGGACACGCCGGGCGCTGGCTGCACGTGGCCGACCCCACCCGTCCGGTGATGGCCTGCAGCAACCGGGCGGACCTGCTGGAGTTCGGTACCGCCATCCACGACGACCACTACAACCCGATCGGCAAGGCCTATTTCCGGGAGCCGACCGCCGCCCCGGTCATCTACGGCGAGTTCCATGCCCTCCCGGAACTCGTCGACCGGCTGCGGGACCGCGGCCTGGTGGAAAGCTGGGGCCGCAGCCTGCGGCTGGAGTGGGCGGAGTTCGAGAAGCGGCCCTGGGTGGCCGGCGGGCTCATCTGCTGCTGGGACGACGGGTCGGTCAACGGCGACATCGGCCCGCGCCAGTGGGGCGTGCTCGACAGCCGCCGGCAGGCCAAGGGGGTCCATGCCCACATCCGCCGCTCCTTTTCCCCTCTGACCCTGCAGCCCAGGGAGCTGCAGGCCTCCGAAACCGGCCTGAAAAGCGCCTGGGCGCTTTCCAGCAGGAATTCCTTCACCGATCTGGCGGGCTACACCTTCCGCTGGGAGCTTCTCTCCGGCAGCGATTCCCTGGGGACGACGGACACCCATCCCCGGGTCGAGCCGGGCAGGTCGGCCGAGTTTCCCCTTTCGATCTCTGCCTCGCGGAAGCCGGACCGCGTGCGGGTTTCAGTCACGGATCCGCAGGGCTTTTCCGTAATGAACGAGGAGTTCCGGGTGCCCGCCGCCCGGCCGGCGCGCACTGCAGCCGAGCTGCTGGAGAGAATCTCCGTCAAGCCCGGCAACCCTCTCTCGGCGGCTTCGCTGGAAAAGATGCAGACGCCCTTTTACCGGGTGCGCTACGCGGCCCCCTGCCGGGTGGAGCTGCTCGACCGCCGGGGGAGGGAACTGTTCACCGTGCAGGAGGTCCTTGTTTCCCAGGGGCGCAGCTGGAATGCCAACCTGCCGCTCGGGGAAGCCCGGTGCCTGGCGCCGCAAACAACGCCGGGCGGGTTGAGCATTCCCTTCGAAATCCAGGGGTCCCTGCCCGACCAGAGCCAGGTCCGTCTCCAGGGGGCGCTGCAGGCCGGATTCGCATCGAACGCCGTCCGCTTTTCCTACCGGCTGGAAACGCCCAGGGAGATAACCATCCGGGAAACCGGCGTCCGCGTGCATTTTCCCGCCGGGGCGGAAATGACCTGGAACCGGGACGCACTGCTCGTCTGGCCGGAAAAAGGTTTGCCGGAGGGCAACCTGGAAACGGCGCCCCCGGCCGTGCTGGAGCGGCTGGGCAGCCTCCGCAAGGTGTTCTGGCTCTCTTCGGGAAAGGGCTCCGGCTCCCTTTTCCTGCACCCCAACGGGGAGTCCACCAACCTGCGGGCTTTGGGAAAAGCCGGCGAAGTGGCCGTCAGCGACTACCTGGGCGGAGACGATTTCCTGGGCCGCTTCGATTTCTTTCCGGTGGACCGCAAGCTGGCTCCGGGCGCGCCGGCCGAAGGCGGGTTCACGGTTCACTTCCTCAGCGACCGGCAGGCCCGGGAACTGGCCGCGCTGCCTCCGTCCGGGAAAGACTTCACCTGGCCCAGGTAGCGCCGGTTTCAGGGAAGAAACTGAAAGGCATAGAGCCGGGCGCTGCGCATGCGGACATGCAGCCGGACGGCTTTGCCGGAGAGCGCCGCGATATCCGGGTTCCCCTTCCAGGTCACCGGCATCGACACGCTGTTGCCGTTGCGCTCGTCGGCTTCCTGGAAGGTGAATCCCGGGATCGGCTTCCCGGATTCCTCCAGGATTTCCACTTTCGCATAGCCGCCGGCGCCGGTGTCCAGGTTGAGCGCCAGGCGCTTTCCCTCAAAGCGCATGGCCGGCGTCAGGAAGATTCCCCCGGCGTAATCGGCGGTTGCGGCCACGAAGCCGTCCAGCCGCAGAATGGCCCGGGAGATTCCGTTTTCGTCGCGCTCCGCTGCCGGGTCCAGCCGGGAGGAGTGATCGTGGTTGGTCCCGAAATAGTAGATCCAAAGCTCATTGCCCATCCGGATGGGCCTCAGAACCGGGTAAATCCACTTGGAGTCCCAGGAGCCGTCCATGCCGGTGCGCAGGAAGGGCTGCCGGGGGCCGGGCCGGGTGAAATGGCGGCCGTCGCGGCCAACGGCCAGCTGGATATCCGCGGTGCTCGGCCAGGTGTCTCGCCCGCTCCCGCGCCAGTGGTAGAAGACCGGGATCAGGGCCAGGTAGACGTCCTCGTAGGGAAAGACCCCCGGGCCGTAAAAATCGAGCGGCACAAAAGGCGTCAGGACCTGGTCTTCCCCGCCTGTGGCCGCTCCGCTCCGCGTCGCGCGCTGCGGCAGGATGTCCTCCCCGCGCACCTCGATCCGGCCGGGATCGATGCGTATGGCCGGCGCGGCCGCCGAGTCGAGCTCGTCGGGCTCCAGGGCCATAGTCATGCTATCCCAATGAAAGAGGTCGTCCGATTCGTTGTAGCTGGCCATGCGGGCGCCGAACCCGGCCTTTTCCCGGATCCACTCCCGGCTGAAGCCGATGTAGCGCCCGATCCGCGGCTCCCAGAACCAGGAGGGCTGCGTGTCCGCGGCCCGCAGCCCGGTCACCGGCCTGGGGTCGAGCTTCCAATGGATGCCGTCCGGGCTGGTAAAGACGCGGTGGGGCCCGGTAATGCCTGAACCCTTTTTCGGATAGATCTTGATCCAGGATTTGTAGCGCTCCTCCGGCGGGCACCTGGGATTGTCGTCGCGCCAGACGGAGCCCCCGCCGATGGTCATCACGCCGGTGTCGGGCGGCATCACCAGGTTGTTGCTCCGCGATCCGTCCTTTTCCACCAGGTTGAGGACCGGCTTGGTGAAGTGGATCCCGTCGCGGGATTCGGCGTAGGCCACCCCCATGAACGGCGGATTCTGGCCCGGCGGAGGCGTGCCGGCAACGACGTCGTACCAGAGCCGGACGAGGTCGCCTTCCCGGGCGATGGTGCAGTAGCTGGCGATCCGCGCATCCCGCTCCCAGGGCTGGTCGGCAACGATCAGCTTTTCGCGGGTCTGCCGGGGCTGCGGAACCTCCAGCCGGATTCCCTCCGACGATTCGATGAACCTGGTGTCGATGAACAGCTGCTTCCGGGAGCCCACCTCCAGCGCCGGCTGGGCCGAAAGGGAGCCGATCAGCATCAAAAAAAGAAAAACAGGCATAACGCGCACCTCCATGCATGCAAGGGGAATCCGCTGTAATCCAGCCAATCCGCGGTTTCCGTGTAACGAGTTCAAGACCGTCCGCAGCAGTGCTTGTATTTTTTTCCGCTGCCGCAGGGGCAGGGCCGATTCCGGCCGACGGGCTCCGTCGGCGGAGCGCCGCCCGGCGCGGCCTCCCCCTCCAGCAGCGGCTTCAGCCCGAAGGCCATCCAGGCGGCCAGGGGGAACAGCACCACGCCCGGGATTTTCAGGAAGTAGTCCGCGCTGGCCCAGAAGTATTCCGCCCGGGAAGCCATGGGCAGCTTCTGCTGGATCATCGAAAGCTCGATGCCGGCCACGCCGAAAGCCACGTGGTACAGGTAAAGAATTCCCACTCCTGCGAGCAGGGCGCGAAGCCGCACGCCGGGCTTCAAGCCGGGGCCGGCCAGGATCAGCGCCAGGAAAAAAGCCTGGCTGGCCCAGATAAGATGGGTTTCGAAGGTGGCCTGAAAGAAAGGAGCGACCGTGCTGCGGAAGTAGATGGCGCGCCCCTCCTGGAAAAAGGCCAGGGGCTTCCCCGAAAGAGCGTGCCAGCCGTCCAGGCCGGCGGTGACCAGCGGAAGATAAACCGCTGCGGCGTGCGGCAGGACCAGCAGTCCGGCCGGGTAGACGAGAAATACCAGGAGGGCGAAAAGGACGATCCGCTTATTCAGCGACAGCCCTTTTTTCCCGTCCGACCCAGTAGATCCAGAAAACCAGCACCAGAAGAATGATCGCAAACTGCCAGATGTAAACATGAAAGATCTCGAATGTGGCCGGATCGCTGACCCGCCCGATCAGGAAAAGGGCCACGGTGCGAATCAGGTTGAGAAAGAAAATCAGGATGCCGCCCAGCAGAATGCCGGCCGCGCGGCTTTTCCAGGAAAAGGGGTAGGCCGCGACGGCCGATAGAAACAGGATGAGCACGTCCAGCCCGTCGCAGCCGCGCTTGATTTCCACGGCGTAATTGCCCTGGCGCACCAGCGTCCCGCTGACCGTAACCGGGATCCCCATGGCTCCGAGGATCCAGCCGTCCAGCCGGGCGATGAACCGGGTGTAGGGATTCTGAACCTGCTCCTGCACCCAGGGCACCTGCAGAAGGACGCTGAGGAGCAGGGCCATGCCCAGGAATCCGCCCAGGAAGCGGAGAATGACCGGATCGATTTTCTTTTTCGGCATACTTGTCCCTTCGGGAATGATATTATACTTGCACCGTCATCGGGAGAGCGAGAAACAACCATGAAGACCAAAACGATTGCCATTGTGGGTGCCGGCCTGGCCGGCCTGGCGGCCGGGGTGTACGCCCGGCGCAACGGCTTTGACGTGCACCTTTTCGAGCACCACTCCCTTCCCGGAGGAGTCTGCACTTCCTGGAAGCGGAAGGGGTTCGTAATCGACGGCTGCCTTCACTGGCTGATGGGAGCCCGGCCGGGATCCTTCCTCCATGAGATCTACCGCCAGACCGGGGCGCTGGACGGCGTGCACCTTCAGCCGCTGCACCACTTCGGCCGCTTCGCCTGGCTCGACGAGAAGGGGCAGATCCTGCGGTCGGTCGATTTGACCTCCGACCTTTCCAAAATGGTTGCCGGCTGGCGGAAGCTTTCTCCGGCCGACAAGCCGGCCATCGACATCCTGGAAGGGGGAATCCGCGATTTCCAGGGGTTTGACGGCAACTGGGACGCCATGGAGGAAGGGTCCAGCCTGGGCTCGCGGATCAAAATGGCCTGGTACTGCCGCAAACAGCTGCCCTATTTCCGCAAGTGGCGGATGTCGGTGCAGCAGTTTGCCGAGAGAATCCGCGACCCCTTTCTTCGCTGGCAGATTACCAATTCCTTCGTCCCGGAAATGCCGCTCTTCTTTCTTTTCATGGTACTCGGCGAGCTGACCTCGGGCCGGCTGGCGCGCATCGAGGAGAGCAGCCTGGACTTTGCCGAAGGCGTGGCCCGGCGGCTGCAGAGCCTGGGAGGCCGCATCTCCTACCGCGCCGAAGTGGACCGGATTCTGGTGGAAAAGGATGCCGCCGTCGGCGTGCGCTGCACCGACGGGACCGAGCACCGCGCCGACCTGGTGATTTCCGCCGCCGACGGGCACAGCACCCTTTTCAAGCTGCTCGGCGGGCGCTATGTCGACGCCGAGACCCGCAAGCGGTACGCCAGCTGGCCGCTGTTTGCGCCGCTGCTGATGATCAGCTTCGGCGTCGGCCGCGATTTTTCCGCAGAGCCGTCCTCCAGCCTTTTCCGGCTGGCCCGGATCCTCGATACGGGCGAATGCCCGCAGGAAAACCTTTTCTGCAAGATCTTCAACGGCAACCCCGGGTTTGCTCCCCCGGGCAAGGCGGTGGTTCAGGTGCTGCTCGAGGCCCGCTACGAATACTGGGACCGGCTGGCTGCGGACCGCCCGGCCTACGACCGCGAAAAGCAGCGCATCGCCGGGGAGGCCCTGGACTTCCTGGAGCAGCGCTTCCCGGGGATCCGAAACCAGGTGGAGATGACCGATGTGGCCACCCCGATCACCTACGTGCGCTACACCCGCAACTACCGGGGCGCCTGGGAGGGGTGGCTGATGACCCCGGAAGCCTTTTTTGAACGCATCCCTTCCCGCCTCAAAGGGCTGGACCGTTTTTACATGGCGGGCCAGTGGGTGCAGCCGGGCGGCGGCATCCCGGCGGTGCTGATGTCCGGACGCAGCGCCATCCGGCAGATTTGCCGCGCCGAAGGAATCAAATTCCAATCCTAGACCCCTCTTTCCTTTTTCCACGGAGACTTCATGATCAGAACGATAGAATGGACCGAGCAGGGAGTGGTGATGATCGACCAGCGGGTTCTTCCCGCCGAGGAGATCTACCCTTGTTATACGGATTATCTGCAGGTGGCCGAAGCCATCCGCACCATGGTGGTTCGCGGCGCGCCGGCCATCGGCGTGGCGGCAGCCATGGGCGTGGCCCTGGGTGTCCGCGAGATCCGGGACCTGCCCGAAGGAGCCTACGAGGAAAAGTTCGAGGAAATCTGCCGCACCATCGAAGCCACGCGCCCCACGGCGGTCAATCTCTTCTGGGCGGTGCGCCGGATGCGGGCCCTGTTCGAAACCAGCCGCGCCGCTTCCCGCGAGGAGAGGGTGCGGATATTCCGGGACGAAGCGGTGGCCATGTATCATGAGGATATCGCAATCAACCGCCGGATGGGAGAATTCGGCCAGGCGCTGCTTCCGCAGAAAGGGACGGTCCTGACGCACTGCAACGCCGGCGCCCTGGCGACGGCCGGCTTCGGCACCGCCCTGGGGGTCATCCGGGCCGCCTGTCAGGCCGGAAAGGAAATCCAGGTCCTGGCCGACGAAACCCGCCCCTTCCTGCAGGGCGCGCGCCTGACCGCCTGGGAGCTGGCCCAGGACGGCATCCCGGTGAAGATCCTCTGCGACAACATGGCCGGCTGGATGATGCAGAAGGGGCGCATCGACTGCGTGATCGTCGGCGCCGACCGGATCGCAGCCAACGGGGACGTGGCCAACAAGATCGGCACCTACGGCGTGGCGGTCCTGGCCCGCGAAAATTCGATTCCTTTTTATGTGGCGGCCCCGATCTCCACCCTGGACCTGGCGCTGGAATCCGGGCAGGGAATCCCGATTGAAGAGCGGGATCCGGCGGAGGTGACCGACTGGAAGGGGATCCGGATCGCGCCTGCCGGGGTGAGCGCCTGGAACCCGGCCTTCGACGTCACCCCCAGCCGCTACGTCACCGCGATCATCACCGAGCGCGGGGTGGCCCGGGCTCCTTACACGGAAAGCCTTCGCGCCCTGGCGGGATCGAAGTAGCCGGGGGGCCGCGTGCTCATTCTGGGCATCGAATCGTCGTGCGATGAAACCGCCGCCGCGGTGCTGAGCGGCGAGCCGCAGGTGCTCTCCAGCGCGGTGGCCTCGCAGATTGACGTCCACCACGCCTTCGGAGGGGTGGTGCCGGAGCTGGCTTCCCGGGAGCATCTGCGCAACATCCGTCCGGTGGTGCAGCAGGCGCTGCGCGAGGCCGCGGTGGAGCTGCGCGACATCGAATGCGTCGCCGTGACCTATGCCCCCGGCCTGATCGGCTCCCTGCTGGTGGGAGTCACCTACGCCAAGGCTCTCTCCTTCGCTTTGGGCGTTCCCCTGGTGGCCGTGCATCACCTGGAAGGACATGTCTTCGCCGCGGAGCTGGAGCACGGGCCGTTCCCCTATCCCGCCCTGATTCTGATCGTGTCCGGCGGCCACAGCAGCCTGCTTTTTTCCGAAGAGCGGGAAAAATACAAGCTGGTGGCCCAGACCCGGGACGATGCCGCCGGGGAGGCCTACGACAAGGTGGCCAAGCTCCTGGGACTGGGATACCCGGGAGGCCCGATCCTCGACCGGCTGGCGGCGGAAGGGAATCCCCGCGCCTATCCGCTGCCCATGGCCCGTTTCAGCGACGGCTCCCTGGACCTGAGCTTCAGCGGCATTAAAACCGCGGTGGTCCGCCTGGTGGCCGAGCAGCAGATCCCCCGGGCCGCCGCCGCGGATGCTCCGCAGCCCGGGGAGATCCTGGACCTCGCCGCCTCCTTTCAATATGCGGTGATCGGCACGCTGCTCGACCGGGTGAAGCGGGCCGCCGCGCACCTCTCGCCGCGCTGCGTGGTCCTCACCGGCGGCGTGGCCTGCAACCGCGGCCTGCGGGCCGCTTTCCGGGAGCACTTCGAGCCCCAGGGCATACGGGTTCTTTTCCCGCGGCCGGCCTGGACCACGGATAACGCCGCCATGATCGCCGCCGCCGCGCTGCCCAAGGCCCGGCGCGGGGAGTTTGCCGACCTTCGCACCAGCGCCTATGCCACCGTGCCTCTGACCCGGGAGCGCATCCCCATGCCCAATCCTTTGAAAAACAACTGAAAACCGCAGAAAGGAACGACGTATGACCTACCAAGGAAAAATGACCCGCCGCGCCTTCGGCCTTTCGCTGGCGGCCTTTGCCGCCGGAAGCTTAAAGGCATCCGCGGATTCCGCGCGCGTGGCGCTGCTTTCGGATTTGCACATTTCCCGCAATGCCGACGAGGAGTACCGGGGATTCAAGCCCTCCGCCAATCTCAAAAAGGCGGTGGAGGAAATTCTGACCCGGAACTGGGACGGCGCGGTGCTGACCGGCGACCTGGCCCGCATGGAGGGTCTGGCGGAAGACTACGAGATGCTCAAGGGCCTGCTGCAGCCTCTTGCGGCCCGGATGCCGCTCCACATGACTTTGGGGAATCACGATCTGCGCCGGAATTTCCTCTCCGCCTTCGGCCCGCAGAAGGGGGCCCAGCCGGTCAAGGACAAGCACGTGACGGTGGCGGAAACCGCGGCGGTGCGCCTGATCTGCCTCGATTCGCTGCTTTTCACCCCGCAGGTTCCCGGGCTGCTCGGCAAGGCCCAGCGAACCTGGCTGGACGAATTTCTGCGGTCGGCCGGCCAGATGCCCACCGTCCTCTTTTTCCACCACACGGTCGATGACCGCGACGACAGCCTGATGGACTTCCCGCGGCTCTGGGAGCGGATCCGCGGCGACCGGAACGTCAAGGCAGTCGTTTACGGGCACTCCCACCAGTGGTCGCTGGAGGAACGGGAGGGGATTCACTTCGTGAACCTGCCCGCCCTGGGCTACAACTTCAACGAAAGCCAGCCCGTCGGGTGGGTGGAAGCCGCATTTACCCAAAGCGGCGCCGAGCTTACCGTTCACGCTGTCGGCGGCAACCTGTCCCTGAACGGAAAGAGCTTCCCGTTGAAATGGCGATAGGATCATGGCATGCGACAGACTTTCCTTCCTGACCAGCCGTTTTCCCGTCACTTGCGAAAGACCCGGAAGGCCCTGGGATGCGCCTGCCTCGTTCTTGCATTCGGCGCGGGGCTCCGGGCGGCCGAACCGGCGCCGAAGAAGGTCAAAATAACTGCGGCCCGGATCTGGGAGCTCTGGCCCAAGGTAAAGGTATCCCCGTCGGACCCCTATCAGCTGCGCGGCCCGGACGTGCAGTCGGCTCTCAACGACCTCCGGAAGAAATCCAAAGGGGCTCTCCGCGTGGAGTTCGAGGGCCGGTCGGCCGAAGGTCGGCCGCTCCCGCTGGCGCAATGGGGCCAGGGAGACCTGAAAATCCTGCTCTGGTCCCAGATGCACGGCGACGAGCCGACGGCCACCGCCGCACTGCTGGATCTTCTCCACTTCCTGGTCTCCCAGCCGAAGCACAAGCTGGTGCGGCAGCTGCAGGAGCGGTTGCAGCTCTTCTTTATCCCCATGCTGAATCCGGACGGGGCCGAGCGGACCCGCCGGCGCAACGCCCAGGGCATCGACATCAACCGCGACGCCCTCACCCTGACCACGCCGGAAGGGCGGTTCCTGAAGGAAATTCGCGACCGATACCGGCCGGAGATCGGCTTCAATCTTCACAACCAGGACCGGCGCACCTCGGCCGGAGAGACCCGCAAGCCGGTGATGATTTCCCTGCTGGCCGTAGCCTACGAGCCGGGCGGCGGCAACAACCTGGGGCGGGTGCGCTCCAAAAAAATCTGCTCCCTGATTTATGAAGCGCTGGGGCCTTACTGCTACGGGGGAATGGCCCGCTACGACGACAGCTTCAACGTCCGCGCTTTCGGCGACCGGATGTCCGCCTGGGGAACCTATACGGTGCTGATCGAGTCCGGCTGGCCGGGGAAAGGCGGCGAGGAATTTCTGGTTCGCGTCAATTTCCTGGCGCTGCTCAAAGCGCTGCAGGCCCTGGCGGACGGGTCGGTGCAGGATGCCAATCCGGCGGTGTACGATGCCCTGCCCGAAAACCAGGGCGGTCTGATCTTCAGCCGGATCTTCCGCGGCATCACCGTCTGGAACGGCAATGCCGCCGGGCCTTTCACCACCGATGTGGGCCTCAATTTCAACGAATCCTTTGACGGTAAAAAGCAGCGGCAGGAGCGGGGTGCGGTCGCCGATGTGGGCGATCTGTCGGTGTTTGCCGGCGAAAAGGAGGTGGCTGCCGGCGGCTGGGTGGTATCGCCCTCCGATTTGAAGGAAGGTTCTCCCCAAGGGGAAATCGTGCCGGGAGCGCGGACCCTCTATTTCTATCGCCGGAAAACGCCGGCTGCCGGCGTGGAGTTTTCCAACCTGGAGCCCGCCGGCCGGCTGCTGCAGGGCGCCTGGGAAGAAAGCCCCTGAGCCCTCCCGCGCTCACAAGTCCCTAAGAGAGACGAAGGAGCAAAAAGTCGAAAGTTCTCGTGGAAGCCCTGCAAGGGCTTCGGATCGCAGCCCGGGGTAGGCGCGAAGCGCGCCAACCCCGGGTAGGGATGTTCCGATGGGACGACCCTGAAAGGGTTACGCAAAATCCAGCCATGACAGGTGTTTGCGCAGCCCTTTCAGGGCTGATTATTAAACAAATCCGCCTACCCGGGGTAGCGCCTGTGAGGCGCAACCCCGGGCTGTGATCCGGAACCCTTGCAGGGTTCCCTCGAAGCCCTTCCGGGGCTTTCCCCAATTCAAATCCGAGGTCCCGGGACATTCCACCGCCCGTCAGGGGCGGGCGGATTCCCGGACGGCTTTCACCACCGCTTCGCAGATTTTCTCCCGGGCCTCCTCCACCAGGTTGTTGCTGCGCGTCGGATGGACGCGGTTGGTGAGCAGAACGATGAACAGCTCCTGCCCGGGATCCACCCAGATCATGGTGCCGGTGAAGCCGGTGTGGCCGAAAGCCGACGGAGAGAAAACCCGCTCCGTCCAGTAGCCGGGGACCGCCTTGCCCCAGCCGAGGCCGCGGGCTCTTTCCGGCGGCTCCTGCGCCCGGGTGAAGAGCGAAACGGTTGCCGGCTGGAAGGTGCGGCGATGGTCGTAAAGCCCGCGATTCATCATCATCTGGGCGAAAACAGCCAGGTCGCGTGCGGACCCGAACAGGCCGGCGTGGCCGGCGACGCCGCCCATGGCGAAGGCGTTTTCATCGTGCACTTCGCCGCGCACCACCCGCCCGCGCCAGGGGTCCTGCTCCGTCGGGGCAATGCGCGCCAGCCAGGACTTCGGCGGCAGATAGGTCGTCGAGGTCATTCCCAGGGGCTGAAAAATCTCTTCCGCCAGGTAACGGTTCAGCGGCCTGGCGGAAACCCGGGAAAGGATCTCCCCCATCAGGATCATCCCCAGGTCGCTGTATTTCGTCCGGCTGCCGGGCGGGGCTTCGAGCGGCGTTTCGCAAATCCGCCTGAGAATCGGCTCGTAGCCTTTGGCCTCCTTGTAAAACAGCAGGAACGGAGGAAGACCGGCGCGGTGCTCGAGCAGGTGCCGCACCTTGACTTTTTCTTTGTCCTGCCCCTTGAACTCCGGCAGATAATCCTGCACCGCGGCCTCGAGCTGCAGTCGCCCTTCCTCCGCGAGCTTCATGGCCGCGGAGGTGGTTCCGGCGGCCTTGGAAACGGAAGCCAGATCGTAAACCGTGTTGCGATCCACCGCGGCGCTCTGCGGGGAATAGTCCAGCCTCCCGGCCGCCGCATCCAAAACCACCGAGCCCCGGTATCCGACCAGGAGCGCGGCGCCCGGAAAAGCGCGCCGCTCGACGTAGGAGGCCAGCAGCTCCCGGATCGGCTGAAAGGCAGCCGGCGGAACGGCGGCGGCGTCCGGCGGCGGGAAGTTCAGCCCGGTGAAGACCGGACGGGTTTCCAGGCCCGCGCCGACGGAGGTGCAACCCGGGATGGAGACCGGCATTTTCCCGAGGAAGGGGATCTCGCCGGAGATCGCCTTGGCGGCCGCCACCTGGGAAACATCGGAATAGCTGAAGGTGCAGACGTAGGCCGATGGGCCCTGGGGGAAGACGCGCAGCAGGTAGGGATTGCCGAAGCTGACCCAGGCGACCGGCTTGCCTTTGAGGAAGAGCTGTTCCATCAGCCGGTGCAGGGCTCCCGGCAGGGCGACGGTTCCTTTCCCGGAAATCACCCGCACGAGCGAGCTGCAAAGAACGGCATCGGCCCAATCCGCCTGCTGCAGGATCTCGGACACCTGGTCCGGAGCGAGCCTCGGCGTGGCGATGAGAGTGCGCATTTCGGGGAACCGCTTTTTCAGCTCCGCGAGATAGGAGGGCAGGGGCGCAGCTTCCTGCTCTCCGGCCAGCAGCAGGTGAACCATCCGGGAGGGGGGGCGGACCGGGTGGAAGGGGAGCAGTCCTTTTTCGTTGCGCACCAGGGTCAGGGAGCGGTCCGCCAGCTCCTGGGCCAGCTTGCGGCTTTCCGGCGCGGCGATAAGATCGGGAATGCGCGTCGGGTCGACGGTGCGCCTTTTGTGCAGACCCAGACGGGTCTTGGCCAGCAGCAGCTTTTCCGCGGACTGGCGGATGCGCGCTTCCGGTATCCGCCCGTCCCGCACCGCCCGCAGGATCTCGTCGATGGCCACCGTGTTGTCCGGCGGAAGGATCAGCACATCGGCCCCCGCCTGGATGGCCTTGACCGCGGCCAGCCCGCCCCAGTAGCGCGTGGTGATTCCGCCCATTTCCATGGCGTCGGTGACCAGCAGCCCCGGGAACTGCAGCTCGTTACGGAGCAGGTCCGTCAGGATTCGCGGAGACAGGGTGGCGGGGATGTCCGCCTCCCCGGTCAGGTTGGGCACCGCGAGATGGGCGGTCATGATGGAATCCACGCCGGCCCGGATGGCGGCGCGGAACGGGATCAGCTCCAGCGATTCCAGCCGCTCGCGCGTGGCGGGTATCCGGGCCAGTCCGATGTGGGTGTCGGTGGCCGTGTCGCCGTGCCCGGGGAAATGCTTGGCGGTGGTCATCACCCCCTGGGAGCGGGCCCCGCGTATGAAGGCCGAGCCCAGCCGGGCCACCTGTTGCGGATCCTCGCCGAAGGAGCGGATGCTGATCACCGGGTTGTCGGGATTGTTGTTGACATCCATGACCGGCGCATAAATCCAGTGCACACCCATGGCCCGCGACTCGCGGGCGGTGACCGCGCCCTGCCGGAAGGCCAGGTCTTCGGAGCCGGCCGCCCCGACCGCCATGGTCCAGGGGAAAGACGTCGTATCGGCGATGCGGAAGGATGCCCCGGACTCGAAGTCGGCGGCAACGATCAAGGGGAGAGCGGAGGTTTCCTGCAGCCGGTTGATCAGGTGCGCCGATTCATAGATGTTTCCGGCAAACAGGATCAGGCCGCCGACATGATTCTCTTGGATCTCGCGAACCAGGGACTGAAACTCCGCGCTCTCCTTCGGGTAGTAGCGGCCGAAGATGCGGACCTGGATCAGTTGGGCGATCTGATCGCGCAGGCTCATCCGTTTGAGCGTGCGCTGGACCCACCGGGTGTCCGGCGGCAGAAAGCCCGGATCCGAACCGGTCCCGCGCCGCGGCGGCGCGGCCGCCCGGATGGCAGGCAGCACCAGGGCAAAGATCGCAAGAAGGGAGCACAGCCGGAACGTGGAAGCAATTCTCATGGGGCTTTCCTCTCGGGCATTTCTATCTTTTATCCTTTGAATCAGGAAGCTTTACGTCTTATAATGAAAATTTTTCGCATTACGAACCAGGGATCGGCAGGGTGGCAGGGTGCCCCGCTGACCTCGAAACTATAGCATACATTTCCGGCGGCGGATCACCAGCAGGATCGCCCGCGGCCGGCAGCGGATTTATCAGGATCATGAAGACATTATTCGGAAAGAACGGATGGGCGGTTGTGTGTTTTTGTCTGCTTTTCCTGCTGGGTGCGGCGCGCCCGGCCGGGGCCGGCGGCCCGGTTTTAAAAAGCGGACCTCCGGAATCGGTGGGGATGTCTGCCGAAAAGCTCGCCCAGCTCGATGCCGTCGTGGAGCAATCGATGAAGCGGTCGGAAGTGCCCGGGGCGGTGCTGCTGGTGGCCCGCAAGGGGACCATCGTTTTTCAGAAAGCCTACGGATTCCGCTCCATGGTGCCGGAGCGCGAGGCGATGACCCTGGACACCATTTTCGACATGGCCTCGCTCACCAAGGTAATGGTGACCGCCCCGCTGATGATGCAGGCCGCGGAAGAGGGGAAGCTGCGGCTGACGGATCGCGTGGCCCAGTATCTTCCGGAATTCGGCGCTCACGGCAAGGAGGCCATCAATCTGCGCCACCTGCTGACCCACTTTTCCGGGTTGCGGCCGGATATTCCGGAAAGTCTCCCTTTCAGCGGCTATGAAAACACCATCCGGCTGGGGTGCGACGAGGTGCTGGCGGCTCCTCCCGGCGAGCGGTTCATCTACAGCGATATCGGGTTTTTCCTGCTCGGCGACATTCTGCAGCGCGTTTCCCGGCTGCCCCTGGCGCAGCTTTGCCAGGAGAAGCTTTTCCGCCCGCTGGGGATGAAAAACACCTCCTACATGCCTCCCTCCGAGTGGCTGCCCCGGATTGCCCCGACGGAAAAGCGTGACGGGGCCATGATCCGCGGGGCGGTTCACGATTACACCACCCACCGCATGGGAGGCATTGCCGGACATGCCGGCCTGTTCTCCACCGCCGCC
This sequence comes from uncultured Acidobacteriota bacterium, assembly GCA_903847975.1. Classification (GTDB taxonomy): domain Bacteria; phylum Acidobacteriota; class UBA6911; order CAINFC01; family CAINFC01; genus CAINFC01. The sequence continues at coordinate 5,177 of CAINFC010000017.1, read as the reverse complement.
GATGCCGCCGTCTACGCCCAGACGATCCTCAACGGCGGCGAATACGGCGGGGTGCGGGTGCTCAGCCCGGCCGCGGTGCGGGCCATGAGCTCCCGCCAGAATCCCGCGGAAAGCAGGGACTGGCGGGGATACGGCTGGGATATCGACACCCGCTATTCCAGCAACCGGGGCGATTTTTTCCCCGTCGGCTCCTTCGGCCACACCGGCTTCACCGGCACTTCCCTCTGGATCGATCCGTTTACCCAGAGCTTCATCGTGCTGCTGACCAGCCGCCTGCACCCCGGGGGGAAAGGCGATGCCGTTCCGCTGCGGGGCCAGGTGGCCAACGTGGTCGCTGCCTCCATCCTGGACGTCGATGCGGCCACCTGGGCCCGGCTGCCCCACTCCAAGGCGGCCGGCGCGGCCATCGTATCCCTGGCGGGAAGCGACGGAGCGCCGCCCAAGCCGATCTTCCTGGGGGTCGACGTTCTCCGCGAGGAAGGCTTCGAGATGCTGCGGGGCAAGCGGGTCGGCCTGATCAGCAACCATACCGGCCGAACCCGGGACGGGCAGAGCACGGTGGATCTGCTGGCCTCGTCCGGGGTTTTTCAGCTGGTGGCCCTGTTCAGCCCGGAGCACGGGCTGCAGGGGGTAAAGGATGAAAAGGTGGCCTCCGGGCGGGATCCGAAAACCGGCCTTCCGGTACACAGCCTGTACGGCGATACCACGCGTCCGACCGGGGAGATGCTGAAGGGAATCGACGTTCTGGTGTACGACATTCAGGATATCGGCTGCCGCTTCTACACCTACATCAGCACGATGGGCCTGGCGATGGAGGAGGCGGCCCGGCACAAGATCGCTTTCGTGGTGCTGGATCGCCCCAATGTGATCAACGGCTGGAGCGTGGACGGGCCCACCGCCGACACGGACAAACTATCCTTCACCGCCTATTTCCCGATGCCCGTGCGCCACGGGATGACCATCGGCGAGCTGGCGGAGATGTTCCGCTCCGAAAAGAAGCTGGACCTGGATCTGAAGGTGGTGCGCATGCGGGGCTGGGCGCGGCAGGACTACTTCCGGGACACGGGGCTCAGCTGGATCAACCCTTCTCCCAACATGCGCAGCGAGACGGAGGCCATTCTTTATCCCGGCATCGGCACCCTGGAGACCACCAATCTTTCCGTCGGGCGCGGCACGGATACACCCTTCGAGCTGATCGGCGCGCCCTGGATCGACGGCCAGGCCCTGGCGCAGCGCCTGAACCGCCGCCGGATCGCCGGGGTGCGCTTCGAAGCGGCGCGCTTTACGCCCACGGCCAGTGTGTTCGCCAAGACCCCGTGCCAGGGAGTCCGGATCCGGCTTTTGCACCGCGAATCCTTCCCCGCGGTGCTGTGCGGCGTGGAAATCGCCTCGGCGCTCTGGAAGATGTATCCCAGGCAGTTCGAAGTGGACAAGTACCTGCGGCTGCTGGCCAACCAGGACTCGCTGGCCCGGCTGAAAAACGGCGAGGACCCGCGCCGGATCGCCGCATCCTGGAAGGAGGATCTGGGCCGCTTTATGAAAATTCGCGAGAAATATCTGATCTATCGATAGGCCATTCCCGGGTCTTTTTTCCGCCGGCCAAGGTCGGTGACCAAGGTCTATGACAGCCAAACAGCCAAAATGGTGGTGCAAGCGATCCGGAACCATGAAGGGGTTCCGGATCGTAGTCCGGGGTTGCGACGCAGTCGCTACCCCGGGTAGATGGATTTGTTCTTCCATCAACCCGGAAAGGGTTGCGCAAATGGCGGGTTTCGTCGGATTTTGCGCAACCCTTTCCGGGTTGACATCGCTGGGCGCCCCTACCCGGGGTAGCGCCTATGCGACGCAACCCCGGGCTGTGTTACGAAGCCCTTTCAGAGCTTCCCCAATAACGAAGGGCTTATTGTCGCTCCATCTGCAAACCTTTCCGCGTAAAGGGAAGCAGGAACGTCCGCTGTTTTTCAGGATCGGCACGGGCTCCTTATCCCTCGCCGTCCTCTTCTGGATCGGTGTCGTCTCCGCGGCTTTCCCCCTCCTGCGGGCCCAAACCGGAGCGCCTGCGTCGTCCGCGGAGGAAGCGGCCCTTTCCCGGCCGACCGCTGTCTTGCTGGAGGAGCGGCTGCGGGCCCTGGCCCAGAGCCTGGACGGCGTGGCGGGGTATGCGGTCAAGGATTTGAGGAGCGGGCAGGAGTGGCTCTGGAATGCGGATGAAGTGTTCGCCACCGCCAGCACCATCAAGGTTCCCCTGCTCCTCGAGCTGTTCCGGCAATCGGAGCAGGGCCGCTTCCGGCTGGAGGACGAATGGCTCCTGGAAAAAGAGGACCTGGTCGCCGGCAGCGGAATCCTCCACGCGCTTCCCGGCCCGCTGCCCCGCTGGCGGGTGGACCAGCTGGCCGCGATGATGGTGGTGCTCAGCGACAACAGCGCCACCAATCTGCTTCTGCGCAAAACGGGCATGGAGGCCGTCAACACTTTTCTGGCCTCCCACAACTTCCAGGCAACCCGCCTGCGGAGAAAGATGATGGACCTCGTAGCGGCGCGCGCCGGCCGGGAGAACAGCTCCAGCCCCAGGGAACTGGTGCGTTTGCTGGAAGGCCTTTACCAGGGTAAGTTCCTGTCCGCCGCCGCGAACGCGCGCCTGCTGGATCTTCTGAGGCAGGACAAGGACAGCCCCTTGCGCAAGGCCGTACCGGCGGATATTGCCGTGGCCAACAAGCCGGGCAATGTGGATGGCGTCTGGTGCGATGCCGGCATCGTCTATTTGCCGGACCGCCCATACATCCTTGCGGTGATGACCAAGTATCTTCCCCGGGACGCTGTCGGAGAGGAGTTCATCGTCTCGGCGGGAGCTCTGGTCCATTCCTGGCTGGCCCGCATTGCGGCGTCCAACCGGTATGGGCGCACGGTGAAATAATTGTCGAAGGGATGAAGCGCAAAGGCTACATTCTGGCATGGCTCATCGGCTGCCTGGCGGCGGCATGCCTGCCGGAATTCATGTCGGCACGCGGCGCGGAGGATCCCGACCGGATCGCCGAAATTGTTTTTTCCGCCGATATCGATGTCGACTTCCGGAAACTGGCGGCGCTACTCCCCTTTTCCTCCGGCTCGAACCTGGATGCTGCGGGGATCCGCCAGGCCATCGAAAATCTCTACCGGCTCAACGAATTCCACTACATCGAGTGCCTGCGCCAGCCGGCCGCCGGGGGCGTCCGGCTCGAATTCCGCCTGGTGGGCAAGCGCTATTTCGGCAAGCTCATCCTGAAAGGCCCGCTCGACCCGCGGAGGATGGAAGAGGCCCTGATGCGCTTTTACCCGCTGGGAGAGGCTTACAGCACCGCCAAGGAGCAGCAGTTCCTGGCTGCCGCGGAAAAGCTGCTGAACGATTACGGTTTCTTTCCCCCCATGCTCAAGAGCCGAATGGAATATCAGTCTGCCGGGCGCGGGGCGGACTTGGTATTGCTGGTCGACCAGTCCCTGCCCGCCATTTTGCGCGGGATATCCTGGAGCGGGGATCGGGTGCTTCCCCAGGAGAAAATTCAAAAGGCCTCCCGGCTCAAGCCCGGCCAGACATTTTCCCAGAACCGGGTGCGGGAGGCCATCCGGCAGCTGCGGGCTCTCTACATGCGCGAGAAATATCTCACTCCGCAGATTACCCTGGCCTTTGTCCGCCAGGATAAGCCCGGGCGCACGGTCGACGTCGGCATTGACATCCAGGCCGGGCCGCGCGTGGACGTCATTCTGGAGGGAGCCTCGCTGTCGGGCCGCAAGCTGAAGGAGCTGCTTCCCGTTTACCGGGAATCCTCCCTGGACCGGGACCTGCTCAGCGAGGGAGCTTCGAACCTGCAGACCGAGCTGCTGGCCAAAGGCTACACTTCCGCCAAGATCAGCTACGAAGTCCAGTCCGGCAGCGACGGCGCCACGCGGCTTTTCTATCGGGCCGCCCTGGAGGACAAGCAGCCGGTGGACCGCATCGCCTTTCAGGGAAACAGCGCGGTTCCCCGCCGGGATCTGCTGCGCTGGATGGGCCAGGAAAACCGGGGGATCCGGGAGGGCCGGTACTTTACGCGGCTCGGATTCGAGGCCGGGCAGGAGAGAATCCTGGCGGAGTACCGGCGGCTGGGATACCAGGATGCCTCCATCCAGCGCGCGGAACTGACCGCCCTGGAGAATGGCCACATCCTGGTCGACCTGGACCTTTCGGAAGGGAAGATCGCCCGGATCGGCCGGATTGAGCTGCAGGGCGAGGACCGGATTCCGGGAGGCGAGCTGCCATCCAAGCTGGCTTTGCGGGAAGGGGATCCCTTCTCCGCCGAGGCCCTGGAGGCGGAGCGAAAATCGCTTCAGGAGCATGTCCTCGGCCGGGGCTATACGCTCTGCCGGGTGGAGGCCAGGTACCAGCGGGTCGAAGACAAGGTGGATGTCCAGTTTCAGATCGACCCGGGGAAGGCCCATTCCATCGGGCCCGTCTATTTTGTCGGCCAGGAGAAGACCCGCCTGAAGGCCCTGCGGCGCAACATCGATCTGAAAACGGGGCAGCCGGTGGTGGTTCGCCAGATGTTCGAGGGAGAGCAGAAGCTCTACAATACCGGGGCTTTCGACCAGGTGCACATCCGGCCGGTGGGCAACAGCGATGCGGAAGCGGGGCAGCCGGTGGTGGTGGGAGTGCGCGAAGGGCGCTCCCGGCTTCTGAACTTCGGCTTCGGCTTCCGGGAGTACGAGGGGCCGCGCGGCCTGGTGGAAATTTCCCACCTCAATCCCGGCGGCCTGCTGCGTACCGCCCAGATCCGGCTCAAGGGAAGCGTGGTCAACCAGAGCGCAGTCCTCAGTTTGCGGCAGCCCCGGCCGCTGAACCGGAACCTGGAATCGTATGCCCAGATACAGGCTTCGCGCAGCGAGGAGACCAGTTTTACCGAAACGCGCTACGGGACGTCGTTTCAGACGATCCGCGATCTGAGCCGGGTCAACGCCCTTATTTTCCGATACAACTTCGAGCGCGTCTCGGTGACCAACATGCCTCCCAGCGAAGTGGAGAGCGCCTGCCAGTCGTCCCAGACCAGCGGCATTCAGCGGGAGTCCTGCCCCATCGAGATATCCAGCTTTTCGGCCGCGTTTTACAACGACAGCCGCAACGATCCCTTCGATCCGCAGCGCGGGGCCTTTGCCAGCATCAATTTGCA
>CAINFC010000016.1 GCA_903847975.1 uncultured Acidobacteriota bacterium | reverse complement strand
GGGCGACCGGGCTGCGATCGGGAATCCTTTCCGGGAAGCCCTGAAGGGGCTTCGGAACACAGCCCGGGGTTGCGCCGCAGGCGCTACCCCGGGTAGGCAGGTTTTTCAAGGACCAACCCTGAAAGGGTTGCGCAGGAGATGCGGTTATTGACGGCGGTTCATCGACAGAGGGGGAGAAGATGGCGGAAGAACAGGTGGTTATCGAGCGGGATTTGCCGGGGAAGCCGCACCAGGGAAAGGTTCTGGCGGCGGTCCATGCACACCTCGACGACATTCCTTATTATTGCGGCGGGACGTTCGCCAAGCTGATCCGCGAGGGGTATACCGGATACATCATCCGCACCACCAATGACGAAAAGTGCGGAGGCGGCACGCCGGCGGAGAATATCCGCAGCAACGAAAAGGAACACCTCCGCATGGCCCGGACGCTGGGCGCCTCCGAGGTTTTCGATTTTTATTACCGCAACCACCGGATGAACAACATCTCCTCCCAGGAACTGCGCGCCCGGCTGGTGTTTCTTTTCCGCCTGCTGCGGGTGGACACCGTCCTGACCTTCAATCCCTGGGGCCACGGCGAGGAAAATCCGGACCACTGGGCCACGGGGCGGGCGGTGGAGGAAGCCTGCTGGATGTCCGGCATGAGCAACGACTACCCGGAGCACACGGAAGCCGGGCTGGCGCCCCATGCCGTTCAGGAGAGGTACTATTTTGTGGGGCGCCGCGGCCAGCCCTTCAACCGGGTGGTGGACATCTCCTCCACCCTGGAGCAGAAGATCGACTCCCTGGCGGAATGCAAGTCGCAAGGGGGCGGAAACGAAGGAGCCAGGTTCAAAGCCTCGCTGGCCGCGGAAGGAAAGCGCCTGCCGATCCTGGGAGAGGACGAGGAAACCGCCAACCGGGCCTACATCCGCCTTTTCCTGCTGGAGGAATACCGTAGCCTGGGGCAAAACTTCGGTCTGGCCTGGGCGGAGCCCTTCACCTACCTTGATCACCGTATACCCGATGGACATCCGGATCGCAGCCGGTATATTCAGGAACATGCCGTCCCCCTCCGGTAAAAAACGGGGAGCAGAGCGGTCCTGTCGTTTGGGCGGGCCCTTCCGATTTCTTTTTCATAAAGGAAGATGTGCTACAATTGCACGAATCAGGCAGGAGAGGTCTTGAAGGGCAAAGAAAAAAAGAAGAAGAAAGCCCGGAGCACGGGCTGTTCGGAAGCCATGCTGGAGGTGATACGCCGGCAGGAAGCCAGGCGTGGACTGCTGATCACCTTCGAAGGGCTGGACGGATCCGGAAAATCCACGCAGCGCAAGCTGTTCCGCGAATGGCTGAAAGCCGCCGGCTACCCAGTGGTTTCCACCAAGTGGAACTCCTCTCCGCTGATCAAGCCGCTGATCAAAGCGCGCAAGGCCGCCCACTCCCTGCGCCCGGAGGAGTTTTCCCTGCTGCATGCCGCCGATTTGCGCCACCGCATGGAAACCGTGGTGCTTCCGGCCCTCTGGGCCGGAAAGACGGTCATTGCCGACCGCTGGTTTTTTACCGCCCTGGCCCGCGACGGGGCCCGCGGCATGCCTCTGAACTGGCTGCTGAATACCTATTCGCCGATTCTGTGGCCGGACCTGGTCTTTTATTTTTCGGTTTCCGCGGAAACATCCACCAAGCGGATGTTTGCCACCCGCTCTCCCAAGTTTTACGAAGCCGGCCAGGACATCACCAATCTGGAGGATCCCATCACCAGCTATACCCACTTCATCCAGCGGGTTCTCCGGGAATACGAGGCGCTGAACACTATTTTCCAGTTCGTTTCGGTGAACGCCGAAAAAACCATCTACGAGCAGCACCAGAGCATCCGGTTGCTTTTCCGCCAATGCCAGCGCCGGCCCTGGGCGGAGTGGAACGAAGAGGCGGTTTCCGATTGGCTGCGCAACAATCCGCATGTCCTGGAGAAGCCCCGTGCCCGCTGATCTTCTTCCGGCCGGCCAACTGATCGCTGTGGAAGGCTGCTCCGGCCGCGCTTTGCAGGAAAGCGCCGAGCGGCTGAAAAATCACTTTTGCCGCAAGGCCGGCGGCGGGATCAGCGCCTGGGATGCCTCCAGCCTTTTTTACGAGCTGAGCCTGGGGGCCGATCCCCTGCAGGCTCCCTCCCCCCGCACGCTGCTGCTCCTTTATGCCGCCGACCTCTCCTTTCGGCTGCAGTGGCAGATCCGGCCGGCGCTCAGCGAGGGCCAATTTGTCATTGCTGCGCCTTATATCGAAACGGCCATGGCGTTCGGGCAAGCCGCCGGCCTGCCGGCACCCTGGCTGAAATCGCTGTTCCGCTTCGCTCCTGCCGCCGCCCGCACCTACCGCATTCGTGAGTCCCGGGACACCGCCGCCAAGATCAAGATCAAGGTCATGGACGGATTCGTGGAGTTTGGCGGCCTGATGGTTGGCAAGAACTCCTGCAGCGGAACCCGCAAAGATCTGCAGCAAAAAGTTATTTCCTACCTGGTGGAAAAGGAGGCGCAAGGGGTCTGCCGAAAGATTCCGTCGCGGCTTCCGGCCCGGTTGCCTGCCTGATCCGGAGATAGGGAGCGGCGGGATTAGCGGCGCCGGGTCCCGGGTCTTCGAGGAATTTCCACAACCGCTGTGGCGGATCCGTTCGGTGTGGTCACCCGGATTTCCACATCTCCGGTGGTGCCGAAAGGCAGAACGGCGATGATTTCCCGGCTGGATACCTTCCACAGGCCCAAGGCCTGTCCCTTCCTATCCACCACCACCTCCGAGAGCCGGGTTGGAAGAGGAGCGGCCGTAGCTGCGGATTCCATGGCAGCCAGGTGTCTGCCGTGGATGCGGATCGGGTCGCCGAGTTCCGAGGCGGCATTGGGCTCGGAGGAAAGGGAAGAGAGACGGGTGATTGAAGAAAGGGTGGGCTTGGGTTCCAGAACCGCGCGGTCGATGATTTTGCCGTCAGAGCGGATGGTCTCCAGGGTCATGCAATAGCCGTTGACTTCGGCTCGCACATAGTGGTAACAGGACTCTCCTGTGGCCAGCAGGGCAGAGGGATCCACACGGTAAAGCCAGGCGCCTCCGCCCCCGGTGGTGATATAGACGGTTCCGACCCCGGCATCGGCCAAGGAATTGTTGCGGATCGGCCGGCTGCGCTGGTAGCTGTGCTCGTGTCCGTCGAAAACCGCTTCCACCTCATGCCGGTCCAGGATGGGAACAACGGAGCGCCGGACCAGGATGGAGTGCGGGTCGTTGACATTCGGCCCGGTGGCAAAAGGCGGGTGGTGAAAAAACGGGATGCGCCAGAACTGGCTCGTGCTCTGCAGGTCGCTTTCCAGCCAGTCGAGCATTTTGCCCGTGCGAATGTCGGTGGTGGCCTTTTCCAGAGGTAAATTCGTATCCAGGGCGATGAAATGAACGTTGCCCCAGTCGAAGGAGTAGTAGCGTCCGCGGTCTTCCTCCGGAACCAGTTCCCAGGGGACGGCATGCACTGCCAGACACGGATTGCCTCCATCCGTGTAGTACTCATGATTTCCGAAGCTGGGGTAATAGGGCACATGGCGCATCTGATCCCAGTAGTACTTGAAGTGCCGGGTTTCAAACTCCTCATAGGTGCCGTTCATGTAGGCTATATCCCCGGTGTGAATCACCAGGTCCACCGCCTCGCGGCCCATGAGCCGGGCGACCTCCAGTTGGCCGTCGGTTCCCATGCCGGAATCCCCGTAGGCCAGGAATCGGAAGGGTCCGGCCGGCCTGGTATGAAAATAAACCGCGTCCTTTTCGACCAGGTTCAGATCATCCATCAAAACCTGGCATTGGTAGTTGCTGTCCGGCAACAGGTTGGTCAGGTCGGCCCGATACTGGTAGAAAGGATTGGGCAGGCGGGTCTCGTCCGTCGGGAAATAGCGCTTTTTGGCGGGCGCATAGAAATATTCCTTGCCGTCCCGCGTAAATACGACCAGGCCGGCACCATCCTCCAGCGTGGTCCAAAGGATGACGGCACTGGTGCCGCGCACGTCCTGAATGTAGGGATAACGCAGCAGGGTCCGGGAAGGCGAACTCGCGAACAGGCGGGAAGGAAGAATCGCTCCCGCTCCTCCGGCACTCAGGTTCTTCAGAAAGCCTCTTCTGTTTACCATAATACCAAACCCAGAGGCTGGCCTCCCTGTGAAAGAAATCGAAGATCCCCGGCGGCCGATTGACCGGATGATCCGCTGAACAGAATCAATTGGGTCGTATAACCACCTCCGTCTGCCAGCTGGGGGAAAAGCATTTCGCTATTGCCGGCTTTGACCCCTTCCTCGCTTGGCGGCGTGGTGGTAATCAGAAAATCTCCTCGTTCGTTCTGCCTGCCCCGGAGACCAACCACGGAAACCCCGGAACCGGCGGCAGCCGACACTCTAAGTATACCCTGGAACGAGTTCGGAAGGCTACTGAAGCCGGGAAGCTGCCCCAGGAACTGGGCGACCTGCCCGTTGGCCGGGACGGTTACGCTCGCCTTCAGCCCGGTGGATTTACCGGAAAGATAGGTGAGGTCCAGGCTGACGTTCGCGGAGCTGCCCGACGGATTGGCGATGGCCAATCCGGTCTGGATGGCGCCGGCCTCTCCGCCGAGGAGATTCCCGGAAACCTCGGCATAGAGGCGAAAAGCAGCCCCGGCTTTGGTGGCAGACACTCCCGCTTCGCTGACGGTAATGCCGCTGCGGCGGAAGGAAAAAACTTCCATCACCGATGGAGTAGCCTGGGCCGAGAAAGGTTGCACCCGGACCGATCCGGACAGAACCTCGGACGCGCTGCCCGCGGTCTGCAGGGCGCGGGAGCTGCCCGGGGGAATGGAGTAGTTGAAGGTGTCGGCCGTTTGCCCGCCGATGGTCACGGTTACCGGCCGTCCTGCAGCGGATGCGCTCCCCTGGCCTACGAACTGAACGGTGCCGCTGATGGTCGTCTCGGAAGGATTGACCAGGATGACCTGGGTTTTCCATCCGCCCCCATCCGCAAAATGCGGCAGGATCACCATCTCCCCGACGGAGGCAGTCAATTCGGCCACCGGCAGGGTGGTGATCAGGAATTCGGACCGTTCGTTGAGCAGCCCGCGCAGCGAGCGGATTCCCACCGGCAGGCTGGAGCGGAGCGTCAGGGTGCCGGTCGACAGGTTCCCGCCGCCGAAGGGGGCCTCGTTGACAAAGCGAGCCAGCTGCCCGTTGGCGGGTACCGTCACGGTGCCCGATCCCGCTTCTTTTCCACTGCTGTCGACGAACAGGAAGGAAATGGAAGCTGCCTGGGCGTTCGGATTGGCGATGGCCACGCCGGTATTTACGCCCCCGCCCACTTCCACATAGATCCGGCCTTCGCGGACCAGGGGGGAGGCGGGAACGCCCGCTTCCGTTACCAGTACGCTGTTCTGGCGAAGACCGAAAATTGCCAGGCCGCCGGGGGTGGTGGATCCGTTGGCCGGCAGGATTCGCGCGTAGCCCACGGTGGTCCCGGAACCCAGGCCGGCGGTTTCCATGGAGATCCCGCCGCGGTCCGGAAAGGAATAAGGACGCTGGCTGACGGCCGTAATCTCCTTGGGAACCGCCGACAGGATGTAGTTCGGGCGGTTGCGCATGAAGTTCCGGAGGGTCTCGATGGAGGCGTCAAAATCCGCGTTGGTGCAAGGTTTCATATTTCCTTGCGAATCGTAGCACTGTTTGTTGGGATCCTCATAAGCCGCCTGGCGAACCTGATTAAATTCGAAGTTCAGCTCCTGTTCCAGGTACTGTCCCGATTTTCCGGCGATGCGGGTGCAGCGGTTCAAGGTTTCCAGGTACGTATTGCGCAACTCGGGAATGGCCAGGGCGCGGCGGACCAGAACATTCTGCTTGTCGGCGGAGACGTTGCTGATATTATGCCAGATGCCGTGGGTGAAATAGTTGGAAAACGACAGGCTGCGGTCCCAGGGAATGAGCGTGGACAGGTTTTTCTTTTCGAACCGATACAGGTAGTAATTGTTCATGCCCCATTCCCCCAGGAAGCCGTCCAGCTCGGCCAGGAAGTTCTCGATGGCGATATAGGTCATGAGGTATTTCAGATCCAGGTATTCGGCGATGCGGGTGGGGAATTCGCTGTCGGTGGCCTGGTTGATGACGCGGATCATCGCCTCCAGCGGCTTGGGGTCCGGATCGGTTTCGTGGGTTTCCGGCTGAAAGGGCAGGGGAGAATAAAGAGCGGGGTCGCTGCCGCGGTAGCCGAAATAGTAAGGCTGGGCGTCGACCGGGTAGTCGTATTTGTAAAGGTAGCCGTCATTCTCCCCGTAATTTCGAGACAAAAAATCCTTGTCCACGGATTCCACCATGGAGTATAGGCCGATGTACTCGTCGTTGACGTAGAGCCGGGTGTGAGCTTCCCGCGAGCCGGGAATTTCCATCCACTGGAAAAAGCGCATGGCAATCCGCTCGCGAAGCATGGAAGGGTCCTGGATGTTGTTGCGCAGCACGAAGGATTTCAGGCCCAGGAACAGCTGGCCCGCTTCGTAGCGGTTGAAGTCGACCCGCAGGCCCGGCTTGACTCCGCTCCGGCTGCCCGTTCCCCGGGAGCGGATACCGACATTCTCGATGATCTTGTATTTTCCCTGGTATTTCCACTGCAGATTGCAGGGGTAATAAGTATTGTCCAGGAAATTGGCCTTCAGCTTCTGCCAGTCGGCCGGAAAGATTTCCAGGCGGATTTCCTGCAGGGCGCCGGGATTGAAAAAATCGTCGGTGGTCTGGGCCCGGAGGGAGCCCCCGGCGGCCAGAAGGGCCAAAAAACAAATCGGAACAAGTTTGCCGATAAGACGCATGCTCACCCCTCGCAATCGGATCGGTTACATGACGAACTGCAGATGACAGAGCCAGGTATAAAAAAGGGTTTTGCCCGGAATCGGGCTGCGCTGGGGGTCTTCCAGTTTTTCCCGGATTCCGTTGGTTTGAATTTTGACCCAGCGGTTCAGGTACCAGTTGATTCCCACCGTCCAGGCGCGGTTGCTGTTTTCCAGTATATTGGCGGCCCGGGGGCTGCGGGAGGCCAGGCCGATGTGCTCCGAACTGCCGAAGCGTAGCACCTCGAACCGGGCGGCCAGTTCCACGGCGCCCAGCCCTCCCTTTTCCAGGAACGGCTTTTTGGGCTCCACGCCGCCGGCTTTGGACTCGCCGGTAATCACCCAGGTGCCGGCGGCATACCAGCCGCGGGAGATCAGGTCGCACAGATCCGTGCCGCGGATGCTCTGGCCGCGGCGCTGGTCGTTATATTGGACCCACTCGCTTTTCAGGGAAAAGGGGCCCGGGCTCCAGTCCCACTGCAGGCCCAGCCTTCGCCGCTGGCCGTGGACATAGAACTCCGGAAAGAAGGCCTCGCTGGTGACGATGGTCTGCCCGCGCAGCCCTTTGAGCCCCTCCGGTACTGTTCCGGAAGTCATGGCCAGACCGAATTCCATGGCCCGCAGATAATCCGGTGCCGCAACCAGCCGCAGCGGCGTTCCGGAGACACGGCCGGCAAAAGTTCTTTCCGCACCGGTGCTGCGCTTGGAAAGAGAATTGTCCCCGTCCCGGACAAAAATACCTCCTTCATAATTCAGCCCGCGCTCCCAAAACCGCCCGTGGGCCATGATGCCGCGATCACGGGATGGGGTCAGGTTGTCGCTGAGCAGGGAGCGGTAGGCAAAATCGAGACTCATGGTGCCGGTGGTCTGCTCCATGCCGAACGGCAGCTTGAACTTCCCGGCCTTGATCTGGAAATTCCGAAAATACCGGAAGTTCAGATTGACATCCTTCCAGTGATCCTCCCTGCGCAGCTCCGATTCCACCTCGTATTCGAAATGCTTCAGGAAGGTCCCCTCGATGCTGACTCGCTTCCTGCGGAATTCGAACAGGCCCTCGTCGGTGGTCACCGGTGGCGAAAAGCCCCGGAACACTCCCTGGAATTTGGCCCGGAAATCGATACGAAAAAGTTTTCCGAACCGCAGGGAAGGAGGCTTGCGCAGCAGAAAGCGGAATTCGTTGGCATCCTTTTGGGCCTGCGGTTGCTTTTCCGCCTCGGAGCTGTCTTCTGCCAGGATCGGCCCGGAAAGGGTAAGGAGAAAAAGAGCCAGGAACCATCGGATCGAGCGCGCGCGCCTGCCGGGCATCCTACGGCCCGGATGGGCGTCTTCCGTGTCAGGGGCGGTCTTCAAGAGCGTTTCTCCTTTTTCTTCCCGACATCCTTACGTATCGTCTTTTTTCGGGAATCCTGCGGCTCGACTTCCTGCGCCGGCCCTTCGGGCGCAGGGGGACCGCCGTTGGCCAGGAAATCGAAATAGCCGACCAGCTGCTCGACGCAATAGGGATCTTGCACTTTTATGGCCAGCTCCCGGCGAAAATCCAGGCTCAGGGTGCACAGGGAGATGCTGCCGAAAAGGGCGGCGGAATCATCCACCAGGATCAGCTTGCCGTGGCTGGTCAGGCTGCCCAGCTCCCGTTTTTGATTGATCTGCACCTCAACGCCGTCGGCCCTTTTGGCCTCCAGCAGCATCAGCACGTCGGCATCGGTGACTTTCGGATCCAGGATGCGGATGCGGCGTCGTGCCGATTGCAGGAAGTCGGTAATCTGCACCCGGGCGCGATCCGGGCCGACAATCAGACGCTCGCTGAGGTCGGGCGGCAGCAGGGTTTGCACCCGGCTGCAGTCGGATTCGAAAAGGCGGATCAGCCCGGAAACCACCGCCGGGTCGTAGGTGATCTGCAGGAAGTCGCTGGTCCGGCGAAAACATTTCTTGGTGAAATTCAGGGAGGCAACCATGCCGGGCCCGTCGTCGACCACCATGTACTTGGCGTGGTATTTGACCACCTGGTCGGGATAGCGCATCACCTTGGCGCCCATCCCTTCCAGCAGGGCGCCGAGCTCGTTCAGGCGCAGCTTACCGCCCTTGGCGCGCGGGGTAACCAGAGCGTGCACCTGCACCTTGCGCCGCAAGGCGGCGGCCAGCTCCTCCAGGACGGCTTTTTCTTTGCAGCGGAACATGGAAATCAGCAGCCGCCGCTGTGCCATGCGGATCAGACGGATAACCGCCTTCAGCCGCTCCGGGGGCTCCAGTACCACCTGTTCCTGCGGGATGGGGCCGGCTTTCTTTTTCTTTTCGGGCTTGCTGCAATCCGCCATCGGCCTATCCGCTCTTTTTCGGGGCATGCCAGACCACGGATTTGATGCCGGAAAAGCCACCGCTGATCAGCTGGTCGCTCATGTGATCCAATGGTGTGTTGGGAGCTAGTACAACGTTGTAGGTTATCATGGCTTCTTCCCCGTGCGTCATTTCGCGAGGTTCGAACACCGTCCCGTAAGCGGAAAAAATATTATGCACGTGGGTGCTCGGGAACTCGGAGCCGTTGGCTACCAGTTCCAGAACCATCGGGCGGGGCTTCTGCTCTCCGATATGGTCCAGAAGAAAAAGAATGGTACAGAGAAAAAAGCAGGCCAGTCCGGCCACGCTGAAAGCACCCAGGCCGCAAGCCATTCCCAGGCCGAGGACCAGGAAGAGCAGCGTGGTGTCCTTGGGGTCCTCCACCGGCGTCCGGAAACGGATGATGGCCGCCGCGCCGGCAATCCCGAAGGCTCTCGGTAGGGAGTCGCCGATAATGACCATCATCATCGCTCCGGAAATGCAGAGCAGTATCTGGGCCTGCTCCAGGGAGCGGCTGAGCAGCTTCTCGCGGTGCAGGTGCTTATGGATCAGGGTGGTGACCATGCCCAGGAGGGAGGCCATTACCAGCTTGGTGATCTCAAATAGAGGATAGACGGAAGGATGGCCGGACGTATTCCAGGGAAGGGCCTGAAAGACGGGAATCGCCTGGGAGGTCAGAATGCCGGGCCAGCGCCAGATGGCCCACATCAGAAGCAGGTAAACGGCGGCGGCGCACCCGGCGAGCTGCAGGCTGGACTGCGAGCGGATTCCCATGAGGCGCTGCAATTTTTCCCAAGGTTTATCTCTAAGCTCCATGATTCCCTATACCTCCCCGGCCGATGCCCGGAAGAAGATTCATTCCTGCTTTTCGGTAGCTTTGGCTTCAAGATCGCGAAGAATTACGTATCTCCGGCCCCTTAATGCTGCCATTGATTGTAAGCATGGATGGGTCAAAGAGTCAAAGGGAACAGCCAAATAATCTGTTTTCAACCGATCCGAAAACAAAAAAAGGCGTGGATAACACCACGCCTTTTCCCGTCGAAACCAAGAAATAATAAAGCAATCTACTTGGCTCTTTTGGCGGTGAATTCGCGCGGGGGCTGATCGCCGCCTTCCCGGGTCATGCTGAATTTGATTTCGTCGCCGGACACTTTTCCTTTGTAGAGCATCTTCATGGAGTTGCCGTTGAAGTTCCGGGTGATCGAGAAAGAAATTTCATCTCCATTGATCTTGCCGTCGGCAATCGGCGTTTCGGCATCGCGGCCGGCGGTCGTTCCGGTCAGCTTGTCCCCTTCCACCTTGAAGGTAAACGGAACTTCCCGGGTTTGCCCGTCGCGTCCAGGCATCTGTGCAATCCATTTGCCGGTCACGTCGGCGGCGGCGGCCACAGCGGCCATCACCATAAGGACGC
The DNA here is from genome assembly GCA_903847975.1 of uncultured Acidobacteriota bacterium. Taxonomy (GTDB): domain Bacteria; phylum Acidobacteriota; class UBA6911; order CAINFC01; family CAINFC01; genus CAINFC01. The sequence goes on along the minus strand of CAINFC010000016.1, from coordinate 49,370 downwards.
CCAACATGCAAAAAGCAATTCTCAATTTCATCGCGTTTCTCCTTTGAGAAAACAGTTAATGGTAAAAATGGTCGAACCAGTTCGAATACAGTATGCTCCCATGGGCTTGGAGGTTTCAATTTTTTGTTCCTTACTTTCCCTTTGGAGTTTCCGGTCGGGGCAGGATATTATCGATGCCGCAGCATGGACAGGCGCCTTGGGGCGAACGGGGAGAAAAGCGATGAAAGACAAACCCATGTTTACGCCGCACAGCCGCGAGGATTGGCATTCCTGGCTGGAGCGGAATCACGCCAGGGAAAAGGTGATCTGGGTGGTTTACTTCAAACGGGCTGCCGGACAGGCGGGCATTCGCTACGAGGAATCCCTGGAGGAAGCGCTCTGCTTTGGCTGGATTGACAGCATCATCCAGAAGCTGGACGAACAAAGATATATCCGTAAATTCAATCCCCGCCGGGCGGGCAGCCGCTGGTCACCCTCCAATCGAAAGCGTGCCGAAAAGCTGATCCGGGAGGGGCGCATGACGAAGGCCGGGTTGGCAAAGTACGACCCCCGTGCTCCTGTTTCCGAACCGGACCCGGAAATCCGCCAGATCCTTCAGAAAAGTCGGCCGATTCCCGAGGAGGTGATCGACCGTCTCCGGAAAAACGATCAGGCCTTCGGGGAATTTCAGCGCCTGGCTCCTTCGCTGCAGCGCCGGTATGCGGGCTGGGTGATCAGCGCTAAAAAAGAGGAGACCAGGGAACGGCGCTGGAAAGAGCTGCTTTCCGTTCTCGAGCAGGGAAAAACCCTGGGTCTCAAGTAACCCGGTCCGGTAAAAAGTCCCTCTTCCCTTTCGAAATATACGGACGGCTTCTTTCTTCCTTCCTGATCTTCCCGTCTTTCTTTGAAAAGAAAGGGCTTACAGGAAGAAAGGAAGAGCGGGAAGAAAGGCGAAAGGACAGGTCGAAAGAAGATGGTTACTTTTTGCCGGGCTGTCAGGTAAGCCGGTCCGGCAATAAGATAAGCCCCTCTCCCCATCCGAAATGGGGGGATTGTTTCTTCCGCCTCATCAGTAGTTGCTGTTTCCGGGATCCAGGATGACCCGGCGATCGTCGTAGACCGGCTTGACCTTCCCTTTTTTACGGATCATCTCTTTGACCGTCTCCCGGCGCATCTTCCCGGTGGATTGAACCTCGATCCCCTTCATCGAGCGGCCGGCAAAGTAAGAGTTGGTCGATCCGGTGTAGACCCGGGTCTCGTCGACCGGCTGGCCGTTGATGGTCAGTTCGACGACCTCCCGGTTTTCCATCCGGTAGCGGATACCCGATACGGCAGGGCGCGTGCGGCGCAGGATTTCCCGGATCTGGCGCCCGGTTACGGTAAAGGTAACCACCTCGTTGTCGAAAGGATCCGCGTTGATGATGTCGGCCATGGTGATGCTGCCTTTGATGAGCGGGGCGCGGATACCGCCCAGGTTCTCAAAATCGATCTCCGTTCCCACGGCTTCCCGCACCAGGTCGGCAAACAGGTTGTAATTGGCCAAGTCCTGCCCGCGAACGGCAAAATCATCCAAAGCCTGCCCGACCACCTCTCCGTAGCGCCCGGCGATCGGTTTCCAGTAGCGGTCCACCACCGCGGCCACGGCCGCATCCTCCTCAATATCCGGGGTGACGGGAATAAGCCTTGCCCGGAAGCGGTCCACGTGCCAGGTCCGCTTTTTATCGCGGGAGAAAAGAAGGTCCAGCCGGCCCAGCTCGCCGCCCCACTGATGGGCCTGTACGATCACGGTTCCATTGACCTGATCGGCAATCAGCTCTTCGGACCTCCAGACAAATTCCCCGATCGGCATGCGCGAGTGGGAGTGGCCGCCGATGATCACATCGATGCCTTCGACTTTCCGGGCAATGGCCTGATCCAGCTCTTCGCCGGCGTGGGAAACGGCCACCACGATATCCGCCTTGGGGCGCAGGGCTTTTACCATTCTGCCGGCCGTTTCGATCTCGTCTTCAAAAAGAAAGTTCCCCTTGGCCGCCGGGTAATCCCTGGTCTCCCGGGTGATGATCCCGAAAAGCCCTATTTTCAGCCGGCCGAGCGGGCGGATGAGGGAATCGGCCAGCAGCCCTTTCCCGCCGGAAATCTCTTTGACGTTGGCGCCGAGCAGAGGAAACCGGACCAGGCCCAGATACTTTTTGAACGGCTCCAGCGGCATATTGAATTCATGATTGCCCAGCGTGCCGAAGTCGTAGCCCAGGGCGTTCATCGCCTCCGCGTCGGCCTGGCCACGATATTCCGTCGAAAAGGGCGTGCCGTCCGTCGTGTCGCCGGCGTCGACCACCCAGACCGGTATGCCGCGCCGGCTCTGTTCCTCGCGGATCCGCTTCACCAGGGTACTCCGCCGGGCGATGCCGCCGATGTTCTGGCGGACGGTCAGGCCTTCCAGCGGGGATCCCGGCGGAGCCACGGCCGGGTAGCTGAAAGGCAGCAGGTGGCTGTGCGCGTCGTTGGTATGCAGAATGGTCAAGGCGGCTTGCTGTGCCGCTGCCCAGCCTCCGGCCAGCAGAAGCAGGAGGGCTGCAAAAAAGCAGACAGGGAACGGTTTCCTCACGCAATAATCTCCCCAAAGATAAGTTGTATTTATTTCCGCGTGTATGTCGTATCATACCAGGGGAAAAAGAAGCAATAGCGGAAAAGAAATTCTCCAAAGAACAAGGGGAGCGTTGAGAATGAAAGCATCCTGGAAGAAAAGGAAGTGGCGTTGCCTGATTTCCATGGCAGCGGCAGTGGCCGGCTGTGCCGGGAAAGCGCTGCCGGACAGGGAGCCGGTGGATTACGTGAATCCGAACATCGGCACCATCGGCCATCTGCTGGTGGCCACCTCTCCGGATGTGTTCCTGCCGGAGGGAGCCGTCCGGCTGGCTCCCTACACCACCCCGGGGATTACCGACAAGTACCTGGCGGACCGGATTTTCGGCTTTCCGGTGCGGGAATCCTCACATCGCAGGAGCCGGGTTACGGCTCTGCTGATGGCCACTACCGGCAAAGTACAGGCGGAAGCGGAAGCGTGCGCCTCGCGGTTCGACCACGATTTCGAGACGGCAACCCCCTATTATTACGCCGTAAACCTGGAGGACAGCGGAATTCGGGCGGAGCTCACCGTTACCGCGCACGCCGCCTACTATCGTTTTACCTTCCCCGCGGGACAGGCATCCAATCTGCTGCTGCGCCTGGAAAAGGATTCCGCCATCCGGGTGGCGGGCGACCGGTCCGTGGAAGGCGAGGAACCGGCCAGATCCGGAAGGGCTTTTTTTCATGCGGAATTCAGCAAACCCTTTGCCGCTTTCGGCACCTGGCAGGGAACCCGCGTTTTTCCAGGCTCTCCAAGTCAGAAGGGCGACGCCATCGGCGCCTTTGCCTCCTATTCGACCGCGGAGGGGGAGGCCATCGAAGTGAAAATCGGCGTTTCCACGGAAAGCCGGGAGCAGGCGCTGGCCTTCCTGCGCCAGGAAATTCCCCAATGGGATTTTGAGTCTGCCAAGCTCCAGGCCCGGGAAGCCTGGAACCGATCGCTGCGCATCCTGGAGGTCGAGGGTGGAACGGAGCCGGAGCGCATCAAGTTCTACACGGCTCTTTACCGCGTCGGCGGCGGAGAGGAGCTGCTGCGCCGGATGGGCTTTCAGAAGGATCACCTCCTGCAGGAGGCCAGGCGTTATGCGGCACGGAGGCGGGACGAGCTTATTCCCTCCTCGCACGCTCCGGGGGTGATGTTTCAGCACGGCCGGCTAGTGGCGATTTCCGATGCCTATCGCCGCGGCCTGAGGGACTTTGATGTCCCTGCCGCCTACGCCAACATGAAGGCCGAATTCATGGAATCCACCAAGATTCCCTGGGCCCGCGGCCCGGTCACGGAACTGGATCGTTTTTACCTGGTCAACGGGTTCTTTCCCGCTTTGCCCCCCGGCCAAAAGGAATGGGTGCCGGAGGTGCACAGCTTCGAAAAAAGACAGTGCGTGACCATCACCCTGCAGGCCGCCTACGAAAGCTGGTGTCTGGCCCGGATGGCCAGGGACCTGGGCCGGGAGGAGGATTTTCAGGAATTCCGCAGGCATGCTTTCGACTACCGCAATGTATTCCATGCCGCCACCGGATTCATGGCTCCCAAAACGGCGGACGGAAAGTGGGTGGAGCCCTTCGATCCCAAGTGGTCCGGGGGCCTCGGCGGCCGCGACTACTTTTCGGAGATGAACAGCTGGACCTACACCTGGTATGTTCCTCACGATGTCGAGGGGCTGATCCGGCTGATGGGCGGCCGGGAGAATTTTCAGCAGAGACTGGACGCCGTCTTTGTGGAGCAGTATGACCGGCCGGACGCCAAATATCAATTTCTGGGTCAGTTTCCCGACGAAACCGGCCTCATCGGCCAGTATGCTCACGGCAACGAGTTCTCCCGGCACATTCCCTACCTGTACGTCTATGCGGGCGCGCCCTGGAAAACCCAGCGAAAGGTGAGGGAAATACTCGCTCTCTGGTATGGAACCGGTCCGCTGGGCATCTGCGGCGACGAAGACAGCGGGCTGATGTCCCTCTGGTACGTCTGCAGCGCCACGGGGCTCTATCCCAGTTTCATCGTTCTGCCCAATTACCCGGTCTGGCTGATCACCAGCCCGCTTTTCGAAAAGACCAGGTTGCGCCTGCCCGGGGGGGAGGTGCTGACGGTGGAAGCCAGGAATGCTTCGGCCCGGAACAAATACATTCAATCGGCCCGCTTCAACGGGGCGGTGCAAGACAAGCCGTGGCTCGAGAATTCCAGGCTGGAGCGCGGGGGGGTTCTGGCCCTGGAAATGGGACCCGGGCCGAACAAGAGCTGGGGCAGCTCACCCGAAGCGGCGCCGCCCTCCTTTTCCAACGAAGCGGCTTTCCGCCAGCCGGAAAGGTAGGGCGGGGGAAGCGGGCGCGTTGCCGGAGCAGGCGGCGGACCATATGGATGAGCGGATTCTGAGTGCCTGGGTCGAGGAGCTTTCCGCGGAATTGGCGGGGAAAGCAACGCTGCAGCGCGCCTGCTCCCTGAACCTGCATACCGTTTCGCTGCAATGGAACTCTTCCCTGGGAAACCTCGACTTCTGCCTGAAGCCCTGGTGCCTCTTTGCCGCCTGGCGGCCGGCATCCAGAGTGCCGGCCGATGCCCAGGGGGGGCTCCGGGTTTTTTGCCAGCTGCTGGAAAGGGAACTGCAGGGGGCACGCCTGGAGGCGGTCGGCCAGGCGGCGCAGGACCGGATCCTGCGGATGACCTTTCGCCGCCGGGACCAGTGCCGGCACCTGGTATGGGAGCTCATTCCCGCTTTCCCCAACTGCCTTCTTCTGGACGAGAACGAGACAGTCACGGGACTTTTCAAAATGTTTCAGGCCGGACGGCGTTCGCTCGCCCCGGGGCAATTGTATGAGCTGCCGGGCCGGAGGCCCGATCCTTCGGAGGCCCAAGACATCGCCCTCCGGGAGCCGGATTCTCCGGCAGGCAATCCTGACGGGATATTGGCGGACGCAGCCACGGAGCTCCTGCCGGTGCAGCCGACGCTGCTTTCGCCGGAACCTCTCAATCGCCTGGACTGGCGCCGGCGGGATCCCTGGCGGGACTTGCGGCTTGCGCTTCATTCCACCGGGGAAGGCGCCGGAGGGACAGCCACTGCCTTCCCGACCGTCAACGGGCTGCTGTGCTTTTTTGCCCGGATCGCCGAAGAGTACCTGCTGTACCAGGAGCGCCGCAAGGAAGCCCTGAACCGGATTGGCCGGGAAATTCGCAAGCAGCAGAGAGCGCTGGCCGCCGCGGCAGAAGACGAGCGGGCCGTTTCCGATCCGGCGGGATTGCGCCGGCAGGGAGAGCTCCTGCTGGCCCATATCGGAGAGCTGAAAAAGCGGTGGGTTTTTCCGGCAGGGTCCGGGGAGGAGGCCGTGGTGCCGGTTCCGGATCTGTATGCGGAAGGCCATCCTCCCGTTTTCATTGCCGTGCAACCCTCGAAAAATGTTTCCGCCAACGCCGAGGCCTATTTCCAGAAAGCGCGTAAGGCCGAGCGGGGCAGGGAGCGGATTCGAAGCAGGATGGACGGCCTGGGCAAAAGCCTGGACGTACTGCGCGCCGAAGAAAAGCTCTGGCAGGAGGCCTGCCGTCTCGCGGAGCTTCCGGGTACCGGAAAAAAGGCGGTCGCCTCTGCTTCCGCCCCAAAAGAAAAGAGTCCCGGAAAGGCCGTCGAGAAGCGGGAAAAGAAAATACCGGGGTGCCGTCGGTTTGTTTCCCGGGACGGCTACGTGATTCTGGTCGGGCAGTCCGCGCAAGGCAACGACTACCTTACCTTTCGGGTGGCCGGAGAGTTCGACCTGTGGCTGCACACCGCCGATTATGCCGGATCCCATGTGGTGGTCCGCAATCCCTCGCGGAAGCCCGTTCCGCCGGAGACCCTGCTGGAGGCCGCCCGCCTGGCTGCCTTTTACAGTTCCGCACGGTCGCAGCCCAGGGCCGAAGTGCACTACACCGAGAAGCGTTTTGTCAGCAAGGTGAAGGGAGGGCCTCCCGGTCTGGTGCGGCTTCAAAAACAGAAAAGCGTGTCGGTTTCCCCCTCTCCGCGGGGTGCCGGGAATTGAATTGATTTGGTCCGACCGCCAGGAAGCCCGCCGGTCTTGACAGCTCGCAATTTTCATTCCGCGGGATCCACTTGTGATATATTTAGACTATTATGAAAGATCTTTCCAAATCGCCATTTACTCCTGCTCGCATATTTAAACTTCTGGACAAAGCTCTGACCGAAATGATCGATGACTGGTATCGAAACATTTCCGGTTACTACCACACCGAAAACATCAACGAGGTAGATGAGTTTGAGCCGGAATTAAAGATTTTCCATGACGAACTCGGTCACCGGATCAAATTCGCCAAGGACGATCTGCAGTGCACCTACGGCCTGAAAGTTGTCGAAGAAGAAAAAGGCAACAGCATTGAGGTCAGCGTCAACAACAAAGTCAAGTCCATCGATTACGAAGAGTTTCTGGATCGGCTGCAAAAACACTATCAGGCCACCGCGAAGAAAGCAGATGGTCCTCATTACGCCGAAATTTTCCTGCTTTCCTCCGATATGCACAACGCCTTCTCGGTGACCCGTTCCGAAGGGAAGGCGGATATCGTTCGCATCTGCTTCCAGGTCGATGCGCAGAAGGTTTCCGCTTTATTAGGAGATTCGACTCAGCTGAAGACGGGTGTGGAGAATTATTGCCTGACGCCCTTGCGTCGCATCTACGCCGACCTGTATCGCAAGAGCAAAAAATAGATTGCGCGCCGGCAAAAGAGTCGATGGCCAAGGTCCGCAGGCCTGATTCCGAATAGTCCGACCCGGAAATCAAAGCAGATTTCCGCAGCGGCAATATCCGGGAGGTTCGATGGGTAAGGTTTCGGTACAGAATTTGCAAGTAGGATTGAAGTTGGCGTCTCCGGTGGTGGACGTCTACGGGAACACGCTCATTGCCCAGGGATCGGAGCTGGCGGAAAAGCATTTGCGGCTCCTGAAAACCTGGGGCATTATCGAGGTGAACATTGTGGAGCCCCGCCCCGCCGACGATCCCCTGGAGGAAAAGCTGGATCCGGAAACCATGAAGGTTTGCCAGGAGGAGTTGACGCCCCTGTTTGAAAAAGCCAATCTGGAATATCCGGCCATGGAGGAGCTTTTCCGGCAGTCCGTTTGGTTTCGCGCAAAGAGAAAGGTAAAAAGGACCGGGACTCCCTTATGCAAATGAAAGCCATCGATCTTGCCAAGAAATCCTCTACGCTTGCCTCCCTTCCCGCCGTTTTTATCCGGCTCAACGAGGCAGTCAACAACCCTCTGAGTTCGGTCAACCAGATTGCCAGGATTATCAGCGAAGATGCGGGTCTTTCCGCGCGGCTGCTGCATATTGCCAACAGCGCTTTATACCAATACCCGGCGCGGATCGACAATATTGCCGTGGCCGCCACGGTGATCGGCACCGAGCAGCTGCGGGATCTGGCGCTGGCCACCTCGGTGCTCACCATTTTCAAGAATATTCCTGCCGACCTGGTGCATATGGAACATTTCTGGTGCCACTCCATTGCCTGTGGCGTGGCAGCGAAAACGATGGGGGCTTTCCATCAGGAGCACGCCCTGGAGAGGTTCTTCCTGGCGGGGGTGCTTCACGATATCGGCCGGCTGGTCATTTTTCAGACCTGCGGGGAGGAAGCCCGCCTCATTCTGGAAAAGAGCCGCAGGGAGGGCAAGCATTTATTCGAAACCGAAAAGGAAATACTCGGATTTGACCATGCGGAAGTGGGCGGCCTGCTGCTGGAGCGATGGAAAATACCCAACAACCTGGTGGAAATGGTTTCCTGTCACCATGATCCCAATAAGGCGCAGAGAGGTTTGCACGAGTCTTCCCTGATTCACCTGGCCGACATTCTGGTGCACGCCATGCAACTCGGCAACAGCGGGGAGCGGTTTGTCCCGGCTATAGAGGATATTGCCTGGAAGTGTAACGAATTCAGCCGGGAAGACCTCCGGCCGATCATGGCACAGGTTGCCCTGCAATATGACGACCTGGTAGAAACCATTTTTCAGTAATTCAGGTTATGGCGAAAAGAAACAAGAAGACAGCCGAGCCGCTATCTGTGCTGCTTGACGAGGCGGCATTCTGGATGGCCCAAAGCAATCCCCATGAAACGGAAGGCCAGCCGGGAAGGATCCTGCTGGCGCTCCATGCCCCGCTGCAGAAATGGTTCGGATTCACGGCCATGGCTTTTTTCCTGGTCCACAAGGAAGAAAAGGATTTTTTTCTGGCCGGCTGCTTCCCCGCGGAGGATTTTGACTGGGCTAAGAAAGAAATGGCCTATCAGGTGGACCAGGGCGTATTCGGAACCGTGCTGCGCGAGGGAAGCCCGCAGATGGTGGCCTCTTTTCGCCCCGAGGAAAAAGTGCTGCTGCACCCGGCGGCCACCCAGGCAGGACTGGTGGGCATGTTTCTGGGAAGCCTCCAAGAGGAAGCCTCCGAGGCGGTTTGGGCGAAAGTAGGGCTGATCTCCGTCCTGTTGGCCCACACTGCCTATGCGCTGGAGTCCTCCTCCTGGCTATCCGGTTTGAAGCAGAGGAAAGAGGAGCTGGAGGAAGCGGTCCGGAACCAGAAGGAAGAGCTGCGGACCGCCCTGGAAAAAGCCGAAGCAGGAAACCGTGCCAAGTACGAGTTCCTTTCCAACATCGGCCATGAAATCCGCACCCCTATGAACGGGGTCCTGGGAATGACCGAGTTGCTGCTGGATACCCCCCTGCAGCCGGAACAGCGGGAGCAGCTGGAGACCATCCAGACCTCGGCTCGCGGCCTGATGCGCATCCTGGACGATATCCTCGAATTTTCCAAAATGGAATCGAACGGTTACAGCACCCAGGAAGTGGAATGGACTCCTTTCCGGTTGATCGAAGAAGTGGTGGCCATGTTTGCCCCTTCCGCCTTCCAGAAAGGGATCGATTTCTACAGCTTTGTGGATCCGACCATTCCTGCGGTGCTGCTTGGCGATCCCGGGATGATCTGCCGGATTCTGATCAAGCTGATCGGCAATGCCATCAAGTTTACGGAAAAGGGTGAAGTCTTCGTGGAGGTGACCGAAGCCGAGCCGTCCGCCCCGATGATGCCGCTGGATCAGGCCATGGTCTTTTCAGGAAAGCAAGGCTATTTCCTGCGCTTTTCGGTGCACGACTCCGGAATCGGCATTCCGGAGGAGGATTACGATAAGCTTTTTCAGCCCTTTTCCCAGCTGGACAATACCTTGACGCGCAAATACCAGGGGCTCGGGCTGGGTCTGACCGTCTGCCGAAAGCTGGTCAATTCCATCGGTGGGACCTTCTCCTTCGACAGCACTTCCGGAGGGGGAAGCCATTTTCATGTCACTCTTCCTTTCACTCTGCCGGGCGGAGAGAAGGCAGCATTCAACAGCCTGGCGGCCCATCCGCTGCTTTCCGGCAAGCGGGTCTTCATGCTGATTCCCAGCCAGGGGCACCGCCAGGCTCTGCAGCGGCAGCTGGCGGCATGGGGTATGCCCAGCGATGGAGCCGGCGACTGGGAGCAGGTTCTCCCGGCCATGGCCAGCAGGAAGAAGGAGGGCTTCTACCACGTGATGGTGGTCGATCTCCAGGCTTTTCAGAAGCAGGGCATCCAGGAGCTCTGGAGTTCGATGGAGTCTATCGATTTTCCCGTCGCCAAGGTCATCCTTCTGGATGTGCCCAGCGGCCGCGGACTGCAGCATGTTCAGGATGCCATCAAGGACCGGGTCTTTCGTCTAACCAAGCCCATTCGGCGCAGCCGCCTGCTGGAGGTCATGCTGCAGAGCACCCGCGGGCCCCTGCTCCTGGTGCAGCAGGACCGGCTGCAGCGACTGATCAACCAGCGCCGCCTGGAAAAATGGGGTTTTCTGGTCAATACCGCCGGCAGCGTGGAAGAAATGACGGAAAAGTTGAACAGCCAGTGGTTCGACTTTTTAATGATCGACATTACTCTGGTTATTTCCGAGGAATATCAAACCAGCTACCGGAACTTCCGGAGTACGCGCGTGGGGAACAGGCCATTCCCGGTCATTGGCATTCAGGACAGCCAGTCCTCGGAGCCGCTGCCCCCGGAAACCATGTCGATGATTGACGCCATGGTGGTGCAGCCTATCCCCTTCGAATATTTCATCGAAGCGGTCGAATATCTGTTCTGCGCTCATGCGGAGGGCACCGCCTGGTCCCCTGAGGACGGCGTGCAGTCCACCGGACTGGATTTCAGTGCGGCTCTGGCGGAAAACGGCGGAAATTCGGAGCTTCTGGCGGAAATGATCCAGGTGTTTCTACGCGAATACCCGCAGTTTCTCCTGGATCTGAACAAAGACGTGCGCCTGGGGGATAGCAAGAGCATTGTGGCCCGTTCGGAAAAGCTTTCCCGGCTGCTGAAAAAGTTCGGAGAATCAAGCGCCCTGGATGCCGCCCGGCGGATGGAGCGTTTTGCGGACAAGCTCGATGAAAAGAGCCTGGAGGAGATGCTGGCCAGCCTGGAACTGGAGCTGAACCAGCTAAAAAACCAGATCCTGCCCTGGGCCAGGCTCACTTTCTAGGGATTTTTTTCCGGCGCTGCAGGGCGCCACCTTTTTGCCATGCCCGATTTTTCCTTCCAATGTCCGCTGCCCGAGCCGCCGGGCGAATCGATCCAGATGGCCCATGGCGGCGGAGGCCGCCTGATGCAGCAGCTGATTCGCGATTTTTTTCTCCCCTGCCTGAGCCCTTCCGGGGAAGCTGCGGCACATGACGGAGCCTTGCTGGACCTCGCTCAGGCCCGCCTGGCCTTTACTACCGATTCCTATGTGGTCCGCCCTCCCTTTTTTCCGGGAGGGGACATCGGTTCCCTGGCGGTTTACGGCACGGTCAACGATCTGGCGATGTGCGGGGCCCGTCCCATCTGCCTCAGCGCGGGCTTCATCCTGGAGGAGGGGTTTCCCATCCGGGACCTGGCCCGCATCCTGGACACCATGAAGCGCGCCCTGGCTTCCTGTGGGATCTCCGTTGTCACCGGCGACACCAAGGTCGTAGACCGCGGCAAGGGCGACGGCATCTATATCAACACCTCCGGCATCGGGCTCCGGGAGCACGGCCAGGTCTGGAATCCCCGGCAGGTCCGGCCCGGAGACCGCATTCTGGTCAGCGGAGATATCGGGCGTCACGGCATGGCTGTCCTGTCGGTCCGCACCGGGCTGATGTTTGAAACCGACCTCGAGAGCGATGTCTCCGCCCTTTGGGGCCCGGTGTCATCGCTTCTTTCGGCCGGCATTCAGGCGCACTGCCTTCGGGATCTCACCCGCGGGGGATTATCGAGCGCCCTGAACGAAATCGCCCAGGCTTCCGGCCTGTCCCTGCGCATCCGGGAACCGGCCGTTCCGGTCAGCGAAGAGGTGCGGTCGGCTTGTGAAATTCTGGGGTATGATCCTTTCTACGTGGCCTGCGAAGGCCGGTTCGTGGCTTTTCTGCCTCCGGAAGAAGCGGACCGGGCTCTTTCGGTTCTCCGGGCAAATCCCGGCACCTCCGGTGCGGCATGGATCGGGGAGGTCTGCGAGGAAAACGCCGGGCATCCCTCCCCCCGGGTAATCCTACGCAATACCATAGGGGTCGAGCGGATCCTGGATATGCTCAGCGGGGAACAGCTTCCCCGGATCTGCTGATTCCAGGGATGGTTTAAATGGTCGGGGCGGGCGGATTTGAACCGCCGGCCTCCTGCGCCCAAGGCAGGCGCGCTGACCGGGCTGCGCTACGCCCCGACGGCATTAATTGTGCCCCAAGTCCCGGCTGTTTTCCAGGCTCTCGGCCGTGCCGGAGGTCATTTCCATCAGAAATTGCCGAAAACAGGCCAGCGCCTGCCCCCGATGGCTGACCCTGTTTTTCAATTCCGGGGCCAGCTCGGCAAAGGAGGCGTGCGCCTCCGGGTAGAGAAATATCGGATCGTATCCAAATCCTTTCTGCCCCCGGGGCTCGCGCAGAATATAGCCGCTGGCCTGCTTCTGGCAGCTGAAAACCTGCTCCTTTCCCCACTGAAACGTCAGAGCACAGACGAAAGAGGCAGTGCGCCGGGGGTCGGGAACATCGGCCATTTCCGCCAGCAGCTTTTCGATCCTTTCCCGATCCGAGGCATCCGGTCCGGCATACCGGGCGGAAAAGACTCCGGGCAGACCCTGCAGGGCATCGACGCACAGGCCGGAGTCATCCGCCAGAGTGGGGAGCCCCGTGCGCTGATAATAGAAGGCGCACTTTTTCCGGGAGTTTTCCAGGAAGGTTTGCCCATCCTCCTCGCAATCGGGCAGCGGTGCAAGGTCATCGAGCGCTTTCACCGCAAAGGGCAGTCCGGCCAGATAGGCCAGAATCTCCTTTACCTTGCCACGGTTTTTTGTGGCCACCAGCAGGACGGGTGATTCTATTCTTTTCATAGGCTGCTTCCTCTGCCAACGGTCTTGAGAAAGACGACATTATCCCTTGATTTAACCGATTTCATAAAGTAGTTTTAGGCTGGATAGGGGAAAAGAAACCCATCCGCGGAAAACAACCGTACTATAAAGTCGGGAGAGTCAAGCCATGCAGGGGATACGTCAACTGTTGGACCGCCGGGAAGTTTATTCCGGCAGGATCATTCGCGTTGGAGTGGATCAGGTGGAAATGGAGAGCGGATTTCGGACTCTTCGCGAAGTGGTCCACCACCCCGGGGGGGCCGTTGCTCTGGCCCGAAGCCCCGAAGGGAAAATTCTGTTCGTCCGGCAACCCCGCTATCCGTTGGACCGGCAGCTCCTGGAGCTGCCTGCGGGCAAGCTGGATGGGGGAGAGGATCCCGCCGAGGCGGTCCGGCGGGAACTGGAGGAGGAAACCGGCTATGTGGCCGAGCGGTGGACGCACCTTTCCTCCTTTTACAGCTCCCCGGGGTTTTGCACGGAGCTTCTGCATTTGTACCTGGCCGAAGGGCTGAGGCCGGGCTCGATAAAGCCGGAACATGATGAGATGATCACGGTGGAGAGCTACACGCTGGAAGAATCCCTGGATCTGGTGCGCCGCGGCGAGATCCAGGACGCCAAAACGATTCTGGGCATTCTCTGGGCCCGGGCCTATGCCGTCTTTTAGAGGGTACCCTTGAAGCGAGGACTCCTATGGGCCTGGTTGATCCTGGCGGCCTCCGGCCTGCTCACCGGGTACCTTTACCTGCGGATCGAGTACGGCAGCGTCTCGGCCTTTCGGGAAGCCATGCAAAGGCGCTGGCTCTGGGCCGCGGAAAACGAAACGGTCCTGCGATTTCAGTCCTTCCGGGGCAGTGTCCTGCCGGCCATGCAGGAAGCACTGAACCAGAGGAATCTGGACGGATGGATTCTGTGGGACAACCGACGCAGCCGTACCTGGGTTTATGAATTGCTCCCTTTATTCGTGGATCGGGATTCCTTTTCGAAATCGGCGGTTCCCCAGGAGGGGCAGCGCGAGTTTTTGCAGCCCTTCCTTTATTACATTCCCTCGGCTGGCAATCCCTTCAAGCTGGTCCACCCGATCGATGCCGGCCTGATGCAAGGATTGCCGGGACTGGAGAGTTTTTACCTGAACCGGCAGGATTGGGATCGGGTGCTTAAAAAAAGCCTGTCCGGCGTTCACAGGGTGGCGGCGGATGACCCGCATGATTCCTGGGTTGCCGCGCCCCTGGACGGAACCGGCGTTGAGATCGTCTCTTCCAGCGAGCTGGCTCCGCTTTTTCTGGCCCGGTTGTCCTCGGTTCAGGCGGAACAGCACCGAAGAGCCGCAAGGCATCTGAGCGAGCTTATTCCGCTGGCCTTCAACGAGATAAAAGGCCATGTGGAGGCAAGCCAGCCAATCACCGTCGGGCAGCTTAAAAAATTTCTGCTGGTGCAGATCGACCGGGTGGCCTTGCGTACCGAATCGATACCCCTGGTCAGTACCGGCAGGGCAACGGCTACGCCTTATTTTTCTCCAACCTATCTCGACAATACTCTGATCCAGCCGGGGGACGTGATCGTCCTGGAGGTTGCCGCCAGGATGGACGAACCCGGCTCCGTATATGCCAAGGCAGCCTGGACTGGCTTTGTGGGCCGTTCGGTACCTCCGGAAGTGGAGCAGAGGTTTTCGGTCTGCGCCGGCACGCGGGATGCCGTCCTGCAGGCCATCCGCGCAGCCGTCAAGGAAAAACGGACCATGACGGGGCAGGAGGCCCAACAGGCAGCCGGCGGTTTCCTGGCCCGCAAGGGAATGGAGAATGCCTGCCCTCATCCTGTGGGTTTCTCACTGGGCAGGACCCTATTCGGTCCGGGAGCCAATCTGGATGCCCTCCTCCTGCCCGATGCCAGGCCGCTGTTGTCCGATACCGCTTTTTCCGTGGAGCCGGGAATATACGCCGCGGATTTCGGAGTGCGCAGTGCCGTCAGCGTCCTGCTTCTCTCCGGTGAGCTGGCAATTACCACATGGCCGGTTCAGGATCAGGTTGTCCCCATCCTGCAGTAAGCCTTTATGGGAGGCCGCGAAAAAAGCCTTCGCTTCCCTGACGGCAAGGCATCCGGCTTCTTCTTCTTTCCCGATCTTCCCATCTTCCTGTGAAAAAAGAGCTCACAGGAAGGGCAGGCCTAAGAGAGAATTGTTTTCTTTCGTCGTTTAAAGCCGGGTCACTGCTCCGCCAGGTACCGGGAGGGCGAGTAGCTGCCGTCTTGATCCGGCAGGAAGATCCGGTATTGAAAAATATCCTGGGTGGACCAGTCGAAGGTGTACATCACAAAAGCCATTCTGCCGTTTTCCTCCTGCTGCAGCTGACCTTGGATTTCGGAAAACCGGGCCACCTCCGCCTCCAGATAGGGCGCTCCGTGCCAGTTGATCACCTTCAGATGGTGTCCCTTCATGAAAGGGACCGGCAGAAACGCCGCCTGCGCCCATTGCGGGGAGAATCCGGACGGCTGCAGCAGGATCTGTCCGGTTTCCGTGTGGATCTCTCCGTAGAGATTTCCCTGGTCGCTCAGGAACAGCAACCGGTCGTTGCCCCGGTCCTCCAGGCAGAAGCCGAAGGGGTAGCGGCTCAGAAAACGGCGCGGATAGCAGAATCCCGGCCGGTGGTGCAGGTCCAGACCGCATGCCGGGTTCTGCAGAAGGGTGCTTTCCTCGGCTTTCGATAAACGCCTTCCGATGGTCTGCAGCAGGTTTCCTTCGGGGGAAATGATTTTCAGACAATGGTTGCCGGTATCGGCCACCCACAACCGGTCCGCAGAGTCCACCATGAGGTCGGAGCATTCATCGAATCGGATTTCGCCGGATTCTTCTCCGCCGAGAGAGCGTACGGCGTGCGCGCCGAGATCGATGACCTGGATGCGGTGGTTCCAGGAGTCGCAGATGTAAAGCTCGCTGCCGATCCGGGTCATTCCCCGCGGGTACCAGAACTTGCCCAGGGCATTTCCTTTTCCGCCCAGCTGCCAGATCAATTCGCCTTGCGGATCGAATCGCAATATCCGGTGATTGAATTCGTCGCTGAGAAGGTACGAGCCGTCTTCCAGGGAAAGAATGGAAAAGGGCGGTCCCAGCGGCGGCGAATGGCGCAGCTTAAGGTGGAGCGTCTTGGTATTTTGCGGCTCCGCGAGGCCGGTTTCCCTTTGCGGCAAATAGGGCGATGGAAATTCCAGGGGCATCATAGCGTTATCCTAATCGGCAAAATGGACAGGCATTGAATAAAAAACCGAAGTCAACCCTTTGACACGGGGTTCGGATTCCTGACAGGAGCAAAAATACTTATTCACGGGAAGACTCTCCGATTTTGCTTCGCAGCATCCGGAGGATTTCGGTCCAGATCTGCAGCTGGGGACGGATTTCGTACTCCAGAATGTCGGCCAGCGAGATGTTGTCTGCGTGCTCCTGCGCTCGCAGCATCTCCTGCACCAGCTTTCGGAAGTTTCCGAGGTGTTCGCGTATGGAGCAGCCGGCGGTGCGTATCTGCTGGAACTCGTCCGGATGATTGGAGTCCAGGCTGGCCAGCAGGGAAATGAGGCTGTTGAACCCGTCCATCAGTATGGACAGGTTTTTGGGGGCCTTGTCGAACTGTCCGGTGCTGAACTGCTGAGCCACCTGGGAGACGGGCGCCGACAGCTGGGCCAGGTACTGCGCCGCGCCGTCGATGGCATCCAGGGTCAGCTGCATCATGGTGCAGGACTGGATGTTCAGAATCTGCGCTCCCGTCCTCTGTTCCTCAGGGATGGCGTCCAGGTTCAAATTGCCTTCCATAATCAGTGAGACGCCGTCCAGTTGCACGTCCTTGATAAAATCGTCCGCCGAAAGGAACTCCTTCTCTATGCGCTCCAAAACCCCGGGCAATTCGCCGGTACTGGAAATGAACCAGTCCATCTTCCTTGAATTCAATAACACCTCAATCATGAGATCTTCCTCTGATTCCTTTTGTAAGCAAACATTGTTCCAATTTCAGGCTTTCGGCTTTTCACCCGAATTATTTCTCAAAAAATACACCAATTGCTTAAAGTTTTGTGGACCCGCTCCGATAATATGGGTGTCGTTGAAAAATTAACTAAATAAAAGGATCGAATTAACAAAAACGGGAAGGCAAGGAAGCCAAACCGAGATCAAAAACAATTCACGGAGGATTTATGAGTCTAAGCGTATTAAACAATGTACCCGCCCTACAGGGGCAAAATCAGCTGACCGTTACCAGCTATTACATGCAAAAGACGCTATTCCGGCTTTCCAGCGGATTGCGTATCACGGAGGGCGGAGACGATGCCGCGGGACTGCAGATTGCGGACGGAGTCAAGGCGCAGATCACCGCGCTGACTCAATCGACACGGAACGCCAATGACGGCATAGCTTTCATCCAGGTGGCCGACGGTGCTTTGGATCAGATGAACAAGCTGCTGACCCGTGCGGTTACCTTGGCCCAGCAGGCCGAGTCCGGAACCGTAGGAAGCAAGCAGAGGGTTGCCATTAATACCGAGTACGCGCAAATCAAGGAGGAAATCGATCGGATCAAGGACGCCACGACCTTCAACGGAACCACGGTATTTGGTGCCACGGTGGGAGTTGCCTTGGGCGACACGACGGCCAATTCTTATATTACTGTCACCGTTTCTACTCTAAGCTACACCACGCTGGGCCTGACCGGAGATTTGAAGACCTCGTCGGCAGCCAAGACGGAAATTACCGCCCTCAAGAATGCGGTCTCCTCGGTTTCCAGCCGCCGGGGGATCCTGGGCGCCTACAGCAACCGTCTGCGAACCGCATCCGCGGTCATTTCCGTTCAGTCCCAGAACCTGACGGCCGCCGAATCGCAGATTCGCGACGCCAACATGGCGGAGGAAGTCAGCAGCATGGTCAAGTACCAGATCCTGACGCAGACAGGCATTGCCGGATTGGCCCAGGCCAACCAGGCGGCACAGTCCCTCCTGTCCCTGTTCCGGTAGGCAGCGGTAATTTTATAATACCCGCAAGCTTTACAGTTCATTAGGGTCCTTGGGTCTGGCGGCTCCCCCTCCGGGGGGGATGCCGCCGGACCTTGGACCCTTTTTTGCTTGACAGGATTCGGATAGAATCAGTTTAAAGGAGTCGGATATGGTAGCGATACAGGGATTCGGAGGAGGCCTGGACGTTCAGTCCATCGTTTCCCAGCTGATGTACGTCGAGCGGACGCCGGTGAGGACCATGGAAAGCCGGATCACCACCAATAACGAGAAAGTGGCGGCCTATCGCGAGCTGGAGAGCAAACTTTCGGCCCTGGAGACGGCTGCCACCAGCCTGACCAGTATCGATACGGCGTCGGCCAAATCGGCGGTCAGCTCGGATAGCAGCGTCCTTTCCGCCACGGCAACCGGGGAAGCCGTTGCGGGGAGGTACACCATCAAGGTAACTCAGCTTGCTTCCACCAACACCTGGGCTTCCGGGGCGTTCAGCAGCACTACCGACAATGTGGGCGAAGTGGGGCAGACGATTACCCTGAAGGTGGGCGACGGGACGGAAAAAACCATCACCCTGACGGAAGGGAACCGGAGCCTGGTAGGTTTGCGCGATGCCATCAATCAGGAAGATATGGGCATTACCGCGACACTGATTCAGAGCGGAGATCAGTACAAGCTGGCCCTGATCGCAGAGGAATCCGGCACCGAGGGGGCCATTACCATTACCGAAAACCTGGGCAGCATCAGCTTCGAACAAAAGGCCGCGGCGCAGAATGCCATCGTGGAGCTGAACGGGATTGCCGTCAGCAGCTCCTCCAACACGGCACTTACCGCCGTTCAGGGGCTATCCATCAATCTTTCCAAGGTGGGCACTTCGGAAGTCACCGTCAGCGCGGACAGCGCCAAGATCGCCTCGGCCATCGAATCCTTTATCAGCGCCTACAACGGGCTCAATTCCTTTTTCTCCGCGCAATACGAGTATAATGCGGAAACCAAAACCGCCGGGGTGCTGTCCGGGGATTTCGTGGTCCGGAACATTCAGGATGAGTTGCAGACGGCCGTTACTCGGACGGTTCACGGCCTTCCCGATTCCATGAACAACCTGGCTTCCATCGGTGTCACTTACAATAAAGACGGCACGCTGTCGCTTGACTCCACCAAACTGAGAGAGGCCCTGGATGCGGATGCCGACGGCGTCGCCCGGCTGTTTGGCGTATCCACCACTTTTTCGGATTCGCGGGTATCCTACGTCTATTCCAACGACAATACCCAATCGGGCACCTATGCCGTGAGCGGAGTCTCCTGGTCCGGGGGTAATGTCTCCGGGCTGCTGGGCGGAATTGCCGCCACCGGAAGCGGCGGCTATCTGACCGGAGCTTCCGGGTCGGGTGCCGAGGGACTGATGCTCGAAATCATGTCGGGCGCAACGGGAGACCTTGGGACCGCCACCGTCTCCGTCGGATTCGGAGAAATGTTCCGCCGCATCACCAGCAATGCCACCTATTTTCAGACAGGTTCGATCGACCAGGCGCTGCTCTCGCTCGACGAATCGACCAAGGACATCCGCAGCAGTATCACCGCCATGGAAGAGCGGCTGGCGCAAAAAGAGCTGTTGCTCACCAAGCAGATGATCGACGCAGATACCGCCCTGAAGGAGATGCAGTCTAAAATTTCTTCCCTGAGCTCCCAGTTGAGCGCACTTGGTTAGGCCGGTTGAACCGGCTGCGGGGGTATGATAAGATCTGAAATGGATACAGGACAATCTTGATGCAACCCTATTCCGGCTCAAAAAGCGCCTACCAGAAAACGGATATCACCACCGCACCCGATCCTCTGCGCCTGGTCGTGCTGCTGTATGAAGGAATTCTACGGCATATCGGCAGGGCTATTCTGTCCGTGGAAAACAAGAATATCGAAGCCCGGGTAAACCACATTAACCGCGCCCTGGCGATGATCGCCGAGCTTCAGGCTACGCTGAATCATGAAAAGGGCGGAGAAATTGCCGCCAACCTGGACCGCCTTTATACATACTGGCGCCGCCGCCTGGTCGAAGCCAACGTGAACAGCGATGCCGCGCCGCTGGAGGAAATCAAGCATCTGGTCACCGAGCTCTGGTCCGCCTGGGACCAGGCAGCTTCCCGCAATGCATCCAAGGAGACCGAAAGCCCGCTGCCCTCCCAAGGATCCTCCACGACCACCTTCCGGGTTTAATCCGGACCGGCGGATGTCCCGGTCCTCTGCTTCCGGCACGGATCCGCGCATTTTGCCCTGTATGATCCGGCTTTTTCCGATGCGGATGGCTCCATGGAAATGACCCACGAAGAAAAACAAAAAAGAATCACGGAAATCACTTCGGAGCTGGAGCGGTTGCAGCTGGATTACGAAGTCCTTCTTACCCGCCGGGAGCAGCTGGCTGCCGAGCTGCGGCAGCTGCAGCAGACCCGAAATCGCCTCCGGCAGCTCCGCCGTGCCCATCCGCCCGCGACGCCGGCGGGCGGAACACAGTTTAACGCCAAGAGCTAAGGAAAGGACCGGCTTGGATTTCCTTTCCAGGAATCTGGAGGCGTTGTCGATTCGGCATCCCGCTCTGGCTCAGGCTGTTGCCGGAGCCGATTCCCGGGGAGTTCAATCCGCCCCCGCACGCTCGGGCCTTCCCAACCTTCTGGAGCGGGATGCAGCGGGAAACTGGCAGCCGCTGCACAGCAAATATGATCCGGTCCGGGAGGCGGAAGAGCGTGTCCGGACGCTGGTATTGGACCCCCAGGCGGTATGCCTGGTCTTCGGGCTGGGTGCCGGATACCTTCTGGAGGAGCTGCTGAAGCTGCCGGGTGCCTCCCATTCCTGCTTCCTGGTCGTGGAGCCCAATCCGTCGGTGTTCCGGGAGGCCCTGCGTCTCCGGGACCTTCACAGGATTCTGGGTCTTGCCCATGTGCACTTTCTGGTCGGTGCCGATCTGACCGATCTGAAAGATATGGGCCGGCTCCCCCGCGAGAAATGCCTGAAGCCGCCGCAGGCCGTCCCCAACTTCGCCAGTGCCAGGATATGGGCGGATTTCTATCGACAGGTCATGCAGGTGCTGAGCGAGGAGTTCAAGCGCCTGGCCTGGCAGATTCATAATCTGGCCGTCGGGGCTCCTCTGTTTTTCGAAAACTTTCTGCAGAACGCCGGACCTTCCCTGGGAGATCGCGGCGTGGGAGAGTTGCAGGGATTGTTTTCCGGCATTCCCGCCATTCTGGTCGGCGCCGGGCCCTCCCTGAGCAAAAACGTGCATCTGCTGCGCGATGCTTCGCGCCGGGCGGTGATCATCACCACGGATGCGGCCGCCAAACCGCTGCGGGATGCCGGAGTGGAGCCGCACTTTATCGCCACCGTGGATCCGCAGGCCGTTTGCCATTGCCACCTGGCCGGCACGGATTTCACCCGGTCCTCTCTGGTCTATGAAATGAGCTCGAATCCTTCGAACCTGCCTCTTTTCGCCGGGCGCCGGTTTGCCGCATTGCTGGAGGACACCACCTTCGCCTTTTTATGGGAACATCTGGGGAAGAAGGGAAGCCTCAAGGGTTGGGGTTCGGTTTCCACCATGGCTTTTGATCTGGCCCGAACGCTGGGCTGCCGCCCGGTCATCTTTGTGGGACAGGACCTGGCGTTTACCGCCGGACGGGCTTTTGCCGACGGGGTCCAGTTTCAGAGGGACCGCCTGGCGGAGTCGCGGACGGAAGAAGAGCTCCTGGATCGCTATGAGCAGATGTGCCGGCACAGCGAGGACCTGATCCATATCATGGATATTTTCGGACGTCCCATTCGGAGCACCCAGAGGCTGCAGGCTTATGGCCAGTACCTCACCCGGGCGGTCTGTGAGGACGGTCATACGCCCTGCATCAACGCCACGGAAGGCGGCGTTTTCCAGGCCGGGGTGCAGCAAATGAGCCTCCGGGAAGCCCTGTTTCGATTTGCCGGCCAGGAGCAGGACCTGTGGGCGCGCATCCCCGGGGGGAGCCTTTCGCCTCCCACCTCGCCCCGGAAGCTGGTCCGTTTCCTGGAGAAGATATTCCTGGATGCCGAGGCCATACGGGCCGAGCTCCGGCCGGCACTTCGCAGGCTCCAGCAATGGGCCGATAAGGGTTCAACCGGCGCGGACCTTTCCTTCAGCCTGGTCCGGCAGAGGTTCGAAAAACTGCTGTCGCATGCCGCCCGGTTCCAGGAAACATGGGCCTTTCTGGAAATTTTCGTACAAAAGAGTCTGTATCATTTTTGCACGGCGGAAGAAGAGGCCCGGGGAGATGCGGAAAAGGAAATTCGCCGCTGCCGGGATTATCTGCGGGCCATGGACGAGGCCGCGGACCGGATATTGCCCCGGCTGAAAACCTTCTGCCGGGAGCTGCAGGCGCGGCCGCCGGACGCCTCCTGATCAGCCGGCTTCCCCCGATTTACGGTAAAGATGGACGGCCTGGGTCGGGTAGGCGATACGGATTCCTTTTTCTTCAAAGGCCTGCAGGAGTCTCAGATTCAGCTCCTGCTGTACATCCAGGGCGACCTCGTTCCGTCCGTCCTCCACCTGGAAAAAGGCCTCGAAGATGAAGCTGAAATCTCCGTAAGCCACAAAGTGCACCCGATCCACGCGGACGCGGGCCACGGCGATGGCCTCCAGAATTTCCCGGACCAGGGAAGGAATGCGGGCCACCTGCTCCCGCGGTGTGTCATAGGACACCCCAAAGCGATATTGTATATTGCGCCTTTCCATCCGCCGGTAGTTTCTCAGTCGGGAGTTGGTAAGGTCCTTGTTGGCCAGGATGATCTCCTCTCCGGTCTGGCTGCGGATCCGGGTGGTCTTGATCCCGATCCTTTCCACCGAACCCTGGATGTTGTCGATGGCAATGTTGTCGCCCACCTCGAAGGGGCGGTCAAAAATGATGGCGAAATAGCTGAACAGGTCACCCAGGATCGCCTGGGCCCCCAGGGCTACGGCGACGCCGGTCACTCCGAACCCGGTTATGACCGCGGTGACCGACACGCCCAGGTTGTCCAGGAAAAAGGCCAGGCCCATTCCCCCGATGACCACCTTGAGGGCCGGCAAAATGGCCCGAATCGTTTTTTCCCGGGATTCATCTACCGTCCGCTGCAGCCAGTGGTAGCGTATGACGAATTCCATCGCCGTATTCAGCAGCCGGACCCCGAGCACTGTAGCCAGCGCCAGGCCGAAAAAGTGGAGCGAGCGGTCCAGGAAAGGGTGCAGCTCCAGTTTGCGGATGCTCAGATCAAAGATACCGAAATAAAGCAAGGGCCCCAGCGACTGCTCCAGCCGCTTCTGAGTGGCCAGGTCGAACAGGGTATGAGATTTTTCCCGCCAGGCCTGCAGACGTATCAGGACCAGCTGTTTGACCAGCCGGACCAGAAGGCACCCCAGCAGAAGCAGGATAGCGAACTGTCCGTAGTCGTAAAGGGTATTGTTCCAAAGGGTTTTTTCCAATAGGCTTTCCATGGCTGTCCCTGCTTGCCGGAAGCTCCTTCCCTTCGCTCCCGGGATCAAGATATAGTTAGTTGGAATCAGTACCAATATATTATGACTGCGATCCGGGCGGGTTATCCAGCCTAAAATTATTCGGCGCGTCAGGATTCCTGGAGAAAAAGAAATGACCGAAAAGAATCGAAGATCCTTTCTGAAAAGCTCCCTGCTTTCCGCGGGAACGGGATTTTTATATGCGGCAACGCCCAAGCCGACCGACATCCAGATTCAGGAGGTCGGCTTTCAATACGAGGATTTCATCTATCGTACCCCGATCAAATTCGGGGGAACGGTGCTGGACCGCGTCACGCTGCTGAACGTGAACTGCACGGTCGCTACGCGCTCCGGCAAGACGGCCAAAGGTTTTGGCTCCATGCCGTTGGGCAACATCTGGTCCTTTCCTTCCAAGACGATGCCCTACGAGACCACGCTGGGGGCCATGAAAGCCCTGGCGGAGCAGGTAGCGGCCGTCACCGGCCGCTGCCGGGAGTTCGGCCACCCGGTCGACCTCCACTGGGTTCTGGAACCGGAGTACCTGCAGGCGTCGGCAGAAATTTCCCGGAAGCTCTCGCTGAAGGAAAGCATACCCAAGCTCAGCGCCCTGGTGGTCGTCAGTCCGTTTGACGCCGCCCTGAACGACGCGTTCGGCAAGGTTCACGGGCTGAGCAGCTACCAGACCTATGGTCCGGAATTCATGTCCCGGGATCTCAGTTTCTATCTGGGGCCGGAGTTCCGGGGGGAATACCTGGGCCGCTATATCCTCCCCAAGCCGAAAGAAAACATGCCGCTTTACCACCTTGTCGGTGCCGTGGACCCTATCTTTGCCGAGGACATTTCGAAGCGCATCGGAGACGGGCTGCCGGAAACCCTTCCGGAGTGGATCCGCTACAACGGCCTCACGCATATCAAAATCAAGCTGAACGGCGATGATCTCAACTGGGATGTGGACAGGGTTCTTCGGGTGGATCGTGCGGCGCAGGAAGCGCAGCAGGGACGCGGCGTATCGCAATGGTGGTATTCCCTGGACTTTAACGAAAAATGCCGGAACGTGGACTACCTTCTCGAGTTTCTGCGTCAGGTCAAGGAGAAACGGCCGGCGGCCTTTGAGCGCACCCAATACATCGAGCAACCCACGGCCCGGGATTTGAAGTCCAATCCGGCCAACACCATGCACCAGGCGGCCAAGCTCCGCCCGATCGTCATCGATGAATCCCTGACCGACCGGGAAAGCCTGCTCCTGGCTCGCGAGATGGGCTACACCGGTGTAGCCCTGAAGGCCTGCAAAGGGCAGGGGCAGGCTCTGTTGATGGCCGCCATGGCCCGGAAGCTCAAGATGTTTCTTTGCGTGCAGGACTTGACCTGTCCGGGGGCTTCGCTGATCCATTCCGCCGGGCTGGCGGCCCATATCCCGGGGGTGGCGGCCATCGAGGCCAATGCGCGCCAGTTCGTTCCTGCCGCCAATAAGCCCTGGGAGAGCAGGTTTCCGGGAATCTTCCAGGTCAAAAACGGGCGTATGCACACCGGGGAGATCAACGGTCCCGGCCTGGGCGCGGTTTGAGCAATCGGCCAGGGCTTCCGAGCCAAAGCCCCGTAAGGGGCGACAAGATTATGCCCCGGCAACAAGCCGCCTTTTCCGGGCGGCGGGCCCCCGGGTTTAAAATCGGTAATTAGTGACGAAAGACACCATTTGACGGTATGATGTTCTCCTGCTATTGCAGATAAAAGACGATCCATTTTATTATAGATTCAGATTTATCCGGGTGCCGCCGGGCGGTTGTGTCCCTGCGTATGTGGTTGGACGAATGCTTTAAGGAGAATGCTCTTCCATGAACGAGAGGAAACGAAGTCTGCTGATTGCCGAGGATTCCAGCATCAGTATTGCTATTCTCCTCAAGGTGCTGGGTGAAGAATACACGCTGCACGTTGCCACGGACGGACCTTCGGCGCTGGAAAGCGCCAAAAGGGACCTTCCCGATCTGATCCTTCTGGACGTCATGATGCCGGGCATGGACGGCTTTGAAGTGTGCCGCCGTCTGAAGGAGGATCCCGCCACGCGCGATATCCCGGTTCTGTTTCTGACCGCGCTGAATGAGGTCGCCAATGAGTCCCGGGGCCTTGAGCTGGGAGCGGTCGACTACATTACCAAGCCCTTTAACCCGGTCATCGTCAAGGCCCGGGTGCGGAATCATCTGGAGTTGAAAAAACACCAGGAGGAACTGGAGTTTCTGGTCCAGCAGAGAACCCATGAGCTGGCCGAAGCCCATCAGCGGCTGAAAGCGCTGGATGAGGCGCAGCGGGACTACCTGTACGCCATCTCCCACGAATTGCATACCCCGATGTGCGGCGTTCTGGGGATTACGGAACTGGCCCTGGGTACCCTGGAGGAAGAACAGCGCAAGCGCTATACGGAAATGTACGTTCGATCCCGGACCCGGTTGCTCATGGCGGTCGACGGTGCGCTGCTCCTGGCCAAGCTCCAGTCGGGAGATTCCCCCATCGATACCGGTCCCGTGCCTCTCGGGAAAATCGTCGTGGAAACCTGCGACGCCCTGCAGGAAGCTTTTTCCGACCGGGGTGTCGTCCTGGTCCTGCCGGAGGCCAAGCCGGGCATGGTGTCCGCCAAGGAGGAACTCCTGCGCCAGAGCGTGAGCACTCTCTTCAAGACCGCTCTGCGAATGGCCTCCCGGGGGAGTTCGGTAACTGTGGCGTTCCGCGAGGAGGAGGCGGAAACCGTCCTGCACATCGGCTTTCTGGGGATGCCCATACCGGAAAAACTGCAGCGCACCTTTTTTGACACTTTTTCCGCGGACCGCTGCGGCTCCTACGTCCAGGATCTGGGCCTGGCGATTCCGCTGGCCGCCTATGTAATTCGTGCCATGAAGGGCACGGTTCAGCTGTGCAGCACGGACACCGGCATGGAAATCCGCATGGTTCTCCGGCGGTTGCCGCCGGGGAACTAGCCGGCGGACAGAACAGTTTTTATTTTTTCCGCCAGCGTATGGGCCGTAAAGGGCTTATGGATTAAGGGGATGTCCTGGAAAGGCACGCCCGCCCGGGCCAGCATTTCATCGCTGTAGCCTGTCATATACAGGACTTTCGTTCCGACCTGGGATTCCCGGATCTGCTGCGCCAGCTGGAGCCCGTTCATTTCCGGCATGATCACGTCGGTCAGAAGGAGGTCCACCGACCCGGCCAGCGCCTGCATGCCTTGGAGCGCTTCGCTCCCATTCCGCGCGGAATGCACGGTGTATCCGAAACGGCGAAGTATGGTTTGGGTCAGAAACCGAACCTGGTCGCTGTCTTCCACCAGGAAAATCGTTCCGGAGCCCTGCAGGGTCTTCTCTTCCGGGGCCTCCTCCTGTTTCTCCGTCCTGGCCGCCTCCCGAACGGGGAGGAAAATCTGGAACGTGGTGCCTTTGCCGGGACTGCTTTGCACGAAGATCTGGCCGTTATGCTGCTGGACGATCCCTTGCACTGTGGCAAGCCCCAGGCCGCTTCCCTGCAGTCCCTTGGTGGAAAAGAAGGGTTCGAAAATATGCTCCTGGATTTCTTTGCTCATTCCGTTTCCGGTATCGCTGATGGTCATTCTCACATAGGATCCCGGCTCGACTCCCCTTACCTGTTCCCGGTTCCTTTCGGAAATTTCTGCCATGTCCGTTTCGAAAAGCAGCCGCCCTCCGGCCGGCATGGCATCCTGGGCATTGATGGCCAGGTTCATTATGACCTGCTCGATCTGGCCGATATCGGCCCAGACGCTTCCCGTCAAGGGGCGCAGAACGATGCTCAGCTCAATGTCCTCCCGGATGGTCCGGCGCAGCAGTTTTTCGAACCCCGACAGGGCTTCGTTGATGTTGACCGGCTGATATTCCAGTGCCTGCTTGCGGCCGAAGGCCAGCAGCTGACGGACCAGGTCCCGGGCGCAAAATCCCGCGTGAATGATTTCCTCCAGCGCCTGCCGGCGTGAGTCCTGAGCGGGAAACTCGTCCAGCAGGGTTTCCCCGTAAGCGAGAATGGGGACCAGGAGGTTGTTCATGTCGTGGGCGATTCCGGAGGCCAGCCGGCCGACCGCTTCCACTTTTTGCGAATGGCGAAGAGCTTCTTCCGTGCGCACCCGCTGGGTGATGTCTCGCCAGATGCACTGATAGATGGGCCGGTCGCCGAGGTCGATGATCTGCTCCGTAACGTTCACATTCCTGATTTCCCCATCCTGGGTGCGGTGCAGCGTGTCGAAGTCCACTCGATGGCCGTGGGTCACGCGCCCGATTCTCCCGTCTCTCTCCTCGGCGGAGGTCTGCGTTTCAATGTCCTGCAAAAGCAATCCGGCAAACTCTTTCCGCGAATAGCCCAGCTGGCGGCAGGCCTGATCGTTGAATTCGATAAAGCCGCCGGTATCCGGATCCAGAACCAGGATGCCGTCCGGGCCCTGGTCGAAAAAAGTACGGTACCGCTCCTCGGTCATCTGCAGCCTGCGGAACCGCTCTCCCAGCAGGTTTTCCATCCGCACCAGGGCCCGGTCCCGGCGGCTGCGGGTGCACAGGTCCAGCAGGTCGTTCGGATGGATGGGCTTGGAAACGCAAGCGGTGGCCCCGCTGCGCAGCCATTCCATGGACAAGTCGGTGCGCGGATCCGCGGTCATCATGATGTAAATGCAGTCCGGCCTTCTTTTTTGAAATTCGACCAGCAGCTGGTCGCCGTCCCGGTCGGTCAGGTGGTAATCGAGCAGCACCAGGTCATAGTGCTTCCTGGTGAAGAGACCGGCTGCCTCGCCGGCATTCTCCGCGGTGTCCACCTGATAGCCCATGCCTTCCAGGGAGTATCGCAGGTAGAGCGCCTGGGTCAGGTCGTCTTCGACGATCAGCACCTGAAAAAAAGTCTTTTCCTGGCGGTTGCTCAACAGCCTCCGGACCTGCTCCAGAAACAGCCTGGGATCGACCGGCGAGGCCAGAAAAGCGTTGGCGCCGAGGTCGGAGGTAACCCGGTAGGCCTCCTCTCCTGCAAAAATGGAAGAGATCACCAGGATGGGTACCTGGTTGAAGGCATCATACTCCTTGGAGCGCAGCATCAGGCAGAAACGCCACCCGTCAATCACCGGCATGTAGACATCGGTGATGACCAGGTCCGGCGGACAGCTCCTCTCCATGGTGTCCAGGGCTTCTTTGGCGCCCCGAAAGGCGCGGACGCCATACCCCTCCCGGGTCAGCAGGCGCGACAGGATGCGGCTTTGAATCGGATTGTCATCCACGATGACGACATCAATCTTCGGAGTTTGATCCATAGAAATAGGGGGAGTGTAAGGTTGAAGATGGTTGGAACGGTTAAGGGTTGGGTGCGACCTCAGGCGGCCTAGCCGGCCGAAGCTGAAGGCCGATGGTCTCCAGGAGTGCATTCAGATGCACCGGTTTGCTCAAGTAGTCATTGGCTCCGGCAAGGTAGCAGTTCTCGCGGTCTTCGGGCATCGCCTGAGCCGTTACGGCGATCATCGGTGTGGCGGCCACGCCGGAATCGGGCTGGGCCCGCAGGCGACGAATCGCCTCCAGTCCGTCCATGCCCGGCATCTGCACGTCGACCAGGATCACGTCGGGGCGCAGCTCGGGGGCGCGGATCAGCAGTTCGTATCCGCTGCGGGCGGTGACGACCCGGTAGTTGTTGGCTTCCAGAAAATCGGACAGCATGGCCAGGATCTGCTCGTTGTCATCCGTGACCAGCAATAGAGGTTTTATACCAGCTTCCTTGTTCCTTTCCGCCGGCAGGACGGCGCTGCGCGAAGAAGCCGGACTTCGTCGTGGCTTGAGATCCGGTGCGCCGGTCGCTCCCGGCGGCAGCCAGGGCAAAAGGATGGTAAACCGGCTTCCCTGGCCCGGGGCGCTTTCCACCTGGATGCTCCCCCCGTGCAGCTCCGCCATCCGCCGCACCAGCGACAGCCCCAGGCCCGTGCCGGAGTACTGCCTGGACAAGCTGCTGTCCAGCTGCACAAAAGGCTTGAACAGCTCGCCGATCTTTTCCAGCTGGATGCCGATTCCTTTATCCCAGACCGTAAAATGAACCGCGCAGCCTTCCGGGTCGCCCCGTACCTGCAATCCGACGGCACCCCCTTCCGGGGTAAAATTGACTGCGTTGCCGAGCAGGTTGACCAGCATCTGCTTCAATCGGCGCGCATCCACAACCATGGAGATCGATTCCGGCTGCATTTCGAATTGGATATTCTGCTTTTTCTGCCGGGCCATCCCTTTGACCAGCTGCTGGCTTGCCAGGCAGACTTCCTCGATCTCGACCTCTTCGGTGTGCAGTTCCAGCTTGCCGGCCTCGATTTTGGACAGGTCAAGAATATCATTTATCAGGTCCAGCAGGTGCCACCCGCTGGTTTCGATGGCCTTCAGCGATTGAAACTGCTTCTCGTTCAGGGGGCCATGGACCTGCATCTCCAGGGATTCGGCGATGCCCAGAATGCTGGTCAGCGGCGTTCGGAGCTCATGACTCATGCTGGCCAGAAATTCATCTTTCAGCTTCGAAGCCTTTTCCAGGGCCAGATTGGCGGCATGAAGCCGGTCGTGGCTTTCCCGCAGGATCTCTTCGGCTTTTTTCCTCTCGGTAATATCGCGCACCACGCTTTGAACCAGGTGGATGTCCCCCGGAGCGTTTCGGACCGCGGAAAGGCTGATTTCCACCGCAATCCGCCTTCCGTCCGGGTGAAGAAACGATCGCTCGTAGCTGGGGACCGGCTCGCCGCGGGAGACCGCCTGCAGCATGGCATCCACGTCCCGCAGAAGTTCCGGAAGGCTCTCCCCGCGCTTGTGCCCCGCTTCGGCGCCCCGTGCTTCCTCCGCGGGACGGCGCAGGAGATCGTGCGCCCGGCGGTTGGCCCGCAGCACCTGCCCCCGGGGCGAAATCAAAAAGATGCCGTCGTTGGAGTTTTCGAACAGCACCTGAAAGACGGCTTCATTCTGGCGCACTTCCGCTGTGCGCTCTTCCACCCGTTTTTCCAGTTCGGAATTCAGGGCCTCCAGCTTGCGCTGCGCGGTTTTGATATCGGTGATGTTCAATACGGTTCCGGAGACGCTCTGCAGGTTTCCCAGGGAATCCCTGGCTGCCTGGAAGGTGGCCTGAAAGTCCTGCCACTCGGCACCGGATGGATTGGCCCGGTATTCCACGGTGGTGAGCCGGCCCGATTCGACGGCATGCTGGTAGCTTTCCGAGACCAGCCGGCGGTCGTCTGCATGCACCAGTTTCAGGAACTCGGAAGGCCCGGGAGGATCGACATCCGGCTCCAGGTGAAAAAGGCGGATCATTTCCCTGGACCAGTACCTGCTGTTGTTTGCGTAATCGATTTCCCAGCTTCCCAGCCGGGCGATCGACTGAGCCATTTCCAGGTTCGCCTGGCTCTTCTGGAGCATTCCCATGGCAAGCTTGCCCACCGTGTTATCCTTGCCGGTAACCACGAAATTGGTGATTTTTCGCTGCGCGTTGCGGATGGGGGTGATGGTCTGGGTCTGGTAGTAAAGCTCGCCGGTTTTTTTCCGGTTGGTAATTTCCTCCCGGAAAACACCGCCGGCCCGGATGGTATCCCATAACTTGGCATAGAATTCCTGCGGATGCACGCCGGATTTAAGGATTCTTGGCGTCTGCCCGAGGGCCTCTTCCCGGCTGTACCCGGTCATCTGCTCGAAGGCGGGATTGACATACTCGATTCGACCGTCGATATCGGTGATCACCACCATATCCGGCATTTGGGCCACGATCCGGGAGAGCTTGCGGAACTCGACGCCCATCTGGATCCGATCGGTGATGTCCACCAGGTTCAGGTTTATCATTCCCTGCGTCGGGAAGGCGGAGCAGAGCACATTCCGCACCCGCCCCCGGGCGGTCCGGATTTCCATTTCCTGGGCGCGGATTTCTCCTTCCGACGCCAGCTTGCCGATCCATTCCTGCAGCGAATCGGCCCGGAGAAGGTACGATTTCCAATTGCTCTTTACCAGATCCTCCGGCGCGCCCAGGTCGACGATCTGGGCCGCCGACCGGTTGGCGTATGCGATTTTCCCGCTGTGGTGGACCTTCAATATCCCTGTCAGGGAATAATCGTGGTCGCGGTATAAAGCTTCCTTTTTCTGTCGGCTGTACAGGAGAGCCAGGAAGAGGATAACCGGCATTCCTCCAACCCAGAAACCGACCCATCCGGCCAGGTGCCTTTCAAAGGAAAGAAAAATGCTTCGTGTCGCCAGAAACAATACCAGGGAAACCAGAGTGGCCTGCAGAGGCAATCGGATGGGGGACAATTTCGTTTGCGGGCTCATGGGCCGTGATTCAGAGCTGCTGAATTTTTTCCAGCAGGGAGGAAAGCTGATCCAGGCTCATGACATGGTCTACGGCTTCCTGGAGGACCGCTTCGCGAGGCATACCGAAGACGACCGAGCTGGCTTCATCCTGGGCAAAAGTGAGCCCGCCAGCCTGATGGAGCAACTTCAGACCCTGGGCTCCGTCGTCTCCCATGCCGGTCAGGACCATCCCCGCAGCCCGGGATCCGAATTGACGGGCCAGGGATTCGAACAGATAGTTGGCGCTGGGGCGCAATCCCTTGAAGCGCGGCGCTTTGGTTAATTCCACCTGGCGACTTTCGCCGATCTGGAAATGGAAGTCGTCCGGGGCGAACAAAACGGTTCCCGGCTTCAATCTGCCGCCCTGTGCGGCGATCTCCACGCTCAACTTTGTCTGGGTTCCCAGCCAGTCCACCAGGCCGGCGGTGAATCCAAAAGAAATGTGCTGGACCACCAGAACAGGCAGGGGAAAACCGGAGGGCAGTTTTTGAAAAAGAGAAGCTAAAGCGCCGGGTCCGCCCGTGGAGGAGGCCACGCCCAGGACAGACGCTTCCCGGAGCCGCTGGGCGATCGGATTTTTATCGGGAAGATCCCCCCACCCCTTCGGAGAGCCACCCGCCAGGCCCCAGTCCATTTTTTCCGGTTCCTTCCTGTTCCAGTGGCGGATCACCGGCACCCGGGCCATGGCCCGGATGGTCTGAATGACTTTGTCCGCGGAAGCCGGGTCGCTCAAGCTGGGCTTGCCGATTACCGTCAAAGCGCCGGCCTGCAGCGCCTGGAAGGCATAGTTCAAATGGGTTTTTTCCGCCTCGGTACTGATCAGAACGATGGGAACCGGGCACTCCGACATGATCCGGCGGGTTGCTTCCAGGCCGTTCATGAGCGGCATTCGAATATCCATGGAAACCAGATCGGGCTTGAGCAGCTTGGTCAGACGCACTGCATCCTCTCCGGTGGCGCCGGTACCGACGACAACGATATCGCCTGCCTCCTGGAAGAGTGCGGTAAACAACTCGCGGATGGTCGGCGAGTCGTCGATCACGAGAATGCGGATGGGAGAGTGATTCCTGATTACCATTCTTGCCGCCTGGTCTGGTGGGCAGAATCCCGGGATTTCCTGTCTTACCAGCCACCGTCGGTAAAGGGCAGGATCTTCAGCTGTCGCAATGTTTCCAGTAAAACCATATTCGAAAAGGCGTCCTTGGGTATGAACTCCACCGCTCCCTCCTCGAAGCTGGTGGTAAAAATATTATCCTGGGTGGTGGAGGTGAGCAGGATGACCGGAATGGCCGTCGTACGGGAATCCAGCTTCAGATGCTTGCAGGCTTCCAGGCCATCCATTTCCGGCATCTGGAAGTCGAGAAGGATGATGTCCGGCATCTGCTCGCGAGCTTTTTCCAGTCCCTCCAGCCCGTTGGAGGCGGAGATTACCTGAAGCCCCTTCGATTGCAGCAGGGCAGCAAGCGCCAGGGCCTGAACCGGACTGTCTTCCACGATCAGAACCGTTTTAGGCCGGGAAGAAAGTCTTGTCGTACTTGTCGGCATAACTCCTCGTCAAATGAGCTGCTCAATGGTTTCCAGCAGGTTGTTCTGATCGAAGCGGCCCTTGAGAATGTAGGCATCGGCGCCGCATTCGATTCCCCGCGCTTTATCCTCCTGCGAGTCTAGCGAGGTTACCAGGATGACCGGAATGTTCGAGGTTCGCTCCTCTGTTTTCACCCGCTGGGTCAATCCGAATCCGTCCAGATTGGGCATGGCAACATCCGAAACGATCAGGTCGGGAAGCTCTCCGCTGCGCACCGCGTTCCAGGCCTCCAGGCCGTCCATGGCCACCTGAACCCTGTAACCGGCCCCCTCCAGGATGCTCTTTTCCAGTGTGCGGGTAGTGATCGAATCGTCGACAACCAGAATATATTTTTTCGATGAAACCCTGCCGGGAGGAAGCTCCCCGGCGGCCCTCGGACCAAGAACGGAGCCATGCGCTCCCCGGCTGGTCAGCTTGACCAGATCCGCGGCATGCAGAATCAAAACTACTTCTCCGTTTCCGAGAACGCTGGCCCCGGCAATGCCGGCCACGCGCGTCAGCTGCCGGCCCAACCCCTTGATCACAATCTCCTGCTCATAGGCCAGATCGTCTACCGCAAAGGCCACCAGGCGCTCCGCGGCAGCCAGAATGACCACGGGAAGCATCTTTTTCCCCTGGGCGGATTCCAGCCGTGGAAGCTGCAGAACATCGCTCAGATGAGCCAGCGGCAGGGGCCGGCCGTTATAGGGCAGCGTATCGCTCCCTCCGACCGTTTCAATCTCCTCTGCGGCAATCAGCTTGATCCGCTCGATGGAATGGAGCGGTATGGCAAAAAGCTGACCCGATACCCAAACCATCAGCCCGCGGGAACTGGTCAGCGAGGAGGGGACCGTCAGCGTGAAACAGGTACCGCATCTCGGTTTCCATTCCACGCTGATTCTACCATGTAAGTACTCGATGTTTCGCCGGACGACATCCAGGCCCACTCCTCGTCCGGAAAGGTCGGTGATGATGGGGCTGGTGGAGAAGCCGCTGTGATAGATCAACTCGGCCAGTTCAAAGTCGGTCAGCCCCCCGGCGTTCGGCAGGCCCCGCCGGACGGCTGCCTGGCGAAGGGCTTCGATGTTCAGACCGGCGCCGTCATCGGAGACAGAAATCGCTATGTCGCTGCCCTGATGGGCGGCGGACAAAACGATCTTCCCGACGGCCGGCTTGCCGGCCGCTCTTCGCTGGGCGGCCGGCTCGATTCCATGGTCTACGGCATTACGGAGCAGGTGAATGATGGGATCCTTCACCTGTTCCAGTATCAGTTTGTCCAGTTCCAGCTCGCTGCCGCGGATTTCCAGTTCCACTTCCTTGCCGGAGTTCAGAGCCAGGTCCCGAACCATCCGGTGCAGAGATCCGGTGCTGTTGGAAAGAGGGAGCATCCGAACCCGCTTGATCTCTTCTTCCAGCCGGTCGATGATCAGGGAAATCTGCATCACATCGCTGCTGAATTCGCGAACCAGCTGGCTGATCCGCAGATTCATTTCGCGCAGCCGGTGCTGGCTGGAATCTACATATTTCAGCAGCCGCTGGAAATCGGCCAGAAACGGAACCGGCCCTGCTCCTCCCCCTTTGGCCGCCCCATGCCGCGTCAGGCGGGTGTGGATCCGCCGCTCCGTCATCCAGTCTTTTTGCCAGTCGCTCAGATAATCCTGGTCGCGGCGCATCTGGGCGAGGCGCTGCTCCGCCCGGATTTTGGCGCTGAGCAGTTCGCTGAGCTGGGACATCAGGGCGTCCAGTTTCGACACGCTGACGCGGACCGTCTCTTCCGTTGCGCCTTTCCCGGGTGGCGGCGGAGGCTCCGGTGCGGAGGGAGTGGCGGAGGGAGGTCTTGCCACGGCGGCTTCGGCGGTCCGGGGCGGCGGGCCATAATCCGGTGCCGGCTTCAGCGCTTTTTCCTCCGGCTTCGAAGCGAAAGAGGAGCTGTCCGGAGCCGGCGCCTTCTGCTCCCTGCTGTTGTCTGGCCTTTCGGCTGTGGGATACGGTTCCGGCTCTGAAGGAACAGACGCGGGGCGGCGTGCCGGCGGGGGTGGGGCCAGGAGGGGATTCGGAACCGCTTTTGCGTTGCTTCCCGTCTTGGGGGGATTCCGGAATTTGCTCAATTCCGCAAGGGCCAGAAGCGCCTGGACCGGCGGGGCCAATTCTCCGGCTTCATAGGCGTTCTGGGTGGTCTGAATCGCGTCCGCCGCCTGATAGCAGGCCGTGAACAGCTCGGAGCTCAGATTCACGCTGTGGAGCCGCATCAGCCCCAGGATATCCTCCAAGGCATGCGCCAGCTGCTCCACGGCGCTAACCCCAATAGCCCGGGCGGAGCCCTTCAGGCTATGGGCGGCCCGAAACAGGTCGGCCAGGACTTCTTCCCGCTCCGGACCGGCCACCTTGTTCTGCTCGATCCGCAGCAGCCCGTGATTCAGAGTCTGGACGTGCTCCAGCAATTCGGCTCGAAAGGTCTGAATGATCTGCTCGCGGATCTTGGAGCTGATGGACATGGGTCCTCCTCGGGCACCTCTAGTTGAACCGGTACTGGGACACGCTGTCCATCATCGAATGCGCCAGCTCGTTCAGGTTCTGTGCCGCTTTTTCCGCCTGGCGCGTGCTGGCCAGGCTTTGCACCGTGACCTGGTTGATGTTTTGCATGGCCAGGGCGATCTGCTCAATTCCGGTCAGCTGCTGCTGCCCTCCGGCGACGACCTGGGTGGCGATCTGCGCCGATTCGTGAATGACTGTGGCCAGGGCATCGATGGCCTCCCGGGCCTGGGCGGCCAGCTGGACCCCCTTTTCCACTCCCTTGGTGCCCTCCTCGGTGGCCATCACGGTGGTGTTGGTGGCCTTCTGAATCTCGGAAAGAATGGACTTGATCTGGGAAGTGGCTTGCTTGGACTGTTCGGCGAGGCTGCGCACCTCCATGGCCACCACGGCAAAGCCCTTGCCGTGCTCTCCGGCGCGGGCCGCTTCCACGGAGGCGTTCAGGGCCAGCATATTCGAGCGGGAGGCAATTTCGTTGACCGAAGAAATGATTTCCCCGATCTGCTGGGTCTGGTCGGAAAGGGCCAGAATGTTCTCTGCGATGCTTTCCACCCGCTCCTTGATCTGCGACATGCTATCGATGGTGTCCTGCACCGCGCGCTGCCCGGAGCGGGCCACCTCGACGGTGCGCTGCGAGGCGGTGGCTACTTCCTGGGCCTGACTGGAAGCGTGCTCCGAGATGGTCCTCACCTCCTGCACGGTAGCCGTCGTCTCGGAGATGGCCGCCGACTGCTGGCTGGCGCCGGAAGCCTGGTGGGTGGTGGTCGACAGAATTTCCGCCGCCGCCGAGCTCAGGTTGGTGGCGTTCGTGGAGATGGAGGCGAGCATGTCGCGCAGCCGCCGGCTCAGGCGGTTGAGGTTGTTTTTCAGGAGGTCGAAGTCCCCCCGGTAGCTCTGGGTGATCTGTTCGGGAATTTCCCCCCGACTGATGCGGTCCACGTAGTTGGCGGCGACGTTGATAGGATCCACCACTCCTTCCAGAGTGGTGTTCATCCCGCGGATAATATCCCGGAAGGCTCCCTGGAAGCGGGCTTCATCGCCGCGGGTGGACAGCCGTCCTTCTGCGGCGGCCCGGTTGAGCATGGTGACCTCGTCCATCAGTCCGCGCAGGGCCTCCGTGGTTTGACGCAGGGCGGGTGCAATTTCATCCCGACTGTCCTTGGCCTGAATTTCGGAGCTCAGATCGCCCTGGGAAATTTTCTTCATGGTCTTGATCACCATGTCCTGCAGGTCGTCCGCGAACTGGTCCATGGCCCGCCCCAGCAGCCCCACTTCGTCCCTGCGGTCCAGCCGCAGGCGGCTGCCCAGGTGCCCCAGCCTCATTTCCTGCATCATGGTTACCCCCCGGTTCAGAGGTCGGGTGATGCTGAGGGAGGTGAAAATGCCGGCCAGCACGGCGAGCAGCAACCCGAGGCTTCCGGCCAGCAGAAGAGAGTTGGTGGAGGAGGAAAAAAGCTCCTCGTTCCCCAGGCTGGCTGCCTTGGCGGCTTCTGCGGTGGTCTGGCTCAGAGCGTCGATCGCGGCGGCCAGGGCGTTCCGGTCCTGGGAAGTTTTGCCGCCGGCCAGAAGGCTGGCGATCCCTTCTTTGTCCTGCCCGCCCTGGATCGAGGCCTTGATGTCGAAGACATCCTTCTGGTAAGCCTCCCAGCGGGTGGCGATGGCCGCCAGCTTGTTCTTTTGATCGGCGCTCAGGTTCATGCTGTTCAGCCGGGTGAGGGCGTCATTGACCTTGGCGATATCGTTGCTGAGTTCCTCCGCGGTCGCGGAGCGCTCATCGGGAAGTCCGACAAATTTGTACAGGTCCCCCCGCAGGCGGAACACGGTACGGTCCAGCTCTCCCAGGGCCTGCATCGGCAGCAGGTTGTCGTCGTATATGCCGTCCAGCGCCCGGTTCATCCGCTGCATGCTGGAGTAGCCGATCTGGGCCACTCCCAGAATGATCAGGGCGATCAGGATATAACCGCCGATCAGCTTGGTGCCCACCTTGATGTTGTTGAATGAATTCATCCGAACCTCCTGTTAACCTACTTCTTCATGAACGATCAGGCGCTGGTCCGCCAGCAAAGCCGCTACGTTTAAAACCACCATGAGAGACGCGCTTTCCTCGGCTTTTTCCTCAACCGCCGATCCGTTCTCCGTTCTCTCTCCCCGCTGCGCGACAACTCCGCGAACATACTCCGCAGGAATACCTCGTATCGCTCCTGCCGCTTCCTGCAGCCGCCCTGCCGGTATCGCTTCCACTGCCAGGACTTCGTCCACCAGCAGCGCCAGCTCCATCGCCGGGATTTCCACGACCACTAGGTGCGGACTGGCCGTGGGCGTCTCCGGCTCCGGAAGGTTCAGGAAGCCCTGCAGCCGCACGACAGACTGGATCTTTCCGCGCAGATTGGCGACTCCGGCCACCCAGGAGGGAACTCGCGGCACGCGGGTGATCAGTGCGGCGGGGTAAATATCGCAGATATAGTTGACTTCCAACCCATAGATTTCCCTGCCGAGCCGGATTTGGACCAGGTCGATCTGCTCCCCCGGCTCTTCCTCCTGCCGCTCCCGGGCCAGCTCAGCGGCCCTTTGTTCGAGGATCTTCTCTTCCTCCTCGGGAGTCAGCTCCTCCTTCCAGTGGCGACGAAGGCTTTCGTTCAGGCGGGCCACGGTTCCTTTCCGGGACGGCAGGGGAAGAGAATCCTTGGCCGGATGGCCCGGGGCGGGATGGCTCTGTTTGTCTTGGAGAAACGGATCCGATGCTTTCATCCGGTGGAGCTCCAGTTCTTCTGCTGCCCAAGTATCGCTTCCCGCAGACGTCCAATGGTAATCCCGCTGGAAGCGGCGATAACCTCGTTTTCAGACCGGCCGGCCAAAAGCCGCAGGGCATTGGAAAGCGACTTTTGAGCCTGAGCCGGTTGCCGGCTTTCCCGGTAAAGATGGGCCAGGCTGTAGTGGCCCAGGATGCTGTTGCGGTCGATGTATACCACCTTCTTCATGGCTTCGATGGCCTTATCGATCCTGGCTTCGTGCTGGAAAACGAGGGCCAGCGTGTAATAGGCATCCAGGGACAGGGCATTCCGCTCAATAGCGCGAAGGCACCAGCGGCTGGCTTCTTCCCAGTTTCCCAAATTGGCGTACACTCTTCCCAGAAGGGAGCAGGCCTGGGAATCGCGCGGCTGCTCCGCGACCCTCCTCTGCAGCAGGGCCCGGGCTTCCTCGCTGCGGCCATATTCGATCAGCTCCTGAATCTGGTCCATCGGATTTTCCGCGCAACCGTCCGGGGCCTGCAGGATCAGGTTGTCCGCGTTGCACTTCAGGTCTGTGCCGGTATCCAGCCGGGGAGTCGGCCGCGGAGGGGAGACAGGAATCGGAGGGATTCCCTGGGCCGAAGGCGCGGGAAAAGATCTGGCAGGGCTTTCTGCCAGGCCGCTTTTTTCGGAGGGCCGCTGGTACAGGACGGTATTGGGAAAATTGCGAACCTGGAAGCGCCGGTATATATCCAGGCAGGGCTCGGAGTGCCCGACTACCAGCCAGCCGCCGTCCACCAGGGCATCGTAAAAACGGTCGGCCACCCAGCGGGTGACGGCTTCGCTGAAATAGATGGTTACATTGCGGCACAGAATCAGATCCATGGCGTGGGTATTGGTTTCCACGGACGGGTAATTGCTGTCCACCAGGTTCAGCGGCTTGAGAAAGACGCGGTTCCGGATTTCCGGCTGCAGCTCATAGCGGTTGCCGTTTTTTCGAAAGTACCGCGGGCGCATCTGCAGGGCGCGGTCTTCCCGAAAGGCCCAGGAGCCGTAGGTTGCGTTCCGGGCGCGGCTCAGGGAGGCGCTGCTGATGTCGGTTCCCAAGACCAGAATGGACCACTGGTCAAAGTCCGGCAGATATTCCCGCAGAAGCATGACCAGGCTGTAGGGCTCCTCGCCGCTGGCGCAGCCGGCACTCCAGATGCGCAGGGTGCGCTGCGGCCGCCTGCGCTCAATGATTTCCGGCAGCACTTCGTTGCAGAGCGCATCCATTTGCGGGGTGTCGCGAAAAAAATGAGTCTCGCTGATGGTTACGGCGTTGATCAGCGAGTCCATTTCCACCCCCCCGGACCCGCCGTCTTTCAGCAGGGAATAAAATTCATTCAGACCGGCGCAGGGGGAGGAGGCGAATGCCAGGTGCAGGCGGTATTCCAGTTCGGCGCGCCGGTTTTCGGGAAAGTAAAGACCGCAGCGGTCCAGCAGCAGCTGGCGAAACCGCAGATAGTCGCGGTCTTCCAGCCGCAGCGGACGCGGATCATGGCTCTGGCAGTCACGCAGGGGCTCCTGGGAGAAGCGGCTGCTCACGGCCCGGTCTCCGCTATTTCGGAAATTTCCAGCTCGAGCTCTCTGCCGGATTTGGAAAAGGAGTGGATGGCCGACTGGACCAGGCGGATCTGCTGGGGAACGAAAAGGCAGTTCAGATCCAGCAGAAGAATGGTTCCCTGCGGTGTATGCAGCAACCCAAGCAGGGAAGGTACCTGGCTGAGCCCATCCGGCAAAAAGCGGCCGGGAGGAATCAGCTCGCCGGCCGGCAGGTGGATTACATCCAGAATTTCGTCAACGATCAACCCGATGGTTCGTTCGGCGATGGTCATGATCAGAATCGGCGTGTTCAGCCGCGGCGGCTGCACCGGCAGAGAAAGATATTGGGCGAGGTGGAGGACCGGGATGGCGGTGCCGTGAAAGTTGATCACCCCCTCTATCACTCCCTGCAGCTGGGGAACGGGCGTGATTTTGACCATGTCGATGATTTTCTTTATGGTTTCAACTCTAAGCGCATAAACCTGCCGGTGGAGGCGGAAGGTGATCACGCAGATCGTTTGGGAGGGAGAATCCTGGATGGCCTGTTCGGTTTTCAAAATGACGCCCGTCTTCGGAAAAATAATAAATTAATGAAAATAAAGGAAGAAGCAAAGACTTTCTGTAATCTGCGTCACGGATCGCATGTGATGGACAAGCGAAAGCCTTTGTGCTGGGAGAAGTGCTTCGGGCTCCCTTTTTTCCGGCTAAAAAGTGACAAAAAGCAATTGACTGTACCCCTGTGAACCGCTATATTCCCTGGTTGAAGGTGAGCTGCAAGTGCCGTTTTAGTGTCCCTGGGTGGTTGTACCCTCCCACTAATCATCCTTCAAAAAGCGACCGGAAAGCAATGTGAGCCCATGTTTAATCCGCCGAGTCCTCCCGCCCGCCTTCTGGTCGTGGAGGATAATCCATTGAACCGCATGTTCCTGGTGAAAGCCCTGCAGGCCCATGGGCATCAGGTTCTTTCTGCGGAAAACGGAAGCAGGGCCGTGGAACTGTTGCGCCGCGAGTCCTTCGACCTGGTCCTGCTCGACATAATCATGCCTGAAATGGACGGTTTTGCCGTCCTGGAAATTATGGTGCAGGATCCTCTCCTCCGGGATATTCCGGTCCTGGTCGTATCGGCCGGAGAAGAGCTGGATTCGGTTGTCCGCTGTATCGAAATGGGAGCGGAGGACTACCTGACCAAGCCTCCCAATCCGGTTCTCCTCCAGGCCCGGGTCAATGCCTGCCTGGAAAAAAAGCGCTTGCGGGACCAGCAGAGAAAGCTGTTTGGTACCTTCACCACCCATGAAATTGCCGACCAGTTGCTGGCCAAAGGATTCGAGCTAGGAGGAGAACATGTTCGGGCTTCCGCCATGTTCTGCGATGTGCGCAACTTCACTACGCTGGCCGAATCGAGCGATCCGCGCGAGACCATCGAACTGCTGAACGGGCTTTTTGCCCTGATTTTCTCTGCCGTCGGCCGGCATGGGGGCATGATCAACCAGATTCAGGGGGATGGGGTG
This sequence comes from uncultured Acidobacteriota bacterium, assembly GCA_903847975.1. Classification (GTDB taxonomy): domain Bacteria; phylum Acidobacteriota; class UBA6911; order CAINFC01; family CAINFC01; genus CAINFC01. Next base: position 7,688 of record CAINFC010000016.1, on the reverse strand, counting down.
CTTTCTTTTTTCGGCGCCCCTCTTCGCCAGCCCGATCATGCCGAACAGGCGGTCCGGGCCGCAAGGGAGATCCTTGCCGACCTGGAAGAGTTTAACCGGACCGCCCGGGAGGACGGCAGCGGCTATCCGCCGATCACGATCGGGATCGGCATCGCCACCGGCAAAATGGTGGCCGGCTATGTCGGCACCCGCGATCGGGCGTTCTTTACCTGTCTGGGGGACACCGTCAACCTGGCGGCCCGGCTGGAGGAACACACCAAGGCGGTGAATCGGAAAATTCTGATCGACAAATTCACGCAAGAGGCCCTGCCTCCGGAAATAAAGACCTCCTCCTTGCGCGCCGAGCTGTTCAAAGGGAAGACCCGGCCGATTCAGGTCTACGCGGTGGATTGACGCGGCCAGCGGATCCGGTCCGGGTAAGGGCTCAGGGGAACCGGAGGGCGGTCGGTTTGCCTTAAGGCTAATGTCTCGGGCTTTCAGCCCTCATGTATATCGGAACCACATACCTGGGGCTGCGCTGCGCTTCACCCCAGGCTATTATGTGCCGGGCCTTTGGCCCTTGGCTATTCCGGAAATAAGATGTGGGACTTTTTACCGGGTCATCTTCCCTGAGGAAAGTACAAAAAGCCGAGGGGGCATGGGTATGCTCACGAGTCGATCGGGGTCCGACTGACAAAAGAAAGTCGTATGGAGCTCCACCTTCAGGCGGCGCGCTGCGAGCGGGATTCCGCTTGTGGCACGCCAGCGAAAGCTTGTATTCCGTGCAGATTTCGTTGGAGAGCCGGTGACGGGTCGATTCCGGGCTTTTTGCGCCTTGCCCGAAGTATTGCGATTTGCCGCACGCGCCGTTTCAGGGCAGAACCTTCAGAAGAATATTCTCAGCAAACCATGCAGAAAATCATAGGAAGGCAACGGCATCAATAGACCCAATCCTCGTGCCGGACCGGGAGGCGGTTCAGCAGGTCCCGGTAGAATTGCCACTTGGGCAGGACTCGATCCAGGAGCGCTATAAAACGGGGTTTGTGGGTCGGCTCCAGGAGATGGGTCATTTCATGGACGATGATGTATTCCAGGCACTCCGGGGGCTTCTTGGCCAGTTCCGTATTTAAGCGTACGTTGCCTGTTTGCGCATTGCAGCTTCCCCAGCGGGTCTTCATGCGCTGCACAAAGACCTTTTCCACTTTCACTCCCAGCGTCGCTTCCCATTGGGCGATCAATGGCGAAGCGGCCTGTTTGATCCGCTCCCGATACCATTCCTCCATGATTTCCTGCTTCCTCCAGGCAGGCGTTCCCGGGCGTATTCGGAACCATATCCGGCTGTGCTTTAATTCGATGGAAGGCGGCTCCTCTGACTCCATTACCTGGAGCAGGTAGCGCTTTCCCCATAGAAAGTGGCTTTCCCGGTCCAGGTTTTCCCTGGCTGTCTCCCGTTCCTGCTCGCGAAGCTCTTTCTGCTGCTGTTTGATCCAGCCCAACCTGGAAATCGCAAAGAGCCGGATGGTATCCAGGCTCATACGGGAAGGAGCCGCAATGCGGACCCGGCCATCGGGCGGATAAACGCTTAAGTGGACATTCTTGATGTCCTTCTTTACAACCTCATCGGAAATTTCTCCCAGCTTGAGCTGCGTCGCCATCAGTATTCCTTCTGGGCCTTGATGATGGGGAATATGCGCTCCACCTCGGCAATGTCTTTCAGGATGTCATACAGCGCTCTTTTGATCACCTGTTCCCGCGGCTGAACGCCGCGCCAGCTGTCCGGGCGGACCCGCTTTATCGTTTCGTCGATGCGAAGCGCCAGATGCAAGGTCGTAATGATTGAAATACTTCCATTTATGCTGTTTTGTAAGCATTTTAGCATCTTTTTACAGTGAATCAGCCTGTTTTGTAAGCCCATAACTATACTTTCAGAGTAGATCATCCAGAAAAAACAGACTGAACATATTCAAACAGTGCAGCGCTTCTGATTAAGATTTGTGCACTGTTGATCTGACCGGTTTTTCCTGCCGGACTGAAATAAAATTGCAATACTCTTTGTCAGCGTGGATGCTGGTTGAATGGTAGGTAAACATCTATTCGCATAAATTTATTAAAATTAAGTATAACTTTTTTGGTTTTTTGTTGAACATCATTTATATTTGAGCACACAAAAACGAAAAAGACAGATGATTGTTTTAACCGCAAGATATAAGGTACATCGCAAAAAGGAGCGATTCATGTTGCATTACAACTATGCAAAAGGTTGTACGTTGGATGTATTGGCAAGGTCGCAGCTCGAAATTACCTACAGCCAAAACAAGCATTGGGGGATAACCAAACACGTTCCCATGCACACATTGCGGCATAGTTTTGCCACACACCTACTTGAACAAGGCGTAGACCTGCGATACATACAAGCGCTGTTAGGACATAAAGACATAAAAACAACATTACGTTACACACACGTTGCACAAACAAAACTGCAGGGCATCATAAATCCACTTGATAGATTGGGATTAAACCTGAGTAATAATAAACCGCCCTAAAGAGGCGAAAGATAGAAATAACCATTCTATACATGTAATACATTTACAGAAAAGCAAAACAAGAAAAAACTGATTAAAAATTTAATTATTACAGGTATAGACATAAAATATATAAGGGGCTATACCTACACCTCCCCTAAAAAAAGGTGTAGGTATAGAAACGTTAGCGGCAAGCATACAAGACAAGATAGTCACTTAATAAAAGGAATAAAAATGAGGACAGATGATTTTAAATTTTTAATTGAATGTGCAATAAAAGCACCGTCAGGACATAACACACAACCTTGGAAATTTGAAAATATTGAAACTGGCATTATCATCCACCCTGACTTTAGAAGGGCTCTCCCAGTAGTTGATTCTGACAACTATGAACTCTATATCAGCTTGGGTTGTGCGCTGGAAAATTTGCTTATCGCAGCAACACAAAAAGATTATATGTGTAAGGTAAGATATCCTGAGAACGCAACGAACAGTATAATTATTGACATAACAAAAGATGATGTAAGTAACGTCAAATTCGATATTTTGTTTAATGAAATTGCTAAAAGGCAGGTTACAAAATGTAAATATAATGATAAGCCACTTTCTGATGATGTCTTAAAACAACTTGGTTCTTGTTTCAATTTTGAAGGAGTGTCATTGCACATTTTGAATAGTAAAAAGAATTTTGAAAAAATAATTCCACTTATCATTGAAGCAAACAACTTACAATTTGAAAATAAGGATTTCTTGAATGAATTAGTTTATTGGATACGTTTTTCAAAAAATGAAGCGGAAAAAATGAAAGACGGAATTTGGTCGGCTACAATGGGTATGCCTGGCTTAGGGAGATTTATTGGTAGTTTGGTGATGAAAAATTTTATCACTGCAAAAAGCGAAGAAAAGCGTCTTATTGACTTACTTGAACACACCCAAGGATTGGCAATATTTATTAGTGATACTAATAATGCCGAAGACTGGGTAAAAACTGGACAAGCCTTTCAACGTTTTGGTCTTACAGCTACTTGTCTTGGTGTAAGTCACGCTCATTTGAATATGCCATGCGAAGAAATTACTGTAAGACAAAAACTTACAAAAGATTTGGGAATTGAAAACAAACATCCATTATTACTTATAAGATATGGATATGCTGAGGAAATGCCATATTCTTACAGAAGAAGTCTTAAAGATGTTATATAAAAATGATGAAATATACCGCTAACATACAATATGCGATAATTGCGGGCTTTTGTGGTAGGTTGAAACATTGTGCAAGAAAGAAACCTTTGTGCAACTTTAAAACGATAGTGCCTTGAAATCCCGCAACATACGCATATTGTTTTTCGTTATAGGCAAATCATCCAACCTAAGAAAATCGGGTGAAAACGATTTAATAACTAATACTTTACGATTAGTTATATACAAAAAAATCACAGTTTCTATACTCGCGGTTGTCCCCGCTGTCTCGATTGGGACGGCCCAATTCCCGACCGCATAGGCCTGCCCCCCGGGCTGGAGCGTTCTTACCTGCCGACACCGGCTTCGAATCGCTATGCCCGTTTTCTCCTGGAAGTGCAAAGGCTGGCGGCAGAGACCGATCCGAATGTAAAACTGCATTTTTATGCTTTTGAAAATTATTTTTAGGCGCCTGCAGAAACGATTCTTCTGAACAAAAACATCGTCATTGCCTTTGTCCCCTGGTTCCGCTGGGCAGGCTGGTTTCCGCGCTCGGTGGAAATGCACGAATGGCTGAAACAGCAATGGCTGGGCTGGCAGAAAAGCGGCGCCTCCGTGTATTATCGGCCCAACTGGTTTCTCGACGGCTGGAGTATGCCGCATATCTATCCGCATCAGTTCGCGGACGCGTTTCACTTTTATGCTCGTCACGGCATGGTCGGCACCGACTTCGATTCCTTGATGGGACAATGGGCCGCCCAGGGTCCGAACCTCTACCTGCTGGCCCGCATTCATGTTCGACCGGACGAGCCGGTGGAGAATCTTTTAAAGGAATTCTGCTCTGCCTTCGGACCTGCAGCGGATGCGATGGGCGACTATTACCGATATTGGGAAGACTATTCTCTTCGCAATCGGGAGCGCGCGGCCGATGCCATTCGATCCCGGAGCAATGGGCTGTTCCGGCGGTATGCGCTGTATGCCCGAGTGGCGGATGAGCTTTATCCGACGGAGGTATTCGCTCCGGCACAGATTATTCTGGATCGCGCCCGAAGGGCAGCAGCGGCGAAACCGGATTCCGAATATGCCCGGCGAGTGGCTTTCCTGCAGCAGGGGTTGACCCACGCCAGGTTATGCGTTGAAACCACAACAATCATAAACAATCCTCGGGCGGAGGCGACCGCAAGATCCGCGGCATTGAGTCGGTTGATCGCCTATCGCCGGAAAGTCTCCTTTTCCGGCATTGCAAACCTGGATCGGCTCTCCGTGATTGAACTGGAGAGCTGGAAGGACGTTCCCGGCTTTCTTCCGCCAGACCGGTAAAATGCCAAATGGCAATCCGCTCGGCGGGGTCGGCGAAAGAAAGCTGCCTTTTGGGGCGTTCGTCCGCCGAGAAGATAGGGATTCCAGAATAGACCGTCCGACCCCGGAGGAGCCTACGCCGCTTCCTGGAATAGAGTGTCGTATCCCGTGTGGCCTTCCGCCAGTCCGTGGGGAAAACAGTTGCGGAACCAGCGCAGGGACAGGCCCGCGGCCTGCGTCACACCCATGACATGCCGGCGGCCTGGAACCGCATGGCAAAAGGTGTGTACCCGTCCTCCCGGGTCCAGAGCCGGGCGATCCGTGGCCGCAAAAACGACTCCGGCATGGTTTCCCTTTCGTTATTTGGCGGCAGAGCTTCACCGGCTCCAACCGGGGCACCATCAGGTGGATGATCCCAAAGGCCAGCAGATAAACGGATGCCGCCAGAATGAAGTTCGGTACGTAGCTGTGCGTCCACTCCAGAATATGTCCCGTGGCGGAGGAAAGCAGCATGCCGCCTGCGGTTCGGCCCGTGCCGCCGATTCCGACCACCGATCCCACCGCGCTGCGCGGAAACATATAAATCACGACATAGGGAAAGAGGTGCGCCCAGGGGATAGGGACCGTCGGATCCGAAGGATCGCTCTGAATATGCTCCAGTTCCGCCTTCCCGGGTTACTTGCTAACCGCCGGTAGATAAACGGAAGACACCGTATAACTTACGCGCGCCCCGCGCAGCAAATGAGCGCTGGACGCTACTCCCGGCTCAAAGCGCAAGCGGTAGGAGAGCGTGGCGTTATCAATAGTAACCACAGGGTTGAATACCAGGGACAGTGTCTGGACGGTCGCGCTCACGCCGGTGGATGATACAGTTTTGAGCACTACATAACTGCTAGTGACTGGATTATATGAGTATAGACCCACGCTCAGGTTGGTTGCATCGTTGTCTATCACGTAAAAATCCACTTGAGAAACCTGCGCCCCATTGGGCAGATCGAGCTCCATAATAAAGCTGTACCCACCCCCGGCCAGAACAGTGGCATAAATCGCTCCACCGCTCGGGGCATATTCCAGAGTCGAAATCGTGGGTTGGAAACTCCCACCCGCGTAAGTACGGTAGGAGGTGGCTGCGGCTATCGCGCCAGTCGCCATACCGGACTTTGGCGAGATCTCCACCTCCACCCCATCCTGCCGCTGCATGATTGGCCCATCCTGCTGTGGTGGGCGAGCCTGCGCGCTGATCAGTGGGGCAAGCGTCGCCAGGCAAAGAGCAGTAATACAAAAGCTGATCCAACGCGAGTTAATAATGAACACTTTACCCTCCATTCCCAGCCGGCCTAAATCAAGATTAATAGAAAGGAAGTCGCTTTTCCACGTTTTCTTACCACTTCGCAAGTATATGACCCGATACCAACGAAGGCAAGCATAGAAGGAGAAAAAAGGGGGCGTCAGACAAGAATCGTCTTTCCGCGGAGGGGCGAACGAGAACAAAGGAGTAGCGGGAGGCCGTTCTCCCTGATTCAGTTGTTGAAATTGCAACTTATTTTTACTATACTCTCTCGAAGGACGAATACCAGACGGCGGGGATTGATGGGATCGAAGTCCACATAGTCGAGAATCGAAGTGACGCCGTTCCAATTATGGATTGTCCCTTTAAAGTACACTCCGTCTTTAGCCAGGATGGCCTCTCCCGGTTCCGTACGAATACGCTTCACTCTCCAGGTGTTGACCGAAACGGCAACTACAAAAATGAAGGCGCCTATTCCCGCCATAATCAAAAACATGGGAATATTTTTTTGGGATCTACGAACACAAAGATCAGGCCGATCAAAGCGAAAAGGCCGCCCAGAATACCGGAAGCCACCTTGATCATGCCCAAGTCCGCTACCTCTTTTTGAGAGATCTGCTCCCAGGTCAGCGGATCATAATGCCAATGAGCCAAAACATTTTCGCCCTTCAGCGGGTGGCGTTCTACCCGGGCGCGTCCTCGATAAAAAAGAAAAAGAAGCAATCCGAAGACAAATACAACTGAACCGATTAATAGCGATGCACCGCCTCCTTGCGCCCAACCGTCATCCCAAAGGAACGGCCAGGCGATCATCGCCAGCCCCAACAACAAAACGACAAAAGTAATGGCTACTTTTACCGGTTCCCGCGGTTTACGAGGTGAACCGTCGTCGACATACATGGCATGCCTCCCTTTTGCTGAGAGTACCATATTATGTTTCGAGGCCTTATGGACACTTCCGGTTTATTTGACTTTTTCGAAAATGCATTCTAATATTTGTCCTATTGTAAACTTGTTTACATTACCGTCACATTGTGCTAATGACATAATGGATGAATCGCTCAAAGAAAAAGTTTTAATGGCAGCTCGAAAGCTGTTTATGGAGAAGGGCTACGAAGCCGTTGGAATGCGCGATATTGCCCGCTCGATTCACCGACATCCGGTCCAAATCTATCGTCTGAACTTATCCAAGATGGATATTTTGGCCGAACTGATTCTTGAGTTGAACCGGGAACAAATCCTCCATGTGCCCAGGTTGCGTGCAAGCGCAAAAGGGCAAACCTTGAGGTGTACCCCATTGTCAAGACAGAAAAGTAGATTAAATAAGGTAGTGTCTCTCCGCCGCCGGGCATGTGGGAATGTGGGAAAACCGTAGGTTTTTCCAAGCCTCTGTGGGAATCCCCGCAGGGGATTTCCATAGAGGC
>CAINFC010000015.1 GCA_903847975.1 uncultured Acidobacteriota bacterium | reverse complement strand
GGACTGGGCTTCGAGGTTGCCGGTGATCATGGCCAGGCCGGAGAAGGCCAGGGTGGTGAGCTGGGCCTGGTCGGAAATGGTCTGCGCCAGGGTCATGGCGCCGCTGTTCGGTCCGGGATTGTTGCCGGCGGTGGTGGCGCTGACCGCGATGCTGCGGGTAAAGGTGTTGACGCCGGCGGTGGCATTGGTTTTCAGGGTCACCGTATAGGTTCCCGCGGCAGCATAGGTGTGGGTGGGGTTCTGAACCGTGGCGGCACTGCCGTCTCCGAAGCTCCAGGTCCAGGAGGTGGGATTCCCCGTGGAGGCGTCCGTAAACTGGATGGCTTGCCCGGTTTTGGGCTCGGCCGGGGCAAAGCGGAACCCGGCGGCGGTATTGGTGTCCGTGGTTCTGGCGTAGGTGGTGTTGAGCGCCGCGGATCCCAGGGTGCGGTCGCTGATGGCCTGCAGGAGCTGGTCGCGGGTGACGGTAATCGGGGTGGCGCTGATCTGGGGAGCGGAAGAAAGAGCGTACACGGTGTAGGTGTAGGTCTTGGTGCCGGGCCCGGAAGAGCAGGGCGGAGAATACCCGCCTTTGTCATTGACGCTGTTGCTGCCGAGCGTCCCGATGCCGGTGCTGTTTTCCGTCAGGCTGGTTACCGTGGAAGGAATATTCCAGACCATCCAGTACCATTTTGTCGTATCTGGTGCGATGGTGTGCATGATGATCGCATAGCTCTTTGTGCCGGCCGGCGGGTTGCTCCAGGCGAGAGGCAGGGTGTTGCCGGTGCCCTCGCAGGTGAACCGGATGGGGAGCGCGCCACCCTCCGCCACCGCGGAGCTGGTCAGCGAAAAGGTCGAGGAATTTGAAGCGGCCAGGACGGTCACATTCCGGCTGGCGCTGGCACTTCCCTGCGTATTGCCGGCCGTAAGTTTGACGGCATAAATTCCGGCGGTCGGGAACAGGTGGCTCGGGTTCTGGGAGCTGCTGGTTCCGCCGTCGCTGAAGCTCCAGGACCAATTGGTCGGGCTGCCGGTGGTCGTATCGGTGAACTGCACCGGCTGTCCGGCGATCGGCGCGGCCGGCGAGTAGGTGAAGGAAGCGCTGATGGCCGTGGTCACGGTCTCGGTCGGTTCGAAGAAGAGGGAGTCGGTATTGGTGAGGTAGGGGGCCAGGGCGGTTTTGTCGGTGATCGGGGCGGAGTAGAGGAAGGGGGTGGTGCAGACGGAAAAGTCGAACGGAGTTCCGTCGGAGTAAGTGCCCGACATGATGCTCTTGCGCAGAGCGGCCAGCTTGGTTTTCTGCTCGGCGCTCAGGCTCTTGTACACCTGGGCGAAGGTGTTGGCGTAGTAGTAGTTGTTTTCGCCGTCCAGCTCGCCGTAGAGAGCCGACCAGGAAAGCACCTGGGTCTTGATGCTGTCGGCCGAAGCGGAGCCGCTGAGCAGCTGGCGCAGCAGGGCGGCGATTTCCGTGCGGGCCTTAACGATGCTGGCCGTCGGGCTGCCGTAGAGGTTGGCCTTCTGCTTTTCCAGCAGCCCGGCCATATATCCGGCCTGGGTTGCCGTGACGTAGCCCTGGGCGCTGTCGCTGAGCGCCGATCCGGCGGTGGCGGTGAGCTGCTCGTTGATGCCGTAGCCTTCATGGCCGATGGCCGGGGCGTCCTTGATGTAGAAGCCGCCGTAGTAGGTGCCCTGGCGCTCGGGGCAGAAGTAGACGTCGGCGTCCACCGAGCCGGCATACCAGCTGAAGAGGTCGCTGGCGTAGGTCATGACGGCCACCGCGGAGTTCTGCGGCAGGCTCTGCATGCGGCTGCGGATCTGCGCGTCGGTGACGCTGGGCCAGGAGTTCCATCCCTTGCCCTTCATGTTGGCCAGGTAGGCTTTCTGGGTGGAATCCAGCGACTGGAGGATGGCGGCGTAGAGCAGGGCGCGGTCGTAGCTGATCTGGCCGTCGAGGAGGTAGAGCTCGCGGGAGGCTTTTTTGACGGCGTTGAGGTTGAGCCCGGCGGAGCCGGCGGGGATGTCGCCGTCGAGCAGCCGGCGGAAGGCTTTCATGAGCGGGAAGCGCTTGTAGCCGTAGAGGTCGATCTGCTGCATCTGCGAGACGGCCAGGGTTTTGAGTTTTTCGAACTGGGCGTCGTTGAGCAGGTAGATGACGTTGTTGGCGATGCGGGTGAGGAAGCTGGTGTTATGACCCATGCCGTCGGGGTCATTGTCGCGGAGGTACTGGAAGCCGGTATAGTCGGCGACTTTGCCCGGGGGGAAGAAGGACTGGGCTTCGAGGTTGCCGGTGATCATGGCCAGGCCGGAGAAGGCCAGGGTGGTGAGCTGGGCCTGGTCGGAAATGGTCTGCGCCAGGGTCATGGCGCCGCTGTTCGGTCCGGGATTGTTGCCGGCGGTGGTGGCGCT
>CAINFC010000014.1 GCA_903847975.1 uncultured Acidobacteriota bacterium | reverse complement strand
TCACCACGTCATCGTGCGGACCCTCGGGGTCCGGCAGCAGCCCGCGGGGCGCTACCGGAAGGAGAGGGCGGTCGATTGCGTCTTCGGGGCGGTGCTGCTGCTGCGCTGCCGGACTCTTCCCGAAACCGGGCTCCTGGACGAGCGCTTCTGGATGTTCCTGGAAGAGGTGGAGTTCTGCCGCCGGGTCCGCCGGTTCGGTTACCAGGTCCGGTATTGTCCGGCGGCCCGGGCGTACCACCTCGGCGGCCACAGCATCCGGCGCGCCGGGGCCGACCGCCTCAAGCTTTACCTGGTGCGCCGCAACAGCGTCCTGTTCCTGCGCCGGCACGGAAGGCCGTGGCACTGGGCTTTTTTCCTGCTCTGCGTGGCCCTCAGCCTGGGGGCTTCTCTCCTGGCCTGCGCCGCCGGCGGGCGGCTCCCGTTCTGGCAGGCCCGCTGGGAGGGCTACCGCGACGGTTTTCTCGGCAGGCTCCTGCCGCCCGACCTCCTTTTCGGGAAATACGCCGCCCGCAAAGCTGACCCTTAAAAAAATTCGTTCCGACATGGATCGGGCATTTTTCGGTATGATTGTGGGTTGGGTTCCGGGCCATGGGGAGCCGGGGCCGCTTAACACAGCGGATGCCTCCGTTTTATGAGGGAAAAAACTATGCGGAAAATCGCTTTCTGGATTCTGATGGCAGCTTTCGCCATAGCCGCTCCGGCCGAGGACCGGCGCAATACCGGGATCATGCATACCAACACCCGCTTCCAGGCCCGGTCCTATGCTTCGCTGCCGGAGTGGCAGCAGCGAGCCGAACACCTGCGCAAGCAGATTCTTTCCGCCGCCGGGCTGATGCCGCTGCCCGGGAAGTGCCCGCTCAACCCGCAGATCTTTGGGCGGATCGAAAACAAGGACTACTCGATCGAAAAGGTCTACATCCAGACTCTTCCGGGATTCTACCTGGCCGGCAACCTGTACCGTCCTCTGGGGCGCTCCGGTAAATTTCCGGCAGTGGCCGCGCCGCACGGCCATGCCACCTACGGACGTCTGGAGGACGGGCCGCTCTTTTCCGTGCCGCGGCGCGGGGTCAACATGGCCCGAATGGGTTACGTCATGTTTGGCTACGACATGATCGGCTACAACGACACCGTGCAGATTCCGCATGCCGCCACCGGGCCGCGCGAGCAGCTCTGGGGGCTGGGGCTGCTCGGGCTGCAGACCTGGAATTCCATCCGGGTCCTCGATTTCCTGCAGTCTCTTCCCGACGTGGATCCCGCGCAGATTGCGGTAACCGGCGAATCGGGGGGCGGAACCCAGACCTTCCTGCTCTGTGCGGTGGACGACCGGCCGAAATTCAGCTCGCCGGTCAATATGATTTCCCTGATCATGCAGGGCGGGTCTGCCTGCGAGAATGCGCCCAATCTGCGTGTGGGTACGAATAATGTCGAGATCGCCTCGCTGATGGCCCCGCGGCCCATGCTGATGGTGGCCGCCACGGGCGACTGGACCAAAAACACGCCCCAGGAAGAGTATCCGGCGGTGAAGGCCATTTACGAGCTTTACGGCAAGGGCGATCAGGTGGAAACGGTGCAGTTCGACGCGCCGCACAATTATAATCAGCAGAGCCGGGAAGCGGTGTACCGGTTCTTCGCCAGGCGCATCCTGAACCGCCCGGACTGGGCGGAAATCAAGGAGAAGTCCATCCGCCAGGAAAAGCTGCAGGACCTGATGGTCTTTCACGGCCGCGCTCTCCCGGCCGACGCCATCGGCTACGACCGGCTGGTCGAGCAGTGGATTGCCGCCGCCCGCCGGCAGAACGAGGAGACCGGCGATCCGCGGGTTCTGCGGGAAAGGCTTTTCTATTCCATCGGGGCCCGGCTGCCGGTCCAAGTCGAGACCGTTTCGGAAGGCGAGCGCCTGGTGCTCTCGCGGCCCGGGGAAGGGGACCGGGTTCCCGCCCTGTGGATGCCCAAACCCGGGACCACCGCCGTGCTGGTGGTGCACCCCGGCGGAGCGGTTGCGGCGCGCGATTCGGCCGCCGGGCGCAAGGCTCTGGCGGAAGGGCGCCCGGTGCTGGCCATTGACGCCTTCCAGACCGGGAGCGCCGTGGCGCCGCGGGATCGCTCCCAGGGCTTTTTTCTGACCTTCAACCGCAGCGACGACGCCAACCGGGTGCAGGACATCCTAACCGCGGTGGCCTTCCTGCGCCAGCAGGGCATCAGGGAAATACGACTGGTGGGGTTGGAGAAGGCGGCGGTCTGGGCCACCTTCGCGGCGGCCCTGTCGGAAGCGCCGCTCGTCCTGGAGGCTCCCCTCGGCGGTTTCCGCGGAACGGATGACGATTTCCTGCGCGACTTTTTCGTCCCCGGCATTCAGCGTGCCGGCGGCCTGGCCGCCGCCCAGCGGATCCTTGCCGGGAACTGACCTGCCCCTGCGGGGGACCGGGAACGCTTGGGAGGCGACGACTTTTCGCCCCTCCATCTTTTTGGGCAGCACCGTAAATAGTCCCTCTACCCGGACGGCTTTTTTCTTCCTTCCTGACCTTCCCGTCTTCCTGTGAAAAAATTGGGCTCACAGGAAGAAAGGAAGAGCGGGAAGAAAAGCAGAAGGGCTTTTGCGTGCAGCCTTCAGGGGAAGTGCGCCCCATCATTTAGGTGTGTGTCAAAATAATTAGTATGTCGGTTTGACAGCGCCGCTATTCCCGGGATAACGTGAGGCTTTCGAGATAGGTGCGTTATCTATGGCAACCCCAACCTTCGGTTCGTATCTTGCTATCATTTCATTATCATCCAATCCAAGGGAGACTGATCATGCTTCCGTATTCCATGTTTTCCAAAACACAGCTCTATCGGATCCTTCTGCTGGTGATTCTGTCTTTTTCGATATCCCTTTCGGCCCAGACGGCCGAAATTACCCGCATTCAGATCAACCAGGCCGTCGCCGGGCCGGCGGACAACCCGGTCACCGAATTTGTGGCCGGCAAGGACGCTGTCATCCGCGCGGTCATGAGCGCCCCCACGCTGCCGGACAGCGGCAGGAAAAACGCCGCGGTGATCTCCCGCGCGGGACAGGTGGTGGCCACCCTTTCGCCCAAATCGTATGACAAGCCGACGGCCATCGTCGATTTCCTGTGTCCCAACCTGGAGGCCTGCGGCAACTGGGCGGCGGGCGAGTACCTGTTCGACGTGACCGTCAACGACGTGAACAAGACCACCGCCGGGACCACCTACAAATTCGAGGAGCGCGCCGATGTGCGCATCCTGGCGATTCCGGTCAAAGGCTGCTATATGGGAAAAGGGGGCGGCGCGCCGGCTCTGGAGTCGCTGCCCGACGAAAAATGGAAAAAATTCGACTCCTACACCCGGTACGTCTACCCGCTGGATCCTGCCAAGGTCAAGTGGGCGGTACGTGAGGAGTTCGATGCCACCGACTGCACCAGATTCGACCTTTACACCAGCGACGGCGGAGCCAATCTCTGGCAGGCCCTCTCCAACCTGATGCCCGCCGAGTGCGCTTCCAATCGCAAGGCGGACGGCTGCTACGACCTCATCGTCGGCTTCGTCAGCCGAAACCCGAAGACCGACGAAGGGATGACCCTGGCCGGATTCACCATGGGCAAGCCCACCAACATCGTCACCTCCACCGACCAGGATGCCGAAGCCACCGTGGCCCACGAAGTGGCCCACGTCTACGGAATCGGCGATACCTACAACGGCGGAACCCTGCGCTGCAGCATCAACCCGGGCTACGCCGGCATCACCGGAAAGCTCTGGGACGGCGAAACCGGCACCACCGCCTGCAATGCCGTCAAGCACGCCCAGGCGGACGCCACCAACATCCCGCCGGAAGTTCACCCGTACGAAGTCGGAGGGCGCGGCGCCCTGAACATCGACGCCAACGGGGAGCCGGTGCAGATGGCCGACTACATGGGCTCCTCCGGGCAGCAGAACCAGTTCTGGACCACCCCCGAAGTCTACCGCTACCTGTTCAAGCAGCTGGCTCCGGCCACGGCCGCCTCCCTCCAGGCGCTGGAGCTTGCGCAGCAGGCCCAGAAGCTGGTGGCCTATTCCGGCATCATTCGCACGGACAAGGGAACCGTCGACCTCGAGCCCTGGGAAACCTTCACCGGCTCGGCCGGCACCCAGGACACCACCGGCGAATACTGGATCCAGGCGCTCAACGCCGCCGGCGCCCAGCTGGCTTCGCGCAAGCTGGAGCTGCAGGAGGCTCCCCCGGCGCCGCGCGGCTCGGCCACCCGCACCATGACGACGGTTCCGTTCAGCGGCGTCATGCCTTTCCCCACGGGCGTTGCCGCTTTCCGGATCATGAAGGGCACCCAGGAGCTTAAAAAAGTGACGGTCAGCGCCAACGACCCGGTGGTCACCGGCGTCACCCCGGTGCAGGGCTCCACCACCATCAAGGGCGAATTTGCCGTCAACTGGTCGGCAACCGATCCCGACGGAGACAAGCTTACCTACACGGTCGAGTACAATCCGGACAGCGCCGGCGCCAGGTCGGAATGGATGGTCCTGACCAGCGGTTTGACCAACGCCGACCTTCCTTATAAAGAGAACTTCGACGAGCTGCCCGGCGGCACGCCACGGGCCCAGATCCGGGTGATCGCATCCGACGGCGTGCGCTCCGCGAGCGCCGTCAGCCAGCTGTTCGCCGTGGCGGCCAAGGCACCCTGGATTTCCATCGATCCGCCCGAGTGGGGCGAAGATTACGAGATCGGCGACGAAGTCGTGCTGAACGCCGAAGTGGAAGACCTGCAGGACACCATCTTCGATAAGCAGACCCCGGTCGTCTGGGAGTCGGATCGCGACGGCGCGCTGGGGACCGGCGAATCGCTGATCGTCAAAAAGCTCTCCGCCGGGAGCCACCGCATCGTGGCCACCGCCACCAACAGCCTGGGGCTGAAAAGCACGGCGCAGATCACGCTCAACATCGGAACGCTGAGCGGGGAGTACATCGCCAGCCCGGCGACCAGGGAAACCGTGCTGACCAACACCTTCACCGGGACCAACACCCTGCGGATCCCGGCCGCGTCGGTCACCGCGCCCACCTTTGTTTCCTTTACCGACGAGCTGCGGCCGCCCGCGGACAGCAGCCTGCCGGCCGGTACCGGCGGCTGGTACCGTCATTTTTCGATAGACTTCGAGGCGGAAAAATCGGGGCACTGGATCTCGGCCTGGCCGGCCTCCGGGCTGACCCTGGCGCTGGGCGCTCTGCCGGCCGATGTGGCCCTGACCTCGCTGAAGCTGTATCGCTGGGACCGGCCCGACTCCTCGAAGCCGGGCAGCTGGAAGGAGGCCACGGCGGAATGCTCTCCGGCCGGGAGCTACGCCACGGATGTGGCCCGGCAGGTGACGGTCAGGGTGTGCGCCGCGGGGACCTACGCCCTGACCGGCCCGGCCGCCCTGATGAGCTTCCCGCGGCTGGTCAACAACGCCGGCGAGTGGACGGGCCTGGCGGTGGCTAATCCCGGGAACTCTCCAGCCAACCTGACCTTTACCGCCTACGAAAACAGCGGCGCGCCGGCGGCTACGGCGGCCGCCGGAAAAAACCCGGCTACCCGCAGCCTGGCCGGCGGCGGGCAGCTATCGGCCGTGGCTTCCGAGCTTTTCGGCAGCTCCCTGAACATGGCCGGCGGATGGATCAAGGCTTCCAGCGACCGGCCGGGCCTGGCCGGATTCTTCCTGGCCTTCGACCTGGCCCTGAAGACCATGGACGGCACCGACGTCAGCGGCAAGCGGATGACCAGCCTGCTCTTCCCCGAGGTGGCCGATTCGGAAATTTCGCTGGTCAATCCGGGCGACACCGCGGCGGATATCACCATCCGGCTGCGGAACGATGCCGGCCTCGAGCAGGGGACGGCGGTGACCGCGCGGATCAATGCCCTCGGCCGCTATGCCGCCGCGGTGAGCGGCCTGTTCCCGGCTTCGGCTCTTGCCGGCGGCGGGTACCTGGCGGTCACTTCGAGCCAGGGCCTGGCCGGATCGCAGCTGCTTTCCAAACCCGGCGTGACTTATGCGGCCCTCAACGCCATGGATACCACCGCGGGAGCCAGACAGCTCTATTGCCCGCAGTATGTCGTCGGCTACGGGTACCGCAGCACGCTGACCCTGATCAACCTGGAGGATGCCGCGGCGAACGTGTCGCTCAGCTGGATCGATGACAAGGGCGTGGCCATCGGGAAGCCGGCGAGCTTCACGCTGCCGGCCCTGGGCCGCAAGGTGATTGCCGACCCGGCCCTTTTCCAGGCCTCGCTGCCCAACTCGGGCTACGTGAAGGTGACTGCCGACCGGCGACTGCAGGGCAGCGTCCGCTTCGGGGACGAGCAGGGCACGGCCTTCGACACCGCTCTGCCGATGGTGGCCGAAAGCCGCAGCGAGGTCATCTACTCGCAGGTGGCGCAGAATGAAACCTTCTTCACCGGCGTGGCGGTGATCAACGCCAACGCGACGGAAGCCAGGGTGACCATCGGGGTGTACGACACCGAAGGCAACCTGAAGGGATCGGGCGTGGAGCGCATCGCCGCCGGGGCCCGCATTTCCAAGCTGCTGCCGCAGATCGCGCCGTCGCTGCCGGCCATGGGCAAAGGTTATTTCCGGGTGATCTCCGATCTGCCGCTGTTCAGCTTTGCGGTGTTCGGCACCCAGGATTTCAAGGTGCTTTCCGCGGTGCCGCCGCAATCGGTCGGCCAATAGACAGATACACAGGAAGAAAGGAAGAGCGGGAAGGCAGCAAAGGAAAGTCCTTCCCGTTCTTCCCGGCTTCCCGTGCCCTCCTCTTTTTTTTCAGGTAAGGCGGATGGGGCGCTGAGGAAGAAGGTACAATTCTCTTTTTTGTATTCGAAAGGAGAATGCAGTTTCCGATTCGTCCGCGGCCCCGGACCGCCGCTCTTTTTTCAAGGCGTCCGGCCCTGGCGGCCGGCTCCGCCTTTTTCGCCGGCAGGGTGCCGGGTGCCAACGGCCGCATCCGCATGGGATTCATCGGCATCGGCAACGGTGTCCCCGAAATGGGGGAAGCCTTCCCGAAAGAGCCGCGGAGCACACGGGAGTTTCGCAAGCTGCACTACGAATACCGCAAGACCTGGAAATTAGCCTGAGGAGGAAACCGTATGAAAACGATTCGGGTGGAAAAGCCGACGCCGGAGCAGCTGGATCGGCTGAAAGTCGATTCCTGGCCCATCTGGGAGAAGGAACCTTCCATTTTCGACTGGTATTACGACGAAAAGGAGACCTGCCTGATCCTCGAAGGGGAGGTGCGCGTGGAGCCCAAGGGGGGCGGCGAGGCGGCGGAATTCAAGGCCGGCGACCTGGTTACCTTTCCGGAGGGGCTGGGCTGCACCTGGAAGATCCGCAAGGCGGTCCGCAAGCATTACCGCTTCGGGGACTGACCGTATTTCCGCATGATGGCGGCGCGGATCCGGTCCGCGCTTTCTGACAAGGAGCTACTTATGAGCGACATTCCCGGACGTGTGCCCCGGAGGACTTTTCTGGAAAACGTCGGGCTGGCCCCGATGGCGCTGAAAACCCTGGAAAGAAACGAGGAGTCTATGACCGAAACGGCCATTGAGCTGGATCCGCTGGAAGTGAGTCAATCCGCGCCGAGCGGCGGCGGGGTGAAGGACGGGCCGGCCTCGGCGCTGTTTACGCCCCTCCCGCTGGAGGGGAGCAGCCCGATGGCCGCGCTGGACCTCTCCGCTCTGTCGGAGTCGCTGCGGAAAAACATTTCCTATGCTCCCGCGGGAAGCTGCGTCTGCCGGGGGATCCCCTTCGAGATCGACCGGGTGGTGCTGTTGCGGGACAGGCCCTTCGAGCAGAAGTGGGAGCCGCTGCAGGCTTCCGGTCTGGCCTTCCTGCACACCTGCGATATGGCCGGCCAGCCGACGGACGCCGCCGGCTTCACTCCGGGCGGACGGGGACCGGCGCTGCTGGCCGAAAAGGTGGCCGATTACGTCATTCTCTATGCCGACGGGACCGAGGAAAGAGTGCCCGTTCTCCGGCAGCACCAGGTGGGCATGCTGATGCGCCCCTGGGGGGCCAACTGCTTCGAGGCGGCGGCCCACCGTAAGCCGTATCCGATCCGCACGCTGACCGAGCAGCCGCGGCCGGGCATTCCCTGGGGCAACTCCCAGTTCCGCTCCCGGCAGCCCGACTCGCTCCCCTGGACCAACTGGGTCTGGTACTGGACCAATCCGCACCCGGACAAGGCGCTGCGCGGCCTGCGCATCGAGCCCTCGGCCCCGGGGCTGATCGTTTCTGCGGTCAGCGCCGGGAAGGTCTCCGGCAACCCGCTGCGCTGGGAAAGCCGGCGCAAGGCCGTTCTGAAGCTGCCCGAGGGCGTGAGCTTCGATCCGGCGCTCGGCGAAACCGGCCTTTCCGCGCATCTTGCCCTGGATCTCGGCCAGCTGATTTCCCTGCAGCCGCGGACCGTCTATCCGGAAGCCGACTGGGAGAAAAGCTACAACAACCGGCCGCCGGAAGTGAGCGCGCGCGAGCTGCTGGTGGAGTACACCGCACACCCTGAGGCGTGCTTCCACCTCCCCGGGGGAGCCGTTGTGCCGGTTTCCGCCCTGGAAAAAAGCGGGGCGGGGGCGCTGGCCCCGGTCCGGCCGTCACGGCAGCGGGTCCGGCTGCGGGTGACCGAGAAATCGAGCGGCCGGCCGCTGGCCGTCAAGCTGCACCTGCACGGCGAGGCCGGCGAGTACCTGGCTCCGGTGGACCGGCACCGCATCCCCAATCCGTTCTGGTACGAGGACTGGAGCGTGGACTACGTCAACCCGCCCGCCCACGCCTGCACCTACATCGACGGGGACACCCATGTCGATCTGCCCCTGGGCCGGGTGTTCGTGGAAATCAGCAAGGGGTTCGAAATCGCGCCGGTCCGCCGGACGGTGGAGGTCACCGCGGCCACCGCGGAGCTGCATTTTCCGATCGAGCGGGCTCTCCATTGGCGGGAGCGGGGCTGGGTGACGGCCGATACCCACGTGCATTTTCTTTCTCCGCACTCCGCCCTGCTGGAGGGGGCCGGCGAGGGGGTCAACGTCGTCAATCTGCTGGCCAGCCAGTGGGGCGAGCTGATGACCAACGTCGGCGACTTCGACGGGCGGACCACCCTGGGCTCCCGGGAGTCCGGGGGCGACGGCGAGTACCTGGTGAGGGTAGGCACCGAAAACCGCCAGCACGTTCTGGGGCACATCTCGCTGCTTGGCTACCGGGGGCCGATCATCGCTCCGATGACCACCGGCGGTCCGGACGAATCGGCGCTGGGCGACCCGGTGGAAATCCTGCTGACCGAGTGGGCCCGGCAGTGCAAAAAGCAGGGCGGCCTGGTGGTGCTGCCCCACTTTCCGCAGCCCCGGGCGGAGCATGCCGCATCGATTGTGGCCGGCGAGATCGACGCCATCGAGACCACCTCCATGTCGAATCTCTATCGGGGCATCGACCCCTACTCCCTTTCCGACTGGTACCGCTACCTGAACTGCGGCTATTTCGTCGCCGCCGTCGGCGGCACCGACAAGATGTCGGCCACCACCGCGGTGGGCGCCGTGCGGACCTACGCCCGGATTCCAGCCGACCGGGAGTTCGATTACGAAAGCTGGATGCAGGCGGTACGTTCCGGGAACACCTTCGCCACCTACGGCCCGCTGCTGGAGTTTTCCGTGGAAGGGAAGCCCGCCGGGAGCCGGATAGCCATGCGGGCAGGCGGGGGAACGGTGGCGGTGGAGTGGCAGGCGGCCTCGGTGACCATCCCCATGAGCCGGGTGGAGCTCATCGTCAACGGCGAGGTCCGGGAAAGCAAACGGATCGATCCGCGGGAGGAGAAGGGAAGCTGGACGGTGTCCGTGCCGCGCAGCTCCTGGATTGCCCTGCTGGTGCGCGGGCATTATGCCGACCGCCGGGAGATGATCGCCGCCCACTCTTCGCCGGTGATGGTGGAAGTGGAAGGGACGCCGTTTTTCGCGGCGGCCGACGCCCTGACGATCCTGGAGCAGATCGAGGGCTCGATCGCCTATCTGGACACCCTGGCCGTACGCCCGGAGGTGGAGGCCTACAAACGGATGCGCCTGGTGCTCACCGGGGCCCATCGGGCCATCCACAACCGGCTGCACCGCCAGGGGACCATGCACCGCCACACCCCGGCCACCGACCACCCCGAGCACCACAGCAAATAGACCGAATAAGGACCGAATAAGGACACCCACTTTTTCCCTAGACCGAATAAGGATAGACCGAATAAGGAGACCGAATAAGGACACCCACTTTTTCCCTAGAGACCGAATAAGGACACCCACTTTTTCCGGAGACCGAATAAGGACACCCACTTTTTCCTGCCGAAAAGTGGGTGTCCTTGATTAGCCCCGAAAAATGGGTGTCCTTGATTAGCCGCTTTCGCCGAGATATCTGAGAAATCCGCGCAAATTGGTGGAAAGCTCATTCTGCCCTTCCACCGGATGGCTGGTTCTCGAGATGAGCGCTCGTACCTTGGCACCGATCAGGTCGGCGTTTTTCCGCAAACGGTCGAAATCCTGCGTTCCGGGAGACGAGGAAAGCTTGATCTCTATGGCATGCAAACGTCCGGACAGGGCAAAGACCAGGTCGGTTTCTCTTCCGTCGCTGGTCTTGAAAAACCAGGGGCCATCCTGCGGAGATCCGGACAGGTTCAGATAACTCAGGATCTGTTCGATCACCCACCCCTCCCAACTGGCCCCGACCCATGGCCGACCCAGAAGATCCTCTTCATCGGAAACGCCCAACAGACTGTGCAGCAGTCCGCTGTCCCGCCAGTAGACTTTCGGGCTCTTCGTCAACCTCTTGCCGATATTGACGTGGTAAGGGGGAAGCCGGCGAATCAGGCAGGCCCCTTCCAGATAATCGAGGTAGGAGTTGACCGTATGGTAGCTGAGCCCCAGTCCGGCACCGACCTGGCTGGCGTTCCATACGCATCCTTGCAGGGCAGCCAGCATGCGGGCCAGCCGCAGGGTGACCGGAGCCCGTGCCGGCAGACCCCATGCCGGCAGATCGCGCATGGCCAGAAGCTCCAGGTAGTTTCGCTGCCAGAGAGGATAGCGGCTCTTTTCCAGGATACCGCCGTCCGGATAGCCGCCCATCAGCCACAGCTGGTCCTCCTGGCTTCGGGGTAATTCCCCGATGGAAAAGGGCATGAGTTCGCAGAGGGCAACGCGGCCGGCCAGGGATTCGGCAACCTGCCGGCTCAGCGCGGGAGAAACGGATCCAAGCAGGAGGAACCGTCCGTTGCGCTTGCGATCCGCATCGATGGCGCCGCGCAAGCGGAGAAAAACTTCCGGGCAGTTCTGAGCCTCATCCAGAACTACCACCTGATGGAGGGATAGAACCTCCTCCCAGCGAATATCCAGCTTGAGCCGATCCTCTTCCGATTCCAGGTCAAAGTATATGGGGGAAATACTTCGGGCTAATGTGGTTTTTCCTACCTGGCGCGGTCCGAACAGGGCCACCGCGGGATAATCCTCCAGTCGGGCGAGTACCACTGCTTTCAAGTTACGCTCGATCATCCTTGTATATTAGAATATTTTTTCTATTTTACAAAACTAAGCCGAATAAGAACCGAATAAGGACACCCACTTTCCCCAGGCCGAAAAATGGATGTCCTTGGATAATGCTCGAAGCGATGGCGGAGGACGGCTTACCGACCTCCGATATTGGATTTCGGGTAGTCCACAGACAAGTCCCGTAGGGACGGCCGATTATAGCCCGGCACGTGAGTGCCGGGTTGGGTTTAAGCAAGCCCAAGTCCCATCGGGACGGCAGAGCCGGGGAAAAAGTGGGTGTCCTTGATTAGCTGCTATCCTTGATTGCTCCTGCTCTTGATTATCTGCTGTTATTGGCGGACAGGGAACAGCTTCAGGGGTACTACCGAGGCAATGGAGGGGAAGTCACGATCCTTGTGCAGGAGGGCGGCATGGTGGTCCAGGGCAATCTGCGCGACCAGCAGGTCAACGGTACTTCGAATGGTCAACCCCTTTTGCCGGCACTGTCGGTAGATCTGGGCAGCATGGATATAAGAGGCCACTCCCTGCATGGAAAGGATGGGGAAGCTTAGCAGGGAATCACGAACAGCGTGAAACTCACGGTTGTTTCGAATCCCTCGCAGAAGTTCCGTCAGTACGACGTCGGCAAGGGCGCACGGGATGTCGTTCCGGATCAGTTCTTCCACCGTCCGATCCCAGGGGGATCCGGAACGATTCAGAAACTCAATAAATGCGCTGCTGTCAATGAGGATCAAGGCGATCCGCCCTCATCTTTTCCAGGTCCCCTTCCCAAAGCATCGGATGGCGCATATCGAGCAACCTGGATCGCTTGCGTCGGGCAACAAACTCCTGGAGGGCACGGAACACGATTTCCTTGCTGGTCCGAATGGAACTTAAGCTTTTTGCTTCGTTGAGCAGATCCTGATCGATTTCAATGTTGGTGCGAACATGCATATTTTCCCCTGCTGTTGTGTGTAACTGGATAAAATTATACACAAAAAAACCACCCCACCAATAAGGACACCCACTTTTTCCCGGTAAAAAATGGGTGTCCTTAATTGCTGGTGACTTAATTGCTGGTGCTTAATTGCTGGTGTCCTTTATTGATTGCTATCTTTTCTGAGCGACAAAAGATGGTGATGCGGCTGACATTGACCCGGTGATCCCGGTCACACCGGGAAGTAATATTTATTTGGATTTCATGGCCGGGTTCCCTATAATTACCGCGGGGCAGGTATATCCGCAATAATAACATGTCCGGACGCATCCGAGTCCGGAGAGCATGATCTTAGAGTCAGGGAGACGACAGATGGCCAAGAGTTTATCTCATCCCAAACATGATCGAAAGAACCGGGCCGGAGAGCGCGGCAGAATGTTCCTGTTTCAGGCTTTGGCGGGCATGGCGATGGCGGCGATGTTCATCCTGCCTTCCTTCGCGCCTCCCTCGACGGTCTCATTTACCGTCACTCCCTATACCTGGAATATTATCGGGCTGGACAGCAACACCCCTGTCACCGGGCCCAACCGTTTTCCGGTCGGCGCCCGGGTCTGCAACACCGGCTCCTCATCGGCTTCCAGCGTGACGGCCGATTTTGTCTGGGACGACGCCACGGCCACCTACATTTATTCCCGAGCCGGATCGGCCGTATCCCTGAGCCTGGCAACCCTGGCGGCCTCCGAGTGCAAGGATGCTTACTTTGAGGTGGAAGTCTCGCCCGATGCGACGTCCTTCGACAAAACCCGGCGCTATCACATCGCCGTCAGCGGATCGGACGGCACCTCCACGATCACCGCCTCCAGCCCCCAGCCCCGCGAGCTCTACGTGGAGCACCTCATCTCCCAGAACCGAAATTCGGTGACCGACATCAAGCTGGCGGACATCAACACGGCGGACATCAGCACCGGTACCTCGATCCCGGCGGGCGGTTCGATGAACCTGATGGTCGGCAAAAGCTACAAAATCGGCCTGTACGGAGGCACGGCAACCCAGGGTTACAACCAGTTCGAAGCCTTTATCAACATCCCCAATACGATCCTGCAGATTCTTGCGGTCAGCACCACCTATTCGGCAAGCACCAATCCATCGATCACCAACCCGTATCCGCGGCTTTATGCCGACGCCTGCGGCTGGGAAAACGACCCCAACAGCCCCAACTACCGCTCCTGCGTCGGGGGGGATTACAAGGCCGGGGGCAGCAATGTGGTCACCGTTTACTCGGTCAAAGTGATCAGCGGAAGCGGCACCAACCAGCCGCTTAATAGCCTGCTTTACGACTTTTCGGGAAGCAGTTTTCATTACAACGCCGATTACAGTACCGGCGCCCGCATCGTCAATATCGTCGACTCCTCTTCGGTCACCATTGCCAAGTCGTTTGTGCCCAAGGCGATCGATCCGTCCACGGTTCCTGCAGGTACCTCACAGCTGACCTTCCGGATTTACAACCCGACTACGGAAACGATCAGCAAGGTGAATTTTACCGATACGTTTCCCACCAATATGACCACTGCGAATACGACGACATCCACCTCAAACTGCGGCTCGCCGACGCTGGTAGCTCCCATCGGTGCCGGGTCGTTCTCCGCTTCTGCGGCCTCCATAGGTTTCAGCAACGGGACGCTGGCGCCGAACACCACCTGCACAATCACGGTCAATGTTATGGCCCCGGCCGGTTCCTACACGAACAAAACCGGAAACCTGTTTATTGAGGACACGATCGATACTACGCGCTACGGGGAGGACACTCTGCTCTCGGCTTCCGCAGGGGGCTGCACGCCTGGGCAGCCCCTGGCTTCCTGGGCCATGAACCCTTCCTCAACTTCCGTTCCGCCGACTTATACCTCGAAGGCTGCCAATGTAAACAGTGCGGCAGCCACTGCCACCGTGTCGAATTCCCTCATCGATGCAGCCAACGGGAATCCCGTCAATTCCTGGAGCGGAACGGGCTTTGACAAGACCGCAACCATTACCGGGGATTCTACGCCCTATTTTCAGTTTGCAGTCGACACCAGCCAATATTCTTCCGTCAAGATTGCCCTCGATTACAGGCAGGATGCAAGCTGGTCCACACCCTCGACCGTCTATGTCTGGTCAAGCACGACGGGTTCGGCAGGGTCTTTTAATAAGATTTTCGAATCCACCTCTTTTGATACCACCTTCCGATCGACGGGGGAACGGAGCGCCTCCTCAACCGGTTCCAGTATGACCTATTTCAGGATCATTGCGGTCGGGGCCAATAACAAACAGGCGGCTATGCAGATCGATAATATTGCGATCACCGGATGCGGAGTGCCCGCCGCGCCTGCGCCGAGCATCTCGAAATCCTTTACTCCTTCAACGATCGTGAAAGGGGCGACCTCCACATTAGGCTTCTCGATTGCCAATACGGCAAATGGAAACGTGGACCTGAGCGGAATTTCTTTCAGCGATGTCCTGCCGGCGGGGCTTTCGGTTGCCGACTCTTCGGTTACCCAATGCAGCGGGACCTTGAGCGTTGCGTCTTCCACGCGAAAGATATCTCTGAGCAACGGTTCCCTGGCTCCGAACGGGAGCTGCACTTTTGACGTAACCGTAACCGGCACGACGGAGGGTAGTTACGACAACGTTACCGGTTTCATATCTTCCAACGAGGGAGGAGCCTCCACCAACTACGCCACCGCGGCCCTCAAGGTGATCGCCCCGCCGGTTTTGAGCAAGGCGTTCTCTCCGCCCTCCATCAAATTGAACGGAACTTCCACCCTAACCTTTACCATTACCAACCCCAACCAGCAGGATTCGCTGGGTGTCCTGGGCTTTTCGGATACGCTGCCTGACGGCCTGACGGCGGGCAACGGTACGACTTCTTCTCTTTGCGGTTCGGGAACCATGACGGTCACGGGCACGAATACGATTGTCTTCGCCGGAGGCTCTCTGGCGGCCAACAGCAGCTGCACTTTTTCCGTAACAGTTACCGGGACCACCACAGGGACCAAGACGAATACCACAGACGCCATTTCCTTCAACGAAGAATACACCGGGAACACGGCTTCGGCCACGCTGCTGGTCAGCAACCCGGTCAGCCTGCTCGGACTGAAGAAGGAGATATCTCTCGATAACGTCAACTGGTTCAAATCGGTCGGCATTTCCTCCATGCCGCAGAATGTCTACTACCGGTTTACCATCGCCAACGAAGGGGAAACCGCGCTTGCTGGAATATCGGTGACCGATCCCGGCGTCAGCGTCTGCACTCTGCCTCCCACTCTGGAAATAGGAGCGACCTCTTCCTGCATTACCGGACCGATCTCGGTGACGGCGGCACCCAGCCCGAACCCGTTTGTCAATACGGCCACCGCGACGACGACAACCTATACTCCCGCCACGGCGATTACTTCCTCCGCCAGGTACGGGACCAAGTCGCTTTCTCTCGAAAAGAGCGCGACGGAAACCTACTTTTCGGCGGCGGGTGACGTGCTGCATTACAGCTACAAGGTGACCAACAACGGCGGGTACCCCCTGCTCGGACCGGTGACGGTGTCCGACAACAAAGCCACGGTGACCTGTCCGGCGGTAAGTACCGTCGGGGATCTGGACAGCTACCTCGACGTGGGCGAATACGTGACCTGCACCGCCTCCTACACCATTGTAGCCGGCGATCTCACCACCGGCTCGGTGACCAACACGGCCACCGCCGCCGCCAACGGTGCGACTTCACCGCAGGCGAGCAAGACGGTAACCGCCGCCCTGGCGGACCTCTCCATAACCAAGACCGACGGGGTGGCGAGCGTTCTTCCCGGCCAGAGCCTGACCTACACGATCGTGGCCGGCAATTCCGGGCCGGCCGCGGTCACCGGGGTCACGGTTGCCGATACGTTTCCCGCTTCCCTGATCAATATCACCTGGACCTGCGCGGCCTCCACCGGGGCCTCCTGTCCGGCCAGCGGCGTCGGCAATATCAGTACCAGCGCCGTCAATTTGCCTTCCGGAGGCACGGCGACCTTCACGGTGAGCGCCATGGTTTCGAGCAGCATCGCCACGGTGAGCCTGTCGAACACCGCCACGATCTCCGCTCCGAGCGGCATTACGGATCCGACTCCGGGCAACAACAGCGCCACCGATCTCGACTCGGTCATCCCGGCCGCCGACCTGTCGATTGCCAAGACCCACAGCCCGACCAGCCCCGTGCCCGGCCAGAGCATGACCTATACCATCACGGTGACCAACCTCGGGCCGAGCGCGGTGACCGGGGCGACGGTGGCCGACACGCTGCCGGCGGTGATCACCGGGGCTGCATGGACCTGCGCGGCATCCACCGGGGCTTCCTGCCCGGCCAGCGGCAACGGGAATATCTCCACCAGCGCCGTCAATCTGCCTTCCGGGGGTACGGCGACCTTCACGGTGACCGGCACGCTGAGCGCTTCAGCGACCGGCACGGTGACCAACACCGCCACGGTGGCCGCCCCGACCGGGACGACCGATCCGACTCCGGCCAACAACAGCGCCACCGACAACAGCACCCCGGCCCCCCAGGCCGATCTGTCGATTGCCAAGACACACAGCCCGGCCACGCTGGTGCCCGGCCAGAGCATGACCTACACCATCACGGTGACCAACCTCGGGCCGAGCGCGGTGACCGGGGCGACGGTGGCCGACACGCTGCCGGCGGTGATCAGCGGGGCTGCCTGGACCTGCGCGGCATCCACCGGGGCCTCCTGCCCGGCCGGGGCCAGCGGGAACATTTCCACCAGCGCCGTCAATCTGCCTCCCGGGGGTACGGCGACCTTCACGGTGACCGGCACGCTCAGCGCTTCGGCGACCGGCACAGTGACCAACACCGCCACGGTGGCCGCCCCGAGCGGGACGACCGACCCGACCCCGGCCAACAACAGCGCCACCGATAACGGCTCGCCTTCTCCCCAGGCGGACCTGTCGATTGCCAAGACCCACAGCCCGACCACCCCGGTGCCCGGTCAGAGCATGACCTATACGATCACCGTGACCAATGCCGGGCCGAGCGCGGTGACCGGGGCGACGGTGGCCGACGCCCTGCCCGCAGTGATCACCGGGGCGAGCTGGACCTGCGCGGCATCCACCGGGGCTTCCTGCCCGGCCAGCGGCAGCGGGAACATCGCTACCAGCGCCGTCAATCTGCCTTCCGGAGGCACGGCCACCTTCACGGTGACCGGCACGCTGAGCGCTTCAGCGACTGGCACGGTGACCAACACCGCCACGGTGGCCGCCCCGACCGGGACGACCGACCCGACTCCGGCCAACAACAGCGCCACCGACAACAGCACACCGGCCCCCCAGGCCGATCTGTCGATTGCCAAGACGCACAGCCCGGCTGCCCTGGTGCCCGGTCAGAGCATGACCTACACCATTACGGTGACCAATGCCGGACCGAGCGCGGTGACCGGAGCGACGGTGGCCGACACGCTGCCCGCGGTGATTACCGGTGCGAGCTGGACCTGCGCGGCAGCCGGTTCGGGGGCTTCCTGCCCGGCTGCCGGCAGCGGGAACATCGCTACCAGCGCCGTTAATTTGCCTCCCGGGGGCACGGCCGTTTTCACGGTGACCGGCACGCTCAGCGCCTCGGCGACCGGCACGGTGACCAACACCGCCACGGTGGCCGCCCCGAGCGGGACGACCGACCCGACCCCGGCCAACAACAGCGCCACGGACAGCACCACCATCGGGCCGCAGGCCGACCTGTCGATCACCAAGACGCACAGTCCGGCCGTGCTGACGCCCGGTCAGAGCATCGGCTATACGATCACTGTGACCAACGCCGGGCCGAGCGCGGTGACCGGGGCGACGGTGGCCGACACGCTGCCCGCGGTGATCACCGGGGCCAGCTGGACCTGCGCGGCAGCCGGTTCGGGGGCCTCCTGCCCGGCCGGCGGCAGCGGGAACATCGCCACCAGCGCCGTCAACCTGCCCTCCGGCGGAACGGCCACCTTCACGGTGACCGGCACGCTCAGCGCCTCAGCCACCGGCACGGTGACCAACACCGCCACCGTTGCCGTCCCGAGCGGGACGGCCGACCCGACCCCGGCCAACAACACCGCCACCGACAGCACCGCCATCGGGCCGCGGGCCGACCTGTCGATCACCAAGACAGACGGAGTCACCACGATCAATATCGGGCAGAACCTCACCTATACCATCGTGGTTTCCAATGCCGGGCCGAGCGCCGTAACCGGCGCACCCGTCGCGGATACCATTCCTTCGGTTCTGACCGGTGCGAGCTGGACCTGCACCCCGGCCGGCGGCGCTGCCTGCGGAGCCGGTTCCGGCAGCGGGAACATCTCCCAGAATGTCAACCTGCCCGTGGGAGGCTCGGTGACCTTTTCGGTCAGAGCTCAGGTGGGGTCTTCCGCCAGCGGCAGCATCAGCAACACGGCCACCGTGGCTGCTCCGAGCGGAGTGACCGATCCGACGCCCGCCAACAATACGGCCACGGATACGGACACCGTTGCCGGCGGACTGCTGGCCCCGGTGGGAATCAAGACCGTCAGCGGGGACGGCAATCCGGAGCTGACCTGGCGGATGGTATGGATCAACAGCCGCAATTCCGTCGCGCTTTTGACCCGGATTACCGATACCGTGCCCGCCGGAACGACCTATGTGGGCGGCAGCGTGCAGTGCGAAGCGCGGGGAAGCTCGGCCGGCACCGGCTGCCGCTACGATGCGGCCCGGAACGCCATCGTCTGGGACGGCACCATCGGTGCGGATTCGGGCGCCACCAACGAAGCCAATGCGGCCAACGAACTGGTGCTTACCTTCCGCACCACCCTGAATTCGGGAACCACAACGGTTCAGAACCAGGGTGCCGCCCAGTGGGATGCCAACCGGAGCGGGTCGGTCGAGGACGATATCACCGGCGGACAGGCTCCGGTGGTCACCGACGATTCCAGCACGGCCAGCCCGGGGGATCCGACGCGATGGGCGCGCAGCGTGCCGCAGACATACCAGACCCCGACGCTGACCGAGTGGGGCTTTATCCTGCTGGCCCTGATGCAGGCCCTCATCGCCGTCTATTTCCTGCGGAAATAGACGGACGGCGGCCGTGATCACCAAGCCGCCTTTGGAAAGAGTCTTTCGGTTTCCGGAGCCCGGGAATTTCCTTTCGGGAGAGGTCGAAGGAATGTCCCGGGCCTTTGGCCCTTGGCTTTCCCCGAAAAAAATTGTCAGCGACGTTTTGCCGTGTCATCCCGTGACGACGCGATTGCCTAAGAAACAACTTTTTTTCGCAATCGCGAAGCCGGCGGCTCCGGCGGCGAGGCCAACCGTTGACAGCGATGGCGGAAGCGCCTAAAATCAAGACCGGAAAGAGGAGGAGAGGAATATGAGCGGGGAGCAACGGGGGGCGGAAAAGATCACGGATGTAGTACTGGTCGGCGGGGGCATCATGAGCGCCACGCTGGGCAGCCTGCTGCGGGAGCTGCAGCCGGACTGGACCATCGAGGTATTCGAGCGGCTCAAGGACACCGCCATGGAGAGCTCCCACGTTTCCAACAACGCCGGCACCGGGCACTCCGCCTACTGCGAGCTGAACTACACCACCGAGCGGGCCGACGGGACCATCGATATTTCCAAGGCGCTGAAAGTCAACGAGTCGTTCGAGGTCTCCCGGCAGTACTGGTCCCACCTGGTCGAAAAGGGGTGCTTTTCCTCGCCGCAGGAATTTATCACCTCCGTGCCGCACATCAGCTTCGTCCGCGGGGCCAGGGACGTCGCCTTTCTGAAAAAGCGGCATGAGGCGCTCTGCCGCCATCCTCTTTTTGAGGGGATGGAATACACCGAAGACCACAAGCAGATGGCGGAGTGGATGCCGCTGGTCATGGCCGGCCGGGAGTGCGGCGAAACGGTGGCCGCCACCCGCTCCCTGCAGGGCACCGACGTCAATTTCGGCGCCCTGACCCACGGCCTTTTCGCCTTTATGCAGCGCTCGGAGAAGGTGCGCCTGCGCACCCGCCACGAGGTGCTCACCCTGCGGCGGGGCCAGGGCGGGCTCTGGGAGCTGAAGGTCAAGGACCTGCACACCGGCGAGGTTTTTCCCGTCCGGGCGCGCCGGGTGTTTCTGGGGGCCGGAGGGCGGGCCCTGACCCTGCTGCTGAAGTCGGGCATCCCGGAAGGGCGCGGCTACGGCGGCTTTCCGGTCAGCGGCATGTGGCTCTACTGCTCCAACCGGGAGGTCATCGAAAAGCACCACGCCAAGGTTTATGGAAAGGCGCAGGTGGGAACGCCGCCGATGTCCGTGCCGCACCTGGACACCCGGCGGATGGCCGGGCAGAAAGCCCTGCTCTTCGGCCCCTACGCCGGCTTTTCCACCCGCTTCCTGAAGACCGGCTCCTATCTCGATTTGCCGCTTTCCGTGCGGCCCGGAAACTTCGTGCCGCTGCTCATGTCCGCGGGGACCAATTTCGGGCTGGTCCGCTACCTCATCCAGCAGGTGCTGCAGTCGCCGCGGGACCGCTTCCGGGCGCTCGAGGAGTACTACCCGGAGGCCCAAAGCAGGGACTGGTCGCTGCGCGTGGCCGGGCAGCGGGTGCAGATTATCCACAAGGATCCCAAAACCGGGACCTACCTGCAGTTCGGGACCGAGGTGGTCCACTCGGCCGACGGGACCCTGTCGGCCCTGCTGGGAGCTTCGCCGGGGGCCTCCACTTCGGTGGCCATCAGCCTGGAGCTCCTGGAGCGCTGCTACCCGGCCTTTTTCCGCAGCGGGCCCTGGCCCGAGCGGCTGGCCGGGATGGTCCCGACGTTCGGAAAGTCGCTGCCGGAAGATCCGGAACTGTGCCGAAAGGTGCGGCGCTCCACCAGCGAAGTGCTGGGACTGCCGCGCTGAGCCTTTAGTCCACACACACGGGGAAGAACCCCTTTTTGCCGAAGCGCCGCTTCGCGGGAGGAAGCCATGAGAGCCTTACGAGCCGCCGTTTTTCTTTTCCTGCTGGGAGCCGCTGCCCAGGCCCGCGAGATCCACGTCTCCCCGGCCGGCAGCGATGCGGCGGAAGGGAGCCGGACCCGGCCCCTGCGCACCATTTCCGCCGCCGCCCGCCTGGCGCAGCCGGGCGATACGGTCATCGTCCACGAAGGGACCTACCGCGAGAGGGTCACCCCGCCCCGCGGCGGGGAGTCGGACGCCCGGCGCATCGTCTACCAGGCCGCCGATGGAGAGCGGGCGGTGATCAAGGGCTCCGAGGTGGTGCGCGGCTGGAAGCCCTTCCAGCCGGGAGTCTGGAAGCTGACCCTGCCCCACTCCTTTTTCGGCAGCTATCATCCCTACAAGGACCTGATCAACGGCGACTGGTTCACCGACAAAGGCCGGCCGCACCATACCGGCGAGGTCTATCTCAACGGGAAGTCCCTGTACGAAACCCATCTGCTGGAGCGGGTGCTCGACCCCAGGCCCTATGCCGACAGCACGGACCGCGAGGGCTCCACCTGGACCTGGTTCTGCGAAACGGACGAAAGCAACACCTATCTCTACGCCAATTTCCACGACAAGGACCCCAACCGCGAGCTGGTGGAGATCAACGTCCGCGACAGCTGCTTCTACCCCGACCAGCCCGGGCGCGACTACATCACCGTGCGCGGCTTCGAAATGAGCCAGGCGGCCACCCAGTGGGCCGCTCCCACCGCCGAGCAGATCGGGCTCATCGGCACCCACTGGAGCAAGGGCTGGATCATCGAAAACAACCGGATCCACGACTCCAAGTGCTCGGGGATCACCCTGGGCAAGGACCGCAAAACCGGCCACAACGTCTGGAACGCCGACCGCAGCCGCGACGGGGCCATTCACTACAACGAGGTGATCACCCGGGCCCTCTCGATCGGCTGGTCCAAAGAGAACATCGGCTCGCACCTGGTGCGCAACAACGTCATTTACGACTGCGAGCAGACCGGGATCTGCGGCAGCCTGGGCGCGGCCTTCAGCCGGATTACCGGCAACCACATCTACCGCATCTGGGCCAAGCGGCAGTTCACCGGGGCGGAGATGGCCGGGATCAAGATCCACGCAGCCATCGATATGCTGATCCTCGGCAACCGCATTCACCATGCCGGCCGCGGCCTGTGGATGGACTGGATGGCCCAGGGAACCCGCATCCGCGGCAACCTGTGCTACGAGAACAGCACCGACGACCTGTTCGTCGAAGTGGACCACGGTCCTTTCCTGGTCGACCACAACCTCTTCCTTTCGGAAAAAAGCCTGAACGACATGTCCCAGGGCGGAGCCTACGTGCACAACCTGATGGCCGGCCGGATTGTGAGCCGGCCGGAGCTCACCCGCTACACGCCTTACCACCCGGCGCACTCCACCGCCGTGGCCGGGCTCAGCCGGACCGAGGGGGGCGACGACCGCTTCTATAACAACCTGTTTGTGGTGCCCGCCGGGCAGGCCGTGGAGGAGCCCCGGCCGGACAGCCGCAATCCGATCTCCTTCACCGGTTTCGGGCTCTGGGTGTACGACACCCGCGCCTACGGGCTGCAGACCGGCGGAAATGTCTACGGCCGCGGAGCCCGCCCTTATAAAAAGGAGGACGATGCGCTGATCCTGGACCGGTCGGGCCTGCAGGCCGGATTGCGGGAGGAGAACGATTCCGTAATCCTGACATTGGTTCTGGATCCGGCGGTGCAGAAGGCGGCCACGGTTCCGGTGACCGCGCCGCTTCTCGGGAAGGCCCGGGTTCCGGACCTTCCTTTTGAAAATGCCGATGGCACGCCGGTGCAGCTGGACGAGGATTATTTCGGCCGCCGGCGCAGCTCCACGAAACCCTCGCCCGGGCCCTTCGAGAATCCGGGGAGCGGAGAAATTAAAATCAAGGTATGGGGACCCGACCGATGAAAAAACAATCCGTTTTCTGCCTGTTCCTGCTGATCTCGACTTTCTTTTTCGCTCCGCTGGCCGCCCAGAAGCGCCCGCCGATCATCGGCGTTTCCCACATCGCCCTGCTTTCGGCCAGCGTCGAAGCCTCCCGGGCTTTTTACACCGGGTATCTCGGATTTGAGGAGCCCTTTTCGGTGAAGGATGACCAGGGGGCGCTGATCCTCACCTGGTTCAAGATCAACGACCGCCAGTCGATCGAGCTTTTTCCGGAAAAAGAGGCGGGCACCGACCGGCTGTACCAGATCGCTTTCGATACCGACGATTCGCAGGCCATGCGGGACTACCTGGCCTCGCGCGGAGTGAAGGTGCCGGAGAAGCTGGCTCCGGGGCGGATCGGCAACCTCAATTTTTCGGTGAAGGATCCCGACGGCCACACCGTGGAGTTCGTTCAGCGGATGCCGCAGGGCAAAACGCGCCTGGACGAGGGGAAGCATCTTTCCGCGCGGCGGCTATCGGCGCGCATGCCGCATGTCGGCATCCTGGTGGGCCGCCTGGAGGAGGCCCGGAAGTTTTACACGGACATCCTCGGATTCCGGGAGGTCTGGCGCGGCAGCCGCGACGAGAAGGTGCTCAACTGGGTGCACCTGCGGGTGCCGGAGGGGGAGGACACCATCGAGCTGATGCTCTACGACCAGCTGCCCGGCCCGCGGGAGCGCGGCACGGTGCACCATCTCTGCCTGGAGACCGCCGACATTATGAAGACCGAGCAGCTGCTCAGGGAGCGCCCCCTGCCGCCGGGCATCAAGCCCTGCTCCGCGGTGCGCACCGGCATCAACCGCCGCCGGCAGATCAACTGCTACGACCCGGACGGCACCCGTTCGGAATTCATGGAGCCCGTTACCGTAGACGGCAAGCCGGCTCCGTCCTCGCAGGCTCCGCCTCCGCGGTAGGCGCGCCGCCCCGGAAAGAATCACACCTCTTCGGATTTCCGCGGCTTTTTGCATCTTCGTCCCTATGAGATGAAGCGGTAACAAGTCTTGAAGGAGGCTGAAAGCCTCAAATATTCTCAGCCCGGGGCGAAGCCCCGGGAATGATGACATTCGGAATTCAGAGCCCTGTAGGGGCGACCTAAATCCAATTGCCCGTTCGTATTAGGCCGCCCTTACAGGGCTTTTCAATAATTTTTGCCGTGCCATCCCATAAGATGACCC
>CAINFC010000013.1 GCA_903847975.1 uncultured Acidobacteriota bacterium | reverse complement strand
GTACAAGCTTTAGCTTGCGGAGCACAAGCGGAAACCTGCTTGCACCACGCAGCCTGAAGGCTGTACTCTAAACGGTTTTCGTTTGTGAGTTTGTTTTGGGGTGTTTTTGAGACTTTTTGCGAGATTATCAGAATAGATGGCCCGAAAAAGTCCCACAACTCCGTATATCCGTTAAACAAATCCGCCAGCGGGGGTAGCGCCTGTGCGGCGCAACCCCGGGCTGTGATCCGGAACCTCTTTGGGGGTTCCCGACTTTTTGCCGGGCCATCCAGTTTGATCGCTTTGGGGGATCGGAAATAGACTCCTGTCCGACTCAGCCGATCGCCGGTCGGGCTTCATGGCAGGTATTCCAGGTCGAGCTTGTCTTTGGTGCGGCCGGCTGCGGCCTTGTTGGCTTTCAGGTGTTCCAGGCTGATCAGCCGGACCGGTACGCCATCCAGCAAGCGGATCCTATTTAAAAACCGCCTGTGGCAACCACTCCAAGGCCTCCAGCCATTCCATGGAAGAGAGGGCCAACCAGAATTCGCGGTCTGCCTTTTCCGATTCCGCAAAAGACCGGCGTCCCATCCCCACCATCCATGGTTCGCACCTCCCGGGAGGGTGCTCCTTTGTCCTTGACGAAGAGCTGCCCTATCGAGTAAACTACTAGAAGTCGAAAAAACTGCTACTTTAGTCAGCATCGGTTCGTGCAATTGGCTGCACCCCATCGACTGAAACCAGGTTTTGAACAAAGAATACAAGGAGGCTCCATGAAGCGTTTTCTGACAATCCTCGGGGCCGGGTGGATGGTGCTTTTGCTCGCCGCCACCGGGTTCGCACAGGAGCAGCGAGGGTCCATCTCCGGAACGGTGACAGACGCGTCCGGGGCGATCGTGCCCGGCGTCCAGATCACCGTGACCGACGTTAACCGCGGCGTCGGCAGCCAGACGGTTTCCAACGAAGCGGGTATCTACATTGTCCGTTTCCTACAGCCCGGCACCTACTCCGTGAAAGCGGAGATGCAGGGATTCAAGACTTTCGAGCAGGGCAATATCAAGCTCCTGGCGACCGAAAGGCTGGCCATCGACATCAAGATGGAGGTCGGCGGTTCGAACGAGACGGTTTCGGTCACGGCAGCGGTTTCGACCCTGCAGACCGAGACGGCGACCCGCGCGATCACGGTCGAAAACCGTGCGCTGGAAAGCGTCGCCGTCAACCGCAACCTATATCAGTTCCAGTACACCATGCCGGGCGTCATTAAGACCAGCCGCTATATCGGTTCCATGGAGCTGTACGCCTACGGCAATATGAACGGCGTCATGATCGCCGGCGGCAGGGGCGGGCAGAACGAGACCCTGATCGACGGCGTCAGCACCACCGACTACGGCAGCGGCATCATGCTGGCCCCGGCCGTGAATTCGGTCAACGAGCTGACGGTCCAGGCCAATTCCTACGACGCCCAGTTCGGCCGCATCGGTGGCGGCGTGACCATGTTTTCCATCAAGTCGGGGACCAACCAGCTCCACGGCGAAGTCTTCGAGACCTACAAAAGCGACGATACCGGCGCCAACGACTGGATCGCCAACAAGTACGGGGAGTCCGCATCCCGCTACCTGAACAACACCTTCGGATATACCGTCAACGGCCCGGTCTACATTCCCAAGCTCTTCGACGGGCGGAACAAGTTCTTCTTCATGTCCTCGCTGGAGGGCATGCGCGAGCGCGGAACCGCCGGCCAGGGGCGCACCATGCCGACAGCGGAAATGCGCAACGGCGATTTCTCGAAGCTTCTCAATGCCAGCGGTCAGCCGGTGCTGATCTACGATCCCCTGACCACCATCAAGGATGCCAGCGGCAAATACGTTCGTACGGCATTCGCGGGAAACCGGATCCCCTCCAACCGGATCAGCCCGATTTCCGCGAAAGTAGCCGCCTACCTTCCGCAGCCGACCGGCCCCGGCGACGGACCGAACTTCCGGGGGAACTACTACAACACCTTCCCCGCCCAGAACGGCTACAACGCCTGGATGCACAAGTTCGACTTCGTGTTCAACGAAAACCACCGCCTGGCGGTTCGCCATGGCCGGAACTTCTGGACCAACTGGTCCAAGGTCGTCTGGGGCAACAACGAAGCGGAGCCGAGCGGCGAATGGCCTTCGACCCGCAACGGCCAGATCGTCGGCTTCGACTACAACTGGACAATGAATCAGTCGATGGTGTTCAGCCTTCGGGGCGGACTGTCGCGCTACTGGAATTTCAGCGGCAACGAGTACGCGGGTGGCTTCAACCCCGCCGCCCTGGGCTTCCCGGATTCCCTGGTGAAGCAGTTCACCCGGCTTCAGTTTCCGCGCTTCGAGAACGGCGAATACACCGAGATCGGCGCCTCGACCGTTACCAGCAAGGGGACCACGGATACCTACAGCCTCCAGCCGAACTTCAACTGGGTCAAGGGGCGCCACGTGGTGAAGTTCGGGAGCGAAATGCGGCGCTACAACCGCAACACCGTAGGACCCGGCGTCGCCTCGGGACGCTATGTTTTCAGCAAGGCCTTCAGCCAGGCGAATCCGCTCACCAGCGACAGCACGTCGGGTGATGAGTGGGCCTCGTTCATGATGGGCTACCCGGCCAGCGGGTCGGTCGACAGCAATATCGACCCCGCTTACCGGTGGCACTACTACGCCTTCTACCTCCAGGACGACTTCAAGCTGAGCCGCAACCTCACCCTGAACCTGGGCCTGCGATGGGATTACGAGCAGTCGGCTGCCGAACGCTTCAACCGCATGGTGCGGAGCTTCGACACCACCATGGCCAGTCCGCTCAACTCCTCCCTGCCGTCGAGCTACCAGCTCAAGGGCGGCATCGTCTACGCCGGAGCCGCCGGGGTTTCCCGTCAGGCCTTCAATCCGGACTGGAACAACTTCCAGCCGAGGCTCGGGGTTGCCTGGCGCTTCCTGCCGAAGACCGTCCTGCGGGCGGGCTACGGTCTGAGCAACATGGCCCAGGGCACCTGGGGACCGGCCTACGGCTACAGCCGGCCGACTCCGCTGGTGGCTTCCCTGGACGGCGGACTCACCCCGGCCGTCTCCCTGTCCGATCCGTTCCCGGCCTCCATATACCCGACCGGACTGCTGAAGCCGGTTGGAAACAGTCAGGGTGCCGCCACGAATCTCGGCCAGGGGGTGCAGGGGATGTACAACGACCGGCCCCTGCCGTTCTCTCATCAGTTCTCGTTCGGGTTCCAGCAGGAACTGCCCAAGGGTTGGGTCGCCGACATTTCCTACGTGGGCAACCTGACCCGGAAACTTCCGGTGTCGCTGGGCCTGAACTTCATCCCGACGTCCGAGCTGCTGAAGCTCCCGGTGGAGCAGCGCTCGGCGTATTTCACCGAGCAGATCACCAACCCGATGGCCGGGCTGCTTTCCGGGACTTCTTTGAACGGAGCGAAACTGCCCCGGCAGCAGCTGCTGTATGCCTTCCCTCAGTATACCGGCGTTACCATGTCTGACGTACCCATCGGCCGGCAGACCTACCATGCGCTGCTGATGCAGTTCAGCCGGCGGTTTGCCAACAACTACTCCCTGAACGCCACCTACACCTGGTCGAAGACGCTGGAACAGGTCAATGTGCTGAATGCCCAGGACGTCGACCTCGGCAACCTGCTGAATACCAAGCTGGAACAGCGCCTGGTCGAGTACGACATCCCGCACAAGCTGACTCTGATGGGCGTCGCGCAGCTTCCTTTCGGCCGCGGCCAGCGCTTCGGCACCGACATGAACAAGGTGCTGGACGCCGTTATCGGCGGCTGGAACTTCACCTGCACTTACATCCTGCAGTCCGGGTTCATCCTGGCCAACTATCCGAACGCCGCGCCGTTGTCTTCGAAAAGTCCGAAGCTCAACGACGCCCAGCGCCTGGAACTGGCCAAGGCGAAGGGACATGCCTACTGGGATATCTCGGAGGACTGGTGGTTCGACCGCTCTGTCTTCCCGACTACGGCCCAGGCCGCCTACACGCTGCGCAACTTCCCGACCCGCTTCTCGGACGTCCGGGCCTGGGGATGGAACAGCGTGGAAGCTTCCATTCACAAGAATGTCAAGATGGGCGAAAAACTCACGATGCAGATCAAGGCCGACTTCCAGAACGCCTTGAACCACCCGTGGTTCGGCTCGATGTCCACCAACAGCGTCACTTCCTCCGCATTCGGCAGGCTGAATGCGGACATGAACAATGAGCCGCGGCGAGTGGTCCTGACCGCAAAGATCCTATTCTAAGCCGGGTTTCATTACCTGCGTATCGGCCGGGGCGGCGCACATGCGAGTGGCCGCCCCGGCGCATTTGCCGGGCCGTTCGCGCCGCGGCCACCGGGACAGCCACGGGTTTGTTCCCGGTCCACGCACGGCCAGGCGCCCCCTATAATTACTTCGCTTGGAGGACCCGACTTCCGCCAGGCGGCCTAAAGGATCGGTGTGAGGTCCGTTCGCGGTTCCCTGTCCGGGCGCCTCGATCCCCGAACTCCGGGCGGAACTGCGATCTGTCAGGGGCAGGGTGTATGCCATGATCGGGGCGGTATGCTTCGTCTTCTTCGTCTCCGGCATGAGCGGCCTGATGTACCAGGTCCTCTGGGTGCGCGAGTTCGGGCAGATCTTCGGCAATACCGTGCAATCCGCAGCGCTCATCACCGGGGTCTTTATGGCCGGGCTGGGGGCAGGATCCTACCTGGCCGGGAACTTCATCGACCGACGGACCCAGCGGGACACCAGTGCCGGGTTGAGGTACTACGCCTACAGTGAGCTTCTCATCGGGCTGCTGGGCTTTTCCGTTTCCCTGATCGTCCCGCGCATCGAATCCCTCTCGCCCTGGATCTCGGATTACCGCCTCAACCACCTGGGATGGTATGCGCTTTCCACCTCCTCCCATTTTTTTCAATACGTTGTTGCCGGACTGCTGCTCGGCCCCATCGCCGCCCTTATGGGCGCCACCCTGACGTTCCTCATCCGCTTCGTCCTCTCCCGCTCCGTGGAGAGCGCAGGATGGAAGATCGGACTCCTCTACGGAACGAATACGCTGGGTGCGGCTGTGGGATGCGGGATGGTGGACCTGTGGGCGGTTCCCGCTCTCGGGCTCATGCGGACAAAAATGGTTGCCGTGGCCCTCAATCTCCTGGCGGCAATCGGTGCGCTGGTGCTTCTGAAGGCGGTTCGCGGGATTGCGTCCGCCGAACCGTCGATCCCGGATCGGGCCGGGAGCCCGGAGATCGTCCACGGCCGGAGCCGTTTCCGCCGGAAGGCGAAGGGGAATGGGTTAGCCGGCCATGATCGAAGCCTTCCCTCCATGGACCTTCCGGTTTCCCGTCTGAGACGGGCCGGGCTTGCGCTGGCTATTTCCGGATTCTCCGCCATGGGCATGGAGATCGTCTGGTTCCGCTGCCTGACCGGCGTATACTCGAATTCCCGCTTTGTGTACTC
The DNA here is from genome assembly GCA_903847975.1 of uncultured Acidobacteriota bacterium. Taxonomy (GTDB): domain Bacteria; phylum Acidobacteriota; class UBA6911; order CAINFC01; family CAINFC01; genus CAINFC01. The sequence continues at coordinate 2,115 of CAINFC010000013.1, read as the reverse complement.
GCTGGTCCTGGTGACGATTCTGGTCGGCATGTGGCTCGGATCGCTTCTGGCGGGCTTTCTTTCCAGGCGCTGCGGTAAGCCGGAGATCCTCTTCGTCTGTTCGCAGCTGCTCTTCTCCTTTTCAGCGATATCCTGTCTCCTCTGCTACCTGGAATCGGACCGCCGTTACCTGATCGATCAGTTCCGCGATGTTTTCTTCGGAACGCAGGCTGCTCCGCCGGGTAGCCTGGCCTTCGGAGTTTTCAAGTTTGCGGTGATCCTCGGGCCCACTGCTTCCGCTTTGCTGATTCCGGCGGTATTCATGGGCTTCGCCTTTCCGCTCATGAACGCCGTTTCGCAGAAGGCGACAGGAACGGTCGGTTCCAGCGCCGGCTCCCTGTACCTCGTCAATACCGTCGGAGCGTTTCTGGGATCTCTGGCGGTCGGTTTCGGCCTGCTGCCCCGGATCGGAATGCAGAACAGCGTGACCGTGCTGGCGCTCGCGGGAGCCTGCGCGACCGCCCCCGTCCTTCGGCTCTGCCTCGGCGAGCCTGCCCGGCTTCGGGGATGGAGGCCGACGTGGCCGGCGATCCCGGTGCTGGCCCTGCTTCTGGCCGTCCTGGCTTTCTGGCATTCGCGATCCGACGACTATTTCGTCCGGAACAGCTTCTTCAACGACTGGACCACGAGGCCGAACATGAAGTGGCTGAAGGTCAGCGAGGGAATCAACGAGTTCGCGGTGGTTACCGAATGGAAGCCGGGGACGGGGGTCTCCGGGCCCACCTGGCGCCAGCTCTATACCAACGGTCATCCGATGGCCGGCGCCGACTACCTGTGCCTGAGATACATGCGGTCCTTTGTTCATATTCCCCTGCTGCAGATGGAGCGTCCCGGATCCGTGCTGGTGATCTGTTTCGGGGTGGGCAACACGGCCCAGGCCGCGGCTCTCTATCCGAGTGTCTCGAACCTGGAGGTCGCGGATCTTTCGGAGAACGTTCTCCGCCTGGCTCCCTACTTCCGGGAGTGGAACCGGGATGTCCTGAAGGATCCCAGAACGCGGGTGTTCATCAATGACGGCAGGCAGCACCTGCGGATGCAGCCCGAGGGGAAGTATGACCTCGTGACTCTCGAACCGCCGCCGATCGCCCATGCCGGTGTAGCCTCGCTGTATACGGAGGAGTTCTATCGGCTGGGACACCGGGCGTTGAAGCCCGGCGGCTACTTCTCCCAGTGGCTGCCGATGTTCCAGGTCGCGGAGGATCACAACCGGCGCCTGATCAAGGCGTTCCTCCGGGTGTTCCCCAATGCGGTGCTGCTCAACGGTGCGCACCGGCACTTCATCCTCCTCGGTCAGAAGGAAGGCCCGAACCAAATCGACTGGAGAGCTTTCCGGCGCCGTCTTGCTGAAAACCCCGGCGTTCGCTCGGACCTGGCGGATATCGACCTGGCCCATCCGGTGGAGGCCCTGGGCATGTTCGTCGCCGGGCCGCAGTCGCTGTCCGCGGCGCTGGCCAACGTCCGCCCCATGACCGACGACGATCCGGTCATCGAGACCAATCACTTTCTCGATTCCAAGGTGGCACCGGCGGAGGTGTTCCGTCCCGCCCGGCTCGTGGAGTGGTGTCCTTCCTGCTTTGCGGACGGCAATCTTGCGGAGGAACTGCGACCGCTAAGCCTGTACCTGAGCGTTCTGCAGGGGATATACGCCGATCCGCAGTTCTTCCGGGACGGCCCGTTTCCGCCGGAGCGCCGGGCGTACAAGGTGTTCTTCTCGAGAACGGACCGCCTCGGAGCGGCTCCCGATTCGGACCGCCTGCTGCAGTGGCCCACGCAGGAACAGTTCTCGTGGATGCTGCGGACCTTTCCCTATCTGCAGACGGCCTTTGGCCCCGACTGGGACTTTGAATTCCAGAAGTAAATCCCAAAATGGCGCAACCCCGGGCTGTGATCCGGAACCCCTTTGGGGGTTCCCGACTTTATGCGAAGCCATCATAGAAGATGGCGCGGCAAAAAGTCCCACATCTCCGTATTTCCGTTGGGGAAAGCCCTGAAAGGGCTTCGTAACACAGCCCGGGGTAGGCGCGCTTCGCGCCTACCCCGGGTAGGAACGCCCTTAGGCGTCAACCCGGAAAGGGT
>CAINFC010000012.1 GCA_903847975.1 uncultured Acidobacteriota bacterium | reverse complement strand
TCCGATAAGGACCTCCTAAACTACCCACTTGTCCTTTCATTGCCTTGACTTTCCCGGGCGCGTTGCCTCCTTGATCCTTACGGAACAAAGGTGTGATATATTTGGTACTGCAATAATTGGAACTCCTATTATATGTCATCCGCCGAAAAAAGCAAATCCTTGCGGCACGAAGAAGATGAAGCTGCGGTTATCCAGGCATTAAGACGCCTGTTCAAAGCCGTTCACCTCTATTCCAAATGCGTTTTGCGGTCGACCGGCCTGAGCGGTCCGCAGTTATGGGCCTTGAACATCCTGCAGGAAACTTCGGCCTTATCGCTCAGCGAATTGGCGGCCAGGATGTATGCTCATCCCTCCACGGTCAGCGGTGTCGTGGACCGTCTCGTCCGGAGAGGTGCGATTCAAAGAGAAGTTTATGCAGCCGATCGACGTGAGATCCGATTGACTCTGACAGAGACGGGAAAGAATCTGGTTGCGAAAAGTCCGACTCCGGTACAATCCGCATTGACAAAAGCATTATCCGGCATGTCCCCGGTAGAGTTGCGCCAGTTGCGGGCATCCCTGGAAGAGGTAGCCAGAGCCACGGAGACCGACAACCTGGACGCTCCTTTCTTCGATCTCGACTGAGTCCGTCATCCGGCAACCTCGCGGCCGAAATATCCGCGGAGATAGTCTCATCATGCGACTGAACCTGTTGACCAAGCTTTCAGGTGCTTCTTTGCAGGCCACCGGTTTTCGTCGTGCCAGAAAACCGGAAAAAAGTGTCCGTTTTCTGCATTCGCAGAGGCGCAGGCAATTTCTGCGCGCGGCTCTTGTTGGCCTGCTGGCCGGCACCGTCGCTGTATTTTTCCAGCACGCCGTCTTTTTGTCCGGCCTGGCAGCCAAACTGCTCTCGGGCTTTCTGAATCTTACTCTCGGCATGTTCGGCCGGTTCGGCTTTATCCTGTTGACGACCCTCCTGGCCGCCATCAGTACCTGGATAACCCAGAAGTATGCCCCGGAAGCAGCCGGAAGCGGCATCCCTCACGTGAAAGCCGTGCTCTTGAACCTTCGCAAAATGCGACCCGGGCCGGTCATCCGTGTTAAGCTTATCGGCGGATGGATGGCTCTGCTGAGCGGAATGTCCCTGGGGCGGGAAGGTCCCACGGTGCAAATCGGCGCCGCTGTCGGTCAGTGGGTAGCCCGGAAACTTCGAGTGACGAAAAGATCCTACCCCGGACTGGTGGCGGCCGGAGCCGGTGCAGGTCTGGCCGCTGCCTTCAACGCGCCTTTAGCCGGCTTTTTATTCGTGATGGAGGAACTGCGCCGTGAGATGTCCTCGCTCACTTATGGAACCGCCCTGGCTGCATCCGTTTGTGCGGTTATAGCGCAGCGGTGGTTTCTTGGACAGGGAGCCAGCTTCTATCTCACCGATCCTTCTCCCGTGGCGTTAAAGCTGCTGCCTGCCGTGGCCGTCCTGGGAGTTCTGGGTGGCCTGCTGGGGGTAGCGTTTAATCGTGGGATCATGGGGGTGCTTTCCTGGCGCGACCATATTCGAGTTCCCCGGTGGGTACTCGGCGGATTAGTGGGCTGCATAGCCGGCGCCATCTACCAGATCGTTCCGGAACTGACTGGAACCGGACATGAATTTACCCAGGAATTGCTCCGTGGCAGCTCAAAAATCCCTGTAGGTCTTGGTATTCTTTTAGTTTTTCTGCTGGTCCGGTTTTTGTTTACGCTGAGCAGCTACGCCACCGGCGTTCCGGGAGGCATCTTTTCTCCTATTCTTACCATGGGTGCTCTCCTAGGATATGCCTTCGGATTGGCTACCGACATTCTCTTTCCTTCCTTGGGCGTCTCGCCACCAGTTATGGCGACCTTAGGCATGGGGGCTGTACTCGCCGGGGCGGTACGATCCCCGCTGACCGGAGTCGTTCTCATCGTGGAGATGACCGCAGAATACCGTCTGCTGTTTGCCTTGCTGCTGGCGGCCTTTGTTTCCTATCTGCTGGCGGAAGCCCTTCACGATACCCCCATTTACGAGCGGCTTCTCAATCGCGATCTGCTCGGTTCCCAGCCGGCGCAAATCCTGGAAGAGCCTATCCTGTTTGAGGTCCTGGTCGAACCGAACTCGTTCCTGGATCAAACTCAGTTGCGGGACACAGGTTTCCCATCCGGGGTAACGATTGTCAGTATAGCCCGGGGGAATGGGTATCTGGTTCCCAACAGTGAAGTTCGCCTGCATGCAGGAGATCTTCTTACCGTTCAGGTGACCGTGGTCAATTCCGTTGCAGCTGTCCGTGATGTCCAGCAGGCAGCCAGTGCCGATTAAGGCTAATTCGCTCTCCGGGAAAGCCCGAGAAGGATGGCAACCGGTTGCCAACAAAAGCGATCTTCTCCCAGACAAGGGAAGGGCGGGCTAGTTTGCCTGACCATCAGGAAATTCGCCCGCCCTGTGCCCTCATGGAGGTTTGAGGAACGTACTATCCCAACATAGCCCATAAATCCGAGATCTTCTATCCTGGAAAGACACTAGATATTCATAGAAAAAGGGGGGATCCCTCGGGATTCTTCATGAAAGAGCCTCTGCAGCTTCGTATTTACCAAGGGGAAGGCTCAGGCTGCAAAGCCGATAAAACAGCTGCAAACGGGTGCCTTCCCCTTGGGGCGGGTACATCATTGGGTTCAAAAGAATAATCGCATTACCGCCTCGAAAGAAATACTGCCTTTAGGGTATTTTCCCGGCGGAAAACAGGGTAGATCGATCCTCGGCCAAACGAGGAGGAAAAAGAGGAGGGTAAAAGTCCCTGAATCCTCCGAAATGCCGGCTCTACCCTGGAAAATCCGATTTTCTCCCTTGTTGCCTGTATTCCATTCTTTGTCTCAATTTTTTACCCTACTGGCATGGAGGATAAATACCATGTCCGATTTTTTTCAGAATGGATTGATCACCACGCTTCACCGGCTAAGCAAAAACGGCCGGGCACAGATGGAAAAAAACCTGGAAGAACTGGCAGAAGACTCTCCCATCGGATTGGTGCTTCCCGCGCTTTTTTCCGAATTTGAAGGTTCTGCCATGCCGAGAATCGTCGAGAGGCTCTCCCAGATACGATACCTTCGTCGCATTGTGCTTTCCCTGGATCGCGCCAACCAGGAACAATACCTTCAGGCCAGGCGGGCCTTTGCCGGTTTCAGAATACCGGTGACTATTCTGTGGGAGGATGGGGAGCAAATTCAGAATCTGTTCCGTATCCTGGAAGCCAACGGCCTTTCTGTAGGGCCACAAGGAAAAGGCAGAGGCTGCTGGCTGGCGTTCGGGTACCTGCTGGCGGAGGGCGATTGTGACGTCTTTGCCCTGCACGACTGCGATATTCTTCATTACGATACCGAACTGCTGACGCGCCTCTGCTACCCGGTTGTCAACCGTAATCTGGGGTTCTGGTTCTGCAAGGGTTACTATGCCCGCATCAGCAACCAGATGAACGGCCGGGTCACTCGGCTTTTTGTCAC
>CAINFC010000011.1 GCA_903847975.1 uncultured Acidobacteriota bacterium | reverse complement strand
CGAAGCGGTCCAGGCCGCCCGCCAGGCCTACGCGGAGGCCACGCGGCAGAACCTCTATCGCCGGGCGTCGGAAGCCAAAGCCCGGCTGGGCCTCTATCAGTCCGGAAAGCCCTGCCGCGACACGCGTAAACCTTCCTGACCGTTTTTTCTTCCTGTAAACCAGAAGGGGGGACCGGATGCGGAAAAATCAGAACGCCACGGTCACGCTTTTTCCCGCGTAAACTTTCTGCGGCAGGTCAATGGCGATTTCGCTGGAGCCCTTCTCCTCGCTCCAGCGCGAGAAGAAACCGGCTCCCTCTCCCGTGACTTTTCCGCTCAGGGTGAGGTGCATTCGTCCCAGCTTGCGCATGGGATCGGCCACCGAAATATTCCGGACCGTTTTCCCATCCGTCCGGATCATCACCGCTCCCGGGCTGTCGAGGGCCATTTTAAGCTGTTCGGAAAGCGCTATTTCGCCGGAGGTATGAAAAATCACCTGGCAGAGGTTCAATCCGTCGTGGCAGACCGCCTGGAGTTCGGAGGTGTTGGCCAGGATGCGGATCTGTTTTCCGGCCTGTCCCATGCTCTTTTCCGTCGCGCCCGGAAGCACGATATACTCGTACTTGCCTTCGGATGGCTGCACGCCGTGGTCCAGCCAGAGCTTGAACACTTCCTCGCGGACTTCCTCCCGGGGCGAATCGTGCTGCCGGTTGACCCGGTACCAGCTTCCCGACTGCTCCTGGTTGGACACCCGGGCCTTCTGCGGCGCGGGAAACAGGTAGCCGACGCCGTCGTGCAGGATCCACTGGACCGTTTCCAGGAGATGTTCCCCCCGGGGTAAAGCGGAGGGCTGACCGCTCCCGGCGGAAACGACTACTTCGCCGCGCAGCCGGCACTGATTGAGGGTTGTAGCCGCCGGCCATCTGGATTTCGAGCGGATGTCGGTCCCGAGGCAGACATATTCTTTATCGAAAAAAAACCAGGCCTTCCGGGCGCCGAGCGGATCGTGCGGGCTCCGGAAATCGAACGCCGCGGCGCCGTAGAGGCCGTCGGTGACCGCACCCGCGAATTCGCCGAGTCCCTGTTTTTGGATTTCGCTTTCGGGCGGAAGCTCCGGCTTTTGAAGAACGGTCGCTCCGGGGATTTTCTGCCAGTCGTACACCGGCGACAGATTCCGATATTCATCGCCCCTCACCGAAAGGTAGCTGGTTCCGTCGCCCCGGTGGTGGTTCATCAGGCCTTCGCTGTTGTAAGGCATTTCCATATTGTTGTTGCGCGTGGAATGCATCCGCACCGAAGCGAAAAAGTCCGGGCGCTGGAAGGAAAAATGCTCGCTCTGCCAGAAGAAGGTGGCGTGTGAGAGCGTCGGCGCGGCTTGTCCGCTGCGGATCCGGATCATCTCTTCGAGCTCGCTTTTGCGGTAGGGCGAGGCTTGCAGAAGACGTTCCAGGGTGGTGGTGCCCATCGGTCGGTCACTTCCCTTGCGGGTGATGTCCCGGTTCTGGGTGCCCGGGTCCTCGAACTTTCCGTAAACCATCTGCTTGCAGATGCCGTCCAGGTAATAGTCGGTCAGCTGCTGCAGCGACTTTCCGGAAAACTGAAACCGGGTGCCGGCAACCAGGGCGGCCCATTCGGCAAATGTTTCGGCATAGCCCAGGCCGTAGCTGAGGGTGTTGTTGACGCGGTCTTCGCGGTGGTGAAAGCTGTAGTCGTGCTGCATCCCGCGGAGCCCGGTATTAAAGCGGATCTCTTCTTCCATCACCCGGCAGACCTCGGCGAACTGCTCTTCGTTCCGCTGGAAGAGCAGGGCCTTGGCCAGGATGCCGGCAATCTTGATACGGTCCCCGCTGGGGCGCGCCCCGCTGGCGTTCAGATGGGCGCGGGCCACCATGGGCAGCGCTTTTTCGACTTGCTCCTTCTTCAGCTCTTCGTCCAGGATCAGCAGGATGGCCGAGAGCGAAGTGGGCGTGCCGATCTGGTTGTACCACCAGTTCTGGCAGAGGAAATCAT
>CAINFC010000010.1 GCA_903847975.1 uncultured Acidobacteriota bacterium | reverse complement strand
GGGGGAAACAGCGGGAAAAAAGTCTTTGAGCGGAGGCTGCGGTGCCGTAATTCGTTTTGGCATACCGCCTTCGACAGGAACCAGGTAGATTCCACCGGAATCATCGCCGTCCGCTCCTTCCCAACTGGCTTTGGCCGTTGCCAGCCACTTCCCGTCCGGGGTCCAGGATAGCGAGGCGCCTTGAAAGTCCGAGATCTTCCGTTCCTGTCCTCCAAGCGGGGAGATGGTGTAAATACCTCCATTCCCGGAAACACCATGATAGTGGGCAATCTGTTTTCCGTCGGGAGACCAGGCCGGAGGGCCCTCGTGGATCGGATGGGTGGTCAGCCGCAGGGCATGCACTTCGCCCACGGCCTTAACGTAAATATCGCCGTTGTCCCCCTTCTCCCCGCCCCAGGAGAAGGCGACCTGACTGCCGTCCGGGGAAAAGCTCGGCAATATCTCCGACCCCGGGTAGGAGGTCAGAACCGTGACCCGGGGCGGCGGCAGCTCGCTTTCCGTGCGGGTCCGCCAGAACCACGCTCCAGCGGCGACGGCCGGCACGAGAAAGAGGAGCGCAGCCCGCCACCCGAAGCGAGGAACTTTCCAGGAACGATGCCGATCGGTCCCGGTCGCACGGCCCGTATCCGCCTGCAGTTCTTCGAGCTCGATCCGGACGTCCTGGATGTGCTGCCAGCGCCGGGCGGCATCCTTGCGAAGGCAGCGCATGATGGCCTTTTCCATGCCCGGCGGAATGTCCGCGACCAGTTGCGACGGCGGCACGGGGTCCTCTTTGACGACGGCCGCCAGAGTGGACAGGAACGAGTCGCCGGCAAAGGCGCGGCGGCCGGTGGCCATCTCATAGAGCAGCGATCCGAAGGAGAAAATATCGCAGCGCGCGTCGACCGGCTTCCCTTCCGCCTGCTCCGGGGACATGTAGGCGGCCGTGCCCAGGATGCTGCCTTCCCGGGTTTGTACTTGCCCGAAAGAGGAGGATCCGGAATCGCTGCCCGAGGACGGCTGAATCTGCTTGGCCAGCCCGAAGTCCAGCACTTTCACCTCGCCGCGGCCGGTGATCATGATGTTGGAGGGCTTCAGGTCCCGGTGAATGATACCGGCTTCATGGGCCGCCGAGAGGGCATCGGCGATCTGCACCGCATATTTCAGCACCTGCTCCTTGGTCAGTCGGCCGGTGTCGAGGCAGTCGGAGAGGGTTTTTCCGGACACATGCTCCATAACGATGAAATCCACGCCGTCGTCCTCGTGGATGTCATGGACCTGGATGATGTGAGGGTGGTTGAGCGAGGAGGCCGCACGTGCTTCCCGGATAAAGCGCCGCTTGCATTCCGCATCGCTGACCGCTTTTGCCGATAGCACCTTGATGGCCACCCACCGGTCAAGGCGGCGGTCGTGCGCTTTGTATACGACGCCCATGCCGCCTTCCCCGAGCTTTTCGGCCAGATGATAATGACGCAGGGTCCGCCCCGAAAGATCCTGGGGGGGCTCCTGCGATTGGTCCCGGGCCAGAATACGGGCGACAACATCCAGCGCCGGCGATTCCATCGGGCTCTGTGGGCCGGCTCCCTGATCGAGAAGCGATTCGACTTCCTGACGGAGCGACAGGTCCCCGGCGCAGGCCGCTTCCAGAAATTCCATTCTCCCTTCCGGAGGCCGCTCCAGCGCCGACTGATACAGCTGCTTGACCTGCTGCCAGCGCTCCGGAGTCATGATCCCACCGCCCGCTTCATTTCCCTCTCCAGCCACGCCCTGGCACTCGTCCAGTCGCGCCGCACCGTGCGGCTGGTGACGCTCAGGACTTCGGCAATCTCCTCCTCGCTCAGCCCGCCGAAGAATCGCAGTTCGACGACCCGGGCCTCGCGCGGGGCGAAGTCGGCCAGGCGGTTCAGGGCGTCATCCAGTGCCAGCAAATCCACATCCCGCTGAGGAGTCGGGGCCAGCTTTTCATCCAGCTCCAGCCGGATCAGATTTCCTCCCCGCTTCTGATAGCCCCGCGTGCGGGCGAAATCGATCAGGATCCGGCGCATCAGGTTGGCCGAGATGGCATAAAAATGGGCACGGTTATGCCACTCCACATTGTCGGCATCGATGAGCCGAAGATAAGCCTCGTTGACCAGGGCTGTGGTCTGCAAGGTGTGTCCGGTGCGCTCCCGCTGCATGTAACGATGGGCCAGCCGGTGCAGCTCGTCGTGAACCAGCGGCATCAGCCGTTCGAAGGCACTCTGGTCCCCCCGGCACCAATCCCGGAGCAATTGCGTAACCTGCTGGGAAGATTCTTCTTTCATTCCTTGTTCCGCCAGTTTGCATGGGCGAAAAGAAGGTCGTTGTTTCGGATCACGGCTGTTCAAGCGCTCTTTCTGGTAAGGTAAATAATAGTATTTTCCTCCCGAATGAGTCAAGAAAAGCCGGTTTGTGCCGGGCCTTTCGCCTTCCCGAATGTGCAGGATTTTTTCCTTCCGCCGGTTCATTGAAAAAAGAATGTCCGCTTCTGTCGCCGATTCCCGCATTCGCTCCTGAACCCGAACTGAAATGGAAGCCCAAAGGAGAGAAACCATGGTAACCAGGCAACGAATCACCAGGATGGCCGCAATTTTTGTTCTGTTTTCTGCAGCAGAAATCATGGACATCCGGGCGGCAGGCATAGTGACCGACCGGCTTACGCCGCGCCAGATGAAAATGTGGCGTGAAATCGAGAATGTGGTTTTGGCCACGGATTCCTCCGGAATTCCTGTCCATCCGATGCTCTACAGTCTCTGGCGCCGGCTGGAAACCGGCGGTCTTACCATTCGGATCGAGCTACTGGAGCCTAAAACGGCATCTTTCTACTCCGGTGGACATTTTGCCGTGGAGGATATATCTTCCGGAGGAGCCTCCCGCACGGGTGTGATCCGCCTCTACCCCAAGGTCATAGACGGCGCATTGACCACCGAGGTCGCCCGCCGGAGCGACGGATTTCTTCCTTTTGAAAAACTTTCCGATCGGACGCTCCGATATGCCGAGGTGCTCGGTCACGAAATGACCCATGCGCTGCAAATCCTGTCCAGTGAGGATCAATATCGCCTGACCGTGGAGCTGGAGCAGGAGGCCAAGCAGCTGTCAGATACCATTCGCAGCTGCAAAGAGGCGCTGTTGGATGAGAGTATCCGGGGCCGATTGAAGAAGCTGGAGTTCATGCGGGAGACCATTGAAAAGCCGGCTCGGGATGCCGAAGTGGCCGTGTGGCGGGAACTGGCGGCCACGCAGCGCGCCGCCGGGACCAAAGCGGCAGCGGTGGCCTCTCTCTTTTCCAGGGAGAAAAAAGAAGCGCAGGTAGAAAAATGAGCCATGAACTTTGCCTGCGATCTTCGTTGGGAGGGGGAGGTCGAAGATTTCATTTTACGAAACCATCCTTCCGCTAACTTCGCAAAAAGTATCCGGAACCTCGAAAGGGCTCCGGATCACAGCCCGGGGTTGCGCCGCAAAGGCGCTACCCCGGGTAAACGGATTTGTTTTAAAGTCAGCCCGGAAAGGGCTGCGCAAACAACGGCCATTGCGGATTTTGCGCAACCCTTTCCGGGTTGTCACCTGCAGGTGTCCCTACCCGGGGTAGGCGCGAAGCGCGCCAACCCCGGGCTGTGTTACGAAGCCCTTTCCGGGCTTTCCCCAACGGAAATCCGAAGAAGTGGGACTTTTTGCCGGGCCATAATCTTGCCGTCCCTGACGGGACTATGCCTCGGAATCATAGTGCTGTGCCGGATTATGCAGGGCCTGACAAGGCGAGGCCGGAGTAAAACGGTACGGTCTCCGCTATTTCGTCCCGTGCGGTACACACGCAAGTCCCGTAAGGGACGGCCGATTGTGGCCCGGCAGGTGAGTGCCGGGTTGGGGCAGGATCAACCCAAGTCCCATCGGGACGGCAGAACAAAATGAAATATCGGCTTTTTGCGAACGCATCTTCTTTGATGACATGGCAAAAAGTCCGGAGCGGGAATGGCGGCCGAGGTCGCTGCGGCACCCGCAACCCGTTATGGCCCGGACCCTTACCCTAACATCTTCCGTTTCATTTGTTTCATCCGAATGAGCAGCAGGGCGGACTGAGCGAGGAGCCGGCCGGACCATCGCCAGGCTAAAGTATCCATGCATTGCCAAAGGGTTCCGCGCCGGCGTGCGATGACGCAGCCCAGAACGGCTTCGAGCGGCTGCAACGGATCCATTGTTCGGCAATGATCCCCCTTGAAAAGCAGTGTTCCCGGATCCGGACGGGCGATCAGCCGATGGGTAACCAGCTGCCCCTGGAAGCGGAAGGCGATGATCTGACCGCATTGCAGTCCGTCTGCTCCCAGCCGGATGCGTACCCGGTCGCCGTCACACAGAACGGGGATCATGCTGTTGCCCCGCACGGTCACTTCCCATGTGCCTCCCATCTGCGGCCAGAGCTGCAGAACCGTTTCCGGCAAAGATTCAGGAGAGGACGAAAGAGGTTCCATCTTCCTCCCGGCCGCCTCCTTCGCCCTTCCTTAAAATCTGCCGGAGCAGATCCACCTGCCGTTCAAACTGTCCCACGGTCAGCGCGTAACAGGAAGCGTTGCGAAAGATCGTGATCAGATCCAGGAACAGGTGCAGAGCGTTTCCGCGGTACTCCGTCCTGAGCAGTTCGCCCAGTCCGCCAAAGTGGTAATTTATCAGGGCGGCCAGCGCGGCCTGATCGATTTTCATCGGCTGAATGCGGGGAGCGGCCTCGAATCCCTTTTTTTCCGGATCCGCCGCCGGACGGGTCAGGAAGACCACATACCGGACCGGGGAGGGCCTGCCGTTCATCGGTATCTCCGGAGGGCCGCAGTCCAGGCCCAACTTGTCGAACTGGGGAACCGCCCGGGACGCCAGGTGTTCCAGACCAGCCAGGCGCAGGGATTCGGGATAGACCAATATCCGGCGGGGAAAAGGGTAAAGAAGTCCATTCCGGCGTCCCAGGGCGGCGTATTCGTCCGAAAGAAAATCGCAGCCCATGGCGGCCAGGGCCAGGGACATGGTGGATTTGCCGAGTCCTGAATCTCCCGCTAAAATCAGGCCCTCGCCGCGATAAGAAACCGCCGCGGCATGAAGGAGAAAATGAGACCGAACCCTTGTGGCAATCAGGCCCATCACCAGGTTATAGACATATTGCTCGCCTTGGATCGAATCAGGCAGGGCAAAACTCCTGCCTTCCAGAAAAGCAACCGGATCGGGGCGCTCGAGAAGTACGGTCACGTTCACGGTCGGGTGATCCAATGCGGCCTCATCGGACCTTACGAAACGGGAGAGCATTCCTTCGACGGCATCCACGCAGCTTCGGGTATCGCAGGTCAGCGTAAGAGCCAGGTCAAAGACGCTCAGATGCAGGCGGCGGGCAGATGAGACCCGCTCCCGGGGGCGATTCGGATCATCCCCCGTCATGCCCTTTCGCTCCTTCGGGTCACGGCCCGATCCTGGCCAGTGCTTGCGCCCTTCCGTGGGCCCAGCAGCGGGACAACAGCGGCGGCAGGTGATCAAAAATTACTTCGGCGGCCCGCTGGCAGGCTGCTTTTTGTTCCGGATTGGAGAGGGTCAGGCGGGTCAGGAATTCCGCCACCAGCTCCGGGCCGGCCTCCATTAACTCCGGGCGCAGCGCCAGACTTTTCATCAGGACGAACCGGGCCAGATCCGTCATGCCGGCCATATAGGCTGTGCAGGCGATATGCACATCCTGCCACAGGTAAACCCGGGCGTGCTGCGCGATCACATCAGCCGGCAGATCGGGCCGTGCGTAGAGCTTATCGAGCACGTTCTGCCAGTCATGATGCGCAGAGAGAATCACCTGGGCATTGCGGTATATATCCCGGGTATAAAAATAGACGCATTCACGCAGCCATTTGCCCCTTGAGCCGCAGGCCAGAGCGAGGCGCAGAACGAAATCGATGTCCTCGATAGGAATGAGGCGGGTATCGAACCAGTGATCCATTTTGTCCAGGGCCGT